>NZ_JBIAUQ010000008.1:127572-215037 GCF_042893155.1 Streptomyces sp. NPDC001668
CCTCGACCGGCCTGGGCCGCCTCGGTCGACCGGCTTGGGCCCGCCTCGACCGGCCCGGACCGCCTCGGTCGACCGGCCTGGGCCCGCTCCGACCAGCCCCGACCGCTCCATTCGGGTCCGACGTGTCCGGACGGTCCCACCAGTCCGGAATCGTCCCGACCGCCCAGGCGCCTCTGACCCGTCTCGATCGGTCACCCCCCGGCCTCGCCCGAGCGCCCACGCCCCCGGGCTCCCCGCCGCCCGCCCTCGGTCCGCCCCCGGCAGTAAAAATCCGGCCTCGCGGCCACGGAGCCCTTCCGGCGGAACGGCGCCCGGATGCGTCGTGCGCGAGCCCCCGGTCCGGTCACCGCAGGCGCCCCTGATCGGGGAGTCTAAGCGCTCGCTCAGGTTGGGCGGTATGGTGGGGGTCGGACAGTGGAGAGGGGCGTGCGATGAGTACGGCGGAGGACACGGCCGGCGGCGAGACGTCGGCGTGGGGCGAGGTCACGCCCGACGCGGCGCGGCGGCTGCTCGTCGCGGCGGTGGAGGCTTTCGCCGAGCGCGGCTACCACGCCACCACGACCCGGGACATCGCGGGCCGGGCCGGGATGAGCCCCGCCGCGCTCTACATCCACTACAAGACCAAAGAAGAGCTGCTGCACCGCATCAGCCGGATCGGTCACACCAAGGCGCTGGAGATCCTCCAGGTCGCGGCCCGCCGCGAGGGCACCGCGACCGAGCGGCTCGCGGACGCGGTGAGCTCCTTCGTGCGCTGGCACGCGGGCGGCCGCACCACCGCCCGGGTCGTCCAGTACGAACTCGACTCCCTCGGCCCCGACGCCCGCGCCGAGATCCTCGACCTGCGCCGCCAGTGCGACGCCGAGGTGCGCCGGATCATCGAGGACGGCGTGGCCTCCGGCGAGTTCGACGTGCTCGACGTCAAGGGCACCACCCTCGCCGTCATGTCGCTCTGCATCGACGTGGCCCGCTGGTTCAACGTCGACGGCCCCTGGACGCCCGACGAGGTCGGCGCGCTCGACGCCGACCTCGTGCTGCGGATGGTGGGGGCGGCGAAGTAGCCGCTCAGAGGTAGTAGCGGGACACCGACTCCGCCACGCACACCGGCTTGTCGCCGCCCTCGCGCTCCACGCTGAAGGCGACGGTGACCTGGACACCGCCCGCCACGTCGTCGACGCCGGTGATCTGCGCGGTGGCGCGCAGGCGGGAGCCCACGGGGACCGGCGCCGGGAAACGCACCTTGTTCGTCCCGTAGTTGACGCCCATCTTCACACCCTCGACCTTGATCAGCTGCGGTCCGAACAGCGGCAGCAGGGAGAGGGTGAGATACCCGTGCGCGATGGTCGTGCCGAAGGGGCCCGCGGCGGCCTTCTCGGGGTCGACGTGGATCCACTGGTGGTCACCGGTGGCCTCCGCGAACAGGTCGATGCGCTTCTGGTCGACCTCCAGCCAGTCGGTGTACCCCAGCTGCTCGCCCACCGCCGCCTTCAGGTCGTCGGCGCCCGTGAAGATCCTCGGCTCTGCCATGTCCCGCCTCCTGCCGTATGATGTCTAAGCGACTGCTTAGCATGGTCGGCCGGGGAGTCCCTGTCAACGGACCGCGAGGGTGACGGCATGGGTAGGGTTCGAGGGGTGCCCCAGATTCCCGAGAAGATCCACGAACTCACGGTCGGCCAGCTCGCCGCCCGCAGCGGCGCCACGGTCTCCGCCCTGCACTTCTACGAGTCCAAGGGCCTGATCAGCAGCCGCCGCACCACGGGCAACCAGCGCCGCTACTCCCGTGACGCGCTGCGACGGGTCGCGTTCGTCCGGGCCGCCCAACGCGTCGGCATCCCTCTGGCCACGATCCGTGACGCCCTCTCCGAACTCCCCGAGGAGCGCACTCCCACCCGCGAGGACTGGGCCCGCCTCTCCGAGGCCTGGCGCTCCGAACTCGACGAACGCATCAAGCAGTTGAACCGTCTCCGCGACCACCTCGCCGACTGCATCGGCTGTGGCTGTCTCTCCCTCGACACCTGCGTCCTGTCCAACCCGGACGACATGTTCGGCGACCGGCTGACCGGGTCGCGGCTGTTGGTGGAGCAGGGCAAGGGCCGGCAGAAGAACGGGCGCCCGGAGCGGGAATGGGCGGAGGCGCCGGACACGTGCCGCTGAGCCGTAAGGGCCATGGGTCACCTCTCCCCGCCCCGCGCCCGGAGCCCTGACCTACGACGCCCGCTGGGCACACCCGTACTGGACCAGCCCCTCGGTCACCAACTGAGCGTTGGAGGTGGCTCGTCGGCCGTCCGGCAGAAGCAGGGTGTCCTCCAGGCCCACCCGGGTCGCGAGGCCCAGGCGACCCGCCAGCCGGAGGACCGGCCAGGCGCCGGCGTCCTCGCCGTGCAGCAGCACGGGGCGACCGTGAGCCATGCCCAGCTCGCTGAGGAGTGTGCGTGCGGATGCCTCCGCCGCGTCGGTGTCCGTCACCTCCGCGAGCACGCGCAGTACCTTCGGCCCGAGCGGAGACAATGCGAACCGGACCGCCGCGTCCGTGCCCGACCAGATGCCCGCCTCCACACCGACACCCAGGTCGATCAGCGCGGCGGCGGTCTCCTCGGCGCCCGGCTCGTGCCAGTTCACCGAGGCGTGGTCGGGCAGCACGGTCCAGCCCCGGACACGGGCGAGCCGGGCCGCCGGGTCCGGTTCCGCCCAGGCGCCGGTCGTCACACCGACCGGGACCGACACCCGCGCACGGATCGCCTCAAGCGTCGCCGCGACCACCCGCGGCGACAGACTGTCCTGCCCGCACGGCGTCTTGGGGTGCACATGGATGTCCGTGGCGCCCGCCGCGACGGCCTCGGCCGCCGCCCGCGCCATGGACGCGGGAGTGAGCGGCACCGCCGTCCCGTCGGCGGCCCCGCGCGGACCGTTGAGACACACCTGCACCATTCCTCGATGGTGCCAGGCGGCACCGACAGCTCGACCCTGTTCAAACAGGGGGTGCGGCATCCCCGGCGCACCCCCGGTGCGCTCGTACGCTCATGACGCTCTAGGCCGACATCAGCAACCGTCCGCGCCTGGCGTCCGCCAGGGCCTCCGGGGTGAGCACGGGCCGCGGCACCAGGATCCCGCAGTCCACACAGACCGGACCGGTCGAGGGTTCGTGGTCCAGTTCGTACTTCCAGACGAGCCGCTCCCCGTCGCACACCGGGCACACCGCGCCCGGTTCGCGCTCCAGCGCGGAGATCAGCCTGTGCAGTACGTCGGCCAGTGAGTCATCGGGGTGCACCCGGGGGTCGTCGCACCACGCGACTCCGAACCCGCCCCAGGTCAGCCGGTGCCAGTCGTCCACACTTCCCGGCCTGCGCAACCCGTCGTGCTTCTCCTTCTTGCGCCGCTCGGCGAACTCGACCTCGTAGGCCAGCCAGACCGAACGCGCCTCCTCCAGCTCCTCCAGTGCGGCCACGAGCCGCGCCGGATCGGGGGAGCGGTCCTCGGGACCGAAACCCGCCCGGGAGCACAAATGGTCCCAGGTCGCCCTGTGCCCGTAAGGAGCGAACCGCTCAAGGCATTTACGCAGCGAGTAGCGCCGAAGCGCCAGATCGCACCGCGGATCTCGCACCTGTCTCGCCAGACTCCGGAAACCGGCCATCGCCCTGCACCTCCGTCACACCTGCACCTGTACTTCGGTCACTTCGGCGTCGTCGCACGGACTTCGCGCGGCGTTGCCGAATAGACGTATCGACAAGCGATTTGGCTCCATCCGATTTCCGATGCCCCCCATAAGCTCGAGAACCCCTGCCAAAACTTGACGCATGTTCATCTTCAATCCCGGGGATACCGGCGGTAACGTCCGGCCACACCCCCCGTCGGTTGGAGCTGCCATGCCACGGCGCACCTCACGCACCGCACTCGACAGACTGAGAACTCCCGGCAGACTCACCGGGTTCCTGAAGTCCGCATCCGTATGCGTCCTGATTGCCGGTCTTTTGTCCCCGCTTGCCCAGACGGCCTCGGCCGCCGACACCGCGACGGCCAACGACTACTGCGGCGGCCAGTGTTCCGACATCCTGCCGCCCGGCGAGAACGGCAATGCCACCCTCGCGCAGGTGCTCCTCAACCAGTCCTTCGGCACCCAGCCCGACCACGCCGAGGACCAGCTCGGCCCGTACGCCAACCTGGCCAAGGGGTACCCCGCACTCACCAACTCCACGATCAACACGTTCTTCAACGACGCGTCGTTCGGGGTCCCCTCCGATCAAGTGGCCTCCACTCTGAGCCCCGCGGGGCGCACCGACGTGACGATCGTCCGTGACAAGAAGACGGGCGTACCGCACATCACCGGTACCACCAGATACGGCACCGAGTTCGGCGCGGGCTATGCGGCCGCCCAGGACCGGCTGTGGCTCATGGACGTCTTCCGGCACGTCGGACGCGGCCAGCTGACCACCTTCGCGGGCGGAGCCGCCTCCAACCAGGGCCTGGAGCAGCAGTTCTGGCGCAACGCCCCCTACAGCGAGGCGGATCTGCAAGCACAGATCGACAACGCCGTCGCCGCCAACGGCGCCCGCGGCCAGCAGGCCCTCGCCGACGCCAACGCCTATCTCGCCGGCATCAACGCCTACATCGACGCCTCCGACAGCGGCCGTTACTTCCCCGGCGAGTACGTCCTGACCGGCCACAAGGACTCCGTCACCAACGCCGGCACCATCGACCACTTCAAGATCACCGACCTGGTCGCGCTGGCCTCCGTCATCGGCGCCCTGTTCGGCTCCGGGGGCGGCGGCGAGGTCAACAACGCCATCTCGCTGATGGCGGCCCAGCAGCAGTACGGCGTGGCGAAGGGCACCGAGGTCTGGGAGTCCTTCCGGGAGCGCAACGACCCCGAGGCCGTCCTCACCGTCCACAACGGCGAGAGCTTCCCGTACGCCGCCAAGCCCGCGAACGCGCAGGGCCAGGCGTTGCCCGACGCCGGTTCGGTGGCCACCGAGCCCCTCGTCTACGACGCCACGGGCACCGGCGCCGACCAGAGCGCGAGCGCGGCCTCCGCCACGGCGACCGCGAACGCCCTCACCTCCGCCAGGCGCGGGATGTCCAACGCCCTTGTGGTCAGCGGGAAGTACACGGCCAGCGGTCACCCCGTCGCCGTCTTCGGACCGCAGACCGGCTACTTCGCCCCCCAGCTCCTCATGCTCCAGGAGATCCAGGGCCCGGGCATCAGCGCCCGCGGCGCCTCCTTCGCGGGCCTGAGCATGTACGTCGAACTCGGCCGCGGCCAGGACTACTCGTGGTCCGCCACGACCTCCGGCCAGGACATCATCGACACCTACGCCGTCGAACTGTGCCAGGACGACTACCACTACCTGTTCCACGGCACCTGCACGGCCATGGACAAGATCGAGCAGAAGAACAGCTGGGCCCCGACCACGGCCGACGGCACCGCCGCGGGGTCGTACACGATGAGGGTCTGGCGCACGAAGTACGGCCCCGTCGAGTACCGGGCGACAGTCGGCGGCAAGAAGGTCGCCTACACCACCCTGCGCTCGTCCTTCATGCACGAGGCCGACTCGATCATCGGCTTCCAGATGCTGAACGACCCCGACTACGTCAAGAGCCCGGGGACCTTCCAGAGCGCGGTGCAGCACATCAACTACACCTTCAACTGGTTCTACGCCGACTCGGCGCACACCGCGTACTACAACAGCGGCAACAACCCGGTGCGCGCGTCCGGCGTCGACGCCGAGTTCCCGGTGTGGGCGCAGGCGGCGTACGACTGGAAGAACTGGAACCCGGCGACGAACACCGCCGACTACACCCCGGCGTCCGCGCACCCCAACTCCATCGACCAGGACTACTACATCTCCTGGAACAACAAGCAGGCCAAGGACTACGCGACCGCGTCCTGGGGTGACGGGTCCGTGCATCGCGGCAACCTGCTGGAGGACCGGGTCAAGAAGCTGGTGGCCGCGGGCGGGGTCACCCGGGCCTCGCTGGTGAAGGCCATGGCCGACGCCTCCCTGGCCGACCTGCGCGCCGAGGACGTCCTGCCGGACCTGCTCAAGGTGATCAACAGCTCCACGGTCACCGACTCCACGGCCGCGGCCGCGGTGAGCAAGCTCCAGACCTGGCTGACGGCCGGCGGCAAGCGGACCGAGACGTCGGCCGGTTCGAAGAAGTACGCCGACGCCGACGCGATCCGCATCCTGGACGCGTGGTGGCCGCTGCTGGTGAAGGGCATCTTCGAACCGGGGCTCGGCACCAGCCTGTACACCGCCATGCAGGCCAACCTGCCCGTCGACGAGTCCCCTTCGGCCGCGCACGGCCCGACCGGCGCCCACGCGGGCAGCTCCTTCCAGTACGGCTGGTGGAGCTACGTCGACAAGGACGTCCGCGCGGTGCTCGGTGAGAGCGTGCAGGGCCCGCCGGCGGACAAGTACTGCGGCGGCGGCAGCCTCAGCGCCTGCCGGGACATCCTGATCAGCACCCTGAAGACCGCGGCCGGCAAGACCGCGGCCCAGGTCTACCCCGGCGACGACCTGTGCTCGGCGGGCGACCAGTGGTGCGCCGACTCGATCGTGCAGCGCACCCTGGGCGGCATCAAGCACTACAACATCAGCTGGCAGAACCGACCGACCTTCCAGCAGGTGGTGGAGTTCACCTCGCACCGGTAACACCGCCAGGAAGTACGGCTGTTGGCGGCGGGTCAGTGGATACGGCCCGCCGCCAGCACCAGCCGGGCCAGCTCGCGGTGGCAGATGTCGCTGTGCGCGCCCGCAGGCGGTCCACCGCGTCTGACGACGGCCGCCACGTCGACGTTCACGCAGCCTTTCGCGGGCAGCTCCACCGCGAGGGCGTCGGCGAGCGAGAGGGCCTTCGTGCCCGGCACCGCCTGCACCCCGTCGTATCCCATCGCACCCCACTTGCCGCCCAGCACCCGGCCGATGTCGAAGGCCCCGACGCCCTGCGCGTCCCCCGCCATGCGGGAGGCCAGCGGATACAGCGTGCCGAGCGCCGAGTCGTGGCGGGAGTGGCAGCACACGAGTGGCCCGTCGATTCGGTTCTGCTGCCCCTGGAGCAGGCCTCCCGCCCGCGCGTCGTGCGGCAGCCGGCTCGCGAACGCGTAGTGCGAGAAGGCCCCTTGGAGCAGGGTGACGGACTTGACGGTCCGCACTCCCTCCGGCAGCCCGCGCAGCGCGAACGACACCAGGCGGCCTCCGAAGCTGTGCCCCACGAGATGCACCCGCACCCCCGGCGCCGCCTCGGCGAGCTGCCCGACCACCCGGCCGAGCCCCCGCTCGCCGACGGTGCCCGCGCGCCGCTTCATGGCGTAGTACGTCCCCTGCCGCAGCAGTTCGTGCGCCCCGTCCCACGGGTTGGGAAGCGAGAACCCCTGGGCCCCGTCGGGTGATTCGAGACGGGAGAGGGCCTGCGCGAACTCCTCGCACACCGCCGCCGCGGACCCGGTGAGGATCTCCGGCTCGTCCTGCGGCACGCCCTCCGCCAGCGTGTCCGCCGCGAACAGCGCCTGCGGCCCCGGCGGCACGACCTCCACCAGCATCCGCACCAGCCGCCCGAACTCCTCCAACTCGGCGTCCTCACGCGGCTGCTGGTCCAGCAGCCGCGCCAACTGGTCGATCACCGTGGCCCGTCCGGGGAAGGTCTCGAGCAGCGCGTGCCGGGTGTCCTTGTCGAGCACCGGACGCGGCGGCATCTCGGCGGCCACCGCCCGCGGGAAGTCCGGGATCGGCTCGTCGGAGAACCGCATCGACGGCCATACGACCCCCACGTACCCGAGTCTCGCGGCCGGCGCGAGCTCCGGGAACGGGGCGAAGAAGTGGCTGTAGAGCCGGGTCGCCCCCGAGCGGTCGCTGTTCCAGCCGTGCGCGAAGACGACCAGCTCCCGGACGCCCCGGTCCACCGCCTCCGCGAGCAGCCGGTCCCGCCGGCCGCCGTCCGGGTCGCCGTCCGCGTCGAACGTCAGCTCCCAGTACGGCGTCACACTCATCGCCGGATCCGCCATGACAGACCCCCTCGTCCCCCGCGCTGGTGCGCATCGTCCTGCTACGGGGCGAAGTTGGCCATAGTTCACGGCTCATCTGTAGAGGAGGTAATTCTTTCGAATCCGTCGGAAGGCGCTCAGCTCCTCCCGCCAGCCCGCCACGACCTCGTCGGTGCCGGCCCCGGCGTCGATCATCGTGCGGACCCGGGTGGATCCCGTGAGCTTGTCGATCCAGTTGTCCGTGCGCCAACTGAACCCGGACCAGGCCTTCTTGGCGGTCACGAGCAGGCCGATGCCGGTGCGGACGGGGTCGTACGCCGACCTGTCGTGGACGTGGATCTGTACGCCGCCGATCGTCTTTCCCTGGAACTTGGAGAAGGTGGGGGCGAAGTAGGCCTCCCTGAAGTGCACACCGGGCAGACCGAGTTCGTTCGCGGCGGCGGCCCAGCGGCCGTCCAGGCCCTCCGCGCCGAGCAGCTCGAAGGGGCGGGTGGTGCCGCGGCCCTCCGAGAGGTTCGTGCCCTCGAAGAGACAGGTGCCGGAGTACACCAGGGCGGTGTCGGGGGTCGGCATGTTCGGGCTCGGCGGGACCCAGGGCAGGTCCCAGGCATCGTAGAACTCCGAGCGCCTCCAGCCCGTCATCAGGACCGTGTCCAGGGGGACGGGGGTGGTGAGGAACTCGCCGTTGAAGAGCCGGGCCAGTTCGGCGACGGTCATGCCGTGCGCCTGCGAGATGGGCTGTCGGCCCACGAAGGTCGCGAACTCCCGGTGCAGAACCGGGCCTTGGGCCGCGCGTCCGGTGACCGGGTTCGGGCGGTCCAGGACGACGAAGCGCTTGCCGGCCAGCTGGGCCGCCTCCATGCAGTCGTACAGGGTCCAGATGTACGTGTAGAAGCGTGCGCCGACGTCCTGGATGTCGAAGACGACGGTGTCCACGGCGGAGGCGGTGAAGATGTCGGCGAGGGGCCGGCCGCTCTTCAGGTACGTGTCGTAGACGGGGAGGCCGGTCGCGGGGTCGTCGTAGCGGCCCTCGGAGCCGCCGGCCTGGGCGGTGCCCCGGAAGCCGTGTTCGGGGCCGAAGACGGCCCCGAGGTTCACTCTTTCGTCGGCGTGCATCACGTCGACGATGTGGCGGACGTCCCGGGTGACGCCGGTGGGGTTGGTGACGATGCCGACACGTTGCCCTTGGAGTTGTTCGTAGCCTGTCGCGGCCAGGTTCTCGAAACCGGTCCGTCTGCGACGGTGAGCTGCTTGGGTGGGAGATGCGGAGGCCAGTGACGCCGTTGCCGTTGCCGCTGCCAGCAGGGTTCGTCTGGATAGGCGCATGAGGTGCACGTTAGGTGCTCCCGCGGGTTGTGGGGAGGGTGCCGGTACGTCGTGGCTCGTCGCGCGGTTCCCCGCGCCCCTCGGTAGGTTTCCGTCGCCCTTTCCTTGAACATACCGACCGGTTAGTCTGACGGGGCAGTCGAGCCGCAGTCGAAGGAGACCGATGGTGGAAGCCCTGCAGGGTGCCGGAGTGGTTGTGACCGGAGCGGGAGGTGGCATCGGGGCTGCTCTGGCCCGTCGGTTTGCTGCGGAAGGGGCCCGGGTCGTCGTCAATGACCTCGACGCCGGGCGGGCCAAGGCGGTCGCCGAGGAGGTCGGGGGGATCGCCGTCGCCGGGGATGCCTCTGCCGTCATCTCCGAGGCCCGTGACGCCCTGGACGGCGTTGTCGACGTCTACTGCGCCAACGCCGGCGTCGCCTTCGGCGGCGACTCGCTCGACGAGAGCGCCTGGGCCACTTCCTGGGACGTCAACGTGATGGCCCACGTCCGGGCCGCTCACGCGCTGCTCCCGCAGTGGCTGGAGCGGGGGAGCGGGCGGTTCGTGTCGACCGTGTCCGCCGCCGGGCTGCTGACCATGATCGGGGCCGCGCCCTACGCCGTCACCAAGCACGGGGCGCTCGCCTTCGCCGAGTACCTGTCGCTGACGTACCGGCACCGCGGGGTCAAGGTGCACGCGATCTGTCCGCAGGGCGTGCGGACCGACATGCTCGCGGCCACCGGGACCGCGGGTGACCTGGTGCTCAAGCCGACCGCCGTCGAGCCGGAGGACGTGGCCGAGGCCCTGTTCCGGGGGATCGAGGAGGACCGGTTCCTGATCCTGCCGCACCCCGAGGTCGCCGAGTACTACCGGACGCGGGCCGCCGAGCCCGATCGCTGGCTGGCCGGCATGAACCACCTCCAGCGCAAGTGGGAGGAGGTCCGATGAGCGAGTCCCGTTACGCCGCCAAGCCCTGGCTGGGCCTGCTCAGTGAGGCCCAGCGCGGTCCGGTCGACCCCGATGAGTCCCTCGTGCACGCGCTGCGTCGGGCCGCCGCCGAGGCCCCGGAGCGGCCCTTCCTCGCCTACTTCGACGGCCGGCTCGGCTACCGCGAGGTCGACGAGCTCAGCGACTCCGTCGCCGGACATCTCGCCGCACGCGGCCTTCAGCGCGGGGACCGGGTGGCGATCCTGCTCCAGAACTCCCCGCTGTTCGTGCTCGCGCTGCTCGGTGCCTGGAAGGCGGGCGCGGTCGTCGTGCCCGTCAACCCCATGTACAAGTCGGGAGAGGTCGGCCATGTCCTGCGGGACGGCGAGGTGGCCGCGTTGATCTGCTCCGACCGGGCCTGGGAGTCGTATCTGCGCGAGACGGCCGCCGGCTCCCCGGTGCGGATCGTGCTCACCGGATGCGAGCTGGACTTCCAGACCCGCGGGGACGCGCGCGTGCTCACCTTCGAGCGGCTGCCGCAGGCCGAGGACGCCGACGACCTGGTGGCGGTCGCGCGGGCCGGGCACAAGGCGCCCGAGGGACGGGACGTCACGCCCCCCGACATCGCGCTGATCAGCTACACCTCCGGCACCAGCGGCACGCCCAAGGGCGCCACCAACACGCACGGCAACATCATGTACAACGCCGAGCGGCAGCGGACCGGGCTCCCGCTGCCCGAGGGGCCCGTGTACTACGCCCTGGCCCCGCTGTTCCACATCACCGGGATGGTCTGCCAGCTCGGGGCGTGTCTGACCAGCGTGGGCACGCTCGTGCTGACCTACCGATTCGATGCGGGCGTGGTCCTGGACGCCTTCGCCGAGCACCGGCCGCACTACACGGTCGGCCCGTCGACCGCGTTCATGGCGCTGGCCGCCCACCCGGACGTCACCCCCGAGCACTTCTCGTCCTTCGTCAACATCTCCTCGGGCGGGGCCCCGCTGCCGCCCGCCCTGGTGGAGAAGTTCCGGGCCGGCTTCGGGCCGTACATCCGCAACGGCTACGGGCTGACCGAGTGCTCCGCGCCCTGTGCTTCCGTGCCGCCGGAGCGGGAGGCGCCCGTCGACCCGGTGTCCGGGACGCTCGCCGTGGGCGTGCCGGGGCCCGACACGGTCGTACGGATCGTCGACGACCACGGCGTCGAGGTGCCCTTCGGCGAGCAGGGCGAGATCGTCGTACGTGGACCGCAGGTCGTGCCCGGGTACTGGCGGCGGCCGGAGGCGACCGCCGAGACCTTCCCGGACGGCGAACTGCGCACGGGTGACATCGGGTTCATGGACTCCGAGGGCTGGCTGTACGTCGTCGACCGCAAGAAGGACATGATCAACGCGTCCGGCTTCAAGGTGTGGCCGCGCGAGGTCGAGGACGTGCTGTACACGCACCCGGCGGTGCGTGAGGCGGCCGTCGTCGGGGTGCCCGACGGATACCGCGGGGAGACCGTCAAGGCGTACATCAGCCTCCGTCCGGGTGCCGAAACCGACCCCGACGCGCTCGCCGCGTACTGCAAGGAGAGACTGGCCGCCTACAAATACCCGCGGCAGGTGGAGATCCTGCCCGACTTGCCGAAGACGGCCAGTGGGAAGATCCTCCGTCGGGAACTGCGTTCCCAACCGCACAACAGCGAATGACCTCTCGGAAGGCAGGTGGCGGCACAGTGCCCAGAACGACGGACGGAGACGGTACGCCCGTCCCGCAGCGGCTGCTGGCCGCCGCCACCCGGCTCTTCGCCGAGCAGGGCTACGACCGCACCTCCGTGCAGGAGATCGTCGAGGCGGCCGGCGTCACCAAGGGGGCGCTGTACCACTACTTCGGATCCAAGGACGACCTCCTGCACGAGGTGTACGCGCGCGTGCTGCGCGTCCAGCAGGAGCGCCTGGACGCGCTCGCGGGCACCGACGAGCCGATCGAGAAGCGACTGCGGGCCGCCGCCGCGGACGTCGTCGTCACCACGATCGAGAACCTCGACGACGCGATGATCTTCTTCCGCTCGATGCACCACCTGAGCCCGGAGAAGAACAAGCAGGTGCGGGCCGAGCGGCGCAAGTACCACGAGCGCTTCCGCGCGCTCGTCGAGGAGGGCCAGGAAGCGGGCGTCTTCTCGAAGGCGACCCCGGCCGACCTCGTCGTGGACTACCACTTCGGCTCGGTCCACCACCTGTCGACCTGGTACCGCCCGGACGGCCCGATGGGCCCGCAGGAGGTCGCCGACCACCTGGCCGACCTGCTGCTGCGGGCGCTGCGTCCGTAACCGGCGGTCCTACGGCTCCGGCGTGGGGCCGAGTCCGGCCTGGCGGGCCCAGGCCGCGGCCTCCGCGCGGTCGGCGACGCCCAGTTTCGTCAGAACCGCCGACATGTGGTTGCTGACCGTCTTCGGGGAGAGGCCGAGCCGGGCGGCCACGGCCGAGTTGGGCCGGCCCTCGGCGATCAGGGTCAGCACATCGCGTTCCCGCGGGGTGAGCGTCGGGCACGGGTCGGGCCGCTGCGGTGGCCGGCCGAGCTGTCCGAGCACCCGCCGGGCCACGCCGGGGCCGAAGATCGCCTCACCGGCGGCCACCGCGCGGATCGCCCGGACGATCTCGTCCTGGCCCGCGCCCTTGAGGACATAGCCGCGGGCGCCGGCCCGCATCGCCGCGAACACCGAGTCGTCCTCCTCGACCATGGTCAGCATCAGCACGGCCACGGCAGGGGCGACCCGGCCGATCTCCCGTGTCGCGTCGATGCCGTTCTGGTCCGGCATCCGGATGTCCATCACCATCACGTGCGGGCGCAGCGTCACCGCGGCCCGCACCGCCTCCCGCCCGCCGGCCGCCACTCCGACGACCCGCACCCGCGGGCTCCCGTCCCGCACCGACTCCAGCAGCGCGGCCAGCCCGGTACGGACCACGGGATGGTCATCGGCCAGCACGACCCGCAGCACCTCCTCCTCACCGGCGCCCCCCTCCGGCACCTCCGAGGCCACACCGCCGGCACCACTCCCGCTCTCCACCGCCGCCTCCGGCCACACACCCGGACGACCGTCGTCGGCGCCCCTTCCCGCCCGTGCCTCGCGTCCCGCCACGTCGCCTCCCTCCCACTCGCCGCCCCCCGCCCGCACCACCCGCTCCGGAACACCTCGCACCCCGGCGGGCCGCCCCCGCCGCACGCCGTCCCACCACCCGCCCCTCACAGCGGCAGCCTGGCCGTCACCCGGCCGCGGCCCGCCGTGCAGCGGCCGCCGAGTTCCGCGGCGCGTTCCTGCATCGACGTGATGCCGACGCCCGGTCGCCAGGGGGCGTCCCCGGCCGTCGGGGTGCCGTCGTCGGACACCTCCAGGCAGAGGGCGTCGCCGATCCGGATCCGCAGGTCCACCCGGGAGGCCCGGGCGTGCCGGGCCGCGTTGGTGAGGGCCTCGACCGCGATCCGGTACGCGGCCACCTCCACGGCGGCCGGGAGGACCGGCAGCCGTTCCGGTGCCTCGATCCGGATGTGCAGCGGGGTGCCGTCGGCACGCCAGGACAGCCGGGCCGCCCGCTCCCGCAGCGCGCCCAGGAGCCCCAGCTGGTCCAGGTCCGGCGGCCGGAGCCCGTCCACCAGCCGCCGGACCTCCCCGACCGCCCCGCCGATCTCGGCCCGCAGCTCGGCCAGCAGACCGATGGCCCGCTCCCGGTCGAACGCCAGCAGATTGCCCACGGCGTCCACCTGGAAGGCCGCTCCCGCGAGCGTCGGCCCCAGCCCGTCGTGAAGATCGCGGCGGATACGGCGTCGCTCCTCCTCCTGGGCGGCCACGAGCCGTTCCCGGGACAGCTGCAACTCCCGGGTCAGGTCGGTCGCGTGCAGGGCCGCCGCGAGCGGCACCGCGAGCAGTTCCAGGACGGCGAGGTCCGCGGGCGCCGGCTGCTGCTCCCCCGGCCGCAGACCGACCACCAGCTCGCCGACACAGTGACCGTCGTAGTCAAGGGCGACGGTGTGCACCGAGTCGACCGGGGTCCCCCAACTCCCGCTCACCGTCCCCGACCTGGAGTCCAGGCAGGCGTACGGCAGCCGCAGCGCCTCGCCCACCGCCTCCGGCACCGCACCCACCCCGGTCCCCGCGAGCCGTTTGCCGATCCGGGAGACCACGCCCACCGGATCGTGCCGCTCGCCGTACAGCGCCCGGTCGACCATGCGCTGAAGCCCACGCCGGGCGGGCTCGAAGGCGACGGCGAGGGTGACGGTCACCAGCGCCGGGCCGAGGAGGTCGGGCAGCGGGGCCAGCTGGGACTGGACGAAGGTGACGAGACCGACGTAGGCGGCGATCACACCGAGGGTCAGGGCGCCGTACAGCAGACTCCGGGAGACGACGACCCGGATGTCGAGCAGTTCGTGCCGGAGCACGGCGATCATGATGGCCGTCGGCAGGAACAGCGTGCAGCACGACGTGTAGACCGCGGGGAAGCCGAAGATCTGGAGCAGCACGCTCAGCGCCAGCGGTGTCATCCCGGCGATCAGCCACAGCATCCGGCGCCGGTCCTGCTCCCCGCCGCGCCGGTAGCGCATGGCCATCACGGCGAACACGGCGGCCAGCACCAGACAGGCCTTGGCCGTCTCGGCAAGTCTGAGCGAGGGCAGCCAGCCGGCCGGCACCGGCAGGTAGGACGGCTCTGCCGCGGTGCCCCGGAACAGCCCCCAGTCGTCCCGCGCCCACACCGCGAAGTCGACCGGGGAGGACAGCAGTTGCAGGACCAGCGCCCAGCGCCAGCGGTGGTCGGGCAGGCGTCCGTCGGGGAACAGGAAGAACACGAAGACGAACGCCCACGAGCTGCCGATGATCCAGGTGTGCCGCCCCACCGTGGTGATCGCGTGCAGCAGCCCGGGGGGCCAGCCCAGCCGCAGCCCCTCGACCCCCAGGCCGATCGACAGCCCCGTGAACGCGTGGCCCGTGCCGTACCCGATCAGCAGCCAGCCGATGGGGTTGCGCGGGCGGTGCAGGGCGATCACCGTGCCGCAGACGGGGTAGGCGAAGCCGACCGCGAGATCGACGACCATGTCGTAGCGGACCAGGTCCCGCGCCGCGACGTCCGCCATCGCCAACGCCACCGCCCCGGCCGCCACTTGGGCGAGCGCCAGCCCCAACAGGGCGTACGCCGCCAGGGTGCGCCGCCGGGTCCGCCCGTGCCCGTCCTTCATGCCCTCATCGTCCCGGTTCGGCCGCCCGGGTGTCATGGGAACCCTTCCCGGTCCACCCGGGAGAGGTTCCGCCTCCCGCCCGGTGGATTCCTCTCAACTCCCGGCCGCCATCGGCGCGATGCTCAGGACAGGAAAGCCAAGACCTTCGGGGGAGAACATCATGCGCACACTGAACCGGCGTCTCACGGGCGTCGTGCTGGGCTCGCTGCTCGCACTGGGCACCGCCACCGCGGTCCCGGCCGCCGCGCAGAACGCGCCGGCACCGTCGCAGGCCCGCAGCGCCGCCTGCGGCATCCCGGTGAACGAGTCGCACATCAAGGGCCGTTGGAACGCCCTCGGCGGGTCCACCGGCTGGCTGGGCTGCCCGCGGAGCTACACCAAGGACGTCTACCTGGGCGGCGTCTACGCGGGAAAGCGCCAGTACTTCGACTACGGCAACGTCACCTGGTCGCCGCGGCAGGGATCGAACATGGTCGTGGCCGCGTGGGAGGACGCCGGCTACGCCTACTTCAACTGGGGCACGACGTCGCCGTACAGCTACGACCGGTTCCTGATCCGCTACACCAGCGCCGCCGACCCGAACGGCACCCAGCGCGAGGTGGGCGGCGGGACGTCCGGCCGGGTGCGGGTGCAGGAGCGCACCACGGGCGCCTACACCTTCCGCGTCGAGGGCTGTGACGTGGGCGTGTTCGGGCACAGCTGCCGTCAGGGCTGGACGCTGAGCGCGTCCACGCCCAGCTGACCGACACCTCGGGGGAGCGGGGGCCGGAGGGGCGGGACACGCCCCTCCGGCCCCCGCGGCGCGCCTACAGGTACTTCTTCAGCTCCCGCCGGGCCAGCGAGCGCTGGTGCACCTCGTCCGGGCCGTCCGCGATCATCAGGGTGCGGGCGCCGGCGTACAGCTCGGCCAGCGGGAAGTCCTGGCTGACTCCGCCCGCGCCGTGCAGCTGGATGGCCCGGTCGATGATGTCGACGACCGCGCGAGGCGTGGCGATCTTGATGGACTGGATCTCGGTGTGTGCGCCCCGGTTGCCGACCGTGTCCATCAGCCAGGCCGTCTTCAGGACCAGCAGACGCAGCTGCTCGACGGTCACGCGCGCGTCGGCGATCCAGTTGTGCACCACGCCCTGCTGGGCCAGCGCCTTGCCGAAGGCATCGCGCGAGACGGCCCGGCGGCACATCAGCTCGATCGCCCGCTCGGCCATGCCGATCAGCCGCATGCAGTGGTGGATCCGGCCCGGACCGAGGCGGGCCTGGGCGATGGCGAAGCCGCCGCCCTCCTCGCCGATCAGGTTCGAGGCCGGTACGCGCGCGTGGTCGAAGATCACCTCGGCGTGGCCGCCGTGGTAGTGGTCCTCGTAGCCGAAGACCCGCATCGCGCGCGTGACGGTGACGCCCGGGGTGTCGCGCGGGACCAGGATCATGGACTGCTGGCGGCGGATGTCCGCGCCGTCCGGGTCGGTCTTGCCCATGACGATGAAGATCTTGCAGTCCGGGTTCATCGCCCCGGAGATGTACCACTTGCGGCCGGTGACCACGTACTCGTCGCCGTCCCGCTCGATGTGGGTGGTGATGTTCGTGGCGTCGGAGGACGCGACCTCCGGCTCGGTCATCGCGAACGCGGACCGGATCTCACCGGCCAGCAGCGGCTCCAGCCACTGCTTCCGCTGCTGCTCGTCCCCGAACTGGCTCAGGACCTCCATGTTCCCGGTGTCGGGCGCCGCGCAGTTCAGCGCGGTGGGTGCGAGCTGCGGGGAACGGCCGGTGATCTCGGCGAGCGGGGCGTACTGGAGGTTGGTCAGCCCGGCGCCGTACTCGGAGTCGGGCAGGAAGAGGTTCCACAGGCCCTGCCTGCGTGCCTCGGCCTTCAGCTCCTCGACCACGGCCGGGGTGTCCCACGGCGAGGCCAGCCGCGCGCGCTGCTCCTCCGCGACGGCCTCGGCGGGGTACACGTACTCGTCCATGAAGGCGAGCAGCTTGGCGCGCAGCTCCTCGGTGCGCGCGTCGAACGCGAAGTCCATGCGGATCAGCCTTCCTGGATGCCGTCGTGAAGCGTGGTCAGACCGTGCTGGATGAAGACCGGGACCAGGTCGCCGATGCGGTCGAAACCGTCGCCGACCGTCTGGCCCAGGGTGTAGCGGTAGTGGATGCCCTCCAGGATCACGGCGAGCTTGAACCAGGCGAACGCCGTGTACCAGGACACCGCCGTCACGTCCCGTCCGGAGCGCTCGGCGTACCGCGCGATCAGCTCGGCCGGATCCGGGTGGCCCGCGGCCTCGGCGGTCGTGGAGATCGTGGAGTCGGCCATGCCCAGCGGCACGTTGTACATCACCAGCAGACCGAGGTCGGTGAGCGGGTCGCCGAGGGTCGACATCTCCCAGTCGAGGATCGCCTTGATCTGGTCGTCGTCGCCCATCAGGACGTTGTCGAGCCGGTAGTCGCCGTGCACGACCGTGGCCGCGGGGGACTGGGGCAGATGGCGGCCGAGGGCCGCGTGCAGCTCGTCGATACCGGCCAGGTCACGGTTGCGGGAGGCGTCCAGCTGCTTGCCCCAGCGGCGCAGCTGGCGGTCCAGGAAGCCCTCGGGACGCCCGAAGTCCGCGAGGCCGACCTCCGCGGGGTCGACCGCGTGCAGCTCGACGAGGGTGTCGACGAGGGACAGCACGGCGTCGCGGGTGCGCTGCGGGCCCAGCGGTGCGAGCTGGTCGGCGGTGCGGTACGGGGTGCCCTCGACGAACTCCATGACGTAGAACGGCGATCCGGGCGCCGCCCCGTTCTCGGGGTCCTCGCACAGCAAGACCGGGTTCGGTACCGGCACGTTCGTGGGGTGCAGGGCGCTGATGACCCGGTGCTCGCGCTTCATGTCGTGCGCGGTGGCCAGGACATGGCCGAGCGGGGGCCGTCGTACGACCCACCGTGCCGTGCCGTCCGACACCGCGTACGTGAGGTTCGACCGTCCGCCCTCGATCAGCCGGCCGGTCAGGGGGCCCTGCACCAGGCCGGGCCGCTCACGGTCGAGCAGGCCGCGCAGCCGGTCGAGATCGAGGCCTGGCGGATGGTCGGGGCTCATCGGGGCTCCTTACGCGCGCGTGAACGGGTTCCGACCATCATGCCGACTGGTCGGTATGTCGTCCAGAGGGAACGGTGAACGTGATCCGGCCCACGATAGGCCGACAGCTCCCCGCGCGGTACGGCGGGGAGCTGTCGGGGGTGCTTGTCGGTGCTGTGGCCGTCAGTGGTCGTCCCAGTGACCCTCGTGGGCGGCGTGCCGGTGGCCGTCGTGGAGGTAGTCGACGTGGTCGCCGTGCAGGACGCTCTTGTGGCCGCAGTCCTGGCCGTGCCGGTGCTCGTGCCCCTCGTGCGAGACATGCCCGCCGGGCTCGCACTCGTCCCAGTGGCCCTCGTGCTCGCGGTGCAGGTGCCCGTCGTGCGCGTAGTCGACGTGGTCCTCGTGCGGCACCTCGGTGTGCCCGCAGTCCGAGCCGTGCGTGTGCGCGTGGGAGGAGTGTTCGTGGTGGAGGGTGGTCATGGTGCTCACCTTCGAAGCGACGGGCGATGACGTCGGACAGGCTGCCACGGGCGGGGTGCATATCGGGCGATTCGGGGGCGTGTGGCGTGGGATGTCCGAGGTGAGGTGAGCGGCGGGGCTGTCGGGTCTTGCGTGCCGTCTCCGGGGCCCCGGCTCGGAGCGTCGGCGCCCCGGAGGGGGGCTGGCCGCTGCCGCGCGGTGGGGTGTGAGCGGGGTTGCCGGGTCCGTGCGTGCCGCCTTTGGGCCTCGGTTCGGATCGTCGGCGTCGGGGGGTGGGTCGGTTGCGGGGAGGTGTCGTGGTTGCCGCCGTGCGATGGGTGCGTTGCAGGGCTGCCAGGTCGTGCTCGCCGGCTCGGGGTCTCGGTTCGAATCGTCGGCGTCGGGCGCGGCGCGGTGTCGCGGTCGCTTCCGCATGGTGGGGGAGGTGTCGCGGCCGCTTCCGCATGGTGGGGGAGCTGTCGCGGTCGCTGTTGCACTGTGGGGTGCGTAGTGGCGCTGCCGGGTTCATGCGCCCCGCCTCCGAGCCCCCGTTCAGAACACCAGCGCCGCTCCGCAGGCCGCCAACGCCACCGTGCACAGGACCGCCGCCGTGGCGGTGCGCGGGGTCAGGGACCGTGGGGCGCCGGACGAGGTCAGGGTGCGGATGCGGCGGTGGGCGAGGTACAGGAAGGCGAGCCACAGGGCGCAGCACAGCGCGCAGGCGATGACGGCGCCGGGGGACGGGCCGCCGTGCAGGGCCGTCTTCACGGCGAGTACGGCGGAGACGGTGCCGGAGAGGGTCGTACGGCGCCAGGCGAGCCGGGTGCGTTCGGGCTGCAGGCCCGGGTCCCGCTCCCCGGCGGCGGCCTCGCTCATCCCTCCCACCCGACGAGCACCACGAAGACCATCGCCACGGCCACCACCGCGACCACCAGGCTCAGCAGCGCGGGGAACCGTGACACCGGCAGATCCTCGCCCCGCCGCATCGCCCGCTCGCACCGCACCCAGTGGTTGACCGCCCGCAACGAGCACAGCACGCCCGCCGCGAGCAGCGCGAGCGCCAGCCCGACCCGCCAGCCCCAGCGCAGATCCGGCAGGAACTGGTCCACGGCGAAACCACCGCCGATCAGCGCGAGCGCGGTACGCAGCCAGGCCAGAAAGGTGCGCTCATTGGCCAGCGAGAAGCGGTAGTCGGGGGTCCGGCCCTCCTCCCGAACCTCCTCGGGGGCGAACCAGACGCGGACGTTCCGTGCGAAATCGATCACGCGCACGAGCCTATCGGCCGGGTCGTCGAGGAGCGTCGTCGGGCGCTCCCCCGGACCCGCCGGCCCCGTTCACCCCATCGACCGGTACGCCTTGAGCCGCTCGTAGGCCGCCAGCCCGTCCGGCACCCACTCCCAGTCCCGCAGGCGCAGCTCCACCTCGTCGTCCGGCAGGAAGTCGTGCCAGGCGACCTCCTCGGCCTGAGGGCTCACCGGGAGCTCGCAGCGGACCTCGTAGACCGCGGACCACCAGGTGTGACCGGCGCCGTCGTCGTAGAGGAACTTGAAGAGGTACTCCGGGCGGGGCAGCCCGCTCACACCCAGTTCCTCCTCGGCCTCGCGCAGCGCGGCGTCGTCGTAGGACTCGCCCGCGCCGACCACTCCGCCGACGAACATGTCGTAGAGGGAGGGGAAGACCAGCTTGGTGGGGGTGCGGCGGTGCACGAAGAGGCGGCCCTCGGCGTCCCTGGCCTGGATGAAGACACAGCGGTGCCGCAGGCCCTTGGCGTAGGCCTCACCACGCGGGGACCGGGCGACGACGTTGTCGTTCTCGTCGACGATGTCGAGGATCTCGTCAGCAGCGCTCATGGCACCCATCCAAGCAGGGGTCACCCGTGCCGGGGCCGGCAGCCGGGCACGGGCCCGCGGCCGGGGGGAAGTGCGCGTCCGTGCGGCCCCTCACACCAGCCCGCGCAGGGAACAGGTGCTGGAGCAAGGGGCCCGGGAGGCCGGGCCCGCGGCCACCTGGAAGCGCGGCCTCCGCCCAGAACCCCGCCCCTGCCCAGGCCCTCGCCCCCACCCGCGGACGCGCCTCAGCTCGGCTGGAGGTTCCGCGTAGGCTCCGACTGGGCGGCTCCGGAGGGCATCGCCGGGTGCATCCCCAGGAGCACGATGCCCGCGACGACGGCGGCCAGCCCCACCGCCTCCCAGGTCAGCGCGCCGGTGTCGGTGCGCAGCCGGTCGCCGAGGAAGCCCACTCCGCAGACGATCCCGGCGAGCGGCTGGGCCGCGGTCAGGGCGGGCAGCGACATCCGCAGCGGCGCGGTCTCGAACGCGCTCTGCACCAGGACGAGCCCGGTGACGCCGAGGGCGAGCACGGCGTACGGCTGCCAGCCGGTCAGCAGTTCGACGAGGCCGCCCTCGGAGAAGCGCTGGCCGCTGACCCGGGTGAGGGCGTCCTGGACGCCGTAGAGCAGACCGGCCGCCAGGGCCAGCAGGACCGGGCCCGCGCTCAGGCGGGAGCGCTTGGCGTAGGTCGTGAGCAGCAGGGCGAGGCCGATCATGACGCCGATGATCAGCCAGTGCCGGAAGGGATCGGTGACCGCCGTACCGCCGCGCGGCTCGCCCGCCACGATGAACGCGGTCACCCCGCCCGCGAGCAGCGCGAGCCCCGCCCAGCCCTGGCGACCCAGCGGCTGCTTCGTCTGCTTGCGGGACAGGGCCAGGGCGAAGAGGAGGTTGGTGGCGAGCAGGGGTTCGACCAGCGAGACCTCGCCCTGGCCCAGCGCGATCGCGCCGAGGATCATGCCGGCCACCATCAGGCCGATGCCGCCGAGCCAGCGGGGCACCTTCACCAGGTCGAGCAGGAGCCGAGGCGAGAGGAAGTCGCTCAGCGGGGCCTGACGGGCCGCGTTCTGCTGGAGCACGAAGCCGAAGCCCAGGCAACAGGCGGCACTCACGGCGAGAGTCAGAACCAGAACGGACACGCTGCGTACCTCGATCGTCCGGCCGGGCGGCAGGGGATAGTCGCCGACTGTAGCGTCCCAGCGTCCGGCTTGCCCCTGGGAGTACCCGGATTCGGGCTGTCGACTCGGCCACCGAGCTCTTCTCCGGCGGCGGGGGTTCCCGTCATGGTGCGGTGCGGGGGAGCGCGGCGCCATGGCGTACGCCACAGATGTGGGGCCTTGACCCCTTCCCACCAGCACCGTGTCACCACAACTTCCTCTCAGGTGTGGAGAGTTGACGCGTGTAACGCGCCTTTGACCCTTGACGTAAACCATTGGTGGGCGGTTGGCTGTGCGTGATCAGTCGATGGCGGTGCGAATCGCCCCCCGACCTGCCCGCGTCGACGGTCGGCCTGTCCGCATGCGCCCAGGCGTCCCTTTGCCCGCATCCGCCCAGGCACCCCCATCCGCCCTACCCGCCCCACTCGTCACGTCCCACGTTCCGTGAGGAAAACCCACACGGTGTCCCCGCCACCGCCACCCCCCTTCGGCCGCAGTCGAAAGCGCGCAGCCCAGGCCTTCGACGCGGCTCTCGACGACGCCGAACTCATCGACGCGCGCGCCGCGTTGGCGCAGGGCAGATGGCAGGCGGTCCGGGCGCTGCTCGCCCGGACGGGTGACGACTGGGACCGGCGGGGCCACCGGGTCACGGTGCTCGCGGCCGAGCCGTACAGCGACGCCTGGGCCAGGGACTGGCTGGTGGCCGAGCCGGACTCCGCCGACGCCGCCGTGCTGCTCGCCCTCGCCCTGGTCCAGCGCGTCCAGCGCGGCAAGGGGAAGCCCGACGCGGCCCGTGAGGCCTGCCGGACCGCGGCCCGCCTCGCACCCGCCGACCCGACCCCCTGGCTCGGGCTGCTCATGCTGGAGCGCGACCTCGGGGCCGCGGACGAGGTCGCGGACGTGTTCGGCGAGATCCGGCAGCGGCACGCCGACCACCACCACGCCCACCACCTGATGGTCGCCCGGCTCGCCGAACGCCGCGCCGAGACGGGCCCCGACCCGCTGCACGAGGTCTACGACTTCGCCAAGTGGGCCGCCGAGCAGGCCCCCGCCGACTCACCGCTCGCGATCCTGCCGGTCATCGCGCACGCCGAGCGCTACCGTGCCCTGGCCGCCGCCGGACACGAGCCGTCCGACCCCACCTCCTCGGGGCACTGGACCGGGCGCCGGGCCCGGCAGGTGATGAAGGCCGCCTTCGACTGGTGGCTGGAGTGGGAGCACGAGGGCCACCCCCGCCGCCTGGTCGACCTCAACTTCCTCGCCCACGCGAAGGTCTGCGAGGGCCGCGGCGCCGAGGCCGCCGCCCTCTTCCACCGCATCGGCGAACGCCCCACCCCGGCCCCCTGGTCCTATCCGGACCGCGAGCCGTACTCCGCCTTCCGCGCCGCCCGCGATCACGCGCTCGGCACGGTGTGACACCCCCGAACCCCCAAAGGACGGTCCCATGGCCACCGAGAGTTCCAGCAAGAGCAGACCAGGCATCAGCACGTTCAAGGGGCAGGACCGCGCTCTGCGCGCCGGCCGCCTCGGCACCGGGGGCCTGCTGCTCTCCGTCCTCGCGGCGACCGCCCCTCTCATGGTCGTCGCGGGTGTCATGCCCACCACATTCGCGGTGATGGGGATCGTCGGCCAGCCGCTCCTCTACGTCGTCCTCGGCGTCGTCCTCGTCCTGTTCAGCGTGGGCTACGCCGAGATGAGCCGGCACGTCCACAACGCCGGCGCCTTCTACGCCTACATCTCCCGCGGCCTCGGCGGCACGGCGGGGGCGGCCGCGGCCCTCGTCGCCCTGGTCGCCTACAACGCCCTCCAGGTCGGCATCTACGGCATCTTCGGCTTCGAGGTCTCCGGACTGTTCGCCACCTACACCGACCTGTCGGTGGCCTGGTGGATACCGGCGCTGGCGGCCGCCCTGGTCGTCGGCGCGCTCGGCTGGCTGAAGATCGACGTCAACGCGCGCGTGCTCGGCGTCCTGCTGATCATCGAGGTCGCCCTCGTCGTCGTCTTCGACCTCGCCGCCGTCGCCGACCCCGCCGCCCAGGGCCTGTCCCTGCACGCCTTCAACCCGGACACCCTCAGCGGAGCCGGCGTCGGCACCGCCCTGTGCTTCTGCATCGCCGCCTTCCTCGGCTTCGAGCAGGCACCCGTGTACGCCGAGGAGACCAGCCGCCCGCACATCCTGGTGCCGCGCGTGATGTTCCTGGCCGTCGGCGGCGTCGCCGTGTTCTTCGCGCTCAGCAGCTGGGCCCTCACCGTGGCCACCGGTCCCTCGGCGGTCGTCGCCGAGTCGCAGAAGCAGAGCGCAGGACTGCTCTTCGGGCTCACCGAGTCCCGCCTCGGCGGCACGTTCACCGACGTGCTGCACGTCCTGTTCGTGACCGGCATGTTCGCGGCCATGCTCAGCTTCCACAACGTCGTCGCCCGCTACGCCTTCGCCATGGGCCGCGAGGGCCTGCTGCCCGCCGCCTTCGGCCGCACCAACAGCGCGAGCGGCGCGCCGGGCACCGGCTCGCTGCTCCAGACCGCCGTGTCCGTGCTGGTCGTGGCCGTCTTCGCGATCGCCGACGACAAGCCCACCGGCGACCCGACCGTGCCGGTCCTGCACCTGTTCACCTGGTTCGGGAACATCGGCTCCCTCGGGGTGATCGTGCTGATGGCGGCGGCCTCGGCCTCCGTCATCGTCTTCTTCGTCCGGCGCGGGGCGGCGGGCGCCCAGGCCTGGCGCCTGGCCACCTCGGCCCTCGCGGGCATCGCCCTGCTGGTGATCGCCGTCTACACGGTCAAGGACTTCGACGTCCTCGTCGGCGCGGGCCCGGAGTCCTCGCTGAGCTGGGTGCTGCCCGGCATCATCGGCCTCGCCCTCCTGGTGGGCCTCGCGCAGGGACTCCTCATGCGGGCCCGCAGACCCGAGGCGCACGCCCGGATCGGGCTCGGAAACGAGGCGTTCCAGCTGGAGAAGGCCGCCGGGGAGGCGTCGTAGCCGCCTGAGAACGCGGTGAGAAGTGGTTACGGAAGTCTGACGAGCACCCGCGAATCCTGGTCCCGCGGGAGTCGCGGGTGTTCGAATGAGAAGGTGAACTCCGAACAGCCCGAGGAACAGCGCGGTCAGCCCATCGGCCGCCGCGTCCTCCTCGGCACCCTCGGCCTGGGCGCGCTCGGCGTGGTCGCCGCGCCCACCCTGCAACGCGGCCTCGAGGCCTTCCTCGGCAGCGCCGCCGACAAGGATCCCACCGGTCTCACCGGCCTGCTCCCCAACGGCGGCGGATTCCGCTACTACTCGGTGACGTCGTCGGTGCCGCACAAGAACGCCGGGAACTACCAGCTCAAGGTCGACGGCCTGGTCTCCCGCCCCCGCACGTACACCCTGGCCGACCTGCGGGCGATGCCCCAGACCCGGATCGTCACGGACGTCCAGTGCGTGACGGGCTGGCGGGTCCCGGACACGCCCTTCGAAGGCGTACGGCTCTCCGCGCTGCTGGACGCCGCCGGAGTGACCGCCAAGGCGGGCGCCGTCCGCTTCAGCTGCTTCGACGGGGCGTACACCGAGAGCCTCACCCTCGACCAGGCCCGCCGCGCGGACGTCCTGGTGGCCCTGCGCATGCAGGACAAGGACATCGGCCACTCCCACGGCGGCCCGGTCCGCCTCTACGTGGCCCCGATGTACTTCTACAAGTCCGCCAAGTGGCTCTCCGGCATCACCGTCACCGAGGACGTGGAGCCGGGCTACTGGGAGGACCGGGGCTACGACGTGGACGCCTGGGTGGGCCGATCGAACGGGCGGGACGATGAGCCTACGAGTTGACGCGCCGGCGCAGACCCGGATCCGGCGCTTCGGCCGCAGTCAGAAGTGGGTCCACCGCACCACGGCGGCCCTGATGGGCGTCTGCGTGGTGACGGCGGCCTGTCTCTACGTCCCCCAGTTCGCCGAACTCGTCGGCCGCCGCGAGCTGGTGGTCCGCGTCCACGAGTGGGCGGGCCTGGCCCTGCCGCTCCCGGCCCTGGCGGGCCTGGCCTCCCGCGCCTTCCGCGCCGACCTGGGTTTCCTGAACCGCTTCGGCCCGCACGACCGGGTCTGGCTGCGGGCCGCCCTGCGCCGCGACAAGCGCCGCTCGTCGCGCCCGGCGGGCAAGTTCAACGCCGGCCAGAAGGTGTACGCCGCCTGGATCGCCGGCGCGAGCCTCGTCATGCTCGGCACCGGCCTGCTGATGTGGTTCACCCACCTCACCCCGATCCAGTGGCGCACCAGCGCGACCTTCGTCCACGACTGGCTGGCCCTGACCATCGGCATCGTCCTCGCCGGCCACATCGGCATGGCACTGGGCGACCCGGAGGCCCGGCGGGGACTGCGGACAGGGTCGGTGAGCCGGGAGTGGGCGGAACGGGAGCATCCGCTGTGGCGGCCGTAGCGTGACCTCACGCCACGGGCTCTACAGCGTGCCCTTCCGCTCGTCGGCCCGCAGACCGCGCAGAGTCCACAGTCCGTACAGAGCCAGCAGCGGTTTGACGACGGTCCATTCGCCGGGGCGGTAGTCGTCCGCGCGGACCAGCCGCTTCGCCAGGTCCGGGCGCTGCCGCCGCAGGTAGGCGCGGGCCTTGAGCGCGTGAGCCGGCTGGGAGACGATCTTGATGCGGTCCATGTCCTCGATCAGCGGGATCACGTTCGTGATGTTCTCCCATGTCGTCGTGGACCGGTCCTCCAGGAGCACCGGGCCCTCGAACCCGAGCACCGATGTCGCGTAGTCGGCCATCAGACGGGCCTCCGTCGCGCCGCTGCCGGTCGCACCGCCGCTGAGGATCAGGCGGGCCCGGTGGGTGCCGTCGGCGCCGAGGGAGCGGATTCCGGCACGGACCCGCCATCGGTTGATCGCATTCGCCGTGGCCCCGGGATTGCGGTACCCCAGGACCACCACGGCCGAGGAGGCGCCCCCGCCGTCGCCCACCAGTCCTCGGGACCACCGCCGGTTCAGCCACTCGCCCCACACCAGGGCCGCAGCCCCTGCCATCACCAGTCCCGTGCTTCGCCGCATGCGGGGACTCTAGGGCACCCCGGCAACGGCGACGGGCGAGGCCGGAAACCGTGCCTCGCCCGCTCGGGTGCCCTGGTGGTCGTACCCGCTAGATGACCAGCGAGAGCAGCAGCACCAGCCCGCCCGCGACCACCGAGATGATCGTCTCCATGATCGACCAGGTCTTGATGGTCTGGCCGACGTTCAGGCCGAAGTACTCCTTGACCAGCCAGAACCCGGCGTCGTTGACATGGCTGAAGAAGAGCGAGCCGGCGCCGATGGCGAGGACGAGCAGGGCCGTGTGGGTGGTCGACATGTCGGCGGCGAGCGGGGCGACCAGGCCGGCCGCGGAGACCGTGGCCACCGTCGCCGAGCCCGTGGCCAGGCGGATCGCCACCGCTATCAGCCAGGCCAGCAGCAGCGCCGGAATCGACCAGTCCTTGGAGATGTCCAGGACCATCTGCCCCACGCCGGAGTCGATCAGGGTCTGCTTGAAGCCGCCGCCCGCGCCGACGATCAGCAGGATGCCGGCGATGGGCGCGAGGCCCTTCTCGATGAGCGGGGAGAGGCGGTCCTTGCCGAAGCCGGCGGGGCGCAGCAGCGTGAAGATGCCCACGAGCACCGAGGCCAGCAGGGCGACCAGGGGCGATCCGACGACGTCGAAGACGCGCTGCACGGTGTTGTCGGGGTCGTCGATGACGATGTCGACCAGCGCCTTGGAGAGCATCAGGACGACCGGGAGGAGGATCGTGGCGAGGGTGGCGCCGAAGCCCGGACGCTTCTCCAGCTCCTCCGAGGCACGCTGGGGGATCATCCGGTCGGGGGCCGGGACGTCCACCCAGCGGGCCGCGACCTTCGAGAACAGCGGACCGGCGACGATCACCGTCGGGATGGCGACCAGCACGCCGAGCGCGAGCGTGACCCCGAGGTTGGCCTTCACCGCGTCGATCGCGACCAGCGGCCCGGGGTGCGGCGGCACCAGGCCGTGCATCACGGACAGGCCCGCCAGGGCCGGGATGCCGATGCGCATCAGGGAGTAGTTGCCGCGCTTGGCCACCATCAGCACCACCGGGATCAGCAGCACGACGCCGACCTCGAAGAACAGCGGCAGACCGATGACGGAGGCGATCAGGACCATCGCCCACGGCATCGAACGGCCGCCCGCCTTCGCGAGGATCGTGTCGACGATCTGGTCGGCCCCGCCCGAGTCGGCGAGCATCTTGCCGAGGATCGCGCCGAGGGCGATCAGCACGCCGACGCCGGCGACCGTGGTGCCGAGCCCGGTGGTGAAACTGGTGATGGCCTTGTCGAGCGGCGCTCCGGCGACCGCGCCGAGCACGAGCGTGCCCAGGGTCAGCGACAAGAAGGCGTGGAGCTTGAACTTGGTGATGAGCAGCACGATGACGGCGATGCCCACCAGGACGGCGATGCCCAGCTGAGCGTGACCGGCCGAGGTGATCGGCTCGGGTGCGTCCGCTGCCAGCATCTCGACGCTGAGTCTGGTCACGGGGGTCCCTTGCAGGTACGGGGGATGTTCTTCGGAAAGGGTGTTCGTCGGAAAGGGTGCGGAAAGGGGTGCTACGGGAGTTCGGCGAGCGCCTTCGCGGCCCGTCCGGTGATCTCCTCCGGACTGCCGGACACGTCCACCACGACCCCGGCCTCGTCCTCCTGGAGGGGCTGGAGCGTGGCGAACTGCGAGTCGAGCAGCGCGGTGGGCATGAAGTGGCCCTGCCGGTGCGACATCCGGTCCTCGATGAGGGAGCGGTCGCCCGCCAGGTGCACGAAGACGACTCCCGGCGCCTCGGCCCGCAGCCGGTCGCGGTACGACCGCTTCAGCGCCGAGCAGCTGACCACCCCGCCGAGCCCCGCCCGCCCGTGCGCCCAGGAGCCGATGGCGTCCAGCCACGGCCACCGGTCGTCGTCGGTGAGCGGGGTGCCGGCCGACATCTTGGCGATGTTGGCGGGCGGGTGGAAGTCGTCGCCCTCGGCGTACGGGACGCCGAGCCGGGCCGCGAGCAGGGGACCGATGGTGGTCTTCCCGGTGCCCGCGACGCCCATGACCACGACGACCTTCGGGGTACTCATCGCTGCCTCACTGTCTGTTGTCGCCTTCGACATCCGATGTCGACGCCACTGAAACCCATTAGGTACGACTAATTCAAGAGCCTGTGATGAATAAGTCTGACTTTTTTGCGGTGTGACGCGCCCCGTACTCTGAGTGCATGAGCACATCGGGCCGGGGGCTGCACGGCCGCGTACTGGACTCCCTCGGCCCCGCGATCACCGCGGGCGAGTACCCGCCGGGCAGCGTGCTGCGCACCGACGAACTCGCCCAGAGCTTCGACGTCTCACGCTCCGTGATGCGCGAGGCGGTCCGGGTCCTGGAGTCCATGCACCTGGTCGAGTCCCGCCGCCGGGTGGGCGTGACGGTCCGCCCCAAGGCCGAGTGGAACGTCTACGACCCCCAGGTCATCCGCTGGCGGCTGGCCGGCGCCGACCGCCCGCAGCAGCTGCGCTCACTGACCGTGCTGCGCTCGGCGATCGAGCCGGTGGCGGCGGGCCTCGCCGCGAAGCACGCGACCGCCGAACAGTGCGCCCAGCTCACCGAGTGCGCGCTCGGCATGGTCGCCAACTCCAAGGGCCACCGCCTGGAGGGCTACCTCTTCCACGACATCGCCTTCCACCGGGTGATCCTCAACGCCTCCGGCAACGAGATGTTCGCCCGCCTCGGTGACGTGGTCGCCGAGGTCCTCACCGGCCGCACCCGCCACGAGGTCATGTTCGAGGACCCCGACCCGGCCGCCGTCACCCTCCACGTCCGGCTCGCCGAGGCGGTCCGCGCGGGCGACGCCGGCCACGCGGAGGCGCTGACCCGCGAGATCGCGGAGGGCGCCCTTCAGGAGCTGGACATCCTCGCTCCCTAGTCCAGGAACTCGCCGTCGACGTACACCCAGGCCCCGCCGATCCGCTCGAAGCGGCTGCGCTCGTGCAGCGAACCACCCTTGAACGAGGCCCGGAACGTCACCGTGCCCGTGCTGTGGAAGGCCGAGCCCTCGCTGCGGTCGAGGATCTCCAGCTCGGTCCACCGCATCCCGGGGTCGAAGTCCACGCCCGGCGGCCGGGTCCGCGGATGCCAGGTACGCAGCAGATAGGGTTCGTCCCGCTTCACGAAGGCGCTGTAGCGCGACCGCATGAGCGCCTCGGCGGTCGGCGCCGCGGCCTCACCCCGGTGGAAGCGGCCGCAGCAGTCGTCGTACGTCTTCTGAAGTCCGCAGGGGCAGGTGGGCCGCTGCCGTGCTGCGACTCGTCGCGTCACGGCTGCACCCTGCCGGTGTTGGTCGGCGGGTGTGCGGGCCGCGCCGGACCCAGCGTCGGCAGCGGCGGCAGTGCCGTCCCGTACAGCCACGCGTCGAACAGCCCGTTCAGCGACTCGTCCGCGAACCGGTTGACATGGGCCGTGAGCGTCGAGGTGGTCACCGCCCCGCCCCGGTGCAGCCCTGCCCAGCCGCGCAGCATCCGGAAGAACGCCTCGTCGCCCATCGCGCAGCGGATCGCGTGCACGGTGAGCCCGCCCCGCTCGTAGAGCCGGTCGTCGAACATCGACTTGCGGCCCGGATCGGCCAGCCGCAGATCCTGGGGGAGCGAGGACAGCAACCGGTGCGCGGCGGCGGCCAGTTGCTGGGCGGTACGGCCCCCCGAGCGCTCCGACCACAGCCACTCGGCGTACTTGGCGAACCCCTCGTTCAGCCAGATGTGCCGCCAGTCCGCGATGGACACGCTGTTGCCGAACCACTGGTGCGCCAGCTCGTGCGCCACCAGCCGCTCCCAACCCCGGGCCCCGTCCACGTGGTTGGACCCGAACAGCGACAACCCCTGGGCCTCCACGGGCACATCGAGCTCCTCCTCCGTGACGACGACCGCGTACTCGTCGAACGGATACGGCCCGAACAGCTCCTGGAACAGCTCCATCATCTGCGGCTGCCGCGCGAAGTCCCGTGAGAACTCCGGCAGTAGATGCGCCGGGATGTGCCCGTGCTGCGGCACTCCGCCGGGACCGGGGTCACCGAGCAGCACCGTCTGGTACTTGCCGATCGACAGCCCGACGAGATAGCTGGAGGTGGGCGCGGCCTGCTCGTACACCCAGGTTGTCGTGGACGCCTTGGTCGTACGGGTCAGCAGACGCCCGCCCGCCACGACCGCGTAGGCCGACGGCGTGGTGATCGAGATCTGGTACGACGCCTTGTCCGCGGGCCGGTCGTTGCACGGGTACCAGGACGGCGCCCCGATCGGCTGGCTCGCGACCAGTGCCCCGTCCTCCAGCTCCTCCCAGCCGAGCCCGCCCCAAGGGCTGTTGACCGGCTTGGGGTTGCCCGACCAGTGCACCTCGACGGTGAACGCGGCCCCGGGCCGCACCGCCTTCGCGGGCTTGACCCGCAGCTTCCCGCCGCGGTGCGTGTAATGGGCCGGCCGGCCGTCCACCCGCACCCGGCCGATCTTGAAATCGGACAGGTTGAGCATGAACTCGGCCAGCGGTGACCGCCCCGCTATGGCGTTGATCCGCGCGCTCGCGGCCAGCCGGTTCGGGGCGGGGCGGTAGTCCAGCGCGAGCTCGTAGCGGTGCACCCGGTACCGGGCGTCACCGTGGTCCGGGAAGTACGGGTCCGAACCCGCCGCCTGCTGAACTGCCACTGCCGCTTCCGCTCCCTGCGCCACGTTGCCACTCGGATCCGCCGGTACACCGCTCACCGACTCCGAGTGGCCCGCGTTCAGGGCCGCCATGCCTCGATCGGGTTGCCGAGCCAGCGGGTGTCGTCCGGAACGGACTCCGCGGCCATGACGAGCGACGCGGGACCCAGCGTGGTGCGGGCCCCGATCGTGCTGCCGGGCAGCACGATCCCGCCAGGGCCCAGCGTGGCGCCCTCACGGAGAACCACAGTATCCGTCCGCAAGATCCGGTCGTGGAAGAGGTGGGTCTGGAGCACACAGCCGCGGTTGACGGTGGCCCCGTCCTCCAGCGTCACCAGGTCGGTCTCCGGGAGCCAGTAGCTCTCCACCCAGACGCCCTTCCCGATCTTCGCGCCGAGCCCCCGCAGCCACGCCGTCAGCACCGGCGTTCCCGGCACGGAACCCGCCAGCCACGGCACCGCCAGCACCTCGACGAAGGTGTCCGCGAGCTCGTTGCGCCACACGAAGCCGCTCCACAGCGGGTGCTCCCCGCTGCGGTGCCGCCCGACCAGCAGCCACTTCGCGACCATCGACACCAGCCCCGCCACCGCACCGGCCGCGAGCAGCACCACCCCGGCCAGCGGCCAGGCCCACGGCCCCAGCGCACACAGCGCGGCAATCGTCAGCACGGCGAGCCCCGCCGAGCAGAACACCGGAACGATCCGGCACAGCTCCACCAGACCGCGCGCCCACAGCAGCCCCGCCGAGGGTTCGTACGTCCGGCTCTGGTCGCTGTCGGCCGTGTTCCGCGGCAGCTTCACCGGCGGCAGCCCGAGATACGACGTGCCCTTCTTCGCCTTCTTCGGCGTCGCCGACAGCACGCCCACCAGGCCGCCGTCCGGCACACTGCGGCCCGGCGCGGTCATCCCCGAGTTACCGAGGAACGCCCGCCGCCCGATCTCCGCGCGCCCGATCCTGACCCAGCCGCCACCCAGCTCGTACGGCGCGGTGAGCGTGTCGTCGGCCAGGAACGCGCCCTCGCCGACCGTCGTCAGACTCGGCAGCGCCAGCACGGTCGACACCTCGGCACCGCGCCCGATCCGCATCCCGAGCAGCCGCAGCCACACGGGCGTGGCAAGGCCGGCGTACAGCGGGAACAGCGTCTCGCGCGAGCGGTCCATCAACTGCGTCACGGTCCACGCCTGCCACCCGACCCGGCTGTGCGTCGGATACGTCCCCTCGCGCAGCCCCAGACTCAGCAGCCGTACGGCGACCAGGAGCAGCAGCGCGTACGCAAGCCCGAAGGCCAGCGTGGCCGGGACGAGGGCGAGGAAGGCACCCGCGAGAGGAGCGTCCCCGGCGAGGAAGGGACGCGCGACCAGGAAGGCCGCCCCGCCCGCCAGCACCGGCAGCAGGGTCAGGGCGAGCCCGGTCAGGCCGTACATCACCCGCCAGTACGTGCCCCGCGCCGGACGCTCCTTCGGCCAGTTGCGCTTGGCCTTGCCGAGCTTGACCGCGGGCGCGCCCGCCCAGCGCTGACCGGTCGGGATCTGCCCGGTGACCGCCGAACCCGGCGCCACCTCGGCCCGCTTGCCGACCCGGGCGCCGGGGAAGAGCATGCTGCGCGTGCCGACGACGGCGTGCGCGCCCACCTTGACCTGGCCGATCTCCAGCCGGTCCCCGTCCAGCCACCAGCCGGACAGGTCCACCTCGGACTCCACGGCCGCGCCCCGGCCCAGCTTGAGCATGCCGGTGACCGGCGGCAGCGAGTGCAGGTCCACATCGGGACCGATCTTTGCGCCCAGCGCCCGCGCGTACCGCTCCAGCCAGGAGCCGGTCAGCGAGGTCGCCCCGGTGAACTCGGCGAGCCGCTCGGCCGTCCACAGCCGCAGGTGGACACTGCCGCCGCGCGGATACCGGCCGGGCTGAAGGCCGCGCAGCAGCAGCCGTGCCCCGCCGGCCGCCAGGGCGAGCCGTCCGGGCGGGCTGAACAGCAGCAGCGCACCGGCGCCGACGAGCCACCAGGAGGCGGTCGGCAGCCAGTCGTAGGAAGGCAGGAGGTTCCCGACGGCGGCCAGCGGCACCAGCCAGCGCAGCCCCATCAGCGTGAACAGGGGCAGCAGCACGAGGAGTTGGATCACCTGTGCCCTGACCGGCACCGGCGCGACGGTCCGGGCCGCCCCGTCGTCCTGGACGGACTCCTCCAGGCGCCGGGCCAGCTTCCGCAGGGTGGGCTGCTGGTAGATGTCGAGGACGGCCGCGCTCGGGTAGCGGGTGCGCAGCCGGGTGGTCAGCTGGGCGGCGGCCAGGCTGGAGCCGCCGATCGCGAAGAAGTCGTCGCGGGCACCGGACACCGGGATGCCGAGGACCTCGGCCCACTGCTCGGCGAGCCAGGCCTCGGTGCCGTACAACTCCTCCGCGGGACCGCCGGTCTCGAGCCCCTCCAGGGGCCACGGCAGGGCGTTGCGGTCCACCTTGCCGGAGGTCCGGGTCGGCAGGTCGGCGACGGGGGCGAGCAACGGCACGAGCGCGGCGGGCAGTTCGGCCCGCAGCTTCTCCACGGCCGCCGAGTGGTCCCAGCCGTCCTGTGTCACGACGTACCCGACCAGGAGCTGGTTGCCGCTGCGGGCGGTACGCACGGCGGCCGCGGCTCCCGCGACCCCCGGCAGCGCCTGCAGGGCGGCGTCGACCTCACCGAGCTCGATCCGCCGGCCGCCCAGCTTGATCTGCTCGTCGGCCCGCCCGAGGAAGACCAGCCCCTCGGGCTCCGCCTTCACCAGGTCACCGCTGCGGTACGCCCGCTCCCAGCCCAGCGACTTCAGCGGCGCGTACTTCTCCGCGTCCTTCTCGGTGTCCAGGTACCGGGCGAGCCCGACCCCCCCGATCACCAGCTGCCCGCTCGCGCCCATCGGCACGGGATCCCCGGCCTCGTCGACGACGGCCAGCTCCCAGCCGTCCAGCGGCAGCCCGATCCGGATGGGCTCCTCGCCGCTCATGAGCGAGGCACAGGCCACCACGGTCGCCTCGGTGGGCCCGTAGGTGTTCCACACCTCGCGCCCCTCGGTGACCAGCCGCTGCACCAGCTCGGGCGGACAGGCCTCACCGCCGAAGATCAGCAGCCGTACGTCGTTGAGGGTCTCGGGCTCCCACAGCGCGGCGAGCGTCGGCACGGTCGACACGACCGTGATCTCCTGCTCCACGAGCCACGGTCCGAGGTCCGCGCCACTACGGACCTGGGAGCGCGGCACCGGCACCAGACAGGCCCCGTACCGCCACGCCAGCCACATCTCCTCGCAGGAGGCGTCGAAGGCGACCGACAGCCCCGCCATGACCCTGTCACCGGGACCGATGGGGTCGTCGGTGAGGAACAGCGCGGCCTCGGCGTCCACGAAGGCGGCGGCGCTGCGGTGCGAGACGGCCACGCCCTTGGGCTTGCCGGTGGAGCCGGAGGTGAAGATGATCCAGGCGTCGTTCTCGATGCCGGGCCGGGCGGCGGGGGAGTCGCTGCGGCCGTTCACGGTCAGCTCGTGCCCGGCGCCGACCACGGCCCGCACCTCCGCCTCCCCGAACACCAGCTCGGCCCGCTCGTCGGGGTCCTCGGCGTCGACCGGGACATAGGCGGCACCGGCGGCGAGCACGGCGAGGATCGCGACGTACAGGTCGTTGGTGCCGGACGGCACCCGGACGCCCACCCGGTCGCCGAGCCCCACCCCTGCCTCGGAGAGCCGCCGCCGCAGCCGCTCGACCTCGGCGGCGAGGGCGCGGTAGGTGAGCCGGGTCGTCCCGTCGTCCAGGGCGAGCTCGTCGGGGCAGGACCGCACGGACGCGTCGAAGACGTCGACGAGGGTGCGCGGGGAGGCGGCTGGGCCCCCGGAGAAGCGGGCGGTGTCGCCGAACTGTTCGCGGATCTCTGCGCTGAGCTCTTCGTTGAGCAGGCCGAGAGCGCTGCTCTCGTGTATGGCTGCCATCGGTCCTCGCGTCTCGATCCCGGAGCCCCCGGGGCGCTGGCGGGCCCGCAGGTCTGCCTGGGGTTGTCCGGCTCCAGCTCGTAACAAGCCGGAAATTTTAGTACGAAGTTAGGTCCGTACGGCTTGATCGGCCATTCCGGAGGGCCGTTCGGGGCCGTTCACGACCATCGGAGACGCTGTGACCAGGGCGTTTCACTCCCGAGAGAGATCGCCCACACTGTGCGTGAGGGCCCGCTCCAGGGCAAAAGAAAACGGTGCCGACCGAGAACCGGTCAGCACCGTTACTTGTGTCCGAGGGGGGACTTGAACCCCCACGCCCGATAAAGGGCACTAGCACCTCAAGCTAGCGCGTCTGCCATTCCGCCACCCGGACAAGGTGTCTGTCGTGCGGGGTTTCCCTCGCGGCGACGAAGGAAACATTACCAGGCTTTCGAAGGGGCCCGATCACCCCCCGTCCCCGCCCCGGGTCGGGCGTGAACGGCGTGTGACGGGCCGGGCCCGGTCTTGGGGCCGACCGGGGGGCGGAGAGAGGATGAGGGCAACCACCAGCAGTGACAGCGGGAGGAACAGCGTGAGCGACACGGACACGGCCAGGGGCGTCACCGGCGAGGACGAGGTCGTGGACCTCTGCCGCGAGCTGATCCGGTTCGACACCAGCAACTACGGCGACCATTCCGGCCCGGGCGAGCGCAAGGCGGCCGAGTGGGTCGCGGAGAAGCTCGCCGAGGTGGGGCTCGAACCGCAGATCTTCGAGTCGCACCCCGGCCGCGCGTCCACGGTCGCCCGGATCGCGGGCGAGGACCCGTCCCGGCCCGCCCTGCTGATCCACGGCCACCTGGACGTCGTACCGGCCAACGCCCAGGACTGGACCCACCACCCCTTCTCCGGCGAGATCGCCGACGGCTGTGTGTGGGGACGGGGCGCCGTCGACATGAAGGACATGGACGCGATGACCCTGGCGGTCGTCCGTGACCGGCTGCGCGGCGGGCGCAGGCCCCCGCGGGACATCGTCCTCGCGTTCCTCGCCGACGAGGAGGCCGGCGGCACGTTCGGCGCCCGGCACCTCGTCGACCGTCACCCCGACCTCTTCGAGGGCGTCACCGAGGCGATCAGCGAGGTGGGCGGCTTCTCCTTCACGGTGAACGAGCAGCGCCGGCTCTACCTGATCCAGACGGCCGAGAAGGGCATGCACTGGATGAAGCTGACCGTGGCCGGCACCGCCGGGCACGGCTCGATGATCCACCGGGACAACGCGATCACCGAGCTGTCGGAGGCGGTCGCGCGGCTCGGCCGGCACAAGTTCCCGGTGCGGGTCACCAAGACCACCCGGGCCTTCCTCGACGAGCTCGGCGACGCGCTCGGCACCGAGCTGGACCCGGAGGACATGGAGGGCACGCTCGCCCGGCTCGGCGGCATCGCCAAGCTCATCGGCGCGACCCTCAGCAACACCGCCAACCCCACCCAGCTGGGCGCCGGCTACAAGGTCAACGTCATCCCGGGCGAGGCCACCGCGCATGTCGACGGGCGCTTCCTGCCCGGCTTCGAGGAGGAGTTCCTCGCCGACCTCGACAAGATCCTCGGCCCGAAGGTCAGGCGGGAGGACGTGCACTCCGACAAGGCCGTCGAGACCACCTTCGACGGCGCGCTCGTGGACGCCATGCAGTCCGCGCTGGTCGCCGAGGACCCGGCCGCCAAGGCGATCCCCTACATGCTCTCCGGCGGCACCGACGCCAAGTCCTTCGACGAGCTCGGCATCCGTGGCTTCGGCTTCGCGCCGCTCAAGCTGCCCCCGGAGCTGGACTTCGCCGGGATGTTCCACGGTGTCGACGAGCGGGTGCCCGTGGACGGGCTGAAGTTCGGTGTGCGGGTTCTCGACCGGTTCATCGACGCGAGCTGACGGTCATTGACGCCGCTATTCGGCCGTCCGTGCGAGACCGGCTGGGAAGGGTGAATGCGCTCATAAGCTCGTATCCCCATTACTCCCTCCTCGTTACAGGTGATGCGATCCGCTAATTGGGGTCGCATTGCCAACAAGGAGGAATAATGATCAAGAAGGTCGTCGCCGCTGCGGCTGCCACTGGTGGCCTGGTTCTCGCGGGCGCGGGCCTTGCCGTCGCCGATGCGGGTGCGCAGGGTGCCGCTGTGGGCTCCCCGGGTGTGCTGTCCGGCAATGTCGTGCAGGTTCCCGTTCACGTCCCGGTGAACGTCTGCGGCAACACGGTCTCCGTGATCGGCCTGCTGAACCCCGCCTTCGGCAACACGTGCATCAACAAGTGACGTTGTGCCTCGCCCCTAGTTAACAGGGATGAGCCCGTCGGCCCCGGAGTGCAAGCCATGCGCTCCGGGGCCGACCGGCCTTTTCGAAAAGAACAGAACCGCGACGCAGCGGTATTTCGAGACAAGGTCGAAAGCAGGGATTCAGCACATGCGACAAGTCACTCGCAAGGGCCTGATGACGGTGGCGGCCGCGACCGGTGTGATCGCGGCCGCAGGAGGCGCCGCCCACGCGGACTCGGGCGCGAGCGGATCAAGCGCGAACTCCCCCGGCGTCCTGTCGGGCAACACGGTGTCGGCGCCGGTGCACGCACCGGTGAACGCCTGCGGCAACACCGTGGACGTCGTCGGGGTCCTCAACCCCGCGATGGGCAACAGCTGCGGCAACAAGGGCGGCGGCACCGGATCGCCGGGCGGATACGGCGGCTCGGGCGGCTCCGCGGGACACGGCGCCGGTCACGGCGGTCACGGTGGTCACGGCAGCCCCGGGGGCCAAGGCGGCTCCGAGGGCTCAGGGGGCTCGCACGCCGGCGGTCACACCGGTGGCTCGCCCGGCGTCGGCTCGGGCAACCACGTCGAGGCGCCGGTCGACGTTCCGGTGAACGTCTGCGGCAACAGCGTCGACCTCATCGGCATCGGCAACCCCGCCATGGGCAACGACTGCGCAAACGACGGCGGGCAGCACACCCCGCCCGGCGGCCACCAGACGCCCCCCGGGTCGCCGGAACAGCCCGGAAACCCGGGCAACCCCGGCAACCCTGGCATCCCCGGCACCCCTGGCACCCCTGGCAACCCGGTGGAGCCCGGCCACCCCGGCACTCCGGCCACCCCGCACGGCGGGACCCCGCGCGGCGGCAACCACCCCGGCACCCAGACCGTCACCCAGCCCCTGGGCAGCGCGCAGCTCGCCCGGACCGGCAGCGAGCTGCCGATCGGCCTGGCCCTCCCGGTGGGCGCCGGGGCGCTCCTGGCGGGCGCGGTGCTCTACCGCAAGGCACGGGCCTCGGCCTAGGACATACCGCCTGAAACGGAGCGGGCCCCGCCTCGGCGGGGCCCGCTCCGTTCGTCCTGTCTCACCACGTGGCACGCACCTGGCGGATGATCCGCCGGCGCAACCGCACCCTGCGGCTGCCATCGCGCATCAGGCTCAGTCGGTCCAACTCCCAGTGTCCGTACTCGGCATGGTCGGTCAGCAGGCGTGTGGCGTCCTTGCGGGAGACCCCCCGCGGTACGTACACGTCGACAAATTCGTATTCCGGCATCGCATCTATTGTGCGGGCCGGGGCCCGGTACGGATAGCGTCTGCACTATGTCTGATGCTGTGCAGCCCACCGCTGCCGAGGTACGTGCCGCCGCCGAGGCGGTCAAGACCGCCCTCGACCGCCACCTGGCCGCGGTCGAACGGAGGTCGGGGGAGGACGACCCCGCCGTCTACGAGGCCTTCAACGAACTGGCCGCGGCCGCCGAGGTGTACGACGAGCTGCTCTACGACCGTTACGACGAGGTCACCCCCTTCGAGATCCCCGGCGCGGACGACGCCCCGCCGTACACGGGCCCCGAGGAGCCGAACGCGCTGAGCGTGCTGATCCGCCGCGACTACGCCGTGGCGGAGCCGCAGCGGCTGCTGGCGCAGGCCCAGCGGGTCGAGGCGGCCGACGAGGGGCTCGGCACCGAGGCCTCCGGCACGGTGCACGGTGCGCTGGAAGTGCTGTTCGGCGAGTTCGAGCCCGACGAGATCGCCTCCCGGCACAAGGAGTTCGGCCTCGAGGAGGGCGACTCCACGCTGTGGGTGACCGCCGCGGACGAACCGGCCGAGCCGGGGGAGTGGCTGGAGACGCCGTTCGAGCAGGTCGACGTCGAGCGGGTGGTGTGCCGGTTCGACGTCAGCTCGGTGTTCGACGACCTCGACGATGACGATGACGCCGCCGCCGACGACGTGGTCGGCGGGGCCGATCTTGAGGACGAGGACGAGGACGAGGACCTGGAGCCGTTGGATCTGGATCGGCGCTGAGACGTACCGCGGCGGCCCCGGGGAGCTGATCCCCGGGGCCGCCGTTGTGCTGTCCGCAGGTGACCGGCTGCGGGTCCGTGGGCGCGTCAGGCGGACGTCGGTGTTGCCAGGAGAGTGGGCAGCCTCGTCGTGCGGGGCTTGGCCGGGATCTCGGCGACCGCCCTCGGGAGCGCCTGTTCGGCGCCCTGGACCACGGAGAGGTGGCGCGCGGCCGTGCCGAACGCCGTGTAGACCCAGGGGCGGCTCAGGGCCCCAGTGGCGTCGCCCGGCAGCACCGCCACCACCGCCGGCCAGCGCCCGCCCACCGCCTGGTGTGCCGTCATGGCCCAGCCGTGCCGCACGGACTGCTCCACGCGCTCCTTCGGTACGACCACGGCCTCACCGGCGCAGGTCAGGTGCAGTCCTTCCGCGTCGGCCTTCACCACGTGCCCCGGGAGCGTACGGCCCGGGACGGGGGAGTAGGCGACGCGGTCACCGGGGTCGAATCCGCCGAAGCGGCCGGGGCCCGGATTGAGGCGTTCCTTCAGGGCCGCGTTGAGCACGCGGGTGCCCGCCGCGCCGCCGTGGCCCGGGGTGATCACCTGGGTCTGTTCGGCGGGGACCCCGATCGCCCGCGGCACCGAGTCCGCGACCAGCTGCACGGTCCGGTGCACGGCCTCGCCCGCGTCCCGCACCGGCACGATCACGACCTCCTTGCCGGGGGCCTCGACCTGGTTCAGCTCACCGATGCCGATGCCGGAGACCAGCTCGCCCAGCGGGCCGGGGTCCGGCCTGCGCGAGGCGATCTGCGGACAGATCCGCGCGGCGAGCAGATCCGCGAACACCCGCCCGGGCCCCGCCGACCACAGCACCGCCGGATCCCCGGCCAGCACCAGCCGCGCCCCGTCCGGCAACGACTCCACGAGCAGCGCGGCCGTCTCGACGTCCAGCTGAGGCGCGTCGAGCACGACCAGCAGGTCCAGGTCGAACGCCCCGTCGGCATCCCGACCGGGCCCCTCGGCGCCGGAGAGCAGCCCGGCGACGGTGGCGACGGTCCTCGTGGGGGCGTCGGTTTCGAGCAGGGCGCCGAAGCGGTCGCGGCCCAGTGGACTGTGCGTGGCCGCCCACGCCCGCAACCCGAGCCCGCGCGCCGCCGCCAGCAGCGCCGCCGGTTCCGCCAGGGACGCCTCGCCCCCGGTGTGCAGGACCAGGCCGCCCGCCGCGACCGCGCGGATCAGCTCGGCGGCCGAACCCTTGGCCGACGCGGCCGCGCGCTCCCAGTCCTCGGCCGAACCGTCCTCCTTGGGCACGGAGTTGATCAGCCGGGCCAGTCCGTCGGCGAGGCTCTCCTCCGCGAGGGCGTACCGCTCGAGCCCGACCAGGACCCGGACCGGCCGCTCCGCCCCCTCCTCGTCGTCCTCCGCGGGCTCCGGGGCCGCCGGGTCCAGGGCGTCCTGGAAGACCAGCGCCTCGGCCTCGGCGATCGTGCTCTGTACGGCCCCCTCGGCGTCCGGCACGCCCCGCTGGGCCAGCGCCGCGGTGAGCGCCGGCATCTCCAGCACGGTGTGCCCGGCCAGCGCCGCCTGCTCCAGGAGCCAGACGGTGACCGCACGCCCCCGCCGCTCGTCGTCCGGGGCGCAGTCCGCGCCGAGCAGCGCCCGCGCGAACCCGTCGGCCTGCTCGGGCCGTACGCCCGTGACCCGCAGCAACTGCCAGGGATCCGCCCGCAGTCCGGCGTCGGCCCCGTCCCCGAGGGCGGCGGCGACCTGCGGCGCGAGGGCCTCCGGCGCCCCGCCCTCGGCCAGCACACGCCGTACGGCCGCCACGGTCTCGGGTGCGCTCACGCCGACGGCACCGGGGACACCGACCGCCCCCGCGCCTCCGGCCGCCTGCGCCGACACCGGCCGGGGCCGCACCGGCTCCTCGGCGGGCCTGCGCGGTGGTTCGGGCTCGCTGAAGACGGCGGCCACGGGCTTCGCCCCGCTCTCCACCGCCCGTACCGCGGCCAGCAGATCGGCCGCCTTGCCGCTGAGCTTGGTACCGCTCTCGACGGGCCCCTGCTTCTCGGCCTTCCGCCGGGCGATCCGCTCCCGCTCGATCCGCTGCGCCGCCAACTCGGCCTCGGCCTCGGACAACCGCGCCTTGGCCGCACCCTCCGCGTCACCGTCGGTGGCAGCGCCCTCGCCGTCCGGGGACGCCTCGCTCACGCCCTCGTCGGCCCCGGCGCCGGCGGTGCTCTCCGGCTCCGGCGCGGCCTCCCGCGTCCCCGGCTCGGTCTCCTCCGTGGGCTCCGGCTCCGTGCTCACAGCGTGCTCCAGTCGTGATCGGGATAGCGGTGCACGGGCGCCGACACATCGTCGAGCGCCCGGCAGATCTCGTCAGGAAGACTAAGGGCCTCCACTGACAATGCCGCCGTGAGCTGCTGCGAGTTGCGCGCGCCGACGATCGGCGCGGTCACCCCCGGCCGGTCCCTGACCCACGCGAGGGCCACCTGGAGCGGCGTCACCGCGAGCCCGTCGGCCGCCGTGGTCACCGCGTCCACGATGCGGCCAGCGGTGTCGTCGAGGTACGGCGCGACGAACGGCGCGAGATGCTCCGAGGCGCCCCGCGAGTCGGCCGGAGTGGTGTTCCCCCGGTACTTGCCGGTCAGCACCCCGCGCCCCAGCGGCGAGGACGGCAGCAGCCCGATGCCCAGATCGAGCGCGGCCGGCAGCACCTCCCGCTCGATCCCGCGCTGCAGCAGCGAGTACTCCAACTGTGTGGCGGCCAGCCGGGTCCGCGTCCCCGGCGCCGCCAGCTGCCAGGTGCCCGCCTTGGCGAGCTGCCAGCCGCAGAAGTCGGAGACTCCGGCATAGCGGGCACGGCCGCTGCTGACGGCCAGGTCGAGGGCTCCGAGCGTCTCCTCCAGCGGGGTGCGGGGGTCGTAGGAGTGGATGTGCCACACGTCCACGTAGTCCGTGCCGAGCCGGGCCAGGGAGTCGTCCAGCGCGGAGAGCAGATGGCCGCGCGAGCCGTCGACGCGGATCTGCGGGTCGGGCACGCTGCCCGCCTTCGTGGAGATGACCAGGTCCCGGCGCGGGACCAGGCCTTCTATGAGGCGTCCGAGCAGGTACTCGGCCTCCCCGTCGCCGTACACGTCAGCCGTGTCGACCAGTGTCCCGCCCGCCTCCCAGAATGTTTTCAGGAGGTCCGCCGCGTCGTGTTCGTCGGTGTCCCTGCCCCAGGTGAGGGTGCCGAGCCCGATGCGGGACACACGCAGGCCGGTCCGGCCGAGATGCCTCTGCTCCATGGACGCCGAGATTACTGGCCAGAACCTGTCGCGTGGGGGCCTGTGGACAACGGATTCGGACAGCTGCGCGGCAATCGCGCCCCCTCACGGCACGGGCCGCGACCTGCCCCGGCGAGCCCCGTCGCGCTAAGGTCTGGCGACAAGGACGTTACTGATCGGTAAGGGGAATCGGCCATGCAGCTCGGGATCAACCTCGGCTACTGGGGCGCCGGAATGGACGCGGACAATCTCGCCGTCGCCCAGGAGGCCGACCGGCTCGGATACGCCGTCTGCTGGGCCGCCGAGGCCTACGGCTCGGACGCGGCCACCGTGCTCACCTGGGTCGCCGCCCAGACCGAGCGCATCGACGTGGGCTCGGCCATCTTCCAGATCCCGGCCCGCCAGCCGGCGATGACCGCGATGACCGCGGCGACCCTCGACTCCCTCTCCGGCGGCCGCTTCCGCCTCGGCCTCGGGGTCTCGGGCCCGCAGGTCTCCGAGGGCTGGTACGGCGTCAAGTTCGACAAGCCGCTGGCACGCACGCGTGAGTACGTCGAGATCGTGCGCAAGGCCATGTCGCGCGAGCGCCTGTCCTACGAGGGACAGCACTGGACGCTGCCCCTGCCCGGCGGCCCCGGCAAGCCGATCAAGCTGACGGTGCACCCCGAGCGCGAGCACATCCCGCTGTACATCGCCGCGATCGGCCCGAAGAACCTGGAGCAGACCGGCGAGATCGCCGACGGCGCCCTGCTGATCTTCCCCTCCGCCGAGCACCTGGAGGACACCGCGATCCGGCATCTGCGCGCCGGACGCGAGAAGGCGGGCAAGACCCTCGACGGGTTCGACATCGCCCCGACCGTCCCCCTCGTCCTCGGTGAGGACAAGGACGTCAGCACGCTCGCCGACATCTTCCGCCCCTACACCGCGCTCTATGTGGGCGGTATGGGCAGCCGCAAGCAGAACTTCTACAACCAGCTCGCCCAGCGCATGGGCTTCGAGGCGGCGGCCGCCGAGATCCAGGACAAGTACCTGGCCGGCGACAAGGAGGGCGCCGCGGCCGCCATCCCGCACGACCTGATCGACAAGACGACGCTGCTCGGCTCCGTGGACCGCATCGCGGACCGCATGAGGGAGTACGCGGCGGCCGGCGTCACCACCCTCACCCTGGCCCCCGCCGGCTTCACCCTCGACGAGCGCCTCGCCTCCCTCCGGGCCGGCACGGAGGCCCTGGAGCGCGCGGGCCTCGCCTGACCGCTCTCGGAGAAGCTCTACGGCCGTGGTGGGGGCTCGGGGGTCCTCCCCGCCACGGCCGTCACATGACTCAACGCGCCCGCGCCCGCGCGGTTACGCCCCCGTAGTGACCCCGGTGGTCCTCCTTTTGGCGGAGTTGTCCGACACAGCTGTTGCAGCACCCCTCTTGCCGCATTTGACTCGTTCTTTGCGGATGGCCGCGGAGTCCGGCAGAGAGGTGCCCCACGATGCTTTCGGCCAAGAGCCTGTTCCAGGAGATCCTCGACCACGACGAGTCCTTCCGGCTGTTCTGCTCCATCGCCGCCAGCGGGGAGTCGCAGGGCGGCTGGGAGAACGCCCGGATCGCCGCGCTCGTGCCGCCGGACGAGCGCGCACTCGCCCCCAAGATCGCCCGGCACGGCGCCGACGAGGACAAGCACGGGCGGATCTTCCACGCCCTGATGAGGAAGCGCGGCCTCGAACCGGTCCCCGTACCTCCGGACACGGACTACACGATGCTCCTGGAGCGGCACGGCATCGGTCTCGCCCACGACAAGCTCAGGAGCGACGAGCCGCTGACCGTGCACGACATCGTCACCTACCTCGCCCACAGCCGGGTCACCGAGCAGCGGGCCTCCGAGCAGATGGAACTGCTGCGCAGGCATTTCGCCGACCACCCCGATCTCGGCCGTGCGGTGCGGATGATCTCGGGCGACGAGGACAACCACCTCGCCTACTGCCACGAGGAACTGCTGCGCTTCGCCCACGCCGGGCACGGCCGCGCGATCCAGCGCACCCTCAGGGAGTGCGCGCTGGCCGAGATCCGCGTCTACCGGGACGTCAGCCTCGCGGTGATGGCTCACATGGGGCGCATCCTGGGCTGGTCCCGGGCCAAGTCCGCCGCCCTCGCCGCGGGCATCCACGGTGTCTACGCCTACGAACGCGCCGCGGGCTGGCGCCGCATGGTCTCCCTGAGGCCGCCGGAGCGCCGCAACGCCCTCGGCGGACCCGCCACCTCCGCCCCCGAGTTCGCCTGAGCGCCCGCTACAGCCAGCCCCGCCGCTTGAACGTCCGGTACAGCAGCACTTCCAGCACGGCCATCAACGCGATCACCGCCGGGTACGCCCACACCCAGTGCAGCTCGGGCATGTGCTCGAAGTTCATGCCGTAGATCCCCGCGATCATCGTGGGGATCGCGGCCATGGCCGCCCACGCGGAGATCTTCCGCATGTCGTCGTTCTGCCGGACGCTCATCTGCGCGAGATGCGCCGACAGCACGTCCGACACCAGCCGGTCCAGGCCCTCCACCGACTCGTTCACGCGCGCGAGATGGTCGTTGACGTCCCGGAAGAAGGGCCGCGCCCTGTCGTTCACGAACGGCACCGTCCCGCCGTACGCCCCCACGCCCGCGAGCCGGGTCAGCGGCATCGAGAGCGGGACGGTGGCCCGGCGGAACTCCAGGATCTGCCGCTTGAAGGTGTAGATCCGCGACGCGGTGTTCCGGGAACCCCCGCCGTCCGGCGAGAACACCTCCGCCTCCAGCTCCTCCAGGTCGGTCCCGAGCTCCGTCGCCACCTCCAGGTAGTGGTCCACGACGGCGTCCGCCACCGCGTACAGCACCGCGGTGGGCCCCTTGCCGAGCAGCTTCGGCTCGTGCTCCAGGCGGTCGCGCACGGCCTTCAGCGGCGACCCCACACCATGACGGACCGTCACCACGAACCCGTCGCCGAGGAACAGCATCACCTCGCCCGTGGACACGGTGTCGCTCTCCGGCTCGTACACCACCGGCTTGAGGACCACGAACAGCGAGTCGTCGTAGACCTCCAGCTTGGGCCGCTGATGCGCCTTGAGGGCGTCCTCCACCGCCAGCGGATGGAGTCCGAACTCCTTGGTGACCAGCTCGAACTCGTTCTCCGACGGCTCGTGCAGACCGATCCACACGAACCCGCCCGCCGACCGCGCCTGGTCCAGCGCGTCGGACAGGTCCTCGGGCCCCTCGGTCCGGTGCCCCTCCCGGTATATGGCACAGTCGACGATCACGGAGCGTGTTCTCCCGTCGCTCGCAAGACATTGCATTCCGGCGTACGCCTACCCTTGCCGCATGCCCACGTTGATCCTTGTCAGACACGGACGGTCCACCGCGAACACCGAAGGGCTGCTCGCCGGGTGGACGCCCGGGGTCGCCCTGGACGAGCGCGGCACCGCCCAGGCCGCCTCGCTGCCCGGACGGCTCGAAGGGGTGCCGATCTCCGAGGTCGTCGCCAGCCCCCTCCAGCGCTGCCAGGAGACGATCCAGCCGCTGCTCGACGCCCGGCCCGGTCTCCCCGTGCACAGCGACGAGCGCATCGGCGAGTGCCATTACGGCGACTGGTCCGGCCGCAAGCTCGCCGAGCTCATGGACGAGCCGCTCATGGAGGTCGTCCAGGCCCACCCCTCGGCGGCCGCGTTCCCGGGCGGCGAGTCCATGCGGGCGATGCAGACACGCGCGGCGGAGGCCGTACGCGAGTGGAACGCGCGCGTGGAGCGCGATCACGGCGCCGACGCCGTCTACCTGATGTGCTCGCACGGCGACATCATCAAGTCGCTCGTCGCCGACGCCCTCGGACTTCACCTCGACCTCTTCCAGAGGATCTCCGTCGAACCGTGTTCCGTCACCGTCATCCGCTACACCCGGCTGAGGCCGTTCCTCGTCCGCCTCGGCGACACCGGTGACTTCGCCTCCCTGGTGCCCCGCGAGGAGGCCGCGGGCGGCGACGCCCCGGTCGGTGGTGGTGCGGGCGCACCGTGATCGTCGGGCGCAGTAGGGTGAAGCGGTTCACTCACGCGCGTTCGCACATGGACGTTCCCGTCGTTCCCGTACTCACGAATCCAATGGAGACAGGACGTGTCCCGTCAGGTGTTCCTCTATGACCCGCCGGACCGCTTCGTGGCCGGCACGGTCGGACTGCCCGGGCGCCGTACGTTCTTCCTCCAGGCCACGGCCGGCCCCCGAGTGACCAGCGTGGCCCTGGAGAAGACGCAGGTGGCCGCCCTCGCCGAGCGGATGGACGAGCTGTTGGACGAGGTCGTGCGCCGCAGCGGCGGCAGCGCCTCCGTACCGGCCGTGCCGCCCACCGACGTCGCCGACACCGCGCCCCTCGACACCCCCATCGAGGAGGAGTTCCGGGTCGGCACCATGGCGCTCGCCTGGGACGGCGAGGAGCAGCGCATGATCGTCGAGGCGCAGGCCCTCGTGGAGCTGGAGGCCGAGTCCGAGGAGGACCTCGCCGAGGCCGAGGAGAAGCTCCTCCAGGACGAGGAGAACGGACCCCCGATGCTGCGGGTCCGGCTCACCGGCGCGCAGGCCAGAGCCTTCGCCAAGCGCGCCCTGGACGTCGTCAACGCGGGGCGGCCGCCGTGCCCGCTGTGCAGCCTCCCGCTCGACCCGGAAGGACACGTATGTCCGCGCCAGAACGGATACCGCCGCGGAGCGTGACCACGGCAGAGCTGCTCGCCCGGGGTGAGCTGACGGTACGCGGGCAGATCCGGGACGCCTCCAACGCGGTGCTGCACTGCTCCGTCGCGTACGAGGGCCAGGAGGCCTTCTGCGTCTACAAGCCGGTCCGCGGCGAGAGACCGCTGTGGGACTTCCCGGACGGCACCCTCGCCCAGCGCGAGGTCGCCGCGTACGAGGTGTCCGAGGCGACCGGCTGGGGCCTGGTGCCGACCACCGTGCTGCGGGACGGGCCCTTCGGCGAGGGCATGTGCCAGCTGTGGATCGAGGGCGTGCCGGGCAGCGAACTGCTCGCCCTGGTCGACGCCGAGGAGCCCGAGCCGGGCTGGAAGGCCATCGGCTTCGCCGAGGTCGGCGAGGGCAGGACCGCTCTGCTGGTGCACGCCGACGACGAGCGGCTGCGCAGGCTCGCCGTCCTCGACGCGGTGATCAACAACGCGGACCGCAAGGGCGGTCATCTGCTGCCCGCCGACGGCGGCCGCCTGTACGGCATCGACCACGGAGTGACCTTCAACACCGAGAACAAGCTGCGCACCCTGCTGTGGGGCTGGGCGGGTGAGCCTTTGACCGGGGAGGCGGTCGACGTCCTGAAGGGTCTCAAGGAGGCGCTCTCGGGCGCGCTGGGCACCCGGTTGACCGCCCTGATCACCCCCGCCGAACTCGACGCCACGCGCGCGCGTGTCGACGCCCTGCTGGACTCCGGGAAGCACCCCGAACCGAGCGGCGAGTGGCCGGCCATTCCCTGGCCGCCCGTTTAGCGGGACACTGCACACCGTGCCGTACCGCGCAAGAAGGCCGAACCGGCCATCCGGCCCGGTCCGGTTCGTATACGGAACATCCGTCCGGTTAGGCTCATGACATGCATGCCTGGCCCGCTTCCGAGGTCCCCGCCCTGCCTGGTCAGGGCCGCGACCTGAGGATCCACGACACCGCGACCGGCGGTCTGGTCTCCCTCGACCCCGGTCCCGTCGCCCGTCTCTACGTCTGCGGCATCACGCCGTACGACGCCACCCACATGGGGCACGCGGCGACCTACAACGCGTTCGACCTCGTGCAGCGCGTGTGGCTCGACACGAAGCGTCAGGTTCACTACGTCCAGAACGTCACCGACATCGACGACCCGCTCCTGGAGCGCGCCGAGCGGGACAGCGTCGACTGGGCCGCCCTCGCCGAGAAGGAGACGGCCCTCTTCCGCGAGGACATGACCGCCCTCAGGATGCTGCCGCCGCAGCACTACATCGGCGCGGTCGAGGCGATACCCGGGATCGTGCCGCTCGTCGAGCGGCTGCGCGACGCGGGTGCCGCGTACGAGCTCGAAGGGGACGTCTACTTCTCCGTCGAGTCCGACCCGAACTTCGGCAGGGTCTCGAACCTCGACGCGGCCGCCATGCGGCTGCTGTCCGCCGAGCGCGGCGGCGACCCGGACCGCCCGGGCAAGAAGAACCCCCTCGACCCGATGCTGTGGATGGCCGCCCGCGAGGGCGAGCCCAGCTGGGACGGCGCCTCGCTGGGCCGGGGACGCCCCGGCTGGCACATCGAGTGCGTCGCCATCGCCCTCGACCACCTCGGCATGACCTTCGACGTCCAGGGCGGCGGCTCCGACCTCGCCTTCCCGCACCACGAGATGGGCGCCTCCCACGCCCAGGTGCTGACCGGCGAGTTCCCCATGGCCAAGGCGTACGTCCACGCCGGCATGGTCGCCCTCGACGGCGAGAAGATGTCCAAGTCCAAGGGCAACCTGGTCTTCGTGTCGCAGCTGCGGCGCGAGGGCGTCGACCCCGCCGCCATCCGGCTCGCGCTGCTCGCCCACCACTACCGGGCCGACTGGGAGTGGACCGACCAGGTCCTCCAGGACGCCGTGGACCGCCTCGGCCGCTGGCGTGCCGCCGTCTCCCGGCCCGACGGCCCCTCCGCCGAGGCGCTCGTCGAGGAGATCCGCGCGGCCCTCTCCAACGACCTGGACGCACCCGCCGCGCTGGACGCCGTGGACCGCTGGGCCGCCGAACAGGAGGAGCGGGGCGGTACCGACATCGGGGCGCCCGGTGTGGTGACGCGCGCGGTGGACGCGCTGCTCGGCGTGGCCCTGTAGAGGGACGTGATGAAGGGGCGTTTCCTCCGCGCGGAGGAAACGCCCCTTCGCCCTTTCTTCTTCGAGCTACTTTCAGCCGTCCGTCAGATCCGCTGGATCCGTACGCTGCGCAGGACGTTCGGGGACTGGATGTCCCAGACGCCGACCACCTGGTGACCGAAGGCGAACGCCTCCTGGATCTGCTGGTGGATCTGCGGGCCCGGGTTGTTCAGGACCCGGAACTGGCCGTTGATCCGCAGGAAGACCTGCTGGGGCTGGCCCTGGAGCGGGTGCACGATGTCGATGAAGCCGTTCGCCACACCCGAGGCGAGGGCCTGCGCCTGCACCTGCTGGATGATCTGCTGGACCACCTGCTGCGCGAGCTGCGTCAGCTCCTGCTGCACCTGGCGCTCCTGCTGCTGCGCCTGCTGGTCCTGCTGCTGCGACTGACCGAAGGGCTGCTGCTCTTGCTGCTGGCCGCCCATCTGCTGACCGCCCAGCTGCTGCAATAGCTGCTGGAACGGCTGCTGCCGGCCGAGCTGCTGGAGCTGCTCCATGGAGCCCGCGCCCGTGCCGAAGCCCTGCTGTCCGAAGCCCTGCTGCTGGTAGGGCGAGGTCGTCGGGAACTGCTGGCCCTGTTGCTGTCCCTGCTGGCCCATCTGCGGGGTGATGCTCATACGGGTGTCACCTTCCCTTTGATGTGACGGGACTTGCCGTACCGGAACGTCAGCCGGCGATCACCAGGCCGACGATCTCGTCGTCCGAGAACCACACCCGGACGTCGGGCCGTCCGCCCGCGAAGGCGGCGTGCACCGCCTGCCGGATGTCGGGGGACGGGTGGTTGAGGTTGCGCCAGGCGCCGGCCACGAACAGCCTGAGGCGCGGCGGGAGTTCACGGGGATAGGGCAGGAGTTCGTCCCAGTACCGCTCGGCCCGGCCCGAGCCGACCGCGTCCGGCAGCAGCCGGCTGACCGCGGCCTTGATGTCGGGCCTGCTGCCGATCCGCTGCGAGGCGGGCCGGCCCGGGGCGTCCTGCTGCGGGGAGCCCGTGGCGCGCAGCACCGTACGGGCGTGTTCCGGGGACATCGGCGGCCGCCCTGCGGCCTTGAGCATGCCCTGGAGGGCCGCGAGCGCGCCGACCACCACCGGGGAGGCGGAGGAGGTCCCGGAGAACGTGTCCGTGTACCAGGCGATCTCCTCGGGCCCGCCCTGGAGGTCGCCGGGCCTGTCCCAGAAGCCGCCGGTGGTCGTGACCTCGCGTCCCCAGCCCTGCGCGTCCACGCGCGCGCCGTAGTTGGAGAAGGCGAGGCGCGAGCGGTCCGGGCCGTGGTCGCGGCCGTGGGTGCCGGGCGGCGGGGCGCCCGCGCCGACCAGGACGGCGCCCGAGGACTGGTTGGAGGGGTTGAACGGGTTGCGCCACCACTGCGGGAACTCGTCGGGGCGGCGCTCGTAGACGGCGTCGTCGAGGGACTCGCCGCCGTTGCCCGCGGCCGCCACGACCAGGACGCCCCTGGCGGTCGCGTAGCGCACGGCCGCGTAGTCGTCCGGCCACCACTCGATCGCGATGTACCCCTTCTGGTCGTCGCGCATCTCGTGGTCCAATCGCGGCCCCGGGCGCTGCAGTCCGACCAGCACGATGTCACCCGGGCCCAGCCGGTCGGCCGCCGCCTGGATCGCGGCCGCCGTGCCGATGCCCTGGAAGGACGCGGCAGCGGTCACCGCCTCCGGCACGATCCCGGTCACCCCGTGCTCGCCCGGGTCGCCGCCGATGACGCCGATCACGGCGGTGCCGTGGTTGCGCCAGGCCAGGTCGGTCAGCGGGGTGCCGACGACCACACCGGCGAGCTTGGCGGCCAGGTCCTCGTGGCCCAGCTGCCAGGCGCCCTCGACGTCGATCACGGTCACCCCCTGACCCGTCCCGCCGGGACGCTGCCAGGCCCAGTGGGCGTCGATCCCTTCCGGGGCGGGGCGCAGATAGCCCTGCCGGCCGGTGAAGTCGGGGGTGACCGGCGCGCCTTCCTTCAGCCGGCGGTCGTCGTCCACCGTCGCGGGCACGGCGGGCGGTTTGACGTACGCCGTGTCGATGCCCGGCAACGCGGCGATCCGGGCCCGCAGTTCCGCCGCCCGGTCCGCTCCGCCGCGCACCCGGTAGAAGCGCGCGAGAGCGGGCACGCCTTCGTCGATGTGCTGCTGGACGCGCTCCTCGCTGCCGAACAGCGGCTCCAGAGCCAGCTGTTCGTCGCTGAGGAACATGTTGAGGGCCGACACGTCGGCGCCGGCCGCCGAGCGGACGCCCTCCGCCCCGGCACGCAGCCGGGCCTCGGGGCGCGCGACGACGATCAGTTCCTCTTCGGCTCCCCGGTAGGTGAATCCCGCTCCGTCGGGGCCCGGCCCGGAGGCTCCCGGGCCCTGTGGCGGCTGTACCTGCTCGGTCATCGGGTACTGCTCCCTTCGGTCCGTGCGGGTGCTGCGGGTGCCTTCCGGGGGACAACCAAGCACCACAACGGCGGCCCGTCCAGCCCGCGTTCGCCAACTCGGTTTGAAAACAAGTTGAATTGGGTAACGGGTGCAATCCGTCCGGAAACCGATGTCACGCCGCATTCCGGCCAAAGGCTGTGGGGGCAACGGTCATGTGATGGGGTGGGAGCGTCGCTTGAATGTTCGGCCGGCTGTGCGCCGGCCCCCTGGCGGAAGGACGCACCGTGGCACCCCCAGACCGTTCCTTCGCACGTCGCACACTCCTGACCACGACCGCCGCGCTGACCGGGGCGACCCTGCTCGGCGGCACCGCGCACGCGGCCGGAACCCGGCACGCCGCGTGGCCCGCGCAGTTCCCCCTGCCCGACGGCTTCCAGCCCGAGGGCATCGCCATCGGCTCCCAGCCAGATGCCTGGTTCGGCTCGCTCGCCAACGGCGACATCTACCGGGCGAGCCTGGCCACCGGCCGCGGCGGGATCGTCGCGAAGGGCTCCGGGCGACCGACCGTGGGCCTGAAGATCGACCGGCACGGCCGCAGACTCTTCCTCGCCGGCGGCGCCAGCGGCGAGATCCGGACCGTCGACGCCCGCTCCGGTGAGACGGAGCAGGTGTACGCCACCGGCGGCACCTTCGTGAACGACGTGATCCTCACCCCGGGCGCCGCCTGGTTCACCGACTCCTTCAAGCCGGTGCTGTACAAGCTGGCCAAGGGCGCGGTGGAGACCGTACCGCTGACCGGGGACTGGCAGCAGGGACCCGACTTCACGGCCAACGGCATCGAGCGCACACCCGACGGCCGCGCCCTGCTCGTGGTGAACGGCTTCGCGAACGGCGGCGGCCTCATGCGGGTCGACCCGCGCACCGGCGCCGCCCGCGCGGTCGACCTCGGCGGGGCGAAACTCCCCAACGGCGACGGCCTGTTGCTGCTCGGCCGGATCCTCTACGCCGTCCAGCAGCGGCAGAACGCGATCGACGTGTTCCGGCTGAACGACTCCGGCACCCGGGGCACCGCGATCACCCGGATCACCGACCCGCGCTTCCGCATCCCGACGACGGTCGCCGCCTGGGGGAAGCGGCTCTACCTGCCCAACGCGCGCTTCGACGTGGAGCCGACGCCCACCACCGACTACGACGCGGTGGCGGTGCACCAGGTCTGAACGAGCGGTGGGGGCGGTGCGCGCACCGCCCCCACCGGCTCACTCCTCCGACGAGGCGTCCCCGTCCTCCGGCTCCGTGCCGGTGTCCGGCTTCGGCGGCTTGGGAGGCTTCGTACGACCGCCCGGGCCGTCCCGCAGATAGGCCGAACTGTCACTGCCGTCGGCGGTCGCGTGACCGCCCGGCTGACCCGGCTGGCCGCCGTCCCGGCGCCGCAGATACCGCTCGAACTCCCGGGCGATCGCCTCGCCCGAGGCCTCCGGCAGCTCCGCGGTGTCCCGGGCCTCCTCCAGCGTCTGGACGTACTCCGCGACCTCGCTGTCCTCGGCGGCCAGCTGGTCCACGCCCACCTGCCACGCGCGCGCGTCCTCGGCCAGCTCGCCCAGCGGGATCCGCACGTCGATCAGGTCCTCCAGACGGTTCAGGAGGGCCAGCGTCGCCTTCGGGTTCGGCGGCTGCGACACGTAGTGCGGTACGGCCGCCCACAGCGACACCGCGGGCACGCCCGCGTGGGTGCAGGCCTCCTGGAGGATGCCGACGATGCCCGTGGGGCCCTCGTACTTGGTCTCCTCCAGGTCCATCCGCCGGGCCAGGTCCGCGTCGGACGTGGTCCCGCTGATCGGCACCGGTCGGGTGTGCGGGGTGTCGCCGAGCAGCGCGCCCAGGATCACCACCAGCTCCACGCCCAGTTCGTGGGCGAAGCCCAGCAGCTCGTTGCAGAACGAGCGCCATCGCATCGACGGTTCGATACCTCGGACGAGTACGAGATCGCGCGGCTTGTCACCGCCGACGCGGACCACCGACAACCTTGTCGTCGGCCACGTGATCTTGCGCACTCCGCCGTCCAGCCACACCGTGGGACGGTTCACCTGGAAGTCGTAGTAGTCCTCGGCGTCGAGCGCCGCGAACACCTCGCCCTTCCACTCCTTGTCCAGATGCGCGACCGCGGTGGAGGCGGCGTCGCCGGCGTCGTTCCAGCCCTCGAACGCGGCCACCATGACCGGGTCGATCAGCTCGGGAACCCCCTCGAGCTCGATCACCCAGCGCCTCCTTCCGACGTGCCCTCGCTTAACGCACCAACCTTACGGCGTCCGGCGGGGGCGCCCGCAGCCCCCTTGCACGGGGGAGTGAACGGATCACTGCCCCGTTCGCCACCCCGGAACACCCCCCGTTCCGGTGCGGCCCGGGCGGCTTCGCGCAGGGTTCTCACAGCGTGGACCGCAGCCACTGCTCCACGCTCGCGATGTGCACGGTCGCCCACGAGCGGGCCGCCTCGCCGTCCCGGTCGCGCAGGGCCGCCAGGATCGCGCGGTGTTCGTGGAGGGTGCGGCTGACCGCGTCCTCCTGGGTCAGGCCCCGCCAGATGCGGGCCCGGGTGGTGGGGCCGGACAGGCCGTCCAGGAGGGAGCAGAGCACGGAGTTGCCGGAGCTCTGCACGATCCCGCGGTGGAAGTCGAGATCGCAGGCGACCAGCTCCTCCACCGAGGGGCTGTCCCCGAGCTTGTCCAACTGGGCGGTCAGCGCGTCCAGCTGCTGCTCGCTGATCCGGGACGCGGCCATCGCCGTGGCGGCCGGTTCCAGGATGCGGCGCACGGCCAGGAACTCGAGGACCGTGTCGTCGCGGTGGAAGTCCACGACGAAGCTCAGCGCCTCCAGCAGGAGTTGCGGATCCAGGCTGGTCACATAGGTGCCGTCGCCCTGTCGCACGTCCAGGATCCGGATCAGCGACAGCGCCCGCACGGCCTCGCGCAGCGAGTTGCGGGACAGCCCGAGCTCGGAGGCGAGCTCGCTCTCCTTGGGGAGCCGGTCGCCGGGGCGCAGCGCGCCGGAGACGATCATGCCCTTGATCTTCTCGATCGCCTCGTCGGTGACAGCCATGTCCCGCCTCCTTCTCGCCCCGCGGTGCGCTGAGACGTCGGATGTATCAGCTCATTATGGAGGCCGGCCGGACGAGCGCCTCCAGATCCGCGATCACCGCCCGCTCGTCGAGTGTGCGCAGCTCACGGTCCCGCATCAGCACCCGCCCGTCCACGACGGTGTCCCGTACGTCCGAGGAGTGCGCCGCGTACGCCAGCGTCGACCAGGGGTCGTGCAGCGGCCGCAGATGCGGGGCGTCCAGGTCGAGCACGATCAGGTCGGCCCGCTTGCCCGCCTCCAGCGACCCCAGGTGCTCCCCGAGCCCCAGCGCCCGCGCTCCCTCGACGGTCGCCATGCGTACGGCCCGTTCGGCGCCGACCGCCGTCGGGTCACCGCCCGTCTTGTGCACGAGCGCCGCCTGCCGTACGGCTCCCAGCACGTCCAGCGAGTTGGAGCTGACGGCCCCGTCCGTGCCGAGCCCGACGGTCACCCCGGCGCTCAGCAGCCGCGGCACCGGCGCGATGCCGCAGCCCAGCTTCAGGTTCGAGACCGGACAGTGGGCCACCGAGGTGCCGGTGCGGGCCAGTGCCGTGATCTCCGGTCCCGTGAGGTCCACGGCGTGGGCGAGCAGCAGGTCGGGGCCGAGGATGCCGAGCGAGTCGAGCAGTTCGACCGGCCGCTTGCCGTACCGCACCTCGACGGTGGCGACCTCGGTGGCGTTCTCCGCCGCGTGGATGTGCAGCAGCGCCCCGAACTCCCGTGCCAGGGCGGCTATTTCGGTGAGCTGGTCGGGGGAGAGGGTGTAGGCGGAGTGCGCGAACACGACGGGACGGCGGCCGTGGCGGGCCGGTCCGCGCGCCTCCAGGTCACGCCGGGCCCACGCGAGCCGCTGCCCGTACTCCAAGCCGTCGGGCGGTTCCGGTACGTCCATGAAGGTGGGGCCCGAATGGAGCCGCCAGCCCGCTTCCCGGGCCGCCTGCTCGGCCGCCTCGTGGAACCAGTACATGTCGAGCGCCGAGGTCACCCCGGCCCGCACGCTCTCGGCGATCGCCAGCCGCACGGCCGCCGTCACGTTCTTCGGCGCGAGCAGTTCGGCCTCGGCGGGCAGCACCCGCTCCAGGAACTGCTGGAGGGTCACGTCGTCCGCGCGTCCCCGCAGAAGAGTCATCGCCAGGTGGGTGTGCGTGTTGACGAGGCCGGGCAGCACGAGGCAGCCGTCCGCGTCGATGGACTCCTGTGCTGTGAACCGTGTACACAGCTCTTCTGCCGGACCGACCGCGACGATCTCGCCCTCGTGGACGGCGACCGCCCCGTTGTGAACCACGCTTCCGGCCTCGTCGACCGTCAGGACGTCACCGCCGTGCACCAACAGGTCGATCGTCACAGCGCGTCCCCCTCCGCGAGCAGCCGCAGTGCCTCCAGGGAGACGACGGCACCTCGCTCGACACCGGCCGCCACGACCTCCCGGTGCGGGTCGTACACGCTGGTGCCCTCGTCGTCGACCAGTTCGTCCGCGTTCGCCCCGTCGACCACGAGCACGCCGCCCGCGACCAGACCGCGCAGCGAGGCGGTCACCAGCAGCGCCGACAGCTCCATCTCGATCGCGGCGAGCCCGGCGCCGTCGTAGGAGAAGAGGGGGATGAGGCCGGGCTGGAAGGCCGCCCGGGTCCACACGATGCCCCGGTGGTGCGGGGCGCCGGTCTCACGGGCCGCACGCTGGAGCGCCAGGACCGCCTCGGGCGCCGAGACCGCCGGGTACTCGGGCGGCAGCAACTGCTGGGTCACCCCGTCGTCCCGTACGGCCGCCTCCGCGATGACGAGATCGCCGTCGCCGATCCCGGGCTTCATCGCGCCGGCCGTACCGAACCGCAGGATCGTGCGGACCCCCGCGTCCGCCAGCTCCTGGAACAGCAGGATCGCTCCCGGACCGCCCACCCCGTGCGAGGCGACCGTGACCGGCACGCCCTTCCAACTCCCGCTGAACACGCGGTACTCGCGGTGGTACGACACCTCCTCGGCACCGTCGAGGAGGCCGGCGACGGCGGCCGCGCGGGCCGGGTCACCGACCACGACGGCGTGGGCCGGGAGGCCGGTGCGGGGTATGCGGGTGACGGGCAGCAGGTCCTGGCTCATGAGGCGGCTCCGGAGGCGGAAGGGGTACGGCGACGGCGGCGGGCCGTCGTGAGGAAGAGGGCGGCGAGCGTGACGACGTAGGGCGCGGCGTCGGTCGCCTGCTGGGGCAGGCCGAGGCCCTGGAGGCGGAAGCCGGCCGCCTCGGCGAGACCGAACAGCAGCGCGGCGAGCAGCACTCCGACGGGGGCGGCCCGGCCCAGCATGACCGCGACGACCGCGATCCAGCCGCGGCCCGCCGTCATGTTCTCGGTGAACAAGGTGACGTTGCCGAGGGCGAGTTGGGCCCCGGCGAGCCCGCAGAGGACTCCGGAGACCAGGATGGCCGCGTACTTGTACTTCGCCGGGCTCACCCCCAGCGTCGCCGCCGCGTCCGGGGCCTCGCCCACCCCGCGCAGCCTGAGCCCCCACACATGCCGTGAGAGCAGGACCGCGGCCACGGCGACCGCCGCCCACGACAGATAGGTGAGCGGCGTGAAGCCACCGACCAACGGCAGCCCGGCCAGTGACGGATCGTCAAAAGTGCCCTGCACACCGAAGACCGTACGCAACAGGAAGCCGGTCAGACCGACCGCCAGGAGATTCATGGCCACGCCCAGCACGACCGCGTCCCCGCGCAGGGTCACCGCGCCCACGGCCAGGATCAGCGAGTACGCGGCCGCCGCGAGGGCGGCGGCCAGCACGCCGAGCCAGGCGCTGCCGGTGAACCAGCTGGTGGCGACCGACGTGAAACAGCCCATCAGCATCATGCCTTCGAGGCCGATGTTGAACACACCCGCCCGTTCGCAGATCGCGCCGCCGAGCGCGGCCAGCAGGATCGGGGTGAGCGCGCGCAGCGCCGACATCAGCAGATCGGAGTCGAGGAACATCACACCGCCTCCTTGCGGCGGTTGAGCCGCCGGCCGGGGAACCACCGTCCGGGGAACCGCAGTCGGGCCGCGAGGAACACGATCACGATGGCCTGGAGCACCTGTGTCAGCTCGCGCGGGACCTCGGTCGTGCGCTCCATGGCGAGGCCGCCGACCTGGAGGACCGCGAAGAAGAACGACGAGATCACCGTGCCGATCGGGGCCGCCGTCGCCAGCAGCGCGGCCGTCAGTCCGGTCCAGGTGTAGCCCGGCGCGGTGAGAGAGCCGTCGACGAAGCGGTAGGGGAAGCTCAACACCCCGATCGCGCCCACGAGTCCGGCGAGCGCCCCGGAGACCGACATCAACCTCAGTGTCAGGCCCCGGCGTTCGACACCGGCGTACGCGGAGAAGCGGGCGTTGAGACCCGTCATGCGGATCTCGTACCCGAAGGCGGTGCGCCGGTCCGTGAACCAGTAGGCGGCCGCGGCGAGGACGACGAGCAGCAGGCCGACCGTGACCGTCGAGTCGCCGAACGCGGGCAGCGCCACCCCGTCGGGCAGCACCCGGGTCTGCGGGAGGCTGGAGCCGGGCTCCTTGAGCGGGTAACGGGCCAGGTAGGAGGCGAGCGAGACCGCCGGATAGCTCAGCAGCAGGCTGCTGACCAGCAGCGGGACGCCGAGACGGTTCTCGCACAGGGCGGCCAGTGCGGCGTACCCGGCGCCGGCCGCCATGCCCGCGAGGAGGGCCAGGAGGACGGTCAGGGGCGCGGGCAGCGGCGCGTACAGGCCGGTGACGGCCGCGGTGATCCCGCCGAGCACCATCTGACCGTCGCCGCCGAGGTTGATCAGCCCGGCCCGCAGCGGGATCGCCAGCGCCAGTGCCATGCCGAGCACGCTGGTGCCGGTGGACAGGGTGGAGCCGATGCCGTCCGCGCCGAGCGAGCCGGTCAGGACGGCCTGGTACGCCGTGAGCGGGTCCGCGCCGGTGCCGACGAGGAAGAGCGCGCCGATGAGGACGCCCGCGAGCACGGAGAAGGTGACGGGGGAGCGCAGGGCTCGTTGGATGCGTTCTTGGTTCATGTCAGTCGGCGGTTTCCACTCGTTCGCTCGTACCGCCCGCCATCGCGAGCCCCAGCGTCCGTTCGTCCGCCTCGGTCTTGTCGTACGTCGCCGTGATCCGGCCCTCGTACATCACCAGGACCCGGTCCGCGAGCCCCCGGATCTCGCTCAGCTCGGCGGAGACGAGGAGGACGGCGTGACCGGCGTCGCGGTAGGCGATCAGCTGGTCGTGGATGTTCTGGATCGCTCCGATGTCCACTCCGCGCGTGGGCTGCTCGACGAGCAAGAGCGGGGCTTCGTGGGCGAGTTCGCGGCCGATCAACAGCTTCTGGAGGTTGCCGCCCGAGAGCGCCGAGGCGGTCACCTCGGGCGTGGACGCCTTGATGCCGAAGCGCTCGATGAGCCGCCGCGCGTGCGCCCGGACGGACGCCGGCGGCAGCAGGCCGCGGTGCGACAGGGACGTACGGTGGTGTCCCATCGCGAGGTTGTCGGCCACGGACGCGGCCGGGGCCGTACCGACCGCGTGCCGGTCCTCGGGGACGTACGCCAGGCCCTTCAGGCGCCGTTCGGTGGCGGAGGCGTGCGTGATGTCCTGCCCCTTCAGTGTCACGTGGCCCGCCGTGAGCTGCCGCAGCCCGGCCAGGGCCTGGACCAGCTCGCTCTGTCCGTTGCCCGCGACGCCCGCGATACCGACGATCTCGCCCGCGCGGACGGCGAGCGTGATGTCGTGCACGGCGTCGGTGGACAGGCCTGTCGCGTCGAGCACCACCTCACCGGGGGTGCCCGGGGCATGGACGCGGTCCAGCGCGACCGCGCGGCCCGTCATCGCGGCGGCGATCTCGTCGGCGGAGGTCTCGGCGGTGACCAGACGGGCCACGACCCGGCCGTCCCGCAGGACGGTGACGTTGTCGCTGCCCTGCAACACCTCGCGCAGCTTGTGCGTGACCAGGATGACCGTACGGCCCTGCGCGGCCAGCGACTTGAGGACCGCGAACAGGGCGTCGGCCTCGTCGGGGGTGAGAACCGCCGTCGGCTCGTCGAGGATCAGGGTCCGGGCGCCGCGGTGCAGCAGCTTCAGGATCTCGACGCGCTGGCGCAGGCCCACGGGCAGGTCGCCGACGCGGGCGTCCGGGTCGACGGCCAGACCGTGCCGCTCGGCGAGCTCCCGCACCCGGCGACGGGCGGCGGCCCGGTCCACCAGGCCGAAGCGGCGCGGCTCGGCGGCGTAGACGACGTTCTCGGCGACCGTCAGCGAGTCGAAGAGCTTGAAACTCTGGTGGACCATGCCGAGCCCGGCGGCCATGGCCTCGGACGGGCTGCCGAAACCGGAGGTGACGGTCCGCCCGTCGATACGGATCGTCCCGGCATCCGGGCGTTCCATGCCGTAGAGGACCGACATGAGGGTGGACTTCCCGGCGCCGTTCTCCCCCATGAGGGCGTGGATCTCGCCGGGGCGGACGGTCAGGTCGACGCGGTCGTTGGCGAGTGTTCCGGGGAACCGCTTGGTGATCCCCCGGAGTTCGACCGCGGCCGGGGGCTCAGCTCGCGGCGGGGTCATCGACCGTCAGCTTCCCCGCGACGATCTGGTCGCGCAGTTCCTTCACCTTGGCGAGGACGTCCTTGTGGTCGGCGATCACGCACTTCGAGGAGTCCACGCCCGTCTCCAGGCCGGTGAGGCTGATACCGCCCTCCTTGAGGCCGTACGACACGGTCGTGCCGGTCGTGCCGGCCAGGACCGACTCGATGCCCTTCCGCACGGCGACGTCGGTGCGCTTGATCACGTTGTCGACGACCGTGCCGGGCGCCGAGGGGCACTGGTTGACGTCGACGCCGTACGCGAAGGCGCCCTTGGCCTTCGCAGCCTCGAAGACGCCGTAGTTGCCGGCCGCCGCGGCCGCCATGATCTGGTCGTAGCCCTGGGAGAGCAGGGTGCTCGCCTGCTCCTTGGCGCGGGCCGAGTCGTCGAAGGGGGACTGACCGCCGACGAACCGGGTGCCCGTGGCGGTCTTCGGCGCGACCTTCTTGGCACCGGCCGCGAACGGGTCGCTGTAGCGGCGGAACTGGGGCGTGTCGAGGACGTCGACCGCGCCGACCTTCCCGGACTTGCTGAGCAGGCCCGCCTCCGCGCCCGCGAGGTAGACACCCTCGTGCTCGCGGAAGACCGCGCAACTGACGTTCTTGTACGTCTTCGTCGTGCACGCGTCGATGATCAGGAACCGCTGCTGGGGGTTCTTCTGCGCCTGCTGCGCCACGAGGTCGGCGAACTCGAAGCCGACCAGCACGATGACGTCCGGCTTGGCGTCGACCGCGGCCTGCACGTTCTGCTGCTGGGAGGCGGTGTCCGTGGACTCGTAGACCTTCTGCGTGCCGTCGTGCTGCTTCGCCGCGTCCTTGACGCCGGTGACAGCGAGCTTCAGGAACTCGTTCTGCCCCACGGCGTCCGGCGTGACCAGGGTGAACGACGGGCCGCTGCCCCCGCTCGCGCCGCCGGCGGCGTCGTTCTTGGCGGCGGCGTTGCAGGCCGTCGCGGCGGTGACCAGGAGCGCGGTGACGGCGGCGGCCTGGAGGGTACGGCGGTTTCTGCGGAACATCGGGGACCTTCCGGGGGTACGGCGAGGACCACGCTCGGCGGTGAGCGGGTGAGGGGAGAGAAGCGCGACGGGCGGTGGAGAAGGCTCAGCGTCGACAGCTGGCGCCGGCACACCGGCCGAAGTCGAGGAAACGGCGCTTGGTCAGCGGCACGGGTGTCCTCCTTCGTCTCGGTCTGCGGACTGGGGTGCTGGACTTTAACACCCGTTTCCAGACAGCCGCTCGACCGTCTCGAACTATGGTTCGCCCAGGTCATGTACGGTGGCGAGACCCACCGGAACATCAGGAGTGTCCCGAAATGCCCCAGGAACTGCGCGCCGTCGAGTGGACCGGATCCGGCCTCGCGCTCATAGACCAGACGCTGCTGCCGCACCGCACCGAGACGGTTGATGTCCGCGATGTGGACACTCTGGTCGACGCGATCCAGCGTCTCGTGGTGCGGGGCGCGCCCGCGATCGGGGCGGCGGGGGGCTACGGCGTCGCGATCGCGCTGCTTCAGGGCGAGCGGGAGGACTGGACCGACGGACAGATCCTCAAGGCCGTCGCCCGTATCCGGGAGGCGCGCCCCACGGCCGTCAACCTCATGGTCTGCGTCGACCGGGTCGCCGCCCGCCTGCCCGAAGGCCTCGACGCGGTCCTCGAGGAGGCCGCCGCGGTCCAGCGCGAGGACGTCGAGGCGAACCGGGCGATGGGCGCCTTCGGAGCCGACTGGCTGCTCGAAAAGGTGGGCCAGGACCGGCCGTTGAGGATCCTGACGCACTGCAACACCGGGGCGCTGGCGACGGCCGGCTGGGGCACGGCCCTCGGCGTCATCCGCGAACTCCACGCGCGCGGACGCCTGGAGGTCGTCTACGCCGACGAGACGCGCCCCCTGCTCCAGGGGTCCCGGCTCACCGCCTGGGAGCTGGTCCAGGAGGGCATCCCGCACTACGTCCAGGCCGACGGGGCCGCGGCCGGCACCATCCTGCGCGGTGAGGTCGACGCGGCGATCGTCGGCGCGGACCGCATCGCGGCGAACGGCGACACGGCCAACAAGGTGGGCACGGTGGGCGTCGCGCTCGCCTGCGCCGACGCGGGCATCCCCTTCCTGGTCGCGGCACCGACCACCACGGTCGACCTCTCGACCAGGACGGGCGACGACATCCACATCGAACTCCGGGGCGAGTCCGAGGTGTTGGAGTGGGCCGGGGTGCGGACGGCTCCGGCACAGTCACGGGGGCACAACCCGGCGTTCGACGTGACACCGGGTCGGTTGGTGACGGGCCTGGTGACCGAGCGGGGCGTGCTGGAGGTCTCGGCGGGCGAACTCCCGGGCGACCGGCTGAAGTAGGAGCTCAAGCGAAAGAGGGGACCCCGGCCAGGGGTCCCCTCCTTTTTGTCTCGACCTTTGTGTCTCACTCGACCTTTGTGTCTCAGCGGCCGGTGAGCTCCAACTCCAGCAGCCACTCCACCACTTCGGTGTGGTGCCGGGCCTGGCGCGGGTCCGCGCCCCACACGTACAGTCCGTGCCCGGCGACGACCACCGCCGGCATCCGCGGGTCCCGCGCCTCCTCAAGACGGTCCCCGAGCACCTTCATGTCCTGGCTGTTGGCGATGACCGGCAGCGTCACCTCGACGTCGTGCGCGGGCCGGCCGACGCCCTTGAGCATCTCCAGGTCGCTGAAGACGATTCCGCCCGGCTCACGCCTGCCCATCGCGACCGAGGCGACGGTGTGCACGTGGACCACGGCACCGGCCCCGGTGAGCGCGGCCACGCGCGCGTGCAGTTCGGCCTCCGCGGACGGCTTCCCGCCCTGTACCGCCGCTCCCTGGCCGTCCACCAACACCACGTCCGCGGGCGTCAGTTCACCCTTGTCGTGGCCGCTGGCGGTGACGGCGAGCAGCAGCGGCTCACGTGAGAGCACCACGGACAGGTTCCCGGACGTGCCCCGCATCCAGCCGAACGAGGCGAAGCGGGCGGACTCGGCGGCGAGAACCGCCCCCGCCTCCTCCAGGTCGAGTGCGCTGATGTCGGCGGTCACGAAGTGCTCCTTGAAACGGTGATCTCGTCGAACGTCCCCGCCGCGGCGTGGTCGCCGACGCCCTGCTCGAAGTACGGCTCCCCGGCCCGCCGTATGCCGACGGTGTGCCAGCCGGCCTCGCGGGCCGCGTCCAGCTCGCCGGGCCGGTCGGAGAGGAACAGCAGACGGCCCGGCGCGAGACCGGTCGCCGAGGCGATACGGCGGTACGACTCCGCCTCCTGCTTGGGGCCGGCGTTCTCGGTGTCGTAGAGCCCGGAGAGAAGTGAACTGAGGTCGCCCTCCGGGCTGTTGGTGAACCAGGCCCGCTGCGCGGCGACCGACCCGGACGAGTAGACGTAGAGCTCCGCGCCCGCCGTGTGCCAGGCGCGCAACCGCGGTACGACGTCGTCGTAGAAGTGCGAGACGAGGTCGCCGCGGGCGAAGCCCTCGGACCAGATGAGGCCCTGGAGGGTCTTCAGCGGGGTCGCCTTGCGGTCGTCGTCGAGCCAGGCGTTCAGCGCCTTCTCGACGCGGCCGGCGTCGGCGTCCGGCTCGCCGATCTCCTCGCGCACCTGGGCGACGGCCCGCGCCACCTCGGGGTCCTCGGCGCGCTCGGTGAGCAGCGCGGCGAACCGCGAGCGGGAGTACGGGTAGAGCACGTCGACGACGAAGCCCGTGGCGCTCGTGGTGCCCTCGATGTCGAGCACCACGGCGTCGACGTCGTGACGCAAGGTCATGCGGCTGCCCTGTCGGCCTCGTAACCCGCCGCGATGGTGTCGTAGTCCGGGAAGCGGGAGGCGATGGTGGAGCCGGTGAAGTTGCCGATCCAGCCGTCCTCCTCGTGGAAGAAGCGGATCGCGGTGAAGGAGGGGTTGGTGCCCATGTCGAACCAGTGGGTGGTGCCGCGCGGCACGCCGAGCAGGTCGCCCTTCTCGCAGAAGACCGCGTGCACCTCGCCGTTCACGTGCAGGTAGAAGATCCCGGAACCGGAGACGAAGAAGCGGACCTCGTCATCGTCGTCGTGGGTGTGCTCCTGGAGGAACTTCTCGCGGGCCGCCTTCGCCTTCGCCGGGAACTCCGGGTCGTCGCTGGGGCGCAGGCCCAGGACGTCGACGGTGGTGAAGCCCTCCTCGGCGTTCAGCTTGTCGATCTCGGGGCCGTAGGCCGCGAACACGGTCTCGCTGTCGGCGTCGAACGGGACGTTCTCACGGACCGGCCACTGCTCGTAGCGCACCCCGAGCGGCTTGAGCGCCTCGGCGATCTCGGCGGGGTCCGAGGTGCGGCGGACCAGGGTCTCGGGGCCGGACTCGGACCAGGTGGTCAGCAGCGTCATGGAAACAACTCCAGGGCTTGGGAGGAAAGTCCGGATACCGGGACAAGCACCGGACGGGCGGGGAAGGAACAGGGACGGCGAGGAGCGGGCGGTGGTGGCCGGTCAGCCGCGACAGCGCGCGCGACGACAGCGGCGCATGCCGGGCATGCACATCGCCTGCGCGTCAGGTGTCATGGGGGCCTCACAGTGCCGGGTCGGGTGCCGGTCCTGCGATGGTAACTCCGGCCGTGACCTGCACCGGGTGTGACCTAGTCGTTGTCTCACCTGCTGAGAAAGCGGTTCCATATCTTTGACGTGTGGCTGAAATCGTTCCCATGATCTGACTATGAAGACGCTGCTGCTCGTGCGGCGGCTGTACGTGGACTTGCTCCGGTCGACCACAGCCAGCTGTCGCTGACCCCTTCCGGAGCCCCGGCCTGCCTGCCCCCATTCGTGCGGCGGCGCATTTCCTTTCCCCCGCTCCGGGCCAAGCACCCCCTTCATTCCCTCGCACCACCCCGTACCTGGAGCTCCTCATGTCCCGCACCCGTCTGCCCCTCGCCGCGCTCTCCCTCGCCTCCGTCTCCGCCCTCGTGCTCTCCGGCTGCTCGCAGTCCACGGACGCGTCCAAGAACACCGGCGACACCGCCGCCTCGGCCTCCGCCGCGACCGGCAAGAAGCCGGCCCCCTTCAGCGCGGGCGCGGTCAAGGTGGCCCTGGTCCGCCAGAGCGGCGCCGGCGACTACTTCGAGCAGTGGGGCAACGGCGCCAAGGCCCAGGCCAAGGCCCTCGGTATCGACCTGACGGTGTACGACGCCCAGGCCGACAACGCCAAGCAGGCCACCGACCTGTCCTCGGCGATCAACTCCGGCGCCAAGGCGATCATCATCGACCACGGCTTCCCGGCGACGATCCAGCCGGAGATCGACAAGGCCGTGAAGAAGGGCATCAAGGTCGTCGTCTACGACGTCGAGACCTCCACCAAGGGCGTGGTGAGCACCGAGCAGGACGACGCCAGCATGGCGCAGGCCGTCCTCGACGTGATGTCCAAGGACCTCGGCAAGAACGCCAAGGTCGGCTACGTCAACGTCGCCGGTTACGCCGCCCTCGACAAGCGGAACACCGTCTGGGCGAAGGAAGTCGCCGCGCAGGGCTGGAAGCAGCAGTTCAAGGTCGGCAAGGTCACCGACTCCACCGCCACCGACAACGTCCCGCTGGTCTCCGCCGCGCTCACCCAGCACTCCGATGTGACCGGCGTCTTCGCGCCCTACGACGAGCTCGCCAAGGGCACGGTCCTCGCCGTCCAGAACAAGAAGCTCCAGGACAAGGTGAAGGTCTTCGGCGCGGACGTCTCCAACGCCGACATCCAGCAGATGACCGCAGCCGGCAGCCCCTGGGTCGCCACGGCGGGCACCGACCCGTCCGCGGTCGGCGCCGCCGTCGTCCGTACGACCGCCCTGGAGCTGGCCGGGCAGCTGAACAAGACCTCGGTGGAGTTCCCGGCCGTCGCCATCACCCAGGACTTCCTGCGCGCGAAGAAGATCGAGAACATGGACCAGCTGCGGGCGGCGCTGCCCGCGCTGAACCTGTCGCAGGTCTCGACCGCGGACTGGATCTCGAATGTCGCCCACTGAACCGGCGGTCGCCCTCCGCGAGGTCAGCATGGCCTTCGGGGGCAAGACGGTCCTGGAGTCCGTCACCCTGGACATCGCCCCGGGCAGCGTGGTCGCGCTGCTCGGCGCGAACGGCGCCGGCAAGTCCACACTGATCAAGATCCTGTCGGGTGTGCACACCGGCCACGGGGGAGTGGTGCGGGTCGCCGGGGAGCCCGCGGCTCTCCAGTCCCCGCTCGCCGCCCGCCAGTTGGGCATCCAGACCGTGCACCAGCGCATCGGCGAGGGCATCGTGCCGGGCCTCTCGGTCGCCGAGAACCTGGTCTTCGAGGAGCTGGCCCAGGCGCGCGGCAACCCGTTCCTCAACGGCGGCAAGCTGCTGGCCCGCGCCCGCGAGATCCAGGCGGGCCTCGGTCTCGACTGGAGTGACGCCGTCCTCAGGCGGGACGTGACCGAACTCGGCATCTCCGACCGCCAGTTGCTCATCCTCGCCCGAGCCCTGGCCACCCGCCCGCGACTCCTCATCCTCGACGAGCCGACCTCGGCCCTGTCCGCAGCCGAGGCCGAACGCCTCTTCGCGCTCGTCGAGAGGATGCGCGACGACGGCATCGCCGTCCTCTACGTCTCCCACCGCCTCGGCGAGATCGACGCCCTCGCCGACCGCCTGGTCGTCCTGCGGGACGGCCGTCTCACCGAGGACCAGGTGAGGCCCTTCGACTGGGACAGCGCCCTGCGCGCGATGCTGGCCCAGGCCCAGGAGGCGACGACGGCCCGTCCGGTCAGGGAGGGTGCCGAGGGTGATGTCGTGCTCTCCCTGAGGGGCGTACGCCTCTTCGAGGGCCGCGCACCCCTCGACCTGGACCTCCGCGCCGGCGAAGTCACCGGTGTCGTAGGCCTGTTGGGCGCCGGCAAGACCGAGCTGGCCCGTGGCCTGTTCGGCGCCGAGCCCTTCGCGACCGGCTCCGTCGAACTGGACGGAAAGCCGTACCGGCCGAAGCGGCCCTCCGACGCCATCCGCGGCGGCATCCACCTGGTCCCCGAGGACCGGCACGCCGACGCGCTGGTCCCCGGCTGGTCGCTGGCGCAGAACATCTCGCTGCCGTTCCTGAAGTCCCTCTCCAGAGCAGGGCTCGTCCAGCGCTCGCAGGAGGACGCCCTCGGCCGCGACACCATCGAGGCGCTCGGTGTCGTCGCCCGCGACGAGCACAGCACCGTGGAGGAGCTGTCCGGCGGCAACCAGCAGAAGGTCGTCGTCGGCCGCTGGCTCGCCAAGACACCTCGTGTCCTCATCCTGGACGAGCCGTTCCGAGGCGTGGACATCGGTGCCCGCCGGGACATCGGACGCCGCGCCAGGACCCTCGCCGCCGAGGGCGCCGCCGTCCTCGTGCTGTCCGCCGACGTCGACGAGGTCCTGGAGATCGCCGACCGGGTCGTCGTGCTCGCCGCCGGTGAGATCCACCTCGACGCGTACGGCGAGGACGCGGAACGCGACCGCGTCATCCAGACCATCTCGGCGTCCGTGTGACCCCGGCCCACTTGAGGTAGTTCGCCATGACCACAACCCAGAGCGCCCCGGTGAAGACGGCGACCCCGCCCACCGCCGGCACGGCCGTCCGCGTCCAGAACGCCGTCATCAAGTACGGCTTCATCTTCGTCACGGTCGCGCTGTTCCTGTACTTCGCGCTGAGCGAGGGCTCCTTCCGCGAGTCGGCGACCCTCCTCGACACCCTCCGCTATGTCTCCGTCGCCGCGATCCTCGGCCTGGGCGTCACCCTCACCATGGCCGTCGGCGGAATGGACATGTCCGTCGGCGCGGTCGCCGGCCTCGGTGTCTCGGTCGCCGCCCAGACGATGGTCGTCCAGAACCAGGTCGGCACGGTCGCGATCATCGCGGTCCTCGCGGCGGGCGCCCTCGCGGGCCTCCTCAACGCCCTGCTGATCGTCGTACTGAAGATCCCCGACATGCTCGCCACCCTCGGCACCATGTTCGTCATCCAGGGCGGCAAGCTGATCCTGGTCGACGGCCAGTCGATCACCCCGGGCATGACGATGGACGACGGCTCCACCGCCCCCGGCAAGTTCACCGCCGGCTTCCTGAAGATCGACCGCGGGACCGTCCTCGGCATCCCCATCTCGGTCCTCATCTTCGGCGGCCTGACCCTCGCCGCCTGGGTCTTCCTGGCCCGTACCCGCTGGGGCCGCGTGCTCTACGCGATCGGCGCCAACCCCGAGGCCTCCCGCCTGGCGGGCATCCGCGTCGGTGCCTACCGGGCTCTCGCCTACGTCCTGTCCGGGGTGCTCGCCTCGATCGGCGGCCTGATCCTCGCGTCCCGCATCGGCCAGGGCGATGTCTCCGCCGGCACCTCCCAGCTCCTGGAGGCGGTGGCCGTGGCACTGGTCGGCACCTCGGTCCTCGGCCGGGGCCGCCCGAACGTCTGGGGCACGGCCCTCGGCGCGGTGCTCATCGGCATCATCACCACCGGTCTGACCATCAAGGGCCTGCCGTACTACACCCAGGACGTGGTCGAGGGCGCGGTCCTCATCCTCGCCCTGGTCTTCAGCTTCACATTGTCCAAGCGCCGCACCGCATAGGGGAGTTCACGATGGGTTACCGCATCCTGGAGACCGAGGACATCCCGGCGTACCTGCGCGAGCGCGGCCACTGGGACGGCCCGGCCGAGCCGGAGGTGCGCGAGGTCTCCGACGGCAACATGAACCGGGTCTTCCTCGCCACTGCGACCGACGCGGAGGCCCCGGCCGACGGCACCCGCAGCCTCGCCGTCAAGCAGGCGCTGCCCTGGGTGCGGGTGGCGGGCCCGTCCTGGCCGATGAACCCGGACCGTGCCGACGCCGAGGCCCGCGCCTACGAGCAGATCGCGAAGGTCGCCCCGGACAAGATCCCGGCGATCCACGGCTACGACCCCGAGAACTACGCGCTCGTCATGGAGGACATGTCGGACCTGGAGGTCCTGCGCACCCTCCTCAACGAAGGCGCGTCGTACGGCCCCCACACCTCGGCCCGAGTCGGTGAACTGGTCGCCCAGCTCTCCTTCGCGACCAGCGACTTCGGCATGCCGTCCGCCGAACGCAAGGCGCTGATCGCGGCCTCGGTGAGTCCCGAGCTGTGCAAGATCACCGAAGACGTGGTGCTGTCCGAGCCGTACGTCGAGCACGAGCACAACCACTGGCACGAGGGCGTGGACGACCTGGCGGTGTCCTTCCGCGCGGACACGGAGCTCCGCACGGAGGTCGCCGACCTCAGGCACCTGTTCATGACCAGCGCCCAGGCCCTTCTGCACGGCGACCTCCACACCGGCAGCATCATGGTCGGCGACCGCGAAGGCGCCCCCGTGGTCCGGGTGTTCGACCCCGAGTTCTCCTTCGTCGGACCCATCGGCTTCGACCTCGGCCTCTACTGGGCCAACGCCCTGGTCTCGGAGGAACGGGCCCGCGCACTGGGCAGCTTGAGCGACCACGCCGACCAACTCCGCCTGTCCTGGGAGGCGTTCGAGACGGAGTTCCGCCGTCTGTGGCCGACCCGGGTGGACACCTTCTTCGACGACGCCTACCTGGACCGCTTCCTGCGCCGGGTCTGGACCGAGTCCCTGGGCTACGCGGGCACGGAGATCATCCGCCGCATCATCGGCTTCGCCCACCTGACCGACCTCACGACCCTCCCGGACCCGGTACCGGCCTCCCGGCGGGCACTGCTGCTGGGCCGCGAACTGATCCTGCGCCGTGCGGAGTTGCCGTCCCCGGACTCCGTTCGCGAGGCCGTGACCTCACTCGGCTGAGACGGCGTCGAACCACTCCTTGCCGGCGGCCCAGTGCCGCACCCAGCCGGCGAAACCGGGCTCGGAGGTCGTGTACCCGAACTCCGAGCCGAAGGGCAGGGCGCCCACATCGGTGACGTGCCATATGTGTCCCCGATGGGGGCCCGTGACGACGAGGTGCCAGTTCATCGCGCACCCGTCGGTCCCGAGCACGACCGAACCGTGGCGGAACACCTGGTCGACGACGGCGTCGGGGTCCTCGTACGGGCCCTCGTCCTCTTCCCAGAGCCAGCGCTCGGCCAGCGGGAACGGCTTGCCCAGGTCCCGGTCCGCGCCGTCGCCGCCCCAGTCCCCGGGCACCTCGGCCAGCCCCACGAGCCCGTACTCCGGCGGCCCCTGGAACGAGCCGTCGGAGATCTCCGCGACGAACGTCCGGTACGGCTCCGGCAGCACCACGCCGTGCTCCGCCTCGAAGGCCCGGACCGCCTCCCACCCGAGCGCCGAGGCACCCCCGTCGTCCACCCCGAAGGCCTCCCGCAGTGCGGCGAGGTCCCCGGGAGCGGCGTGATCACTGTTCATGCGTGCCATGAAAGCACCCGGCACCGACAACAGGGCACGCGAAAGGGGGCGGCTCCATCGGCGGGGAGCCGCCCCCTTTCGCGTGCCGGCCCCCATAGGGGAGAGGGGCCGTTCTCGGGACGCCGGTCCTGGTCGGGGAGGGACAGGGGCCGGGCCGAGGGCTACTTCTTGTCGAGCAGGTCCTGGACCTTCGCGCGGACCTCGTCCGTGGCCAGACCCCGGATCGTCAGCGTCGTACGGCGGCGCAGCACGTCGTCCGGCGTCTCGGCCCACTCGTTGTCCCGGGCGTACACGACCTGCGCCCAGATCTCCGGGGCGTCCGGGTGGACGCGCTCGCCCAGCTCCGGGTTCTCGTTGGCCAGGCGGGCGATGTCGAAGGCGAGGGAGCCGTAGTGGGTCGCCAGGTGCCTGGCCGTGTCGGCGGCCATGCGCGGACCCGGCGCCGGGTTGTCCACCAGCAGGCGGTGCGCGACCGCGCGCGGGTTGGCGACACCGGGAAGGGGGAGCTTCTTCGGCAGGGCGGAGATGGGCTCGAAGTCGTCGCCCAGCGGAGCGCCGGGCAGCGCCTCCAGCTTCTGCATGACCGTACGGCCGATGTGCCGGAAGGTCGTCCACTTGCCGCCCGCGACGGACAGCATGCCGCCACGGCCCTCCGTGACCACGGTCTCGCGCTTGGCCTTGGCCGTGTCACCGGGACCGCCCGGCAGCACGCGCAGACCGGCGAACGAGTACGTGATCAGGTCACGGGAGAGCTGCTGGTCGCGGACGGAGAACGCGGCCTCGTCGAGTATCTGGGCCGTGTCCTTCTCCGTGACCGACACGTCCGCCGGGTCGCCCTCGAACTCCTCGTCCGTGGTGCCGAGAAGCAGCATGTCCTCCCACGGCAGCGCGAAGGTGATCCGGTACTTGTCGATGGGGGTCGCGAGCGCGGCCTTCCACGGCGAGGTCCGCTTCAGGACCAGGTGCGCGCCCTTGGACAGGCGGATGGACGGCGCCGCGTTCGGGTCCTCCATCCGGCGCAGGTGATCGACCCACGGCCCGGTCGCGTTCAGCACCAGCCGGGCGTTCACACCGAACTCGTCACCGGACTGCCGGTCGCGCAGATCCGCGCCGGTCACCCGGCCCTTGGTGAAGCGCAGGCCGGTCACCTCGGCGTGGTTCAGCACGACCGCACCCGCCTCGACGGCCGCGCGGACCGTCATCAGCGCCATGCGCGCGTCGTTCATCTGGTCGTCGCCGTACACGGCCACGGCCTTGAGGTTCTCGGTGCGCAGCTCGGGTACGTCCTGCGCCGCCTTCGCGGGGGACAGGAGGTGACCGACGCCGTCACCGAACGCGGAGAGCGCGGAGTAGGCGAAGACGCCCGCCCCGAGCTTCGCCGCGCCGTGCGGCCCGCCCTTGTACACGGGGAGGTAGAAGGTGAGCGGGTTCGCCAGGTGGGGGGCCACCTGGCGGGAGACCGCACGGCGCTCGAAGTGGTTCTCCGCCACCAACTTCACCGCGCCGGTCTGCAGATAGCGCAGACCGCCGTGGAGCAGCTTGGAGGAGGCGGAGGAGGTGGCGCCGGCGAAGTCGCCGGCGTCGACCAGAGCCACCCTGAGGCCGGACTGCGCGGCGTGCCAGGCGGTGGAGATGCCCAGGATGCCGCCGCCGATCACGAGAAGGTCGTACGACGCCTTGGAGAGCTGCTCCCGGGTCTCGGCGCGGCTCGGGTGGGAGCCGGAGGCCGGGCGCGTACCGAGGGCAGGCACGGACTGCAGGGTGGACTGACTGGTCATGTGGGGTTCTTACTCCTCTTCAGAGCCGGCTGGGCCTCTCTACGGGCCGTCGCTCAGCTCTCGTCCTCGAGCCAGCCCATGGTCCGCTCGACGGCCTTGAGCCAGCTCTTGTACTCACGGTCGCGGGTGTCCGCGTCCATGCGGGGGGTCCACTCGGCGGCCCGGCGCCAGTTGGCGCGCAGGTCGTCGGTGCTGGTCCAGAAGCCGACGGCGAGACCGGCGGCGTAGGCGGCGCCGAGGCAGGTGGTCTCGGCGACCATCGGGCGCACCACGGGGGCGTCCAGGAAGTCCGAGAGGGTCTGCATCAGCAGGTTGTTGGAGGTCATGCCGCCGTCGACCTTGAGGGCCGCGAGCTCGACGCCCGAGTCCTTGGTCATGGCGTCCGTGATCTCACGGGTCTGCCAGGCGGTGGCCTCCAGGACGGCACGCGCCAGGTGCGCCTTGGTGACGTACCGGGTCAGGCCGGCGATCACACCGCGGGCGTCGGAGCGCCAGTACGGGGCGAACAGACCGGAGAAGGCCGGCACGAAGTAGGCGCCGCCGTTGTCCTCGACGGAGAGCGCGAGCGTCTCGATCTCGGCGGCGGTGGAGATCAGCCCCATCTGGTCGCGCATCCACTGCACCAGCGAACCGGTGACCGCGATCGAGCCCTCGAGGGCGTAGACCGGCTTGTCGTCGCCGATGCGGTAGCCGACGGTGGTCAGCAGCCCGGAGTACGAGTTGATGATCTTCTCGCCGGTGTTCAGCAGCATGAAGGTGCCGGTGCCGTACGTCGACTTGGCCTCGCCCTCGGCGAAACAGGTCTGGCCGAACAGGGCCGCCTGCTGGTCACCGAGCGCCGAGGCGACCGGGATGCCGCCGAGCAGGTCGCCCAGCTTGCCGCCGGTGACCTCGCCGTAGACCTCGGCCGAGGAGCGGATCTCGGGGAGCATCGGCAGCGGCACGCCGATGGACTCGGCGATCTTCTCGTCCCACTCCAGGGTGTGGAGGTTCATCAGCATGGTGCGGGAGGCGTTGGTGACGTCGGTGTAGTGCTTGCCGCCGTTGACACCACCGGTCAGGTTCCAGATGACCCAGGTGTCCATGGTGCCGAAGAGGATGTCGCCGCGCTCGGCGCGCTCGCGCAGGCCCTCGACGTTGTCGAGCAGCCAGCGGGCCTTCGGGCCGGCGAAGTAGGAGGCCAGCGGCAGGCCGGTCTCGCGGCGGAAGCGGTCCTGGCCGACGTTGCGGCCGAGTTCGCGGCAGAGCGCGTCGGTGCGGGTGTCCTGCCAGACGATGGCGTTGTGGACGGGCTCACCGGTGTTCTTGTCCCACAGCAGCGTGGTCTCGCGCTGGTTGGTGATGCCGATGGCCTTGATGTCGTCGCGGGTGATGCCGGCCTTCTGGATGGCTCCGGCGACGACCTCCTGGACGTTGGTCCAGATCTCGTTGGCGTCGTGCTCGACCCAGCCCGGCTTCGGGAAGATCTGCTCGTGCTCCTTCTGGTCGACCGAGACGATACGGCCGTCCTTGTCGAAGACGATGCAGCGGCTGGAGGTGGTGCCCTGGTCGATCGCGGCGATGAAGGGGCCGGCGGTGTGGGCGTCGGTCACTGTGTGCTCCTGGGGTTCCGTGAGTGAAGGGGACGTTCTACCGGTGCTTTATGCGAAAGCGACGTTGTAGATGCCTGCGGCGATCGCGCCGCCGATCAGCGGACCGGCGATCGGGACCCAGGCGTAGCCCCAGTCGGAACCGCCCTTGTTGGGCAGGGGCAGGAGGGCGTGCACGATACGCGGACCGAGGTCACGGGCCGGGTTGATCGCGTAGCCGGTCGGGCCACCGAGGGACAGACCGATGGAGACGACCACGAGCGCGGTGATCAGGGCGCCCAGGGTGCCCAGGCCCTTGCCGTCGCCGTTCAGGCCCTGCGTGAGGACGGCGAGCACCAGCACGATCGTGCCGATGACCTCGGTGGCGACGTTCTGCCAGGCGACCCGGACCTCGGGGCCGGTGGAGAAGATGCCGAGGACGGGTCCCGCGCCCTTCTCCTGCGCCTCGACGGCCTTGGTGGCGGTGGCCTGCGCACCCGGGGCGCCGACGATCTCCCTGTCGGTGAGGTGCGCGTGGAACTGGCCGTAGTAGGCGACCCAGACCAGTGCCGCGCCGATCATGGCGCCGAGCAGCTGGCCGCCCCAGTAGATCGGGACGTCACTCCAGGAGATGCCGTCCTTCTTGAGCGCGAGCGCGAGGGTGACGGCCGGGTTGAGGTGGGCGCCCGAGAGCGGCGCCGAGGTGTAGACGGCCGTCAGCACGGCGAAACCCCACCCGAAGGTGATGGCGAGCCAGCCGGCGTTGCGGGCCTTGGAGGCCTTCAGCGTCACGGCGGCGCACACGCCACCGCCGAGCAGGATGAGTATGGCGGTACCGATGGTCTCGCCGATGAAGATGTCGGAGCTGGACACCCGCGACTCCTTTGTCCTTCGTCCAGGGGACCGAACCCCGGGTCCCTCCGGTGGTTCGAGCTGCCCTCGGGGGTGAGAGCGATGCCGGCCCTTGGCGTTGTCACACTCTAGCGCGTATTGCCGGTAGGTGTTCGACAATGCCGACCGATGGACGGGAGTCTTGCTCCGGGGTTACGCGCACGTCAAGAGTTCTGTAGTCGAAAACAGGATCGTTATTCATAACTGTGGGTCAACGATCTTGTTTTGGCGATTTGTGCGGTTGTGTCAGGGTACGACCGAGAACCGGCACGTCACCGACGTACCGGCCCTTTCGTACGGTCCTCAGAACCGCCCGGCGCCCAGGTCCCGCGAGACCGCGCGGGCGCAGTCCCGCACCGCCGCGATCAGCTCCGGACGCAGTTCTCCCTCGCGGCACAGCCGTTCCACGGCCCCGGTGATCCCGACCGCGCCGACCGGCATCCGCCGCCGGTCGTGGATGGGGGCGGCGATGGACGCGACGCCCTCCCAGGTCTCCTCGACGTCGGCCGCGTACCCACGCGCGCGCGTGATGTCGAGGATTCCCTCGAAGTCCGCCAGATCGCACACGGTCCGCTCGGTGAAGGCCTTGCGGTCGGCCTCCAGGGCCTCGCTGTGCGCCACCGGGTCGTAGGCCGACAGCACCTTGCCCAGGGCCGTGGAGTGCAGGGGCTGCATGGCCCCGATCTCCAGCACCTGCCGGCTGTCGTCGGGCCGGAAGACGTGGTGCACGATCAGCACGCCCTGCTGGTGCAGCACGCCCAGATGGACGCTCTCCCCGCTGGAGCGGGCCAGGTCGTCCGTCCACACCAGCGCACGCGCGCGCAGTTCGTGCACGTCCAGGTAGGTGGTGCCCAGGCGCAGCAGCTCGGCCCCCAGCTGGTACCGCCCGGAGGCGTCGTCCTGCTCCACGAACCCCTCCTGCTGGAGGGTGCGCAGGATGCCGTGCGCGGTGCCCTTGGCCAGGCCCAGGGACGAGGCGATGTCCGACAGGCCGAGTCTCCGCTCGCCGCCCGCGAGCAGCCGCAGCATCGCGGCCGCCCGTTCGAGCGACTGGATGTTCCGTGCCATCGCCGTCCTGCCTCCGTCCCCATCGACAGCCGATTGTTAACGGCGTCGCTGCCACTGTTACGGCTTTACTGTCGCCGTTCGGCAATGTCGAACACTACCGGTCGATGCCGACCTCCCGCTAATGGTCGGTCGGCATCTGTTGTGTCACTGGTGTCCCGCTGGTGACCTGCCCGCCATCCTGGTCCGCCCCGTGGACGTGCCGACCATCCTCGCGGGGACCCGGCTACCCTGGCGTGGTGCGCCCGGCGTGGGACGACTCGCGGGCGCTGAAGCCGACAGCCGTCGCAACTGAGGGAGCCCCTTCATGGCCTCGTCGCCACTGACCCCTTCCGCCGACAGCCGGACCCGTGTGTCCGCGCTCCGCGAGGCGCTCGCCACCAGAGTGGTGGTCGCCGACGGAGCGATGGGCACCATGCTGCAGGCCCAGGACCCCACCCTCGAGGACTTCGAGAATCTCGAGGGCTGCAACGAGATCCTCAACGTGACCCGCCCGGACATCGTCCGCTCCGTCCACGACGCGTACTTCGCGGTGGGCGTCGACTGCGTCGAGACCAACACCTTCGGGTCCAACCACACGGCCGCGTCGGAGTACGACATCGCCGACCGCGTGCACGAGCTGTCCGAGGCGGGCGCCCGCATCGCCCGCGAGGCGGCCGACGAGCACACCGCCCGCGACGGCCGCCAGCGCTGGGTCCTGGGCTCGGTGGGCCCCGGCACCAAGCTCCCCACCCTCGGCCACATCGACTACGCCACCATCCGCGACGGCTACCAGGCCAACGTCGAGGGACTGCTGGCAGGCGGCGCCGACGCGCTGATCGTCGAGACCACCCAGGACCTGCTCCAGACGAAGGCCTCCGTCCTGGGCGCCCGCCGCGCCCTGGAAGCGACCGGCGCCGACGTGCCACTGGTGGTCTCCATGGCCTTCGAGACCACCGGCACGATGCTGCTCGGCTCGGAGATCGGCGCCGCGCTGACCGCGCTGGAACCGCTCGGCATCGACATGATCGGCCTGAACTGCTCGACCGGTCCCGCCGAGATGAGCGAGCACCTGCGCTACCTCGCCCGGCACTCCCGCATCCCGCTGCTGTGCATGCCGAACGCGGGCCTGCCGATCCTCACCAAGGACGGCGCGCACTTCCCGCTCGACCCCGAGGGCCTGGCCGACGCCCAGGAGAACTTCGTCCGCGACTACGGCCTCTCCCTGATCGGCGGCTGCTGCGGCACCACCCCCGAGCACCTGCGCCAGGTCGTCGAGCGGGTCCGCGAGCTCACCCCCGCCGAGCGCGACCCGCAGCCCGAGCCCGGCGCCGCCTCCCTCTACCAGACGGTCCCCTTCCGCCAGGACACCTCCTACCTGGCGATCGGTGAGCGCACCAACGCCAACGGCTCCAAGAAGTTCCGCGAGGCCATGCTGGAGGCCCGCTGGGACGACTGTGTGGAGATGGCCCGCGAGCAGATCCGCGAGGGCGCCCACATGCTGGACCTCTGCGTGGACTACGTGGGCCGCGACGGCGTCGCCGACATGAAGGAACTCGCCGGCCGCTTCGCCACCGCCTCCACCCTGCCGATCGTCCTGGACTCCACCGAGGTCCCCGTCATCCAGGCCGGCCTGGAGAAGCTCGGCGGCCGCGCGGTCATCAACTCCGTCAACTACGAGGACGGCGACGGCCCCGAGTCCCGCTTCGCGAAGGTCACCAAGCTCGCCCAGGAGCACGGAGCCGCGCTGATCGCGCTGACCATCGACGAGGAGGGCCAGGCCCGCACCCCCGAGAAGAAGGTCGAGATCGCCGAACGGCTCATCGACGACCTGACCGGCAACTGGGGCATCCACGAGTCGGACATCCTCATCGACACCCTGACCTTCACCATCTGCACCGGCCAGGAGGAGTCCCGCAAGGACGGCGTCGCCACCATCGAGGCGATCCGCGAACTCAAGCGCCGCCACCCGGACGTGCAGACCACGCTGGGCCTGTCCAACATCTCCTTCGGCCTCAACCCCGCCGCGCGCGTCCTGCTCAACTCGGTCTTCCTCGACGAGTGCGTCAAGGCGGGCCTGGACTCGGCGATCGTCCACGCGTCGAAGATCCTCCCGATCGCCCGCTTCAGCGAGGAAGAGGTGCAGACCGCCCTCGACCTCATCTACGACCGCCGCGCCGAGGGCTACGACCCCCTCCAGAAGCTGATGGCCCTGTTCGAGGGCGCCACCACGAAGTCCCTCAAGGCCGGCCGGGCCGAGGAACTGGCCGCCCTGCCGCTGGAGGAGCGCCTCAAGCGCCGCATCATCGACGGCGAGAAGAACGGCCTGGAGGCCGACCTCGACGAGGCCCTGACGGACCGTCCCGCCCTCGACATCGTCAACGACACCCTCCTGGACGGCATGAAGGTCGTCGGTGAGCTCTTCGGCTCCGGCCAGATGCAGCTGCCGTTCGTCCTGCAGTCCGCCGAGGTCATGAAGACCGCCGTCGCCTATCTCGAACCGCACATGGAGAAGGTCGAGGGCGACGAGGCCGGCAAGGGCACCATCGTGCTCGCCACCGTCCGCGGCGACGTCCACGACATCGGCAAGAACCTCGTCGACATCATCCTGTCCAACAACGGCTACAACGTGGTCAACCTCGGCATCAAGCAGCCGGTCTCCGCGATCCTGGACGCCGCCGCCGAGCACCGCGCCGATGTCATCGGCATGTCAGGGCTCCTGGTCAAGTCCACGGTGATCATGAAGGAGAACCTGGAGGAGCTCAACCAGCGCGGCCTCGCCGCCGACTTCCCGGTCATCCTCGGCGGAGCCGCGCTGACGAGGGCGTACGTCGAACAGGACCTGCACGAGATCTACGAGGGCGAAGTCCGCTACGCCCGCGACGCGTTCGAGGGCCTGCGCCTCATGGACGCCCTCATCGGCGTCAAGCGGGGTGTGCCCGGCGCCAAGCTGCCCGAGCTCAAGCAGCGCCGGGTCCGCGCGAGCGCCGTGACCGTCGAGGAGGAGCGGCCCGAGGAGGGCCACGTGCGCTCCGACGTGGCCACCGACAACCCGGTGCCCACCCCGCCGTTCTGGGACACCCGCGTCATCAAGGGCATCCAGCTCAAGGAGTACGCCTCCTGGCTCGACGAGGGCGCCCTGTTCAAGGGCCAGTGGGGGCTCAAGCAGGCCCGCACCGGCGAGGGGCCGACGTACGAGGAGCTCGTCGAGACCGAGGGCCGGCCCCGGCTGCGCGGCCTGCTGGACCGGCTCCAGACCGAGAACCTCCTCGAAGCCGCCGTGGTCTACGGCTACTTCCCGTGCGTGTCCAAGGACGACGACCTGATCATCCTGGACGAGGAGGGCAACGAGCGCACCCGCTTCACCTTCCCGCGCCAGCGCCGCGGCCGCAGGCTCTGCCTCGCCGACTTCTTCCGCCCCGAGGAGTCGGGGGAGACCGACGTGGTCGGCCTCCAGGTCGTCACCGTCGGCTCACGGATCGGCGAGCAGACGGCCAAGCTCTTCGAGGCCAACGCCTACCGCGACTACCTCGAACTGCACGGCCTGTCCGTCCAGCTGGCCGAGGCGCTCGCCGAGTACTGGCACGCGCGCGTGCGTTCGGAGCTGGGCTACGCCGGTGAGGACCCGAACGACATCGAGGACATGTTCGCCCTGAAGTACCGGGGCGCCCGCTTCTCCCTCGGCTACGGCGCCTGCCCCAACCTGGAGGACCGCGCCAAGATCGCCGACCTGCTCCAGCCGGAGCGCATCGGCGTCCACCTGAGCGAGGAGTTCCAGCTCCACCCCGAGCAGTCCACCGACGCGATCGTCATCCACCACCCGGAGGCGAAGTACTTCAACGCCCGGTGACACGCGCGGTGAGTCCTGGCTCACCGAGCACACTGATCCGATAAGTCGTACACTGGTCGGTCCACCGCAGGCCGGTTCCTTTCGTGGGAACCGGCCTGCTCGTCCCCCCAGGAGGTACGTGGATGACCAGCACGGTCCCCGCGCCATTGACCCGTATGGCAGACGGCTCCGCCCTCCAGGCCGTCCTCCTCGACATGGACGGCACCCTGGTGGACACCGAGGGCTTCTGGTGGGACGTCGAGGTCGAGGTCTTCGCCGGCCTCGGCCACACCCTGGACGACTCCTGGCGCCATGTCGTGGTCGGCGGCCCCATGACCCGCAGCGCCGGCTTCCTGATCGAGGCCACCGGCGCCGACATCACCCTCGCCGAGCTCACCGTCCTGCTCAACGACGGCTTCGAGGACCGCATCGGCCGCGCTCTGCCCCTGATGCCCGGCGCCACCCGGCTGCTGGCCGAACTGTCCGCGCACCGGATCCCCACGGCCCTGGTCTCCGCCTCGCACCGGCGCATCATCGACCGGGTCCTCGACTCCCTCGGCCACCGGCACTTCGCCCTCACCGTCGCGGGCGACGAGGTGCCGCGCACCAAGCCGCACCCGGACCCGTATCTGTTCGCCGCCGCCGGACTCGGCGCCCAACCGGCCAGATGCGCCGTGGTCGAGGACACCGCGACCGGCGTCGCCGCGGCCGAGGCCGCCGGCTGCCAGGTCGTGGCCGTGCCCTCCGTGGCCCCCATCGCCCCGGCCCCCGGACGCACGGTCGTGGGCTCCCTCGAAGAGGTCGACCTGACATTCCTGCGCGGCCTGATCAGCCTTCGATGACGGAAATGCCTCGGGTGTTCACCCAGCGTGCAGCGCGGATAGCGCGGTAATTCCCCAGGCCTCCGCCGCGGGAATTCAAGGCGCGACGAACGGCCGAATTCCGGCCCACCGGCACCCCGTTACGGGTGTGAGGTTCCCCACTCGACCGGGTCTCGACAGGGGGGCGGGGCTGTGCCGGACACCCCCCTTCGAGGGGTTCGAGCGCGCCCATGTGTCCCAATTGATGGGAACCTGCACCAAACCTTCCCCGGTCGGGTTTTCGGTGCGTCCACACCCGGTTCCGCTGTGTGATGGAGGCCCAACTCCGGTGGCCGCGAACCCTCCCGCAGGTGCGGACTAATCTCCTGGAGAGAACATCGCCCTTACCCCGTGATCCGCAGCGCCACCCCTGCATGCCGGATACACGGACTCAACAGCTGTGGAGAAACCCGAGCATGAACCGCAAGACTTTGGTGCTGCCGGCCGTCATAGGTCTGCTCGCGCCGGTGCTCGCCGCCTGCGGCGGGACCGACAGCGGCAGCGGCGGAGGCGACCCGATCGCCGTCGGCACCACCGACCGGTTCACCGCGACGAAGGAAGCTCCCGCGCCGCTCGACCCCGCCTACGCCTACGACGTCGGCACCTGGAACGTCCTGCGCCAGACCGTGCAGACCCTGATGATCCAGCCCAAGGGCGACGGCGAACCCGTGCCCGAGGCAGCCCAGTCCTGCGGCTTCAGCGACAGCGGCAACGAACGCTACGTCTGCACCCTGCGCGACGGCCTGAAGTTCGCGAACGGCGACGCCATCACCGCGGCCGACGTGAAGTACTCCATCGACCGCGCCCGCGCCATCAAGGCCGACTCCGGCGTCTTCGCCCTGCTGTCCACCATCGACACCGTCGAGACCAAGGGCGACCGCGAGGTCATCTTCCACCTCAAGACCGCCGACGCCACCTTCCCGTACAAGCTGTCGACCCCGGTCGCCGGCATCGTCAACCCCGACGACTACGCGAAGAACAAGCTCCGCGACGGCTTCGACGTCGACGGCTCCGGCCCCTACACGATGAAGGCCGACGTCAAGAACGACGAGCTGGTGAACGCCGAGTTCACCAAGAACCCCCACTACAAGGGGTCGTTGACGGTGAACAACGACAAGGTCGAACTGCGCTCCTACGCGGACGCCGACGCCATGGGCACCGCCCTCGAGAAGGGCGACATCGACCTCATCACCCGCACCCTGTCGCCCCAGCAGATCCAGAAGCTGTCGAACAAGTCCGGCGGCGACGTCGACCTGGTCGAGATGGCCGGCCTGGAGATCCGCTACCTCGCCTTCAACACCAACGCGCCGGCCGTGAAGTCCCGCGCCGTGCGCCAGGCGATGGCCCAGCTCATCAACCGCGGCGAACTGGTCTCCAAGGTCTACGGCACCCAGGCCGAGCCGCTCTTCTCACTGGTCCCGGCCAGCATCACCGGCCACTCCAACTCCTTCTTCAACAAGTACGGCGACCCGAGCGTCACCAAGGCCAAGTCCCTGCTGACGCAGGCCGGCATCTCCACCCCGGTGAAGCTGACCCTCCACTACACGACCGACCACTACGGCCCGGCCACCAAGGAGGAGTTCGAGGACCTGCAGAAGCAGCTCAACGGCAGCGGCCTCTTCCAGGTCCGTATCGAGGGCGCTCCCTGGGCCACCTTCCGCCCGGCCGAGCAGAAGGGCCGGTACGACGTCTACGGCATGGGCTGGTTCCCGGACTTCCCCGACGCCGACAACTACCTCGCCCCGTTCCTCGACAAGGACAACTTCCTCGGCTCCCCGTACGCCAACAGCCAGATCCGCACCACCCTGATCCCCGACTCCCGCCGCGAGGCCGACCGCATCGCGGCGGCCGGGAGCCTGACCGAGATCCAGGACATCGTCGCCAAGGACGTCCCGGTGCTGCCGCTGTGGCAGGGCAAGCAGTACGTCGCCGCCCGCGACGACGTCACGGGCACCGCCTACGCGCTCAACTCCTCGTCGACGCTGCAGCTGTGGGAACTCGGCAAGGGCGTGAGCGGCTGACCGGCCGTTCGGCACAGGCGTCGGCGGCCGACCACCGGCCGACGCCTCCTTCGCCCCGCGCCCAGGCGGACGGGCCCGGGATTCCACAAGAATCGACGACAAGGCACTCGCACGTGAACAAGCGCATCCAGTGGCAGGTCCTGCCCCTCGTGGCGGGGCTCGCCTCCGGTCTGCTGACCGGCTGCGGCACGGAGTCGGGGGACTCCGGTTCCGGCGGCTCCTCCGTGGTGATGGGGATGTCCGACGACGTCCTCGCCACCGACCCGGCCTCCGGCTACGACCCCGGCTCCTGGCTGTTGTTCAACAACGTCTTCCAGTCGCTGCTCAGCTTCCCCAAGGGCGGCACGGAACCGGAACCGGACGCCGCCCAGAGCTGCGAGTTCACCGACACCAAGACCCAGGTGTACGAGTGCAAGCTCAAGGACGGCCTCAAGTTCAGCAACGGCGACTCGCTGACCTCCGAGGACGTCAAGTTCTCCTTCGACCGCACGTTGAAGATCAACGACGACGCCGGTCCCGCGATCATGTTCCCGATGCTCGACAAGGTCGAGACACCGGACGAGAAGACGGTCGTCTTCAAGCTCAACACCCCGGACGCCACCTTCCCGAGCAAGATCGCCTCCGGCGCCGGCTCCATCGTCGACCACACGCAGTACGACGCCGACGGCCTCCGCAAGGACGGCAAGGCGGTCGGCTCCGGCCCCTACCAGCTCGACTCGTTCGACGACGACCAAGCCGTCTTCTCCGTCAACGAGAACTACCAGGGCACCGCCAAGCCCCAGAACTCCGGCGTCACGCTGAAGTTCTTCCACGGCGACCAGGCCGCCCTGAAGACCGCCCTGACCGACGACAAGGTCGACCTCGCCTACCGCGGCCTGACCGCGGGCGACATCACCGACATCGAGAACGCCGCGCCCGACTCCGGCGTCGAGGTCGTCGAGGGCACCAGCGCCGAGGTCCAGCACCTCGTCTTCAACATGAACGACCCGGTCACGGGCCGGATCGGCGTCCGCAAGGCCATCGCCTACCTGCTCGACCGCGAAGCCCTCATCCACGACGTCTACCAGGGCACCGCCACCCCGCTCTACTCGATCATCCCGGCCGGCATCGCGGGCCACAACACGGCCTTCTTCGACACCTACGGCGCCCAGCCCTCCAAGGCCAAGGCCGCGGCCGCCCTCGCCGACGACAACATCACCGGCAAGGTGAAGCTGACCCTGTGGTCCACGCCGTCCCGCTACGGCCCGGCCACCGACCAGGAACTCAAGACGATCGCCCAGCAGCTCAACGCCAGCGGGCTGTTCGACGCCGACGTCAAGTCCGTGGCCTTCGACCAGTACGAGAAGGACATCGCCGCCGGCAAGTACGGCGTCTACGTCAAGGGCTGGGTGCCCGACTACCCGGACGCCGACAACTTCACGGCCCCCTTCTTCGGCAAGGGCAACGTGCTGGACAACAACTACAGCAACAACAAGATCACCGGCTCGCTCATCCCCGAGACCGCCGCCCAGCCGGACCGCTCCGCCACGGACGACCCCTTCGGCACGCTCCAGGACCTCGTCGCCGAGGAGGTCCCCGTCCTGCCGGTCTGGCAGGCCAAGCAGTACGCCGTCGTCCGCGACAACGTCTACGGCCTCGAGTACTGCCTCGACGCCTCGACCGTCTTCCGGTTCTGGGAGCTCAGCAAGGGCTGAGCCGGCCCCACGGACACGAAGAGGGCGCCCCCTGTCAGGAAGGGGGCGCCCTCTTCGCCGTAACGGCTCCGGGCTACTGCGCGCCGGGACGCACCAGACCGCTCTCGTACGCGTACACCGCGGCCTGCACCCGGTCCCGCAGCCCCAGCTTGGTCAGGACGTGACCGACATGCGTCTTCACGGTGGTCTCGCTGACGAACAGATCCGCGGCGATCTCCGCGTTGGACAGCCCGCGCGCCACCAGCTTCAGCACCTCGACCTCGCGGTCGGTGAGCGTGTGCAGCGTGTCCGGCACCGGCTCGTCACCGGACGGCAGATGCGTGGCGTACTTGTCGAGCAGCCGGCGCGTGATGCTCGGCGCGAGCATCGCCTCACCCGCGGCCACCACCCGGATCGCCTGCACCAGCTCGTTGGCCGGGGCGTCCTTGAGCAGGAACCCGCTGGCCCCCGCCCGCAGCGCCTCCACCACGTACTCGTCGAGATCGAAGGTCGTCAGCACCAGCACCTTGGCCGGACCGTCCCGCCCGGGACCGGTGATCTGCCGGGTCGCCTCCACACCGTCCATCCGCGGCATACGGATGTCCATCAGGACCACGTCGGGCTGCAGCGCCCGCACCTGGTCCAGAGCCTGAAGGCCGTCTCCGGCCTCGCCCACGACCGCGATGTCCTGCTCGGCCTCCAGAATCATCCGGAACCCGGTACGCAGCAACGGCTGGTCGTCGACCAGTAGGACGCGGATGGCCACGTAAGTCTCCTTCGCTAGTCCGGCCCCATTCTGCCCTGCTCGCCGGCCGCGGACTTCACCGGCAGCGGGTAGGGCGGGGGAGTGCCGCCGAACTCCGGACAGCGCTCCTGGTGGTCGCACCAGCCGCACAGCTTGGTCGGACGCGGACGCCAGTCGCCCGACTCCGTGGCCTGCCGGATCGCCTCCCACAGCGCCAGCAGCTTGCGCTCGACCCGCTCCAGGTCGGCGAGGACAGGGTCGTACGTCAGCACGTCACCGCTGCCGAGATAGACGAGCTGGAGCCGGCGCGGGATCACGTTCTTCAGCCGCCACACCACCAGGGCGTAGAACTTCATCTGGAACAGCGCGCCCTCGGCGTACTCGGGCCGGGGCGCCTTGCCGGTCTTGTAGTCGACGATCCGCACCTCGCCCGTCGGCGCCACGTCGACCCGGTCGATGATCCCGCGCAGCCGCAGCCCCGAGTCCAGCTCCGCCTCCACGAACAACTCCCGCTCGGCGGGCTCAAGACGCGTCGGGTCCTCCAGCGTGAACCACCGCTCGACCAGCCGCTCCGCCTCACCGAGCCACGTCGCCAGCCGCTCGCCGTCCGGATCGTCGGCGAACAGCTCCACCACCTCAGGCCGGCTCTCCCGCAGCCGGTCCCACTGGCCCGGGATCAGCGACTTGGCCGCGGGCGCCGTCCGCTCACCGGCGGGCGCGTCGAAAAGCCGCTCCAGCACCGAGTGCACCAGCGTCCCCCGGGTCGCCGCCTCGCTCGGCTTCTCCGGCAGCCGGTCGATCACCCGGAACCGGTACAGCAGCGGGCACTGCATGAAGTCATTGGCACGAGAAGGAGACAGGGAGGCGGGCGCGGCCGGCGCCATGACGGCGGGCCTCGACTCCGCACCGCTGTCCGGTGCCCCTGCCGCCGCCGGGGACGCCGACGCGTCCCCGCCGCGCTCACCGGCCGGGACCGGTTCCTCGACCGTCCCGGGCAGCTCTGCGCCCGCCGCCTCCGGGACCTCGACCGCGGCCTCGGCCACGCCCTCCGTGCTCGTCTCCATGACCACAGACCATACGGCCCGCCACTGACAGTGACCCACTCGCGGCCGTGACCGCCGTGGCCCCTGAGGAAACACGGGGGGTGCCGGGGCGGAACGCGCCGCGACCGCCGCATACCATCGACCCGAGACCCATCCGCACCGCAGGCGCGGAAGACGCTTCGAACGAGGGGACACCGTGGACGAGAGCGGCGGGAGCGGGCAGCCGCGGTCCGGCACGGACCGGCCGGCCGAGCCCCACGCGGGCCCCAGGGCCCAGACCACCGACCCCACGACTCCCGACCCGCACGACAACGGAAACCGACCCACCGACTCTCCGAACGCCGACGACCCAACGGCGCAGAGCGCGGACCCCGCGGCCCCCGACCCGCACGGCGACGGGACCCGGTCGGCCGCCTCGCCCCCCGGTACGTCCCCGGAGCCCTCGGACGCCGACGGCGCGACGGCGCAGAGCGCGGTCGCCGACTCGCGCGAGAACGGGGACCCGGCCGCCACCGTGCCCCTGACCCCGTCCACCAAAGCCCCTGACGCCGACGACCCAACGGTGCAGAACGCGGCCCCCGCGGCCCCGGACTCGCACGGCGACGGGAACCGGGCGGTCGCCTCGCCCTCCGGTACGTCCCCGGGGGCCTCGGACGCCGACGGCGTGACGGCGCAGAGCGCGGTCGCCGACTCGCGCGAGAACGGGGACCCGGCCGCCACCGTGCCCCTGACCCCGTCCACCAAAGCCCCTGACGCCGACG
>NZ_JBIAUQ010000008.1:215136-404137 GCF_042893155.1 Streptomyces sp. NPDC001668
GACCCAACGGCGCAGAACGCGGACCCCGCAGCCCCCGACCCGCACGGCGACGGGAACCGGGCGGTCGCCTCGCCCACCGGTACGTCCGCCGAGACCTCGGACGCCGACGGCGCAACCGAGGGCGCCGACGCCGTACAGCACCCCGCCCCCCACGACAACGCCGCCCAGGACACCCCCGCGCCGCACGGCGACGGCGATGTCCGAGCCGCCGGCAGCGGCACCCCCAGGGGGGACGCCGAGCACCCGCCCGCCCCCGGGACCGGCCCCGGCGAGGACGCCGACGCGGCGCACCGAGCGCCCGGCGCCCCCCACACCACCGACGATCACCGCACCCTCGCCCACTCCGGCGTCCCCACGAAGCCCCCGCCCCAGTCCCCCCAGCCGCGCGGCGGGCTGCTGATGGGCCGTCCCTTCGGGGTGCCCGTCTACGTCGCCCCCAGCTGGTTCCTCGTCGCCGCGCTCATCACCTGGGTCTTCGGCGGCCAACTGGACCGCGTACTGCCCGAACTCGGCGCCGCCCGCTACCTCGTGTCCCTCTTCTTCGCGATCGCCTTCTACGCCTCCGTCCTCGTCCACGAACTGGCCCACACCGTCGCGGCCCTCCGCTTCAAGCTCCCCGTCCGCCGCATCCAGCTCCAGTTCTTCGGCGGTGTCTCCGAGATCGAGAAGGAAGCCGAGACCCCCGGACGGGAGTTCGTGCTGGCCTTCGTCGGCCCCCTGCTCTCCCTGGTCCTCGCCGGCCTCTTCTACCTCGCCATGCAGCCCGTCGAACCCGGCACGGTCCCCGGCGTCCTGCTCGCAGGCCTGATGGTCTCCAACCTCATCGTGGCCGTCTTCAACCTCCTGCCCGGCCTCCCCCTCGACGGCGGCCGCATGCTCCGCGCGGTCGTCTGGAAGATCACCGGCAAGCCCATGAGCGGCACCATCGCCGCCGCCTGGGTCGGCCGCGCCCTCGCCGTCTGCGTCCTCATCGGCCTCCCCCTGCTCACCCAGTCCGGAGCCCTCGGCTCCTCCGCCGAGGACAACGTCGGCATGGACACCGTGATGGACGCCCTGCTCGCCGCGATCCTCGCCGCGATCATCTGGACCGGCGCCGGCAACAGCCTGCGCATGGCCCGGCTGCGCGAACACCTCCCCGACCTGCGCGCCCGTACGCTCACCCGCCGCGCGGTTCCCGTCGAGACCGACACACCCCTCTCCGAGGCCCTGCGCCGCGCCAACGACGCCGGCGCCCGCGCCCTGGTCGTCGTCGACGCCGACGGCACCCCGCTCTCCCTCGTCCGCGAGGCCGCCATCGTCGGCGTACCCGAACACCGCCGCCCCTGGGTCGCCGTCAGCGGCCTCGCCCAGGACCTCACCGACGGCATGCGCGTCTCCGCCGAACTCGCGGGCGAGGACCTCCTGGACACCCTCCGCGCGACCCCCGCCACCGAATACCTCGTCGTCGAGGAGACCGGCGAGATCTACGGCGTCCTGTCCGCGGCCGACGTGGAGCGCGCCTTCGTGAAGGCCATGGCCAGACCGTCCTAGTGGTCGGCGGCCCCTCCGTGGACCGGTAGGCTGTTCACATGTCCGAACCGACCGGTGCCGCCCGCAGGCGCGGGCCCTTCAAGGTCGGGGACCAGGTTCAGCTGACCGACCCCAAGGGCCGCCACTACACGTTCACGCTCGAAGAGGGAAAGAACTTCCACACCCACAAGGGTTCCTTCCCGCACGACGAGCTGATCGGCGCACCCGAGGGCAGCGTTGTCCGCACCACCGGTAACGTCGCCTACCTCGCGCTGCGCCCCCTGCTCCCCGACTACGTCCTGTCCATGCCCCGCGGCGCCGCCGTGGTCTACCCCAAGGACGCGGGGCAGATCCTCGCCTTCGCCGACATCTTCCCCGGCGCGCGCGTCGTGGAGGCGGGCGTAGGCTCCGGCTCGCTCAGCAGCTTCCTGCTGCGCGCCATCGGCGACCAGGGCATGCTGCACAGCTACGAGCGCCGCGAGGACTTCGCCGAGATCGCGAAGCAGAACGTGGAGCGCTACTTCGGCGGCCCGCACCCCGCCTGGCAGCTCACCGTCGGCGACCTCCAGGACAACCTGTCCGACACCGACGTCGACCGCGTCATCCTCGACATGCTCGCCCCCTGGGAGTGCCTGGAGGCCGTCTCCAAGGCACTCGTGCCCGGCGGCATCCTGTGCTGCTACGTCGCCACCACCACCCAGCTCGCCCGGACCGTCGAGTCCATCCGCGAGATCGGCTCCTTCAACGAGCCGACCTCCTGGGAGACGATGATCCGCAACTGGCACGTCGAAGGCCTGGCCGTCCGCCCGGACCACCGCATGATCGGCCACACCGGCTTCCTGCTCACCGCCCGCCGCCTCGCCGACGGCGTCGAGCCCCCCATGCGCCGCCGCCGCCCCGCCAAGGGCGCCTACGGCGAGGACTACACCGGCCCCAACGCCGACGGCGGCTCCGGCCGCTGAAGCGGCCCCTTGCCGCACCGCAACGTACAGGCGTCGGGGTGGAGTTCCCGCAGACCAGGGGAACTCCACCCCGACGCCTTCGTGTTGAGGCGGCGGCCCAAACCCCCGCAGGGGCGAACCAGCACAGGTACCCACCCCGCCGTTCCCCCCACCTGTGACGTGTGGCACCATGCTGGCCACCCACCCCACCGGCACAGCCCCCACAGGAGACGCTCCTAGTGCAGCAATCCGCCGTCCCGGAACTGGCACACACGCACACCCGCCCGATCCACTGGGTCGCCACCGCCACCGCCGTGGCGGGAGTCGTGGCCCTCTCCTCGGTCCTGCAGCCCAACCCCGCGACGGCGGCCCAGGCGGCCGGCCCCGGGGCCAGACCCGCCCCGGTGGTCACGACGGCGCCCGACCCCGCGGCCGTCCACTTCCCGATCGAGTGCGGCCCGGTCAAGGCGAAGGTGCAGAAGCGGGTCTCCGGAGACCTCGACGGCGACGGACGGCCGGAAACAGTCGTCGTGGTGCACTGCGACGCCCCCATGGGCACGCCTCCCGACGCCGTCTACGTCATCACGCGCGCGAAGAGCAACGGTGAACCCCGCATCGTCGCCACCCTGCTGAGCCCGAAGACCCGCAACACCGTCACCGACTTCACGGTGAGCGACGGAGCCGTCCTCGCGACCCTGCTCGGCTACTCCACGTCCGACGTGCCCAGTTGCTGCCCGGATGTGAAGGACGAGGCGAAATGGCAGTGGAAGGACGGCGCGTTCGTCCGCTCGACCCCCGCGGGCACGCACACCGTCTGACCGAAGCGGTCACATCTGTGAGAAATCAGACAGTGGTCACGCAGGGTGTCTTTCCGGTCACTCTGCGTCCGGTCCGTAGATCTCGACCCTGTCCGAAACTCGCCGTACGTGGATGCACTCGCCCGGACACTCCTTCGCCGAGTCGACCACATCGGTGAGAAGCGGCAGGGGTACGGGCGTTGTCGCGCCCCTGTCCTGGAGGAGCTCGTCGCCCGAGCCCTTCACGTAGGCCAGACCGTCGATGTCCAGCTCGAACACCTCCGGCGCGTACTGGACGCAGATGCCGTCACCCGTACACAGGTCCTGATCGATCCAGACCTCCAGGGTGTCGCCGTCGGCCCCGGCCTCCTGCTGCACTCTCATCTCTCCTGCCGTTTATGCGTCCGGCTGAACGGGAATCCGGCCAGCTCTGACGGGTGTTGAACACTTCGACCCTACCTTCGGCAGCTTTCCAATCATGTTCGGTGGGTATTCCCCTGGCGTGAGGGAGAGCGCAAGGGTGAAGATCGGACACACCTCGACAGTCTTTGTGATCTAGGGGTTTCAATCGACACCCACCCAGGTAGGGTCTGGAAGCGTCCAGCTCCCCTTGGAGGAGGTGAGGACCGTGGCAGCCCACGACGACGACATGAACCGCGGCATCCGCCCGGGACGAGGGTCCGACGACCCGTCCGGGCAGATTGCCTACCTTGAGCAGGAGATCGCCGTCCTGCGACGCAAGCTCGCCGACTCTCCGCGACACACGAGGATTCTCGAAGAGCGGATCGTCGAGCTGCAGACCAACCTGGCCGGCGTGTCCGCCCAGAACGAGCGACTCGCCAACACGCTCCGTGAGGCCCGCGACCAGATCGTGGCCCTCAAGGAGGAGGTCGACCGGCTCGCACAGCCGCCGGCCGGCTTCGGTGTCTTCCTCGAAGCGAACGAGGACGGCACCGCAGACATCTTCACCGGCGGCCGCAAACTGCGAGTGAACGTCAGCCCCAGCGTCGAGCTCGAAGAGCTCCGGCGCGGCCAGGAAGTAATGCTCAACGAAGCTCTCAACGTGGTCGAGGCCATGGCGTTCGAGAGCGTCGGCGACATCGTCACCCTCAAGGAGATCCTCGAGGACGGCGAGCGCGCCCTCGTACAGGGGCACACCGACGAGGAACGGGTGGTACGGCTCGCCGAGCCGCTACTGGACGTCACCATCCGCCCCGGCGACGCCCTGCTGCTCGAACCCCGATCCGGCTACGTCTACGAGGTCGTCCCCAAGAGCGAGGTCGAGGAACTCGTCCTCGAAGAGGTCCCCGACATCGGCTACGAGCAGATCGGCGGACTCGGCGGCCAGATCGAGGCCATCCGGGACGCCGTGGAGCTCCCCTACCTCTACCCGGACCTGTTCAAGGAGCACGAACTGCGCCCGCCCAAGGGCGTCCTGCTCTACGGACCCCCCGGATGCGGCAAGACGCTCATCGCCAAGGCCGTCGCCAACTCGCTGGCCAAGAAGGTCGCCGAGGTCACCGGCCAGGCCACCGGCAAGAGCTTCTTCCTCAACATCAAGGGCCCCGAGCTCCTCAACAAGTACGTCGGCGAGACCGAGCGGCAGATCCGCCTCGTCTTCCAGCGTGCCCGTGAGAAGGCCAGCGAGGGCACACCCGTCATCGTCTTCTTCGACGAGATGGAGTCCCTCTTCCGCACCCGCGGCTCCGGCGTCAGCTCCGACGTCGAGAACACCATCGTCCCGCAGCTCCTCGCCGAGATCGACGGCGTCGAAGGCCTGCAGAACGTGGTCGTCATCGGTGCCTCCAACCGCGAGGACATGATCGACCCCGCCATCCTGCGCCCCGGCCGGCTCGACGTGAAGATCAAGATCGAGCGGCCGGACGCCGAGGCCGCCAAGGACATCTTCGGCAAGTACCTGACCGAGCGCCTCCCCCTGCACTCCGACGACCTCGGCGAGCACGGCGGCAGCAAGGCCACCACCGTCCAGAGCATGATCCAGACGGCCGTGGAACACATGTACGCCGAATCCGAGGAAAACCGCTTCCTGGAAGTCACCTACGCCAACGGAGACAAGGAAGTCCTCTACTTCAAGGACTTCAACTCCGGCGCCATGATCGAGAACATCGTCGGCCGCGCCAAGAAGATGGCGATCAAGGACTTCCTCGACCACAACCAGAAGGGCCTCCGCGTCTCCCACCTCCTCCAGGCTTGCGTGGACGAGTTCAAGGAGAACGAGGACCTGCCCAACACCACCAACCCGGACGACTGGGCCCGCATCTCCGGAAAGAAGGGCGAGCGGATCGTCTACATCCGTACGCTCATCACCGGAAAGCAGGGCGCCGACACCGGACGCTCCATCGACACGGTGGCGAACACCGGTCAGTACCTGTAAACACAGGGTGGCTGCGGGTGCCCTCACCGGGGTACCCGCAGCCGACTGTTTTTCAGGCAACCAACCGGATCAAACGCGAGCAAGGCAATGACGCAAATGATCTCCCCACCGGCGCAGAGCCGTTCTAGGCTCTTCGGTACCGCCGAGTCGCGCAGTGCGGGGACGGGCACCGCACACGCACCGGAGCGCCAGCGGTACTTGAGCGCCGCCCCCGACCGAGGGCGCCGCCGGGCAAGGAGGGCCGCATGACCGTACGGCGAGTAATGGGCATCGAGACGGAGTACGGGATCTCCGTCCCCGGCCACCCCAACGCCAATGCCATGCTCACCTCATCCCAGATCGTCAACGCCTACGCGGCGGCGATGCACCGGGCCCGCCGGGCCCGCTGGGACTTCGAGGAGGAGAATCCGCTGCGGGACGCGCGGGGCTTCGACCTCGCCCGCGAAGCCGCCGACTCCAGCCAGCTCACCGACGAGGACATCGGCCTCGCCAACGTCATCCTCACCAACGGCGCACGGCTCTACGTCGACCACGCACACCCCGAGTACAGCGCCCCCGAGGTCACCAACCCCCGCGACGCCGTCCTCTGGGACAAGGCCGGCGAACGCATCATGGCCGAGGCCGCCGAACGGGCCGCCCAGCTCCCCGGCGCCCAGCCCATCCACCTCTACAAGAACAACACCGACAACAAGGGCGCCTCCTACGGCACGCACGAGAACTACCTGATGAAGCGCGAGACCGCCTTCTCGGACATCGTGCGCCACCTCACGCCCTTCTTCGTCTCCCGCCAGGTCTTCGCCGGAGCGGGCCGTGTCGGCATCGGCCAGGACGGCCACGAACACGGCTTCCAGCTCAGTCAGCGCGCCGACTACTTCGAGGTCGAGGTAGGCCTCGAGACCACCCTCAAGCGCCCCATCATCAACACCCGCGACGAGCCCCACGCCGACGCCGAGAAGTACCGCCGCCTCCACGTGATCATCGGCGACGCGAACCTCTCGGAGATCTCGACCTACCTGAAGCTGGGCACCACAGCCCTCGTCCTCTCGATGATCGAGGACGGCTTCATCGCGGTCGACCTGGCGGTGGACCAGCCGGTGCGGACGTTGCACCAGGTCTCCCACGACCCGACCCTCCAGCGGCTGGTCACCCTCCGCAGCGGCCGCACACTCACCGCGGTCCAGCTCCAGATGGAGTACTACGAGCTGTCCCGCAAGTACGTCGAGGAACGCTACGGCGCGGACGCCGACGACCAGACCAAGGACGTCCTGGCCCGCTGGGAGGACACCCTCAACCGCCTGGAGAACGACCCCATGAGCCTCGCAGGCGAGCTCGACTGGGTCGCCAAGCGGGAGCTCATGGAGGGCTACCGGCGCCGTGACGGCCTCGACTGGGACGCGGCCAAGCTGCACCTCCTGGACCTCCAGTACGCCGACGTGCGGGCCGACAAGGGCCTGTACAACCGACTCGCGGCCCGCGGCCGCATCAAGCGCCTGCTGGACGAGAACGAGGTCGAGCGGGCCCGCACCAAGCCCCCCGAGGACACCCGCGCGTACTTCCGCGGCCGCTGCCTGGAGCAGTACGCCGACGACGTCGCCGCGGCCTCCTGGGACTCGGTGATCTTCGACCTCCCGGGCCGGGACTCGCTCCAGCGGGTCCCAACCCTCGAACCGCTTCGCGGAACGCGAAATCACGTCAAGGAGCTCCTGGACCGCTGTCGCACGGCAGAAGACCTGGTCAGGGTACTGTCGGGCAACTGAACGGATGGCCGGGCCGGGTCGTCCCGCAGGGTGGAAAACCCGGCCAGAGGGAATCATCGAGATGGCCCCCGTACGTTGTAGGAACTGCGGGGCCGATGTCAGACCCTGCTTGTAGGGTCTGATCAAGAACGTCGAACCGAGCGGGGTGAGGGGTTATGGCGACCAAGGACACCGGCGGCGGACAGCAGAAGGCCACCCGCAACACCGAGGAGGTCGAGGAGCAGGCTGCGGAAGCGCAGGGTTCCGAGGACCTCAAGGAACGCCAGGAGAAGCTGAGCGACGACGTGGATTCCGTCCTCGACGAAATCGATGATGTGCTCGAAGAGAATGCTGAGGATTTCGTGAGGTCCTTCGTTCAGAAGGGTGGCCAGTAGGTTGCTTTTGCCTTCGAAGTGAAGGCGGGGCGGGGGAATCTGCATGGTCCAAGAGTCGGAGGTGCGGCGCTGCTCGCGGTGCAAGCAACACCTGCTGCGGGCAGCGTTCGCCAGTAACAAGTCCATGCCCGATGGACTCCAGGCGTACTGCCGGGAGTGCTCTGCGGAGTATTACCGGCAACGTCAGGAGAAAAAGGGGAAGAAGGTCCGGGTCAGGGCCCTGGTCCCGCAGGGACACAAGCGGTGCCCGCAGTGCGAAGAGGTGAAGCCGCACTCCGAGTGGGAGCGGAACAAGTCCTCGTCGGACGGCTGGTCGAGCTATTGCCGTGAGTGCCGTGCCGAACGGAACCGGGTCAGTTACTTCAAGCGCAAGTACGGTCTCACCCAGGCGGAGTTGGACGGGTTGATCGTGGCGCAGCGGGGAGTCTGCTGCATCTGCCTTGACGCTCCTGCCGAGCATGTGGATCACTGCCACAAGACGGGTAGGGTCCGAGGCGTACTGTGCTTCAGCTGCAATGCCGCACTGGGGCAGTTCAAGGATCGGCCCGATGCCATAAGGCGGGCTGCTGCTTACGTGGAAGGAATCGCGTGGAAGCCAACACTCGTAGCACCGGGCGTCTACCAGCTGCCTTCCTGACGCCTGGGTCGTCGTCCTTCATGGACTTCCTGTCCGAGCATCAGCCGGAGATGCTGCCGGGCAACCGGCAACTGCCGCCCACGCAGGGCGTGATCGAGGCGCCGCACGGGACGACCATCGTGGCCGTGACCTTCCCCGGCGGCGTCGTGCTCGCCGGTGACCGTCGGGCGACCATGGGGAATGTGATCGCCCAGCGGGACATCGAGAAGGTGTTCCCGGCCGACGAGTACTCGGCCGTCGGGATCGCCGGCACCGCCGGTCTCGCCGTGGAGATGGTGAAGCTGTTCCAGCTGGAGCTGGAGCACTTCGAGAAGGTCGAGGGCGCCCAGCTGTCGCTGGAGGGCAAGGCGAACCGGCTGTCCACGATGATCCGTTCCAACCTCGGCATGGCCATGCAGGGCCTGGCCGTCGTGCCGCTGTTCGCGGGGTACGACGTGGACCGGGAGAGGGGCCGGATCTTCTCCTACGACGTCACCGGCGGCCGTTCCGAGGAGCACAACTTCGCCGCCACCGGCTCCGGCTCGATCTTCGCGCGCGGTGCCATGAAGAAGCTCTTCCGCAACGACCTCACCGAGGACGAGGCCACCACCCTCGTGGTGCAGGCCCTGTACGACGCGGCCGACGACGACTCGGCGACCGGCGGTCCCGATGTCGCGCGCCGGATCTACCCGATCGTCACCGTGATCACCGAGGACGGCTTCCGCCGGCTCACCGACGACGAGTCCTCCGAGATCGCCCGTTCGATTCTCGAGCGGCGCCTTGAGCAGCCCGACGGCCCGCGGGCCGCGCTGCTGTAGGCGTCTGCTGTCTTGTTCAAGGTGATCGCAGTGACTTCCACAGAAAGGGACGGATAACCGGTGTCGACGCCGTTCTATGTTTCTCCTCAGCAGGCGATGGCCGACCGGGCCGAGTACGCCCGCAAGGGCATCGCCCGTGGTCGCAGCCTGGTCGTGCTGCAGTATGCCGACGGCATCGTGTTCGTCGGTGAGAATCCGTCCCGCGCGCTGCACAAGTTCAGCGAGATCTACGACCGGATCGGCTTCGCGGCCGCCGGGAAGTACAACGAGTACGAGAATCTGCGGATCGGCGGCGTCCGGTATGCCGACCTCCGTGGCTACACCTACGACCGTGACGACGTGACCGCGCGTGGTCTGGCCAACGTCTACGCCCAGACGCTGGGCACGATCTTCTCCTCGGCCGGTGAGAAGCCGTACGAGGTGGAGCTGGTCGTGGCGGAGGTCGGTGAGACGCCGGACGGCGACCAGATCTACCGGTTGCCGCACGACGGTTCGATCGTGGACGAGCACGGCTCCGTGGCGGTGGGAGGCAACGCCGAGACGATCAGCAGCTATCTGGACCAGCGTCACCAGGACGGTATGAGCCTGGCGGAGGCGCTGAAGCTGGCCGTGCAGGCGTTGTCCCGGGACACCAACGGCAGTGAGCGGGAGATCCCCGCGGAGCGGCTGGAGGTGGCGGTGCTGGACCGGACGCGTCCGCAGAAGCGCAAGTTCAAGCGGATCGTGGGGCGTCAGCTGGACCGGTTGCTGGAGGCCGGCGGTGCGTCCACCGAGGCGGAGAGCGCGGACGAGGCGGAGGGCTCCGAGAAGGAGTAGCCGTCCGTCCTGCCCGACCCTCACCCTTTCTGTGCCCCGGCCGATCACCTGGCCGGGGCACAGGGCGTTCAGGGGGTGCTGGGCGGGGCCGTGGAGCCTCGTACGACCAGCTCGACGGGGATGTCCCCGGCCTGCGGTGTACGGCCGTCCAGGACGGCCAGGAGGGCTTGCATGCCGCGCTCGCCGAACAGCTCGGCGTCCAGCCGTACGGTCGTGAGCTCGGGGTCGATGGCGGTGGCGAGGGCGAGGTCGTCCAGGCCGGTGACGGAGATGTCGTCGGGGACGCGCAGTCCGAGCCGTCGTACGGCCTTGTAGGCGCCGGCGGCGAGTTTGTCGTCGTCGCAGACCAGGGCGGTGGGGCGGGGGCCGGGGGCGGCGAGGGCGGCCGTGGCGGCGGTCAGGGCGCCGTCGATGGAGATGGGGGCGCGGGCCGTGCGGACGGAGGTGCCGGGGACCGTGGCGAGTTGTGCGGCCAGTTCGCGCGCGCGTACCTCGAAGGTCCAGGAGGGCACGTCGGCGGCGAGGTGCAGGAAGCGGCGGTGGCCGAGGCCCAGGAGGTGGGCGGCGACCTGGCGGACGCCGTCGGCGATGTCGAGGTTGACGGTGGCGGCGCCGAGGCTTCCGGAGGGGTCGCTGTCGAGCATGACGAGGGGGAGCTGGTCGCCGCGGATGGCGGTGAGGGCGTCGGCGGCCATGGAGGAGGCGATGACGCCGTCCAGGGCGGCCTGGGCGGAGGCGAAGGGGTCGCGGGCGGGGCCGATGCCCTCGGGGGAGGGGTAGAGGACGACGCCGAAGCCGTGGTCGGCGGCGACGCGCGCGGCGCCGGTGTAGACGCCGGCGAAGAACTCGGTGGTGAGGGCCGGGACGACGAGGAGGACCGTGCGGGTGTGGCCGAGGCGGAGGTTGCGGGCGGCGAGGTTGGGCCGGTAGCCGAGGTCGCGGGCGGCTTCCCGGACCCGTTCGGCGGTGGTCTCGGAGACGCGGCCGCGCCATTTGTCGCCGAGGACGAGTGAGACGGCGGCCTGGGACACGCCGGCCGCCTGTGCGACGTCACGGCTGGTCGGTCGCGTGCTGCTGCGTGCCACCGTGGGCCGCTCCTTCGTCTGGACGTCCGAACAGCGCACATGGTACGTATGGGAGGCGACGTTATACGTATTACTTGGAGGCGGGACATGGCCGCGGGATACCTGGAGATCCTCAGGGCGAGGCATGCGGCGCGCCTGCTGACGGGGACGCTGGTGGGGCGGCTGCCGAATGCCACCGCGGCGATCGCGATCGTGCTGTTCGTCCGGGCGGAGGGCGGCACGTACAGCCTCGCCGGGGGGCTCGCGGCCGTCTACGGGGTCGCCAACGCCGTGGGGCAGCCGCTGCTCGGGCGCCTCGTCGACCTGCACGGCCAGCCCCGGGTGCAGTTCCCCTCCGCCGTGCTGTCGGCCCTCGCGATGGCGCTCTTCGCCTTCACCGGCACCGACCCGCTCCCGCTCGCCTACGCGGCCGTGGCGGCCGCCGGGCTCTTCACGCCACCGCTGGAGGGCGGCCTGCGCGCGCTGTGGCCGAGCGTGCTGCGGCACGAGGGCCAGGTGCACACGGCGTACGCCATGGACGCGGTGGCGCAGGAAGTCATGTTCGCCGTGGGGCCGTTGCTGGTGACGCTGTGCGTGTCGCTGTGGTCGGCGCAGGCGGCGCTGCTGGTGCTGAACGTCGTCGGGGTGCTCGGCGCGCTCTCGGTCGTCCTGTCGCCGCCCTCGCGCGCGTGGCGGTCCGGTCCCCGTGAGGCGCACTGGCTCGGCGCCCTGCGCTCGCCCGGACTGCTGGCGCTGCTCGGTGCGTTCCTGTTCGTCGGTATCGCGCTCGGGTCCATCACGGTGGCCTCGGTGCCGTACGCGGACGAGCACGGCGGGGACGCGGTGTACGGCTGGCTGATGGCCGGGATCGGTCTGGGCGCCCTCCTGGGCGGTCTGGCGTACGGCGCTCGGCAGTGGGCCGGTGAGCCGGCGCGGCGACTGCAGGTCCTGGTGGGCTTCCTGGCGGTGTGTTACCTGCCGCTGACGCTGATGCCGGGCGCGGTGGCCATGACGCTGCTGACGGTGCTCGCGGGGGTGTTCCTGGCGCCCGTCATCGCGTGTGCCTTCGTACTGGTCGACCGGCACGCGCCGACGGGTACGGTCACGGAGGCGTTCTCCTGGCTGGTGACGACGTTCACCGTGGGCGCGTCGGTGGGAACGGGCCTCGCGGGCCCGGTCGTCGAGCGGGGCGGGGCCCTGTGGGGCTATGCCGTGCCGGGTGCCGCGGGGGGTGTGTCGCTGCTGGTTCTGCTGGTCACGGGAGGCGTCCTCACAGCTCCCGCCGGGCGGGGGGTGGTTGCGTCTTCATCGGAAAATGATCCAAACCGTGCTGCCGAACCCCGTTTCAGCTCGGGGGATCGGGCGTAATGTTCAGTCATGGACCGCCGCATTTTCGGGCTGGAGAACGAGTACGGCGTCACGTGTACGTTCAGGGGACAGCGACGCCTGTCTCCCGACGAGGTGGCTCGGTACCTCTTCCGCCGTGTCGTGTCATGGGGCCGCAGCAGCAATGTCTTTCTGCGAAACGGCGCACGCCTCTATCTCGACGTGGGCTCACATCCGGAATACGCGACACCCGAATGTGACAACGTGACCGAACTGGTCACCCACGACAAAGCGGGCGAGCGCATTCTCGAAGGACTCCTGGTGGACGCCGAACGACGCCTGCACGAGGAAGGAATCGCGGGCGACGTCTACCTCTTCAAGAACAACACCGACTCGGCCGGAAACTCCTACGGCTGCCACGAGAACTATCTCGTCGCACGCCACGGCGAGTTCTCCCGGCTCGCGGACATTCTCATTCCGTTCCTAGTCACCCGGCAGCTTCTCTGTGGTGCCGGCAAGGTGCTGCAGACCCCGCGGGGCGCGGTGTACTGCGTCAGTCAGCGGGCCGAGCACATCTGGGAGGGCGTCTCCTCGGCGACGACCCGCTCCCGGCCGATCATCAACACCCGCGACGAACCGCACGCCGACGCCGAGCGCTACCGCCGTCTGCACGTCATCGTGGGCGACTCGAACATGTCCGAGACGACCATGCTGCTCAAGGTCGGCGCCACCGACCTGGTGCTGCGCATGATCGAGGCGGGCACCGTGATGCGGGACCTGACCCTGGAGAACCCGATCCGGGCGATCCGCGAGGTCAGCCACGACATCACCGGCCGGCGCAAGGTGCGTCTGGCCAGCGGCCGGGAGGCCTCCGCGCTGGAGGTGCAGCGCGAGTACTACGAGAAGGCCGTGGACTTCTGCGAGCGCCGTGGCATCCGCACCGGGACCGTGGAGCAGGTTCTGGAGCTGTGGGGCCGCACGCTGGACGCGATCGAGGCGGAGGACCTCGACCGGATCGGCACCGAGATCGACTGGGTCATGAAGTACAAGCTCATCGAGCGGTACCGGGCCAAGCACAACATGACCATGTCGCACCCGCGGGTCGCGCAGATAGACCTCGCGTATCACGACATCCACCGCCGTCGTGGTCTCTACTACCTTCTGGAGAGGAAGGGCCAGGCCGCCCGGATCTGCAACGACTTGAAGATCTTCGAGGGCAAGTCCGTTCCGCCGCAGACCACTCGGGCCCGGCTGCGCGGTGACTTCATCCGCAGGGCCCAGGAACAGCGCCGGGACTTCACGGTCGACTGGGTCCACCTCAAGCTCAACGACCAGGCGCAGCGCACGGTGTTGTGCAAGGACCCGTTCCGGTCGGTCGACGACCGGGTCGAGAAACTGATCGCCGGAATGTGAGCCAAGCGTTCCGGATCACTGTCGGAACGCAACACGGGCGCCGTACGTTTCCCGTACGGCGCCCTTCGCACGCCGTAGAGTTGCGCGCACGCCATCAACAAGATCGACCGATTACGAGGCCCCCACCGTGCGCCGACGCTCCCTTCTCATCGCCGTTCCCGCAGGACTGGCCACACTCGCCGCTTGCGGTGACGACAAGTCCGACTCGAGCAAGGCGAGTGACAGCGCGTCGCCCTCGGCCTCGTCGTCGGCCACCCCGCCGCCGCCCCCGCCGCCGAAGATCGTCGACGGTCCGCTGCCGGCGGTCACCGCGGGGACGAAGTTCGGTGAGAAGCCGACGGTCGCCAAGGGCACCGGGGATCCGTCGAAGGCCCTCGCGGTCAAGACGCTCATCGCGGGCGGCGGCACCACCATCGCCGAGGGCGACTACATCCAGGCGCACTACCTCGGTCAGATCTGGAACACGGCCAAGGTCTTCGACAACTCCTACGACCGCAAGACGGCGCTGGTCATCCAGCTGGCGCAGAACAGCATCATCGACGGCTGGCGCTACGCCCTGTCGGGCAAGAAGGCCGGCAGCCGGGTGCAGTTCTCCATCCCGCCCACCTGGGGGTACGGCAAGGAGGGCAACGCGCAGGCGGGCATCAAGGGCACCGACACGCTGGTGTTCGTCGTCGACGTGCAGGACACCTTCAACGGCAAGAGCTCCGCCAAGGGCAAGAAGGTCGCGCAGGGCGACGCCAAGCTGCCCAAGGTCGGCACCAACACCGACGGCAAGGCCCCCTCGATCGAGATCCCCAAGGCGGACGCGCCGACCAAGCTGGTGGCGGAGTACGTCATCGAGGGTGACGGCGACGAGGTCGCGGCCGACAACAGCCTGCTCGTGCAGTACAAGGGCGTGGTGTGGGACTCCGGCAAGGAGTTCGACTCGACGTACAGCAGGGGGCAGCTGGCGTCGTTCTCGCTCCAGCAGGTCGTCAAGGGCTGGGCGCAGGGTCTGACCGGCAAGAAGGTGGGCAGCCGGGTGCTGATCTCCATTCCGCCGAAGCTGGGCTACGGCGACAACCCGCCGGCCGGCAGCGGTATCGAGAAGGACTCCACGCTGGTCTTCACCGTGGACATCCTGGCGAAGATGTGACGCACGGGGGACATGGCCGCAGGTCTTCGGGACGGGGATGCGAGACTGGTCCCTGTTGCCTTTCCGTGAACAAGCAGGAGCGATTGACGTGAGCATCGACAAGCCCGAGATCGACTTCCCGGGCGGCGAGCCCCCGGCGGACCTGGAGATCAAGGACATCTGGGAGGGCGACGGCGAGGTTGCGCAGGCCGGCCAGACCGTGACCGTCCACTACGTGGGCGTGGCCTTCAGCACCGGCGAGGAGTTCGACGCCAGCTGGAACCGTGGTCAGCCGTTCCGCTTCCCGCTGGGCGGCGGCCGGGTCATCAAGGGCTGGGACAAGGGCGTGCAGGGCATGAAGGTCGGCGGCCGTCGCCAGCTGACCATCCCCGCCCACCTCGCCTACGGCAACCAGAGCCCCACTCCGGCGATCAAGCCCGGCGAGACCCTGATCTTCGTGGTCGACCTGCTCGGCGTCTGATCGTCGTACCGGAGTCCTCCGAGGAGTCGTATCCGAGGAGTCATAAATGATCGCGTCGCGGTCGGATCGTCGTACGGCATCCGACCGGACCTGATCGACCGGGGTCCATGCCTGTCCGGGCATGGGCCCTCGGCTTTTGCCTTGCTCCTTCGGGGCGGTACGGTCATCGTCCGTAAGCACCATAGGGAGGCGAAGGGCGTCGATGGCCATTGCCAAGGCCGAGCGGCTGATGAATCTGGCGCTGTGTCTGCTCGGGACGCGACGGCCGCTGAGCAAGCGCGAGCTCAGGGAGTCCATCGAGGCCTACCTGGAAGCCAATTCCGACGACTCCTTCAACCGGATGTTCGAGCGCGACAAGGACGATCTGCGCGAACTCGGGCTCGTCATCGAGACCGTTGAGAATCTCGACGGCGAAGTCGGCTATCTGGCCCGCCGGGACAGCAACCGGCTGCCGCCCATCACGCTCGACGCCGAGGAGGCAGCCGCCCTGGGTCTTGCCGCCAAGGTGTGGCAGCAGGCCCGGCTCGCCGGCGCCGCGAGCGGCGCGCTGCAGAAGCTGCGCGCGGCGGGGCTGCCCGAGGACGTCGACCCGTACGAGGCGCACGGTGCCCTGGAGCCGCGCATCCCGGTGCACGAGGCCTCCTTCGAGCCGCTGATGCTGGCCTGCCGGGACCGCCGTCCGGTCGTCTTCGACTACCGCAAGGCCACCGCCGCCCGCCCCGAGCCGCGCCATGTCGAGCCGTGGGCGCTGGAGTGCTGGCGCGGCCACTGGTACCTGGCCGGATTCGACCGGGACCGGGGCGCCGAGCGGGTGTTCCGGCTCTCCCGGATCACCGGCAAGGTGCGCTCGCGCGGGGCGCAGTTCACGGCCCCGGTCCCCGACGTCGTCACCGTCCGCGAGACCGTGGCGAGCTGGGCGGGCGAGACCGCCGACCGCAGCGCGCTGATCCGGCTGCGCACGGGCGCCGGGTACCCCTTGCGGGCGAAGGCCACCTCGGTGCGGGAACTGGGCGAGGGCTGGGACGAGTTGGAGATTCCGTACGGCCATGGCCTGGACGCCTGGCTGGTGGAGTTCGGTCCCGACGTGGTGGTCCTGGAGCCCGCCGAGTTGCGGGCCGACGTGGTGGACCGGCTGCGTGCCGTGGCCAAGGGCTGAGGGGGAGCGGAAGAGAACTGTGGCAGGCAAACCGGTCAGGCCCACGAACGCCATCGACCAGACCCGGCGGATGCTCTCGCTGGTGACCTATCTGAAGGAGCGCCCCGGAGCCCGGGTCGAGGACGTGGCCCGCGCCTTCGGGATCACCGAGGACGAGCTGGTCTCCGACCTCGATGTGCTGCCCATGTGCGGCACCAGTTTCCGCGGCGGTGATCTGCTCGACATCGACACCGACGGCGAGCGGATCTGGTGGCACAACCCCGATGACGTGGCGGAGCCGCTCAGGCTCGCCGCCGACGAGGCGACCGCGCTGCTGGTGGCCGCCCGCGCGGTGTCCACGCTGCCCGGCCTGAGGGAGAGCGACCGGCAGGCGCTGCTGCGGGCCACCGCCAAGGTGGAGACCGCGGCCGGGGAGACCGCGGGTGCCAGCGCACGGCTCTCGGTGACCTTCGAGTCCGAGGGCGGTGTCTTCGCGGACGTCGACCGGGCCATCTCCGAGCGCCGCCGCCTGTGGATCCGCTACTACTCGCCCGCCCGGGACGAGGTCACCGAGCGCGAGATCGACCCGATCCGGCTGGTCAGCGTCGGACACACCTATGTCGAGGCCTGGTGCCGCCGCTCCGAGGCGCGGCGCACCTTCCGGCTCGACCGGGTCGCCGAGATCAAGATCCTCGACGAGCCGTCCGCACCGCCCGAGGTCGAGCTCCGGGACCTGTCCGCGGGGCTGGTGCAGCCCGCGGCCGAGGACCCCGAGGTGGTCGTCGAGGTCGGCCCCGGCGGCCGCTGGGTCGCCGAGTACTACCCGCACGACAGTGCGGATGAGCTTTCCGACGGCGGACTGCGTATTACCCTGCGCACCCCCGAGCCGGCATCGCTGCGGAGGCTTGCGCTCCGGCTCGGCCGTGACGGCCGTATCGTCTCGCCGCGCGACCTCGCCGACAGCGCCCGCGAGGCGGCCCGCGAGGCGCTGGCGGCCTACGACGGGGTCGAGGCGCAGGGCGCGCGGGCGGCGGACGCGGGGCGCGACGGGCAGGACGACGGTCAGTACGACAGGCAGGAGCAGGGGCTTTGAGCGAGTCGGTGACGTCTGGTGCGGGCATCACGGTGGCTGCCGCCTTCGCGGGGATGAGAAGCGTGGCCCCGGTGACCTTCAAGGCGGGCTGCCCGGACTGCCGGGAGCGGTTCGAGCTGGCCGCGAGCGCCTTCCGCCTCGCCATCGGCGCGACCAGCCGCACCACCTTCTACTCCTTCACCTGCCCCGAGTGCGGCGCGGCCGTCCGCAAGCCGGCGGGCGAGCGGATCGTGGAACTGCTGACCGGCGGCGGGGTGCGGACGCTGCGGCTGCACTCCACCCTCTGAGGCCCTCCACGTCCCTCCGGTTCCCTCCAGTCCCTCCAGACCCTCTAGGCTCGGTGTCATGTTCTGGCCGATGTTCGCGGTAGCTGTGGGTTTCCTGGGTCTCGCCGTGCTGGGCGTGCTCGCCGTCCGGGTCTTCCTGGAGGCGCAGCGGCTCGGGCGACAGGTCACGGACTCCGCGCGGCGCATCAACCGGGCCGCGGAGGACCTGGAGCGGGCGGCGGTGAGCACGGCGCGTTCCGCCGACTCGCTGTGAGTGAGGCCGAGAGTTGGGTGTGAGTGCAGCGGCGCATGCGTTTTGGGCCACTTCGCCCTGTCACCGTGGCAGTGTCGGCAGGTACGCTGCTGGTCGCGGTCCGGATAACGAGGCTCGGTCGCGAACCGGGAGTACGCACAGGGATTGCCAGGCGTTCACCCCTGAGCGTTACGATCGCTGCCAGCACGACTGATCGGACACATGTCCGACCGGTCGGACAGCACCCCACAAGCCGCCTCGGTGAGAAGGTAAAGACTTATGTTCGGAAGGCTCGGCGCCCCCGAGATCATTCTCATCCTCGTCGTCATCATCCTGCTGTTCGGCGCGAAGAAGCTTCCCGACATGGCGCGCTCGCTCGGCAAGTCCGCTCGCATCCTCAAGAGCGAGGCCAAGGCGATGAAGGAGGAGGGCGGCAGCAACACGGCCACCCCGGCCGGCCCGCCCACCACCGACGAGCAGAACCCGGCTCAGCGCACCATCCAGGCCGCCCCCGGCGACGTGACCAGCTCGCGCCCGGTCACCGAGCCGACGGACACGACCAAGCGCTGACGCGGGGCCGGTGATCACCGGCCCGCCCGCACGAGATGGGAACGTGGGTTGCTCAAGTCTGCCCGCAAAGAGGAGAAGGATCCCGAGGGGCGGATGCCTCTCGCGGATCACCTTCGTGAGCTCCGCAACCGGCTCGCGAAGGCCTTGCTGGCCATCGTCATCGTGACGGTCGTCGCCGCCTTCTTCTACAACGACATCATCAACTTCCTCACGAAGCCGATCCTGGACTCGATCGGGTGCAGCAAGAGCTTCGAGGAACTCGCCAAGGCATCGTCGGACGACGCCACCCAGAAGTGCGCCCGGATCACCATCAACGGCCTGCTCGCGCCGTTCACGCTGGCCCTCCAGGTCTCACTGACGGCGGGTGTCGTCCTGGCCTCGCCGATCTGGCTCTACCAGCTCTGGGCGTTCGTCGCCCCGGGACTGCACCGGCACGAGAAGAAGTACGCGTACGCGTTCGTCTTCACCGGTGCCCCGCTGTTCATGGGCGGTGCCTACTTCGCGTACTCGGTGCTCCCCACCACGGCGAAGGTGCTGATCGACTTCACGCCGAGCGGCAGCATCGACAACCTGCTGCCACTCGACGATCTGCTGCAGCTCGTCACGCGCATGGTGATCGTCTTCGGTCTCTCCTTCGAGCTGCCACTGCTGCTCGTCATGCTCAATCTCACCGGCATGATCACCGGCAAGCGGATGCTCGGCTGGTGGCGGGGCATGATCATGGGCATCACCGTGTTCGCCGCCGTCGCGACCCCGAGCACGGACCCGCTGAGCATGCTCGCGCTGGCCGGCCCGATCTGGGTGCTGTACTTCTTCGCCGTGCTCTTCTCCCTGCTCAACGACCGGCGCAAGCGCCGCCGCGAGGCCGAGGGACCCGACGACGACGAGGCCTCCGACCTGGACCTCACCCCCGAGGACATCGGCGAGGTCGAGACCGTCTCCGCGAGCCGGGCGCTGCCCGAGCAGTCGGGCACGGACCGGGTCAACGGTTATGACGACGTGACCTGACGAGCGGGAATCGGCTCGTAAGGTCACGTCCGTGACCAGCGAGATCACCCTCTTCGTCAACCCCACCGCGGGCCGCGGCCGGGGCGCCCACGCGGCGCAGCCGGCCGCTTCCGCGTTGCGGGCGGCGGGCTTCGCCGTGCGGACCGTACTCGGCGCGGACGCCGCCGACGGCCTGGCACGCGCGCGTGCCGCCGTCAGGGACGGCACCGGCGCCCTGATCGCGGTCGGCGGCGACGGCATGGCGAACCTCGCCCTCCAGGCCGTGGCCGGCACCCGCACCCCCTTCGGCCTGGTCGCCGCCGGCACCGGCAACGACTTCGCCCGCGCCCTGGGACTGCCGGTGCGCGACCCCGCCGCCGCGGGCCGGCTGATCGCCGGGGCCCTCAAGGAGGGCCGCGTACACGACACCGACCTGGGCCAGGCCGGCGGTCACTGGTTCGGCACCGTCCTCGCCTCCGGCTTCGACTCCCGCGTCAACGACCGCGGCAACCGCATGAGATGGCCCGCGGGCCGCCTCAAGTACGACCTCGCGATGCTCGCCGAACTGGCAGCCTTCCGGCCCGTCCCGTACCGGATCACGCTCGACGACGGCGAGGTCCGCGAGGTCGAGGCGACCCTGGTGGCCGTCGGCAACGGATCGTCGTACGGCGGCGGCATGCGGATCTGCCCGGGCGCGGACCTCACCGACGGGCTGTTCGACATCACCGTGGTCGGCGACTGCAGCCGTACGACGCTGCTGCGGGTGTTCCCGAGCGTGTACCGGGGCACCCACGTCGACCATCCCAAGGTCACCGTGCTCAGAGCGGCGAAGGTCGGGATCGCCGCGGCGGACGTCACGGGCTACGCGGACGGCGAACCGCTGGGACCCCTGCCGCTGAGCGCGCGTTGTGTGCGCGGGGCGGTGGCCGTGGTGGGCCCGTGAACTGCGTGAAGAGCGGGTTTCGCGGACTCCGATCCGGATAATGATCGTCCTGTTGTCAGTGCCGCCGGGTACGCTCGAAAGCACGATGACAGAGGACCTCTCCCCGGCCGAGCGGTACGCGGCAGCCCGCCTGCGGGCAGCCGAGCAGGCCACCGCGCTCGCGGGCTTCCGCGAGATGTACGACTTCGATCTCGACCCCTTCCAGATCGAGGCCTGCCGGGCTCTCGAAGCGGGCAAGGGCGTGCTGGTGGCCGCCCCCACCGGCTCCGGCAAGACGATCGTCGGCGAGTTCGCCGTCCACCTCGCCCTCCAGCAGGGCAAGAAGTGCTTCTACACGACCCCCATCAAGGCGCTGTCCAACCAGAAGTACGCGGACCTCAGCCGCCGTTACGGCGCCGACAAGGTCGGCCTGCTCACCGGCGACAACAGCGTCAACTCCGACGCCCCCGTGGTCGTGATGACCACCGAGGTGCTGCGGAACATGCTCTACGCGGGCTCGCAGACCCTCCTCGGCCTCGGATACGTGGTCATGGACGAGGTGCACTACCTCTCCGACCGCTTCCGGGGCGCCGTATGGGAAGAGGTGATCATCCACCTTCCCGAGTCGGTGACCCTGGTGTCGCTGTCGGCGACCGTGTCCAACGCCGAGGAGTTCGGCGACTGGCTCGACACCGTCCGCGGCGACACCCAGGTGATCGTCTCCGAGCACCGGCCCGTGCCACTGTTCCAGCACGTGCTCGCCGGGCGGCGGATGTACGACCTGTTCGAGGAGGGCGAGGGCAACAAGAAGGCCGTCAACCCCGATCTCGCGCGGCTGGCCCGGATGGAGGCCCAGCGGCCGTCGTACCAGGACCGCAGGCGCGGCCGGGCGATGCGCGAGGCCGACCGGGAGCGCGAGCGGCGGCAGCGGTCGAAGGTGTGGACACCGAGCCGGCCCGAGGTCATCGAGCGGCTGGACGCGGAAGGCCTGCTGCCCGCCATCACGTTCATCTTCAGCCGCGCCGCCTGCGAGGCGGCCGTACAGCAGTGCCTGTACGCCGGTCTGCGGCTGAACGACGACGAGGCGCGGGGCAAGGTGCGCGCCCTCGTCGAGGAGCGCACGGCGTCGATCCCGCACGAGGACCTGCACGTCCTCGGCTACTACGAGTGGCTGGAGGGCCTGGAGCGCGGTATCGCCGCCCACCACGCGGGCATGCTGCCGACGTTCAAGGAGGTCGTCGAGGAGCTGTTCGTACGCGGCCTGGTCAAGGCCGTGTTCGCGACCGAGACGCTCGCCCTGGGCATCAACATGCCCGCGCGTTCGGTGGTGCTGGAGAAGCTCGTCAAGTGGAACGGCGAGCAGCACGCCGACATCACGCCCGGCGAGTACACCCAGCTGACGGGGCGTGCGGGACGGCGCGGCATCGACGTCGAGGGCCACGCGGTGGTGCTGTGGCAGCGCGGGAGCAGCCCCGAGCACCTGGCGGGACTGGCCGGCACGCGCACGTACCCGCTGCGCTCCAGCTTCAAGCCGTCGTACAACATGGCGGTCAATCTCGTGGAGCAGTTCGGGCGGCACCGCTCGCGTGAACTCCTGGAGACGTCCTTCGCGCAGTTCCAGGCCGACAAGTCGGTCGTCGGGATCTCGCGCCAGGTGCAGCGCAACGAGGAGGGTCTGGACGGCTACAAGGCCTCCATGACCTGCCACCTCGGCGACTTCGAGGAGTACGCGCGGCTGCGCCGCGAGCTCAAGGACCGGGAGACCGAGCTGGCCCGGCAGGGGGTCGCCCAGCGGCGGGCCGAGGCGGCCGTGGCGTTGGAGAAGCTCAAGCCGGGCGACATCATCCATGTGCCCACGGGCAAGTACGCCGGTCTCGCGCTGGTCCTGGACCCGGGCCTGCCCGCCGGACGGTCCAACGGCCACCGGGGCTTCGATCACCATGACGGCCCGCGGCCGCTGGTGCTGACCGCCGAGCGGCAGGTCAAGCGGCTCGCGTCGATGGACTTCCCGGTGCCGGTGGAGCCGTTGGACCGGATGCGGGTCCCGAAGTCCTTCAACGCGCGCTCGCCGCAGTCCCGTCGGGACCTGGCCTCAGCGCTGCGCACCAAGGCCGGGCACATTCCGCCGGAGCGGGCCCGCAAGCAGCGGTCGCAGGCCGCCGACGACCGCGAGATCGCGCGGCTGCGCACGGCGATCCGGGCGCACCCCTGCCATGGGTGCAACGACCGCGAGGACCACGCCCGTTGGGCCGAGCGCTATCACCGGCTGCTGCGCGACACCTCGCAGCTGGAGCGGCGCATCGAGGGGCGGACGAACACCATCGCGCGGACCTTCGACCGCATCGTCGCCCTGCTGACCGAACTGGACTACCTGCGCGCGGACGAGGTCACCGAGCACGGCAAGCGGCTGGCCCGCTTGTACGGCGAACTCGACCTGCTCGCCAGCGAGTGCCTGCGCGAAGGCGTCTGGGAGGGGCTCGGCCCCGCCGAACTGGCCGCGTGCGTCTCCGCGCTGGTGTACGAGTCCCGGGTGGGCGACGACGCCATGGCGCCCAAGCTGCCGTCCGGCAAGGCCAAGGCCGCGCTCGGTGAGATGGTGCGGATCTGGGGGCGGCTCGACGCCCTCGAGGAGGACTTCCGGATCAACCAGACCGAGGGGGTCGGGCAGCGGGAGCCGGATCTCGGGTTCGCCTGGGCCGCGTACATGTGGGCTTCGGGCAAGGGGCTGGACGAGGTGCTGCGGGAGGCGGAGATGCCGGCCGGGGACTTCGTGCGGTGGTGCAAGCAGGTGATCGATGTGCTGGGGCAGATCTCGGCCGCGGCACCGGTTTCCGGGGGCGAGGGGTCCACGGTCGCGAAGAATGCGCGTAAGGCCGTTGATCTGCTGCTGCGGGGGGTTGTGGCGTATTCGTCGGTGGGGTGACCTACTCGACGTTCAGATAGGGCCGCCAGCCTCCGTACGACGTGATGTCCTTGGCGTCCGTCAGGGCGGACGGTTCGCAGAGGAAGCCGGGTGCACCGGTGCCGTCGGCCAGTTGCACGCGGCCGAGCGCCATGGGGCGGGGGAGGGCGGAAAGGAGCCGGCCGAGGCCCGCTGCGGGCAACTTCCAGACCTCCACCTCGATCTCCGCGCCGCCCTCGCCCACGTGGACCAGGCCCGGCTTCGGCGGGTCGGTCCGCAGGGCGTGCAGGCGGTACACCGGGGCCGTGGTCGTCGTACGGTCCAGGCGGGCGCCCAGCGACAGGAGTTGCGGGTTCAGCGGCTGGCCCGTCAGGTGGGCGCCGACCACCGCGAGCCGGGTCTCCGGCTGGAGCAGGCGCGCGATGCTCGCCAGGCGCTCGTCGGTGTGCGCCGGGCCGATCAGCATCACGCCGAACGGGAGACCGTTCACCTCGCCCGCCGGGACAGCCACCGCGGCCAGGTCGAAGAGGTTCGTGGAGTTGGTGAAGCGGCCCAGGCGGGCGTTGGCGCCCAGCGGGTCGGCGGCGACCTCCGCGAGCGTGGGGTGGCCCGGCGTGGTGGGCAGGAGAAGGGCGTCCGCGTCGGCCAGTTCGGCCAGCGCCCGGGTGCGGAGCCCGGCCAGGCGGTCCATGTCGGCGTACAGCTGATGGGCCGGGAGGTCGCGGGCGCGGGTGATGATGGCGGCGACCGTGGGGTCCAGGAACGGGTCGTTCGCCGCTGTCGCCTTGTCGACAAAGGCCCCTACGGCTGTGTAGCGCTCGGCGACGAACGCGCCCTCGTAGAGCATCGCCGCCGCCTCGGTGAAGGGCGTGAGGTCGAGTTCGCGCAGCGTCGCGCCCGCCGCCGCGAGCTGCTCCACCGCCTGCTCGTACGCCTCCGCCCAGCCCTCGTCGAGTTCGCCGAGCTGCTCGCGCGGGGGGATCGCGATCCGCCAGGGGCCGGGGCGGCGTCCGGGCAGGGACGGGGCGGTGCCGGTCGTCATGTGGGCCAGCGCCTGCTCGGCCTCGGGGAGGGTGCGGGCGAACACCGTCACGCAGTCGATGGAGGCGCAGGCCGGGACGACCCCGGCCGTGGGGACCAGGCCGCGGGTGGGCTTGAGGCCGACGATGCCGTTGAAGGCGGCCGGGACCCGGCCCGAGCCCGCCGTGTCGGTGCCGAGGGCGAAGTCGACGATGCCCAGCGCCACGGCGACCGCCGAGCCGGAGCTGGAACCGCCGCTCACCCGGGTGGGGTCGTACGCGTTGCGGACCGCGCCGTGCGGGGAGCGGGTGCCGACCAGGCCCGTCGCGAACTGGTCCAGGTTCGTGGTGCCGAGCACGATCGCGCCGGCCGCGCGGAGCCGGGCGACCACCGGGGCATCGGCCTCCGGATCGTAGGCGTACGACGGACAGCCCGCGGTGGTGGGCAGGCCGGCCACGTCGATGTTGCCCTTGGCGGCGAACAGGCGGCCCGCGAGAGGGAGTCGCTCGCCTTGCGCGAGCCGTTCGTCGATCGCGCGGGCCTCCCGCTCGACCTCCTCCCGCGGGCGCAGATCGATCCAGATCTCGGGGCGGTCCACGGCCTCGACGCGGTCGTAGGCGGCACGGACCCGGGTGACGGTGCTGGACATGGCTCGTTCCTCTTTCACTGTGCGGGCGGGGCCAGGACGAGCAGCGCCGTCCCCGCCTCCACCTGGTCGCCCGGCCTGGCCAGGATCTCCGCGACCACACCGGCCGTCGGCGCGTGCACCCTGGACTCCATCTTCATCGCCTCCAGGGCGAGGAGCGGCTGCCCCGCCGTCACCTCGTCGCCGGGCTCGACGTTCAACTGCCATACGGAGGCGGCGAACTCGGCCTCGATCAGGCGGCCGCCCGGGGGGACCGCGATGTCGACGGGGCCGGCTGCCGGCGCGGTCGCGGACTCGGCGCGCGCGAACTCGCCCGCCGCCTCCCAGGCGTCCCGCTCGACGGAGAACGCCGCCTGCTGGGTCGCCCTGAACTCCGTTATGGACTCGGCGTGTTCGGTGAGGAAGGCCTGGTACTCGGCGAGCGAGAAGGTGCCTTCCTCGATGCGGGGCACGAAGCGGCCGGAGGTGATGTCGGCGCGCAGCTCCAGGAGTTCGTCCGCGTCCACCGGATACCACTTGATGCGGTCGAAGAAGCGCAGCAGCCAGGGCGAGCCCGGCTCGAACGCGCCGCGCTGCTGCCAGGGCGACCACACCTGGGTCGTACGGCCCACGAACTGGTAGCCGCCCGGGCCCTCCATGCCGTAGACGCACAGGTACGCGCCGCCGATGCCGACCGAGTTCTCGGCCGTCCAGGTGCGTGCCGGGTTGTACTTCGTGGTCACCAGGCGGTGGCGCGGGTCGAGGGGAGTGGCCACGGGGGCGCCCAGGTAGACGTCACCCAGGCCCAGCACCAGGTACTCCGCGTCGAAGACCGTGCGGTACACGTCGTGCACCGAGTCCAGGCCGTTGACGCGGCGGATGAACTCGATGTTCCACGGGCACCAGGGCGCGTCGTCGCGAACCCCCGCCATATAGCGGGCGATCGCCTCGCGGGTCGCCGGGTCGTCCCAGGAGAGCGGCAGATGGACCGTGCGGGAGGGGACGACCAGTTGGTCGGACGGGGGGAGGGAGGCGGTGATCTCCCGTACGGCGGCGAGGAGTTCGTGCTGGGGGAGGCGGTCCGGGTCCGTCTGGATCTGGAGGGAGCGGATGCCGGGGGTGAGGTCGGTGATGCCGTCCGGGCCCTGCTCGGCCACCGCCTCCATCAGGGCGTGGACGCGCATGCGGAGCGCCAGGTCCAGCTGCATGGGGCCGAACTCGACCAGCAGGTTGTCGTCGCCGCTGCGGCGGTACGTCACATCGCCGTCGCGGGCGAGGATGCCGCCGTCCACGATCGCCGCGCGCGCCGAGCCGTCCGTGTTCACCGGCACGAAGCGCACCGTGTCACCGGGGCGCAGCTGGCCCAGCTTCCAGCGCTCGGTGCTGATGACGGTCGCCGGGCACACGAACCCGCCGAGCGAGGGCCCGTCCGGGCCCAGCAGCACCGGCATGTCGCCCGTGTAGTCGACCGCGCCGACCGAGTACGGGGTGTCGTGGATGTTGGACGGGTGCAGGCCGGCCTCGCCGCCGTCGGCGCGGGCCCAGCGGGGCTTGGGGCCGACCAGGCGGACTCCGGTGCGGGCCGAGTTGAAGTGGACCTTCCAGTCGGCGGCGTAGAAGTCGCGGATGTCGTCCTCGGTGAAGAACTCCGGGGCGGCGTGCGGGCCTTCGGCAGCGGCGATGTGCCAGGTGGAGGTGTAGGCGGGGCGGTCGTCGAGCGGTGCTTCGGTGACCGGCGTCCCCTGGTCCCGGCGTCCGCCGTGCAGGACGTCGCCGGTCCGCAGTGCCCGCCCGCCGTGTCCGCCGAAGCGGCCCAGCGTGAAGGTGCTCGCGCTCCCGAGGAAGGCCGGGACGTCGAGACCGCCGCCCGCGAACAGGACGTACGTCCGCAGGCCGTGTTCGGCGGGCGCGCCCACCTCCAGGACCCCGCCCGCGGGCACGTTCACGGCCTCCCACTGCGCCACCGGTGTGCCGTCGACGGTGACCGGGGCCGGCGCGCCCGTCACGCAGACGGTCGTGGGGTGGGTGAACCTCAACGACGGTCCCTGCAAGGTGCATTCGAGGCCGGGGGCGCCTTCCGGGTTGCCCAGCGCCTGGTTGCCGAGCCGGAACGAACGGTCGTCCATCGGGCCGCTCGGCGGAACTCCGACCTGCCAGTATCCGGTGCGGCCCGGCCAGTCCTGGACCGTGGTGAGGGTGCCGGCGGCCACGACCTCGATGCGCGGGGTGGGGTCCTGAACCGCGGAGAGGGTCGCCGTGGAGTGGACGGCGGCCTTGAAGCCGCCGTCGGCCAGCGCCGCCCGGACCAGGCCCAGGTTGGTCTCGATGCCGTCGACTCGGGTGCGTGCCAGGGCTTCGTCCAGCCGTTGGAGCGCGTGGGCGCGGTCCGGGCCGTACGCGATGATCTTCGCGAGCATCGGGTCGTACGATGTCGTCACCTCGGTGCCGGTCTCCACCCAGCCGTCGACACGGACCCCGGTGGGGAACTCGACCCGTGTCAACAGGCCCGCACTGGGCCGGTGTTCGCGACTCGGGTCCTCGGCGTAGACGCGGGCCTCGACGGCGTGGCCGTGCGGGGGGCCCGGTTCGCGTACGACGTCCCGCTCGCCCCGGGCCAGGCGGAGCATCCAGGCGACCAGGTCGACGCCGTAGATCTCCTCGGTGACCGGATGCTCCACCTGGAGACGGGTGTTGACCTCCAGGAAGTAGGCCTCCTCGCGGGCGGCGTCGTAGACGAACTCGACGGTTCCCGCGGAGCGGTAGCCGACGGAGGCGCACAAGTCGCGGGCGCTGGCGGTGAGTTGTGCGCGGAGGTGGACGGGGAGCCCCGGTGCCGGAGCCTCCTCCACGACCTTCTGGTTGCGGCGCTGGAGGGAGCAGTCGCGGTCGCCGAAGGTGACGACCGTGCCCGCACCGTCGCCGAAGACCTGCACCTCGACATGGCGGGCGTGCTCGACGAGCCGTTCGAGGAAGACTCCGGCGGAGGAGAAGGATGCGGCGGCGACGCGCTGCACCCGGTCCCAGGCGTCGGTCAGTTCACCGGCGGAGTGGCAGGCCGACATGCCGATGCCGCCGCCACCGCCGGTGGCCTTGAGCATCACGGGATAGCCGATGGCCGCGGCGGCTTCGAGGGCGTCGTCGAGGGAGGGCAGCAGACCGGTTCCCGGCGCCAGCGCGACCCCCGCCGCCTCCGCCGCGGCCCGTGCCGTGTGCTTCGCGCCGAACAGCTCCAGCTGCTCGGGCGTCGGGCCCACGAACACGATGCCCGCGTCCTCGCAGCGGCGGGCGAACGCGGCGTCCTCGGACAGGAACCCGTAGCCGGGGTGGATGGCGCCCGCGCCCGAGTCCTTGGCCGCCTTCAGCACCAGGTCGGCGTCGAGGTACGACTCCTTGGCGGGCGCCGGGCCGAGGCGTACGGCGTGGTCGGCGAGCCGGACGTGGGGGGCCGCCCGGTCGGCGTCGGAGTACACCGCGACGGTGCGCAGGCCGAGTTCGCGGGCGGTGCGGATGATGCGGACGGCTATCTCGCCCCGGTTGGCGATGAGGAGGGTGTCGAAGGTCATTCGGCGGCACCGATCGTCATCTGCACCGGCGTCGGGTCGAAGCCGTTGCAAGGGTTGTTGATCTGGGGGCAGTTGGAGACCAGGACGAGGACGTCTCGTTCGGCGCGCAGGGTCAGGGAGAGGCCCGGGGCGGAGATGCCGTCGACGATGCCGAGGGTGCCGTCCTTCTCGACCGGGACGTTCATGTACCAGTTGATGTTGGAGACGAGGTCGCGCTTGCCGAGACCGTGCTTCGCGCCCTCGGCGAGGAAGTTGTCCACGCAGGCGTGCTGCGACCAGGTGTGATGGCCGTAGCGCAGGGTGTTCGACTCCTTGGAGCAGGCGCCGCCGACCGTGTCATGGCGGCCCACGTCGTCGGCGGTGACCGTCATCAGCGGGGTGTGCTCGTTGGACATCAGCACGCTGCCCGTGGTGAGGAAGATGCCGCCCTGCGCGTGGATGGTGTCGGGGGCGCTGTAGCGGACCGCCGTGTCGTGGGCGTCGTAGACCAGGAAGTCCACGGCCTGGTTGCCGTGCAGGTCGGTGATGGTGAGTGTCTCGCCCTCGCGGATGACGGCGGACCAGGCGGCCCGGGCCGGAACGACCGTCTTCCGGGGTGTCCCTTCCAGCTTCATGCGCGTCCCTTCGAGGCAAGGAAATCGGCGGTGTTGAGGTAGGCGCGGCGGCCTTCGGGGGTGGCTTCCCAGAGGGGGTCGCCGGCACGGGTGGGCTCGGCGCGCCAGGCCAGCACTTCGAGCGGCGTGCTGACGTATGCGGGGCGTGGGTCCGCGGGATGGGGGACGTTCGCGATCAGTACGGTCACGTCCTGCTCGGTGCGCAGGGTGACGGCGGCGCCGGGGCCCGCCGAGCCGGTGAAGTCGAGGGTGCCGTCCTCGCGGATGCGCACGCCCTGGAAGAAGGAGAGGGAGGGCGGGAGGTCGCGGGGTTCGAGGCCGTTCTTCGCGGCCGCCAGCTTGAAGAGCTCGCGGCCGGCGGGGGAGGGGCTCTGGGGGGTGCCGTCGCCGTAGCGCTCGGTGTTGCGGGCCAGGGTGGAGGTGCCGCACAGGGCGTCGTGGCGGCCGGAGGTGTCGGCGACGACGCTCGCGAGGACGCGGCCCTGGTCGGACAGGAGCAGTTGGCCCTCGCCGAGGTAGGCGTTCCACTGGACCTTGACCGTGTCGGCGACGTTCAGGCGCTCCCAGGGGCGGCCCTCCGCGTACAGCAGGAGATGGGCGCAGGCGTCTCCGCGCAGGTCGGTGAGGCGCAGTTCGGTGCCGCGGGCGAGGACGCGGTGGGTGTAGTTGCCGCCCGCGACGGTCTCGGCCCACACGAGGGGGCCCGCCTCGGCGGGCGGGCCCGGCCAGTCGGCGGCCGGGACGACGGGCATGGCCTCGGCCCGGGTGCCCTCCTGGGCACGGGCGTGGTCTCGGGCTCCGTACGTGGTCTCTGTGGCCATGGCGGACCTCCGGCTCCGGGGGGTGTTTCTGTCGCTTGACAGAAATTAGGGGTGGGGGAGGTCGGGGGGGTTGCTCGGGTGTTGCGGGGGAGTTACTGGGCGCTCACGGCTCACGGCTCAGGGCTCACGGGGTGGAGGGTTGGGTGTGAGCGGCTGTGTCGGTGGGGGGGGGGGGGGGGGGGGGGGGGGCGGGGGGGGGCTGGTCGCGCAGTTCCCCGCGCCCCCGGGGGGTTGGGGCGTGCCGGGGTGTTGCGCCCCCGAGGGTGTTGCGGCTCGCCGGGGTGTGATGCACGCCCGGAGATGCCTTCGCCTCCCTGGCGCTCGCCCCGCGTGCTCGGGCGCCGTCTGCTGCGACCCCGTGTTCTCGGGTGCCGCGTCCTCGGGCGGGGTGACCCCGCGTCGCCGGGCGCCGTCTGTCGTGGTCCCGTGTGCGAGGATCGAACGCATGGGTACGACAGGTGGGGCGGCGGAGACCGGGCGGCGGGTCGGCAGGCCGCGGGCCGCGCGACGGCCGGACAGCGGGCTGGCGCCGCGCGAGGAACTCCTCGTCGCCGCGGCCGAGTTGTTCACTTCCCTGGGGTACGCCGCGACCAGCACCCGGGCCGTCGCCGAGCGGGCGGGCATGCGGCAGGCGTCCATGTACCACTACGTCTCCGGCAAGGAGGAGCTCCTCGCCGAGCTCCTGGAGTCCACCGTCACGCCCTCGCTGGCGTACGCCCGTGAGCTGCTCGCCGACGACACGGCCCCGGCGGAGAACCGGCTGTGGGAGCTGTGCCGTGCGGACGTCGAAGTGCTGTGCGACGGGCCGTACAACCTCGGCGGCCTCTATCTGCTGCCCGAGGTGCGCGCCGAGCGGTTCGCCGGTTTCCACGCGGTCCGTGCCGAACTCAAGGACGCCTACCGGCAGTTGCTCGCCGCGACGGCCGCGGGCGGCGCCCTCGCCAAGAGCGAGCTCGATCTCCGCACGGACCTGCTGTTCGGCCTGATCGAGGGCGTGATCCTCGTCCACCGCTCCGACCCCGACCGCCCCGTCTCGGTCTTCGCGGAGGCCACCGCGGACGCGGCCCTGCGCATCGCCGGTATCTGAGCCCGGCGCCCGCCGCCGGAAGCAGATCTTCATTCGCCACGGTGAGTGACTTTCGTACGCGCATGCGCGATGACTCACCGTGTTCGAGTGACGTCGGAGCGTGTAAATGACCGAGGGTACTCCAGTCAGGATGCCCGTTTCAGGCGCTTGCTGAATATGACACGGCGATGATCCGGTCGGACTAAGCTCGCCCGCAGCGCACCGAGTTGATGTGTATTCGTGCGCTTGTTCCCTATATGTGCGACTCCCCGTCGATACGTCTCAGAGGGCCCACATGGTGAGTGTTCAATCCCCCCCAGGACGCCGTGAACTGCCGTATGCGCGCGTACTGTTGCTCCCCGCCATAGTCATGGCCGCGGCGACCGGGGCCGCTGCCGCGCTGGTGCAGGAGCCGGCCAGGGCCGCTGTCGCCTGGTGCGGTGCGGTCGCCACGCTGCTGGTGATCGCGGTGGCCGCCGAAGCCGTCCGGCGCGGTCGTGAACTGCGCGAGCAGCGACTCGAGCACATCCGTCACACGGCCCATCTGAAGCAGCGCATCGCCGACCACGACCAGGACCTGATCCGGTTCGCCAAGGAGATCGCGCCCACCGCGCTGGACTGGCTGCGCCGCGGAAGTTCCCCCGGAGAGGTGATTCGCCAACTCGGTGAGTACGAACCCGCGTGGGCGGACCTCCCGGAGCCGCAGATCCGGCTGCTGAAGACGGTGCTCAACATCGTCGACACCGAGGAGATCATGCGTGACGCCGCGCAGCGCTCCTTCGTGAACATCGCCCGCCGCGTGCAGGCCATCGTCCACCAACAGGCCAACGAACTGCGGGAGATGGAGGAGGACCACGGCCGCAACCCCGAGGTCTTCGACGACCTCCTGCGCATCGACCACGGCACCGCGCTGATCGGCCGGCTCGCCGACTCCATCTCCGTCCTCGGCGGCGGCCGCCCCGGCCGCCAGTGGCCCGAGCCCGTCGCGCTGTACAGCGTGCTGCGCGGCGCCATGTCCCGGATCCTGGAGTACCGGCGCATCGACCTCTCCTCGATCGCCAAGGTCAACGTCAAGGGCACCGCCGTCGAGCCGGTCATCCACGCCGCGGCCGAACTCCTCGACAACGCCACGCGCTACTCCCCGCCGCAGAGCAAGGTCCACGTCACCGCCACCGAGGTGCAGACCGGCGTCTGCATCGAGATCGAGGACGCCGGCGTCAGCCTCAGCGAGGAGGCCCGGCTGCGGGCCGAGGGCATGCTGGAGCGCGCCAAGGCCGGCGTGGACCTCCAGGACCTGGGCGAGTCGCCGCGCCTCGGCCTCGCCGTCGTGGGCCGGCTCTGCGCGGCGTACGACATGCAGGTCTCCCTGCGGGCCTCCGCGTACGGCGGCGTCCGCGCCATCCTCGTCGTGCCCAGCGGCATGCTTACCGACGAGCCCGGCGTCGGACTCGCCCACGGCATCGGCGCCACCGCCGTGCCCAAGGCGGAACTCGGCGCGCTGCCCGGACCCAAGCGCACGATCAAGAAGCGCCGCCCCACCAGCCCCAAGTTCACCACCCCGGTCTCCATGGAGGACGACGTCCCCGAGGTCACCGAGTGGACGGCCAACGGGCTGCCGCAGCGCCGCAGCCGGGTCAAGACCTCGCTCACCCAGCGCTACGCCGAGCAGGCCGAGATCGAACGCGCCGAGCGGGAAGGACGCCCGACCATCTGGTCGACGGCCGCCCGTGCGCCGGAGCCCGAACCGAAGCCGGACGACACCCCGCCGGGCCTGTGGGTCCAGGCGTTCATGGACGGCCTCAAGCGCCCCACCGCTTCCACAGCCAGTCAGCCGACCGACGAACCGGCCCGTACCGAGGCCGAAGACGAGGGGAACCTCAAGTGATCCAGCAGCGAGGCAACTTCGACTGGATGCTCCAGGACCTCGCCAAAGGCGTACCGGGCATCCAGATGATCGTGGTGCTCTCCGCCGACGGCCTGCGCATCGCCCGGCACGGCGGTGACCCGGACACCGCCGACCGCGTCGCCGCGGCCTGCGCGGGCCTGCAGAGCCTGGCGGGCGCCGTCGCCCAGGAGATCCCGGGCAGCGACGGCAAGATGAAGATGGTCCTCATCGAGATCCACGGCGGCTACTTCTACCTCATGGCCGCAGGACCCAACGCCTATCTGGCGGTGCTCTCCGACATCATCACCGAACCCGGCCACATGAGCGCCCGCATGAGCGATCTGGTCGTCCGCATCGGCGCGCACCTCACCAGTCCGCCCCGCCGCAACGGGCAGACCGTATGACTCCTCCGCAACGCCGACGGCGATTCCCCAAGCCCACCCCGGAACCGGACCCGCAGGCCCCGCAGGCCTCACAGGAGGGCCAGGATCCCCCCGAGGGACCGAAGAAGAACCCCGAGCGGCTGTACGTCATCACCGGCCCCGACGGAGCCGAGCGCTCGGAACTCGACCTGGTCACCTTAATCGTGGCGCACGCCGACCCACCGCCCTCCGCCACGCCCGAGCAGGCGGCGCTGCTCAGGCTCTGCACGGCCCCGCTGTCCGTGGCCGAGCTGTCCGCCTATCTCAGCCTGCCGTTCAGCGTGGTGACCGTGCTGCTCACCGAGCTGCTGGCGGCCGAACTGGTGACGGCGCGCGCCCCTGTGATCCGCCAGGCGCTGGCCGACCGTTCCCTCCTCGAAGCGGTGATGCATGGACTTCAAAGGCTCTGACACCATCCCCGGTCCGCGCACCGAGGACCACCTCCCCCAGACCACCGAGGCCGCGGTGAAGATCGTCATCGTCGGCGGCTTCGGCGTCGGCAAGACGACCATGGTCGGCTCGGTCAGCGAGATCAAACCGCTGACCACCGAGGAGACCATGACCCAGGCCGGCATCGGGGTCGACGACAACTACGGCTCCGAGACCAAGACGGCCACCACCGTCGCCATGGACTTCGGCCGCATCAGCATCACCGAGCAGCTGGTGCTCTACCTCTTCGGCACCCCCGGCCAGGAGCGCTTCTGGTTCCTGTGGAACGGCCTGTTCGAAGGCGCACTCGGCGCGGTGGTCCTGGTGGACACCCGGCGCCTCGAAGTCAGCTTCGACGTCATGGACCGCCTGGAGGAACGGGGCGTGCCCTTCGTCGTCGCCGTCAACACCTTCCCCGACGGTCCCCGCCACCCCATCGAGGACCTGCGCACCGCGCTCGATCTCAGCGCGGACATCCCCATCGTCGAATGCGACGCGCGACGGCGGGCGTCCAGCCGGGACGTGCTGATGACCTTGTTGCAGTTCCTTCATTCGCTGGCGGGGGAGAAGGCGTCGGTGTGAACCGGAACCGGATCCCCGCCGAGCGGTCCTTCCGTACGACTCCCCCCGCGCTCCCGGCGTCGCTCGAACCACTCGGACCGGGGGCAGCCCATCCCTTCCTGACAAACCAGATCAGATCGACCTCAGCTTCGGAGCGACCATCGTGACGCCTGAACCCTTTTCCCCGGCCGGCACGGACGAGCACACGGCCGCCCCGCCCCCCGGCTGCCCCGCGCACGGCATCGGCGTCGGCGGACTGCGCCGGCTGTACGGCCCCGGGGCGGAGGACCTGGAAGCCGTGTACGAGGAGCTCCGGGCCGAACACGGGCCTGTGGCTCCCGCGCTGCTTCACGACGACGTGCCGATCTGGGTGGTGCTCGGCCACAGCGAGAACATGCACATGCTGCGCACCCCCTCGCACTACAGCCGGGACACGCGGTTGTGGGCGCCGATGCAGGACGGCACGGTCAAGCCGACTCACCCGATGATGCCGCACCTCGCCTGGCAGCCCCTCTGCTCCCACGCCGAGGGCGACGAGCACCTGCGGTTGCGCGGCGCGGTCAACGGCGCCATCTCGACCATCGACCACCGGGGCGTCCGCCGCCACATCAACCGGGCCACCCAGCATCTCGTCAACAGGTTCTGCGAGCAGGGCAGGGCCGATCTGGTCAGCCAGTTCGCCGAGCGTCTGCCGATGATGGTGATGTGCGAGATCTTCGGCATGCCCGACGAGTACAACGACCGGCTCGTGGAGGCCGCCCGCGACCTTCCCAAGGGCACCGCGACGGCCATCGAGAGCAACGCGTACATCATGGACGTCCTCACCCGGCTCACCGTCCGCCGCCGGGCCGCACCCGAGGACGACTTCACGAGCCATCTCATCAACCACCCGGCGCGGCTCAACGACGAGGAGGTCAGCCAGCACCTGCGCCTGATCCTGATCGTCGCGTACGAGAGCACCGCCAACCTCCTCGCCAACGTACTGCGGGTGGTGCTCACCGACCCGCGGTTCCGCGCGCAGCTCAACGGCGGCCAGATGACGGTGCCCCAGGCGGTCGAGCAGTCGATGTGGGACGAGCCGCCGTTCAGTGCCGTTCTGGGCTACTTCGCCAAGCAGGACGCCGAGCTGGGCGGCCAGCGCATCCGCAAGGGTGACGGCCTCCTCATGGGGATCGCGCCGGGCAACGTCGACCCGCGCGTCCGCCCCGACACCCACGCCAACATGCAGGGCAACCGCTCCCACCTCGCCTTCAGCGGCGGCCCCCACGAGTGCCCCGGGCAGGACATCGGCCGTGCCATCGCCGACGTCGGCGTCGACGCGCTGCTGACCCGCCTGCCGGACGCGGAACTCGCCTGCGACGAGGACGAGCTGGAGTGGCAGGAGACGATCTCCAACCGGCATCTGGTGGCCCTGCCGGTGAAGTTCGTGCCCAAGCCGCAGCAGGACGTCATGGCACGGCCGGCGCATCGGACCCCGTCGCCACGCTCCAGCGACTGGCAGATCAGCACACCACTGCCGCAGGCGACACCCCCGGAGCCCAGCGTGCCGGTCTCAGCCCCCACGCCCGAACCGAGCAGGCGCCCCGGGGCGTTCCAACGTCTCCTGCGCTGGTGGCGTGGCGAGTGAGCCGACCGGCACCGTGGCGGGTGCCTACCCGGCTGCCCATTCGTCGTACGACGACCAGGCCCGCAGCACACGCGGGCTGACGAACCGGTGCTCGCGTCCTGTTACCGGGTCGGTGAATTCCAGTACCCGCGCGAGCAGTTGGAGCGGGCGCCGGAAGTCGCCGGGCGCCACCGGGTCGGTGACCACGGGGTAGAGGGGGTCCCCGAGGATCGGCACCCCCAGGGCGCTCATGTGCACCCTCAACTGATGCGTCTGCCCGGTACTCGGAGTCAGCCGGTACCGGGCACGCCCGCCCCGGTGCTCCAGCAACTCGACCCGGCTGACGGCGTTGGGCTCGCCCTCCACCTCGCGGGCGGCCGGCACCCCGCGCTCCTTGACGATGCGGCTGCGCACGGTGCGCGGCAGGGGCAGTGCCGGATCGTACGGAGCCACGGCCTCGTACTCCTTGGTCACCCGCCTGTCCCGGAACAGCGTCTGATAGGCGCCGCGTTCCTCCGGCTGAACGGTGAACATCACCAGACCGGCCGTCAGCCGGTCCAGCCGGTGCGCGGCGCCCAGCGTGGGGACGGCCAGTTCGCGGCGCAGCCGTGCCAGGGCCGTCTCGGCGACATGGCTGCCGCGCGGGGTGGTGGCGAGGAAGTGCGGTTTGTCGGCCACCACCAGGTGCTCGTCCCGGTAGACGACGTCGATCGGGAACGGGACCCGCTCCTCCTCGGGCAGCTCCCGGTGGAACCACACGAACATCCCCGGCACGTACGCCGTGTCACGCGTCACCGCCTGCCCGGCGGCGTCCACGATGTGCCCCCCCTCCAGCATCGCGTCGATCACCTCGGCCCCGGCCGCGAGCCGCGCCACGAGATGGTCCCGCACGGTCGCCCACGCGTCACCGGGCGGCAGCCGCACCCGCACCGGATCGACCCCGTCGCGCTGCGGCAGGGGAGAAGGCGGGGGCGGCGTACGGCGTCTCATCACGATCAAGCCTACGACCGGGCGTCGAGGGCGGGAGCAGCGCCGCGGCCCAGCCCCGGCTCACCCTCCGGCAGCCCCGGCGGAGGATCGGGCTCATGGGATCATTTCTGCTCCGTTCCGGCCGGAGAACAGTGCGCTTCTGGTCCGTACGGCGGATGCGCAGGCGAGGGCGAGCCGCTGGAGTTCCGTCACCTCGAAGTACGTGGCCCAGCGGTCGCGCAGCCAGCCCCGCACGATCGTCGAGCTGTCGGCGTAGAGCCTGTCGAGTTCCGGCCCGACGTTGACGGGGTCCGCCTGGTCCGTGCAGGAGCACCCGGAACGGGAGAAGTGCTCGGCCAGCCGGGGCGCGTACGTCCACTCCGTGCTCGGGCGCAGCTTCTTGCGCACGATCGTCTCGGTGCCGTCGTGCACCCGTTCCCGGCCTCCCCGTGCGTACAGACACGTGCCCACCACGAAACCTGCGACAACCCGCTGCCACTGCTCTCCACCGACCGCGCAGTTGTGGCTCAGGCAGACCTCCAGGATGTCCCAGAGCTGATCGCTGTCGGGCAGCCGCAGGACCAGATTGTTGCGGTTGCCGTTCTCCGTGTCGCGTCCCTGGTCGATCAGGTCATGGGCGAGCACGGCGACCATCGTGGTCTCATCGACGATCTCCCGGAAACGCTCGGAGCGGTCGTCCTGGACGGTGTAGATGTGCACCCCGATGTCTGCGCCCCTGATGCGGATGTACTCCTCGGGGCTGAAAAGATCGGGCAGTTGGAGGATTCCGGTCAGGTTGTCGACGAGCTGAACGGCCCCGCATTCCAGCTGCGCGGCCACCACGAGTTCGCCCTCGGCCCCGTGCCACCGCACGCATTGCCGGGAAGCGGCCACCGCATCCCGCGCGAGCCGGCCGATCTCCCGCACCTGTGGTGTCGTTCCCGCGTAGTACTCGCTGATTCCCGCCAGAATGCCCCAGAGGAACGTGGTCCTGGCTTCGAGAGCGCTGCTCGACTCGGGTGCGGTGCACAGAGCGGTGAAGAGACCCGCCATCTCCATCGCGAAGGAGTGGTGAGCCGTATGGCCCACTGCTCGTCGGCACCACTGCTGGGCTCGGTCGACGGAGAGTTCGTCCCGCACGTCGATCAGCGGCGGACTCTGCGAGCTGCGTGTCAGACGGTCGCACGCGAGAGTCAGCAGTCCGCCCGTGTCCCTGCCGAGCAGCGTCTGCCAGTTCAACTGGGGCTGCTCACGGCGCAGCAGGGAACGCACGGTCCGCAGACCGGGGGACCGGACCGCGTCGAGGTGCGAGCTGGGTGATCGCAGGACGGATCGACTGCTGTTGGCGGTCTCCGCCTCGATCGCGTGGCACAGAATTCCGGTCAATGCCGTGGCCTGCGGGTCGGAAAGGAGAGCATCAACCGAGTTCCGCCACTGGCCGGGCTCGAGGACCGGCATGATCTGACCAGGAGAGCCGGGGCTCAGGGCGCCCGCCAGGCCCGCCAGGTCACTCACCTGACGCTCCCTCTGCTCGGAGCCCGCCTCCCCTGGTGCGCATGTGTGGGTGATTCGCCCGGTGTGGCGAAAGGCCGGAAAAAATCCCCCTGTTGTACGTCCGCGCATAAGATATCGAGGACGAGGTAATACTCATCGTGCTGATCTCCCGTCGCGTAATCAAGACCTGGAATGATCAGTCCCTTTCAGGTCCTTCGGCTTGGGTGGAACACGGAGTTGGAAGACGTTCCGAGGTGCTCGGGACGCAAGGGGGCGCGGGTCACGGCCAGAGTGACGTGCGCCGAGCGAGGCGTGCGCGCCCGATCAGTGGAACGGCCCGGGCGACTCGCCTGGAGCAGAGCCATTCATGATGCCCTCCGGGTGACGGAGCCGACCAAGTCCATGAACTACGTGTGGTGTTCCATTCGCTGCGAACGCAGCGTGGCTGAACTCGTGCACGAACCAGGCCTCGTCAACCGCGCGCCCGCCGACCGGGGTGTGCGCGGCGGCAGCCGGGCAGTGCGGAGAAACGGTGGCCACCACCGCCACGACAGCGTTGTCGCAGGCGAGGTCGTGGATCATCCCTACCTTCCAGCGCCACCATGCGTTTCGTCAACTGTGCGGGGCGAGTTGGCGCTGGTGCGAGGTACTGCGGCGGACGGCCGCGAGGGGTGCGTCGGGTGGCAGCCGGTTCGCCGTTCTCGGCGACATTCCGGACGGTCCGGTCGCCGGAAGGCAGTCGGCCGGCCCTCGCGTATTCGCGCGAGTACATGACCGCACCGACCGCACCGGTGCGTCGCGCGGAACGCGTTCCGGAGGCGCACCGCCGACCGTCGCAGGCATTCGGCCACCACCCTCACGGGCCCGGGTGCGACACCGCTCATGCTCGCAATTGACCCTGTCAGCCCACCACTTCGCACCATGCGACGATTTCCGGCCGCGGGAAAGGGGGCGCAGCCCCGGCGCACGAAGCGGATTCCCTGGCCGCCGGATGCACGGCCGCGCATTCCGGCCTGTCGACGCGCTGCGGGTACCACCCCTGTTTGCGGCAGTTGGGAAGCAAGTTCGTCGCGGGGACGGCCTGTCCGGCCCGCGTGCCCCGGGCGCGGACACCGGTCGGTCCGGGGAGCGGACGCGGGGCCCGTGTCCGGTCGCCGTCAAGAGGAAAATTCGTTGGGACGCGGCACCCACGGTTGGCAGGATGCGGTCATGCCGTACCTCACCGGCCCGGTGCTCGCACCCGGCACCCTCGCCGATACCGCCCAGCCCACCCTCCCCACCGACGACGGCCTGCTCCTGCGCCCCTGGCGGCCCGAGGACGCGCCGGCGGTCCACGCGGCGTTCCAGGACCCGGTGCTGCGCCAGTGGTATGCCCGCGGCGCCGACTCCGTGGACGAGGCAGGCGGCTGGATCGAGGAGTGGCGCAAGGCCTGGGCCTCGGAGAAGACCGCTCAGTGGGCCGTCGTGGACGCGGACACCGGTCTGCTGCTCGGCCGGGTGGCCCTGCGTGAGATCCATCTCGGCGACGGGCAGGCCGAGATGGCGTACTGGACGACCGCGGAGGCCCGCGGGCGGGGAGTCGCCGCGCGGGCCACGGTCGCCCTGTCCCGCTGGGCCCTCGACGGCGTCGGATTCCACCGGCTGGAGCTCATGCACGCCGTCCGCAACGAGGCGTCGTGTCGCGTCGCGACCAAGACGGGCTTCGTGCTCGAAGGGACCAAGCGGAGTGCGGTGCTGCATCCGGACGGCTGGCACGACATGCATCTGCACGCGCGCGTGCGGGGCGACTGACGGGAGTACGGGAGTACGGGAGTGGGGAGGGCGGGGTGCCACCGGTGCGCGGCGGCGTCACAGCCGGTCGCCGGCGCCGTGCCGGATCCGGAGCCGGATGACCGACGCCCAGCACCCCGCGCCCGTCTCCCCCACGCCCGCCTCCCCTGCGCCTACCCCACCGGCGTACGCCCCCTGAGTGCCCGCCACGCCGCACCCGCCACCAGCGTCGCCGCCAGGAACAGCACCGTGAACCACTGGAAGTACCAGTGCCCGCCCGCCGGGTCGTACACCTCGGCGCGGGGCCAGGCCAGGTTGACGGTCATGAGGAGGCCGTAGAGGAGGGCCAGGGCGTTGACCGGGATGCCCCAGCGGCCGAGGGAGAAGAGGCGGGCGCCCGACTCGTCGGTGCCCGACGAGGTGAACTCGCCCCGCACGCGGCGGATCAGCAGCGGGCCCGTGACCATCGCGTACGCCAGGTAGAGCATCACGATGCAGGTCGTGCCGATCGCCAGGAACGCCTCCGGGGAGGCGAAGTTGAGGAGGAGCAGCGCGGCGGCCAGGATGCCGACGACCAGGGCGGGGGCGGTGGGCATGCCCGTACGGGGGTTGACGCGGGCGAGGCGGCCCGCGAAGGGCAGTTGGCCGTCGCGGGCCATGGAGAAGAGCATGCGGCAGGCGGCCGTCTGGATGGCGAGGGTGGCCACCGCGATCGCGACCACCACATCGGCCAGCAGCGCCTTGCCGACACCGTCGCCCAGGCTGCTGGTGAGGACGTAGCTGAGGCCGTCGACCGACAGGTGCCCGTCGGTGAGGCTGGGAGCGGCGAGCAGACCGCCCAGGACGATCAGACCGCCGAGCAGTCCGGCCGCGGCGAGCGCCGTGAGGATGGTTCGGGGCGCGGTGCGGCGCGGGGAGCGGGTCTCCTCGCTCATCTCACCCGCGCTGTCGAAGCCGATCATCACGTAGGCCGCCGTGAACGAGCCCACCAGCAGCGCCCCGAACAGGCCGTCCTGCGCGGCGCCCGTGGTGTGGAAGGTGATGCTCGGTGTGCGCTCGGAGTGGGTCAGCAGCAGCACGATGATCAGGATTGCGCCGATGATCTCGGCGGTGACGCCGACCCGGTTGATCAGGGACAGGACACGGTTGTCGACGATGTTCACGACGGTGGTCAGGACCAGCAGGATCACGCCGAGGACCGCCGCGTTCGCCGCGCCGTCCGCCGAGGTCGGTGCCGCGTCCGTGCCGACCAGCTGGAAGCCGGACCAGATCGCCGGGAGCACCATCTGCAGGGCCAGCGCCGCCGCGGCGACCACGACGATCTGCCCGATCACCATGATCCAGCCGGCGAACCAGCCGAAGCTCTGGTTGGAGAGGCGGGACGACCACTGGTAGATCGCGCCCGAGAGGGGGTAGCGCGCCGCCAGTTCGGCGAAGCAGGCCGCCACGAGCAGCTGCCCCACCAGTACCGCCGGCCAGGCCCAGAAGAAGGCGGGGCCGCCGAACGCGTACCCGAAGGCGAAGAACTGGAAGACGGTCGTCAGGACCGAGATGAAGCTGAACCCCGCCGCGAAGGAGGCGTACCGGCCCAGGCTGCGGTGCAGCTCCTGGTGGTAGCCGAACTCGGCGAGGGACCCGTCGTCGGGGGAGGGGGAGTGCGGTGGATCGGGACGGACGTCGGAGGGACTGGTCGTCGTCACGGCGGCACCTGCCTTCGGCGGCATGAGGGCGGAAGAGCGGAACAGCGGTGCGGGAGCTGTATTCCTGTCGGGTGACAGAAATTAGGGAGGGGCTGTTTCGGGTGCGTCACGCAGGCATGTCGAAGTGGATCCCAAGTCCTCACGCCGTTCAGGGGAGGTGCCGGCACGGCTGTGTGGTGCCAGGCCGGCCCTCGGCCCGACCCCGCCGGGCACGCGAAAGGGGCGGCACCCGGGAAGGTGCCGCCCCCTTTTCGGACCGTATGACTAAGCGGCCGGTGCCGCCCCCTCCTGCTCCGCCTCGATGCGCGCGTTCCAGTCCCGCTTGGAGGCCTGCCAGCCGTCCTCGTTGTGGCCCAGGCGCCAGTAGCCGGAGATCGACAGGTCCTCGCGCGGGACTCCGCGTTCGACCCGCAGCAGATGGCGCAGCTGCTTCACGAAGTGCGCCTCGCCGTGCACGAAGGCGCACAGCCGGCCCTCCGGGAAGTCGAGCGCGCGGACGGCCTCCACCAGGGCCTCGCCGACGGGGCGGGAGCCGCGGTGCAGCCAGACGACGTCCACGTCGGAGTCGATCTTCTGCTCCTCCTCGGGGCTGGAGACCTCCACGAAGGCGTACGCCCGGGCGCCGTCGGGCAGCGACTCCAGGGAGCGGGCGATCGCGGGCAGCGCGCTCTCGTCCCCGACCAGCAGATGCCAGTCGGCGTCGAGGTCGGGGGCGTAGGCCCCGCCCGGACCCATGAAACGCACGGTCTCGCCGGGCTGGACACGCACTGCCCAGGGGCCGGCCAGGCCCTCGTCGCCGTGGATCACGAAGTCCAGGGTGAGTTCGAGGTGTTCGGCGTCCCAGTGGCGCACGGTGTACGTGCGGGTCACGGGCCACTGCTCGCGCGGGAACTCCTCGCGGATGCGCTGGATGTCGAAGGGCTCGGGATAGGTGACACCGTCGGCCGGGAACAGGATCTTGACGTAATGGTCGGTGCAGGTCTCCGGCGCGAACCCGGCGAGCCCGTCGCCGCCGAGCACCACGCGCTGCATGTGCGGCGTGAGGCGTTCGGTGCGGACCACCTGCGCGGAATGAGGCTTCCGCGGCTTGCGTCCCGGTCCTTCTGCCATGGCGGCCTCCCAGTCCCTGTGCTTAGGCTTACCTAAGTTAGCATCCGCCCCCCTGGCGATGGCATGCCACTCGTGGAAAGCGAGGGCAATATTTACGCGCCGAGCGTCGCCATCAGCCGCTGCAACGACCCACCCAGCCCCCAGCGTTCTGCCAGCTTCTCCAGCGCCGCCGGATCGCGCGGCGTGCGCGGGACCGCCGTCTCGACCTGCGGCAACGGGACGTCGCCCGCCACTCTCACCACCTTCGGTGCCACGGCCACGTACGGCCGCGACTCGTCCAGCCGCTTGCGCTGCGACGGCGTGAGCCTGGCCTTCGGGTCGTCGACGGCGGCCATGATCCCGGCCACGTCGCCGAACTCGGCGAGCAGCTTGGCCGCCGTCTTCTCGCCGATGCCGGGCACGCCCGGCAGGCCGTCGCTCGGGTCGCCGCGCAGCAGCGCCAGATCCGCGTACCCACGGCCGTCGACGCCATACTTCTCACGCAGCCACGCCTCGTCGGTCAGCTGGAGCGTGCCGACGCCCTTGAGCGGATACAGCACCCGTACCTGCCGTTCGTCGTCCACGAGCTGGTACAGGTCGCGGTCGCCGGTGACGATGTCGACCGGGCCCGTCGCCCGCGCGGTGAACGTGCCGATCACGTCGTCCGCCTCGTACCCGGCCACGCCCACGCGCGCGATGCCGAGCGCGTCCAGGACGGCCTCGATGACCGGCACCTGCGGCGACAGCGTGTCCGGCACCTCCTCCTCGTCCGGGCCCACCTCGTGCTCCTCCGCGACACGGTGCGCCTTGTAGGAGGGGATGAGGTCGACCCGCCACTGGGGCCGCCAGTCGGCGTCCATGCAGGCGACCAGCAGGTCGGGGCGGTGGTCCTTGACCAGGCGGTCGATGAATTCGAGGAGGCCGCGCACGGCGTTCACCGGCGTGCCGTCCGGCGCCTTCACGGACTCCGGAACGCCGAAGTAGGCACGGAAGTAGAGCGAGGCGGTGTCGAGGAGCATCAGTCGTCCGGTCACGCCTCGCATCATGCCGTACGGCACCGACAGCGGCCGTCGCCGCTTAACTCGTCCGGCGGGTGTGAGCATCCTGTGAACTGCGACATCGGTGTGTTTGGCCGAAAGGCTTCGGGGCAGGCGCGGCCCCGGAGCGAGGCAGGTTGCACCTTCAACTGTTCGCGGCCCTTCGTCTCCCCCCTGTCGCCGGGGATCCCCTGTTGTCGAGGAGACGAGAGATACGCGTGTCATCAAGGCTTGAGGCAGAGCAGCTGTACAAGGTGTTCGGAAGACGGCCCGAGGAGGCGGTCGAGCGGCTCCGCGAGGGCGCCGACCGGGAGGGACTGCGCGCCGAAGGGGTCACCGCCGCCGTGATCGACGCCTCCTTCACCGTGGACCCCGGCCAGATCTTCGTCGTCATGGGCCTGTCCGGCTCAGGGAAGTCCACCCTGCTGCGCATGCTGAACGGCCTCCTGGAGCCGACCGCGGGCCGTGTCCGCTTCGACGGCCAGGACCTCACCGCGCTCACCGACCGCGAACTGCGCGCCGTACGCGCCCAGAAGATCAGCATGGTCTTCCAGCACTTCGCGCTCTTCCCGCACCGCAGCGTCCTGGAGAACGCCGCCTACGGCCTCGCCGTCCAGGGCGTCGCCAAGGCCGAGCGCGTCGAGCGGGCCACCGAGGCCCTGGAACTGTGCGGCCTCAAGGGCTGGGAGAAGTCCTGGCCCGACGAGCTGTCCGGCGGCATGCAGCAGCGCGTGGGCCTGGCCCGCGCCCTCGCCACCGACGCCGACCTGCTCCTCATGGACGAGTCCTTCAGCGCGCTGGACCCGCTGATCAGGCGTGACATGCAGGACCAGCTCCTCAGCCTCCAGAAGACCCTGAAGAAGACCATCGTCTTCATCACCCACGACCTCAACGAGGCCATGCGGCTCGGCGACCGGATCGCCGTCATGCGCGACGGCCGGATCGTCCAGATCGGCAGCGCGGAGGACATCCTCGTGCGGCCCGCCGACGACTACGTGGCCTCCTTCACCAAGGACGTCGACCGCTCCCGCGTCCTGACCGCGTCCGCCGTCATGGACACCGACGTCCGCGGCGAGCAGGCCGACTGCGGCTGCGAGAGCGACTGCGAGACCGCGACGCCCGACACGCCGTTCACCGAACTGTGCGCGATGAGCGCCCGGTCGAGCCACCCGGTGGCCGTCCTCGACGGGAAGCGGAAGCTCGTCGGCGTGGTCCGGCAGGAGCGCCTGGTCGGCTTCCTCGGCGATACCGAGTCCCCCCGGGAGGAGGCCGCCCATGCCTAGGATCCCGCTCGGCGACTGGGTCAACGACACCGTCGACTGGCTGCTCGACCACGTGGCCTGGCTCTTCGACTTCCTCAAGACCGTCTTCACCGGCACCTACGACGGGATCGACGCCGTCCTCCAGGCGCCCCAGCCCCTGCTCCTCGCGGGCATCTTCGCCGTGATCGCCTTCTGGCTGCGCGGCACCCTGGCCGGCGTCCTCACCTTCGCGGGATTCGCGTTCATCGACTCCCTCGAACTGTGGGAGGACGCCATGACGACCCTCTCGCTGGTCCTCGTCGCCACGATCATCGCCCTCGTGATAGCCGTCCCCGTGGGCATCTGGGCGGCCCGCTCGAACCGGGTCAGCGGCCTGGTCCGCCCGGTGCTGGACTTCATGCAGACGCTGCCCGCGATGATCTACCTCATCCCGGCGATCCTGTTCTTCGGCACCGGCGCCTCCGCGGGCATCGTCGCCACCCTGATCTTCGCCCTCGCCCCCGGCGTCCGCATGACCGAGCTGGGCATCCGCCAGGTCGACAAGGAGCTCGTGGAGGCCGCCGAGGCGTTCGGCACCACCCCGCGCGACACCCTCCTGCGCGTCCAGCTGCCGCTCGCGCTGCCCACCGTGATGGCCGGCGTCAACCAGGTCATCATGCTGGGCCTGTCCATGGCCGCGATCGCGGGCATGGTCGGCACCGGCGGCCTCGGCGGCGACGTCAACGAGGCGATCGGCCAGCTCAACGTGGGCCTCGGCTCCGAGGCCGGGGTCGCCATCGTGATCCTCGCGATCTACCTCGACCGCATGACCGGCGCGCTCGGCACCCAGGTCTCCCCGCTGGGCCGCCGCGCCGCCGCCAAGGCCCGCGCGTCCCAGGGCGGCCTGAAGATCTGGTCCTACCGCCCCCGCCCCCAGATCGCCGTCATCGGTGTCGTCGTCCTCGCCCTCGTCGCGGGCGGCATGGGGATCTTCGGCGGGGCCTCCGGCGAGGCCACGGCCGTCTCCGGCGGCAAGGACGTCGGCCAGGGCAAGAAGATCACCATCGGCTACGTCCCCTGGGACGACGGTGTCGCCTCCACCTTCCTCTGGAAGGAGATCCTGGAGGAGCGCGGCTACCAGGTCGAGGCCAAGCAGTTCGACGCCGGGCCGCTCTACACCTCCGTCGCCTCGGACAACGTCGACTTCATGACCGGCGCCTGGCTGCCGACGACCCACGAGCAGTACTGGAAGAAGTACGGCAGCAAGCTCGACGACCTCGGCGCCTGGTACGACAAGACGTCTCTCGAGCTGAGCGTCCCGTCGTACATGAAGGACATCAACTCCCTGGCCGACCTCAAGGGCAAGGCCTCGCGGTTCGGCGGGAAGATCACCGGCATCGAGTCCAGCGCCGGCGAGATGGCCCTGCTCAAGAGCAAGGTGCTGGGGGCCTACGGCCTCGACAAGGAGTACGAGGTCGTCGACAGCTCCACGCCCGCCATGCTGGCCGAGCTGAAGCGGGCGTACGCCCAGAAGGACCCGGTCGTCGTCACGCTCTGGTCGCCGCACTGGGCGTACAACGACTACAAGCTGAAGAAGCTCAAGGACCCCAAGGGCGCCTGGGGCGCGGGCGACGGCATCCACACGGTGGCCCGCAAGGGCTTCGCCGACGACGATCCGGTCGTCGGGCAGTGGCTGAAGAACTTCAAGCTGGACGAGAAGCAGCTCACCAGCCTGGAAGCCGAGATCAACAAGGCCGGCAAGGGCAGGCAGCAGGACGCCGTGCGCACCTGGCTCAAGCAGCACCCCGGCCTGGTGGACAAGCTGGCCCCCGTCAAGGACAGCGGCACTCCGGCCGAGGCGAAGCGGCCGGTCGACGTGGCCTGGTTCCCCTGGGACGAGGACATCGCCGTCACGTATCTGTGGAAGAACGTCCTGGAGAAGCGCGGCTACAAGCTCAATCTCAAGCAGATGGACGTCGGCCCGGTCTACACCGGCCTCGCCTCGGGCGACCTGGACCTCAACTTCGACGCCTGGCTCCCGTACGCCCAGAAGAACTACTGGGACCAGAGCAAGGACAGCCTCAAGGACCTCGGCACCTGGTACCGGCCGACCTCGCTGGAGGTCGCCGTGCCGTCGTACGTCAAGGGCGTGAAGACGTACGAGGACCTCAAGGGCAAGGCGTCCCTGTTCGACGGGAAGATCATCGGCATCGAACCGGGCACCGGCGAGATGAACCTCCTCAAGACGAAGGTCCTGCCGGGCTACGGCCTCGACAAGGAGTACGAGGTCGTCGACGGCTCCACGCCCGCGATGCTGGCCGAGCTCAGGCGCGCCTACGCCAGGAAGCAGCCCGTCGCCGTCGTCCTGTGGTCCCCGCACTGGGCGTACAGCCAGTACGACCTGACCAAGCTGAAGGACGGCAAGAAGCTCTTCGGCGAGGGCAACACGATCCGGACCATCTCCAACGAGAAGTTCCCCGAGGAGTACCCGCAGCTCACCAAGTGGATCAAGGGCTTCCACATGAGTGAGGACGAGCTCGGTACCCTGGAGAGCGAGATCAACAGGTACGGCCAGGGGCACGAGGAGCAGGCGGTCGCGGCCTGGCTGAAGAAGCACCCCGAGATGGTGGGGCGGATGACACCGTCATAACCGCTCGGAGAGCACGGTAGGAATTCGGCCAACCACATAGAGCTACGCCATCGCCCGAACTCCGGCGCCGACGAGGGGACTTGAACGGCCCGCGGCGGACGGGTGACCGAAAGTCGGCCCCCTGGCAGTTTCCGGGGGGCCGTTCGGCTGGCGTGAACTGTGAGGTACGGTCGCACGCCGTATGACATCGATGTGACGGCCGCATGAAACGGTTTGCCGAACATGCGTAGGGTGCAGACAACTCATCAGGGGACCCGTCACCGGACCGACGAGCGGAGGAGGGAGCCGGAGCCATGGGCGACCACAAGGAACAGCCCCTCCGCGTCGGCGCGGCCGTGCGCCGCAGGCGCCGCGCGCTGGAGCTCACCCTCGCCGTCGTGGCCGAGCGCAGCGGCCTCTCGGTCCCCTTCCTGAGCCAGATCGAGAACGAACGCGCCCGCCCCAGCCGCAGCTCCCTGGAGAAGGTCGCCGACGCCCTGCGCACCACGGCCGTCGAACTCCTCGCGGCCGCCGACCCGGCGTGCAGCGTCGACGTCGTGCACGCCGAGGGCCCGGAGCCGGACTACGTGCCGCGGATGCGGTCCCTGGTGCGCGGCCACCACCAGATGCACGCCCAGGAGTTCACCGGCGACCATGACGCGGGGCGCGAATTCCAGTACCGCAACGACCAGTTGATGTACGTCGCCGACGGCGCGGTGGACGTCGAGGCCGAGGGCCGTGCCTACCGCCTCGGCCGCGGCGACACCCTGTACCTCACCGGCGGGGTGCGGCACCGCTGGCGGGCGACCGTGCCGGACACCCGCGTGGTCGTCGTCGCCGTGGCCGAACACATCGAGGCGCTCCAGGACCGGCCCCGGCAGTGAGAGTCGTCTCCCTGGTCCCCTCGCTGACCGAGGCGATCGCCCGCTCGGCACCCGGCGCCCTGGTCGGCGCCACCGACTGGTGCTCCCACCCGGCGGACCTCGACGTCACCCGGATCGGCGGCACCAAGAACCCCAAGCTCGACCGGATCGCCGCCCTCGCCCCCGACCTGGTGATCGCGAACGAGGAGGAGAACCGAGAGCCGGATCTCGCCGCCCTGCGCGACGCGGGCCTCAGGGTCCTGGTCACCGAGGTGCGGGACGTCCCGCAGGCCTTCAGGGAACTGGCGAGGGTCGTGGAGGCGTGCGGGGTGTCCGTACGCCCGCGCTGGCTGGACGAGGCCGAGGAGGCGTGGTCGGCGCTCGAACCCCCCGCGCGCCGTACGACGGCGGTCGTGCCGATCTGGCGTCGGCCCTGGATGGTGCTGGGCCGGGACACCTTCGCGGGCGACGTCCTCTCCCGCCTCGGTGTGGACCATCTCTACGCCGGCCACGAGGACCGCTATCCGAAGGTCGCCCTGGAGGACCTGCGGGCGGCCGCCCCCGACGTGGTCGTCCTCCCCGACGAGCCGTACCGCTTCACTCCTGACGACGGCCCGGAGGCCTTCCCCGGCCTGCCCTGCGCACTCGTCAGCGGACGGCACCTGACGTGGTACGGGCCGTCGCTGGCCGAAGCACCACGGGCACTGGGCGAGGCCCTGCGAGCAGCGTTCCGCTGAGGATTCCGCGCGCGGTGCGCACGGCGGCCGTGGCCCAGGCGGCGAGGAGGGCGGCGTAGAGCGCGGCGGCGAGCCAGTCGTAGACGACGAGCCCCGTGTGCCGGGCCAGCGCCTCGGCGCCCGTGACACAGGTGCCGACCGGGAAGGTGAACGCCCACCAGGTCATCGAGAAGCCCATCCCGTGCCGGCGGGCCCGCACGACGTGCGCGGAGGCGAGCGCCAGCCACAGCAGTGCGAAGCCCATGACGGGAACGCCGTAGAGGACCGCGAGGACGGCGAAGCCCTGGTCGTAGGGGGCCGGTACGACACCGGGGGCCACGTCCGCGAACTTGCCGACGGCGGTGGTGGACTGGCCGAGCGGGCCGAGGACCAGGAAGAGGGCCGGGGTGAGGGCGAGGGGGAGCGGACCGCCGGTGACGATCCGGGCGAAGACCAGCGGCAGCATGACGAGGGTCGCGAGAAGGCTGAGCCCGAACATCGCGACGCAGGCGAGGAGCAGGGTCTCGCGCGGCTGACCGGCCGGGAGATGGGGCACCAGGAGCGGCCCTAGGGCGGCGGACACCATGGGCGCGACCAGCGGCAGCAGCCACACCGGAGTGGCCTGCTGCGGGCCGGCCTTCCGCCCTACGGCCATGAGGTACGGCACGACGACGGCGGCCGCGAGCCCCACGGCCGTGCCGGCGCTGAACAGCACGGCGTCGAGAGCGACCGCGGCCGTCGTCCCGATCCAGTACCGGCCGACGGTGAGGGCACCCCCGCCGACAGCCAGAAGGGCCATCGCGAGGCAGCCGTAGAAGGGGGCCGTGGCGGGGTCCAGGAGGTGGGCGCGGGCCTGGTCGGCGTGGTGGCGCCAGTGCAGGGCGCGGGCGCAGAGGAGGGCGAGCAGCAGGGCGAGGGACAACAGCCAGACGGCGGCGCAGGTCGTGCGCAGGCCGGGGAGGCGCACGGGGAGCGCGACGCCGGCGGTGGCGACGATCGCGGTGCCCATGACGGCGGCGTACCAGTTCGGCCCGAGGTGACGGACGGCGGTGACCATGGCTCCACGGTGCCGCCGGGGGAGGGCCGCGACCAGGGAGTACGGCTCTATGAGGGCATAAGCTGTCTTTATGAGCGGTGTGGAGGAGCGAAGGGCGGCGGTGGGCGGTGGGCTGTCGCACCGGGTGCCCGATCTGGGGGCGCTGGAGCTGTTGCTGGCCGTGGCGCGCCTGGGCAGTCTGGGCGGGGCGGCGCGGGAACTGGGCATCACCCAGCCGGCGGCGAGCAGCCGGATCCGCTCGATGGAACGGCAGTTGGGGGTCGCCCTGGTCGACCGCTCGCCCCGGGGCTCGCGGCTCACGGACGCGGGGGCACTGGTCACCGACTGGGCGCGGCGGATCGTGGAGGCGGCGGAGGCCTTCGACGCCGGGGCGCAGGCGCTGCGGGTCCGCCGGGACTCCCGGCTGCGGGTGGCGGCGAGCATGACGATCGCGGAGTACCTGCTGCCGGGGTGGCTCCTCGCCCTGCGCGCGGGGCGCCCGGACACGGCGGTGTCGCTGCACGCGGGGAACTCGGCGACGGTCGCGGAACGCCTGCTGTCGGACGAGGCGGACCTCGGCTTCGTGGAGGGCCTGACGGTGCCGTCCGGCCTGGACTCGGTCGTGATAGCCCACGACCACCTGATCGTGGTGACGGCCCCCGGTCACGCGTGGGCCCGCCGCCGGCGCCCGCTGGAAGCCGCCGAACTGGCCGCGACGCCGCTGATCCTGCGCGAGAAGGGCTCAGGCACCCGCCAGGTACTGGACGCGGCCCTGGGCGGCCTGGCCCGGCCCCTGATCGAGCTCTCGTCCACCACGGCCGTCAAGGCGGCGGCGGTGAGCGGGGCGGGACCGGCGGTCCTGAGCGAACTGGCGGTGGGCGACGAACTGGCGCTGCGGCGACTGGTGCGGGTACCGGTGCAGGGGGTGTCCCTGGCGCGGGACCTCCGGGCGGTGTGGCCCACGGGGCACCGGCCGGTGGGACCGGCCCGGGAGTTGCTGTCGCTGACGCGGGTGTGACCTCGCCTCGCCCCCGCAGGAGCGCGCGGGCGTGACGCTCACCCCCGCCGGGGCGGAAAACCCTTGGCCCCGCAGCGCCGCTGACCCGCACCATGAACCGTATGACCGCCACCGCCCCACCCGCCACCGGCGTCCGCGTCCCCTGGGAGGAGCTCCCCGCGGCCGTACGCGACACCGTCGCGGACCTGCTCGGCGAACCGGTCGCCCAGGCCACCACCCAGCCCGGCGGATTCTCTCCCGGCGCCGCCACCCGCGTCCGCACCGCCACCGGCCGCCGCGCCTTCGTCAAGGCCGTCAGCGGCGACACCAACCCCCACAGCCCCGGGCTCCACCGCGCCGAGGCCCGCAACGCCGCCGCGCTTCCCGCCACCGTCCCGGCACCCCGTCTCCTCGGCACCTACGACGACGGCACCTGGGTGGCCCTCGTCTACGAGGACGTCCCCGGCCGCCATCCCCATGTCCCCTGGCGCAGAGCCGAGTTGGCGCGCGTCCTGGACGCCGTGACGGAGCTGAGCCGCACCCTCACCCCGCCCCCGCTCGACGCACCGCCCGCCGGCACGGCCCTGGCAGGCACCTTCACCGGCTGGCAGCAGCTCCTCCACCACGAGGACCTCGCCGAGCGCCTCGGCCCCTGGGCCGCCGGCCGCCTGCGCCGCCTCGCGGAACTCGCCGCGCCCTGGCCCGAGGCCGTCACCGGTGACACCCTCGCGCACGGCGACCTCCGCGCCGACAACATCCTGCTCACCGACGACGGCCGCACCGTCTTCGTCGACTGGCCGCACGCCCTGCGCGGCGCCCCCTGGTTCGACCTGCTGGTGATGCTGCCGTGCGTCCGCGCCCAGGGCGGCCCGGATCCGGAGGAACTGTTCACCGCGCATCCGCTGGGCGCGACCGCCGACCCGGACGCCGTCACCACCGCCCTCGCCGCCCTGACCGGCTACTTCCTGTACCACTCCCTGTTGCCCCCACCCCCGGGCCTCCCGACCCTCCGGGCCTTCCAGCGGGCCCAGGGCGACACGGCCCTGACCTGGCTCCGGCGACGGCTCACCTGGAGCTAGCGGCCGTCACCAGCCCCCGCATCACCCGCGGATCCTCGCCCATCTCCGGATGCCACTGCACCCCCAGCACCCACTGCGGGCCGGGGAGTTCGACGGCTTCGACCGTGCCGTCCGCCGCGTGGGCCGAGGGCAGGAGGCCCTTGCCCAGGCGGTCCACTGCCTGGTGGTGGTACGTGGGTACGGAGGTCTCCTCCGGGGCCAGGCCGCCGTAGACCGTCCCCGGGACCGGCTTGACCGGGTGGCGGCCGAAGACGCCGGGGGCCACCGCGTGGCCGTCGATGTGCTGGGTGAGGGTGCCGCCCAGGGCGACGTTCAGGAGCTGCATGCCCCGGCAGATGCCCAGCAGGGGGACGCCCGCCGTCAACGCGGCCCGGATCAGGGCCAGTTCCCAGGCGTCGCGGGCGCGGGCGGGTGGACCGGTGCGGGGGTCGGGGGCGGCGCCGTAGTGGACCGGCTCCACGTCCGGACCGCCCGCGATCACCAGGCCGTCCAGACGGGCCACCGTCGCCGCCGCGTGCTCCGGGGCGTCCGGCGGGAGCATCGCGGCCAGCCCGCCGGCCCGCTGCACCAGCCGTGGATAGCCGGCCGGGAGCAGCACCGCCTCCAGCTCCCAGACGCGCCAGCGCGCGTCGGCCTCCAGATAGGTGCTGACGCCGATCAGCGGTCGTACGGTCGACACTCGGTCCTCCCAGGCTTGCAATGGCCCACACGTATACCTTTGCGTCTCGGTGGCCCGGGAGGCAAGGTCACGCCAGGAACCCGCGCAACAGTGCCGCCGTCCCCGCGCAGTGCTCCCGCATCATCTCCCGCGCCCCGTCGGCGTCCTGGTCGAGGACCGCCTCGACCAGCGCCGCGTGCTGCCGCTGCGAGTGCTCCAGGTTGCGGACCAGGAGCGGGATGCAGTCCAGGAGGTCGTTCACCGAGGCCCGCACCGCCGCGTACTGCGCGGTCAGGGTGGGTGAGCCGCACAGTTCCGCCAGGGTGAGGTGCAGCAGGGTGTCCAGGCGCCGGTAGTCCGCCAGCGGGGCCTCCTGCGTGGCCGCCAGTGCCTCGCGCAGCCGCTCCGCCTGCTCGTCCGTGAGGCCGTGCGCCGCGCACAGGCCCGCCGCGCCCACCTCCAGGACCTCCCGGAAGCGCAGCACGTCCTCGATGTCCACCACGGCTATCCGGCGCCGCAGCTCCTCCTCGCCCACCGCGTCCGGGGTGCGGGGCAGCACGAAGGTGCCCCCGTACCGCCCGCGCCGCGACTCCACGAGACCCTGGTCCTGGAGCACCTTCAGCACCTCGCGCAGCGTCACCCGGCTGATCCCGAGCCGCTCCGCGAGCTCCCGCTCGGCCGGCAGCCGCTCACCCCCCGGCACCAGGCCCAGCCGCACCACCTGGAGGATCTGCTCCAGCGCCTCCTCGAAGCCGTTGCCCGCCCTGACCGGCCGCAGCACCGGCGTCAAACGGTCGTCCGGGCCGCCGTCAGCGTCCACCGACATATGGCCGAGCCCCCTTCCCAAGCAATGGTTCAGAGCAATACCTTATGGCTCCCGGCCCGGTCGGAAAAACGCGCAGCAGCCGAAGGAGCTCTCCCGTGGCAGACCGCACACCCCCGCTCAGCGTCGAGGAGCTGCACACCCTCGTCGCGAGCGGCGAGATCGACACCGTCGTCCTGGCCTTCCCGGACATGCAAGGACGGCTGCAGGGCAAGAGGTTCGCGGCCCGCTTCTTCCTCGACGAGGTACTCCACCACGGCACCGAGGGCTGCAACTACCTCCTCGCCGTCGACACCGAGATGAACACGGTCGACGGCTACGCCATGTCCTCCTGGGACCGCGGCTACGGCGACTTCGCCATGCACCCCGACCTCCGCACCCTGCGCCGCGTGCCCTGGAACGCCGGTACGGCCATGCTGATCGCCGACCTCGCCTGGAACGACGGCTCGCCGGTGGTCGCCGCGCCCCGCCAGATCCTGCGCCGCCAGCTGGACCGCCTCGCCGAACTCGGGTACACCGCCCAGGTCGGCACCGAGCTGGAGTTCATCGTCTTCAAGGACACCTACGAGCAGGCCTGGGACGCCCACTACCGGGGGCTGACGCCGGCGAACCAGTACAACATCGACTACTCGGTGCTCGGCACCGGACGCATCGAGCCGCTGCTGCGGCGGATCCGCAACGACATGACGGCCGCCGGTCTCACCGTCGAGTCCGCCAAGGGGGAGTGCAACCCCGGCCAGCACGAGATCGTGTTCAAGTACGACGACGCCCTGACCACCTGCGACCAGCACGCCATCTACAAGACCGGCGCCAAGGAGATCGCCGCCCAGGAAGGCGTGTCGCTCACCTTCATGGCCAAGTACAACGAGCGCGAGGGCAACTCCTGCCACATCCACCTCTCGCTCGCCGACGCCGCCGGCAACAACGCGATGGCGGGCCCGGACGGCATGTCGGACGTGATGCGGTACTTCCTCGCGGGCCAGCTCGCGGCCCTGCGCGACTTCTCGCTGCTCTACGCCCCCAACATCAACTCCTACAAGCGGTTCCAGCCGGGCTCCTTCGCCCCCACGGCCGTCGCCTGGGGCCACGACAACCGCACCTGCGCGCTGCGCGTCGTGGGCCACGGCCGCTCCCTGCGCTTCGAGAACCGGCTGCCCGGCGGGGACGTCAACCCGCACCTCGCGGTCGCCGGACTGGTCGCGGCGGGCCTGTACGGCATCGAGCAGAGACTGGAGCTGCCCGAGGTCTGTACCGGCAACGCCTACACCGCTGAGTACGCCCACGTCCCGACCACCCTGCGCGAGGCCGCCGAGCTCTGGGAGAACAGCCCGATCGCCAAGGCCGCCTTCGGCGACGAGGTCGTCGCGCACTACCGCAACATGGCCCGCGTCGAACTCGAGGCCTTCGACGCGGCGGTCACCGACTGGGAGCTGCGCCGCTCCTTCGAACGCCTGTGATCCCGAGTGTCTGTGATCATGACTGCCCGTGAAAGGTTCTTCGTTGTCGTACGAGCATGAGCTGACCGTCCTCAACCCGGCCACCGAGGAGGTCGTCGCCACCGTCCCCGCCGCCACCGCGGCCGACGTGGACGCGGCGGTCACCCGCGCCACGAAGGCGCAGGCCCGCTGGTCGGCCCTCGCCCCCGCCGACCGGGCCCGGCTGCTGCGCCGGTTCGCCGACGTCGTCGACGGGCACGTCGAGGAACTGGCCCGGTTGGAGGTCCGCGAGGCCGGTCACCTCCTCGGCAACGCCCGCTGGGAGGCCGGCAACGTCCGTGACCTGCTGGCCTACGCGGCAGGCGGAGTGGAGCGGCTGAACGGCCGCCAGATCCCGGTCGCCGGCGGCCTCGACGTCACGATCCTCGAACCGCTCGGTGTGGTCGGCGTCATCGCGCCCTGGAACTTCCCCCTGCCGATCGCCGCCTGGGGGACCGCACCCGCGCTCGCCGCCGGCAACGCCGTCGTCCTCAAGCCCGCCGAGACCACCCCCCTCACCGCCCTTCGGCTCGCCGAACTCGCCCTGGAGGCAGGGCTGCCGGTGGGCCTGTTCCAGGTGCTGCCGGGACACGGGCCGGTCGCGGGCACCGCCCTCGTCGAGCACCCCGGCGTCGCGAAGATCGTCTTCACCGGCTCCACCCGCACCGGCCGCGACGTCATGGAGCGCTGCGCCCGCCAGATCAAGCCCGTCACCCTCGAACTCGGCGGCAAGAGCCCCAACATCGTCTTCGCCGACGCGGACCTGCGCACGGCCGTCGACCCCTTCTCCTTCCTCGACAACTCCGGCCAGGACTGCTGCGCCCGCACCCGGATCCTGGTCCAGGAGTCGGTCTACGACGAAGTACGGGAACTGCTCGCCGACGCGCTGAGCGCGGTGGTCGTGGGCGACCCGGCCGACGAGAAGACCCAGATGGGCCCGCTGATCTCCCGTCAGCAACTGGACCGGGTACGGGCGTTGGTGCCCGAAGACGCCCCCGGCCTGCGCGGCAGCGCGCCCGACGGGCCCGGCTTCTGGTTCGCGCCGACCGTCCTCACCGACGAGGCACCCGACTCCGAGGCCGCCCGCGAGGAGATCTTCGGCCCGGTCGCCGTCCTGCTGCCCTTCACCGACGAACAGGACGCGATCCGGCTCGCCAACGACACCCCCTACGGCCTCTCCGGCTCCCTGTGGACCCGCGACATCGGCCGTGCCCTGCGCCTGTCCCGGGCCGTCAAGGCGGGCAACCTGTCCGTCAACTCCCACTCCAGCGTCCGCTACTGGACCCCCTTCGGCGGCTACAAGCAGTCCGGACTCGGCCGCGAGCTCGGCCCGGACGCCCTGACCGCCTTCACCGAGACCAAGAACGTCTTCATCAGCACGGAAGGCCCCGCCCAGTGACCTCTTCGACCTCTTCGACCTCTTCGACCTCTGCGACCGATCAGATCGTGTGCCGTCGCCTCGTCGGCCGTACGGCCGTCATCACCGGCGCCGGCAGCGGCATCGGCCTCGCCACCGCCCGCCGGCTCGCCTCCGAGGGCGCGAACGTGGTCTGCGCCGACGTCGACGAGGCCCGCGGCAAGGCCGCCGCCGACGAGGTCGGCGGGCTGTTCGTCAAGGTCGACGTCACCGACCCCGAACAGGTCGAGGCGCTGTTCAAGACGGCGTACGACACCTACGGCAGTGTCGACGTCTCCTTCAACAACGCGGGCATCTCCCCGCCGGACGACGACTCCATCCTGGAGACGGGCCTGGAGGCGTGGAAGCGCGTCCAGGAGGTCAACCTGACCTCCGTCTACCTGTGCTGCAAGGCCGCGATCCCCTACATGCGGCGGCAGGGCAGGGGGTCCATCATCAACACGGCGTCCTTCGTGGCGAGGATGGGCGCGGCCACGTCCCAGATCTCCTACACCGCCTCCAAGGGCGGGGTGCTCGCCATGTCCCGCGAACTGGGCGTGCAGTTCGCGCGCGAGGGCATCCGCGTCAACGCCCTGTGCCCCGGCCCGGTCAACACCCCGCTGCTCCAGGAGCTGTTCGCCAAGGACCCCGAGCGGGCCGCCCGCCGCCTGGTGCACATTCCGGTCGGCCGGTTCGCCGAGGCCGAGGAGATCGCCGCCGCCGTCGCCTTCCTGGCCAGCGACGACTCCTCCTTCGTCAACGCCAGTGACTTCCTCGTCGACGGCGGGATCTCGGGGGCGTACGTCACACCGCTGTAGGTCTCGCCCTACAGTGCCCGGATGAGCAGGACGCTCCCGCCCGGCTGGTACCCGGACCCCGACGCCCCGCACCTGGAGCGCCGGTGGGACGGGACCGCCTGGACGGACCACCGGCGCGCCCCCGAGCCCCCCGGCCCGCCACGAGCGGCCGGCGGGGCCTCCGGGCGCGCCAAGGCCGTCGCCCTCACCGCCTCCGGGGTCGTCCTCGTCGCGGCGATCGTCAGCGGGGCGTTCGCCCTCGCCCGCGGCGAGGGGGACGACATGGTGGCGGACACGGCACCGACGGTCGCGAGCCCGTCGCCCACCACGGCCTCCCCGCGACCGTCCCGCCTGGTCGACGAACTCGACGACATCAGCCTGCCGTTGCCCGACGGCTGGGTCCCCGCGAAGTACGTCACCCGCGACAACGTCGTGATGACCACCGGGGGCGGCAGGGTCTCCACCCGCACGCTGCCCGCCGGTTCCGGGAGGACCCCGGCGGCCCTCGCCGCGAAGGACATACCGCAGGCCGCCCACAGCGCCTACGACGGCATCCGCGGCCACCGGGTCATCAGGTCGGAGCGCGTGGCCGTCGCCGGATGCGCCGGATACCTGGTGCGCTGGCGGGTCAGGACGGCCCAGGGGCCCGGCGCCTACGTCCAGTCCGTGGCCTTCACCCCGCCTCGCGGCAGGACTCCGGACGCCGTAGTCGTCCGCTTCGCCTTCGACGCGGGTCCGGACGGGCCGCCGCTCACCGACATGGACCGGATCACCGAGGGGATCCGGCCGGTCGGCCGCTGATTCAGAGGAACGTGTGTCCTTCCCCGCGGTACGTCGGGACGGTCGCCGTCACCGCGTCCCCCTCGACCAGGTGCAGCTTCTCGAACCGCTCGCACAGCTCACCGGCCTTCGCGTGCCGGAACCACACCTTGTCGCCGAGCAGCAGATCGTCGGCGGGGGCGCCGAGCAGCGGGGTCTGCACCTCGCCGGGCCCCTCCTGCGGGTCGTACGTCAGCCCCTCCGGCAGATACGGCACCGGCAGCCGGTCGGGACCGGCCGCGCCGGAGGCCGGGTAGCCGCCACCGAGGACGGTCACCACACCCACCCCGGGCCTGCGGACGACGGGCATGGCGAACAGGGCCGCCGGACGCCCGCTGAAGGACGTGTAGTTGTCGAACAGCCTCGGCACGTACAGCCCCGAACCCGCGCCGATCTCCGTGACGGCGTCCTCCGCGGCGGTGTGCTGCACACTGCCCGTGCCGCCGCCGTTGACGAACTCCAGGTCCGGTACGACGGCCCGCACCGCACGCACCACGGCGGCGCGGCGCTCGGCCAGTTCCCGGCGGGCGGTGGCCTGCATCAGCCGCACGGCCCGGGAGCGCAGCGGCCGTCCGGCGACCGAGTCCCCGACGCCGGCGATGTGCCCCTCGTAGGCCATGATCCCGACGACCTCGAACCCGGGGCGCCGGGCCACCGCGCGGGCCATGTCGGCGACCTGGGCGGGGGAGTGCAGCGGCGAACGCCGGGCGCCGACGCGCACCCTGCCGCCGAGGAGCTTCAGCGAGGTGTCCAACTCCAGGCAGACCCGGATGACTTCGGTGCCGCCCGCGCGGGCCCCGTCGATGAGGGCGAGCTGCGCGGGGTCGTCGACCATCACCGTGACGGCGGCCGCGAGCTTGGGATCGGCGGCGAGTTCGGCGTATCCGGCGCGGTCGGCGGAGGGGTAGGCGAGCAGGATGTCGTCGAAGCCGCTCCGCGCCAGCCACAGGGACTCGGCGAGGGTGAAGGACATGATGCCCGCGAAGCCGTCCCTGGCCAGGACGCGTTCGAGCAGCGCACGGCACCGTACGGACTTGCTGGCGACGCGGATGGGCTTCCCCGCCGCCCGGCGGACGAGATCGTCCGCGTTGGCGTCGAATGCGTCCAGGTCCACGATCGCGAGGGGAGCGTCGAGAGGGGAGGTGGCCCGGTCGTACCGGGCCCGGTCGGCGGCGCGCGCAGTCATGAACGAAGCCTGCCAGACAGGATTACCGCAGGGTAGGGGGACGTTCCGGGCAGATGCCCCCGGCCTGCTGGACTGGTTCCCGTTCGCCCAGGAACAACCCGTAGAGTGACGCGCACGCACGCAGGGCCGTACGCCCCCCGTCGCCGCCGCGCCGGGATACCGGCCCTTCCGTGCGGGTATGCGTGCCCGGACGGCCGTCTCTCACACCTGGCGACCGCGACGAGGGCCCGCGCACGACCGAACGGCCCGGACATGAGGAAACGGGGGGTGCATGAGCACGGAAGCACGCCGCGCCTCGATTCCTCCACGGCCGGCTCAGCCGCCGACGGTGGGCGAGCCCGGTGCCGAGGACGACTTGGCCGCCCGGGAGTTCCCCGCTCCGGGCCCACCTGCGACGGACGACACCGAGTGGCAGGCCTTCGGTGAGCGCGGCCGACGGGGCGCGGGAGCGCCGGACCGGCCGGTGTTCGGCGGATTCGACTGGCAGGGCTCCGGTGAGAGCGACGGACGGGCGGCCGGTGCGCCGCGCGGGGAGCGGCCCCCCGCGCCGAGCTCCGAGGGACGTCCCCCGATACGTACGACGAACGGCTCCGGCTCGACGTCGACCAGCGGCGAGGCACGCGGCATGTCCGGCGGGCGCGGGCCCGAGACCGGCGGTCCCGCCGCGGCGACGGGAGGCAACGGCTCCGGCGCGGCGCCCGACGGGGCGGTCCACCCTGCCCCGGGCGCGTCCCGTACGGGCGACGCGTCGGCGAACCCCGGCAGCACGCCCCCGCCCCCGCCTCCGGCCTCGGCCCGCTTCCCGGACACATCACCGGCGTCCGGACGCGGCACGGCGACTTCCGCGACTCCGGGTACCGAACCACGCACGCCGAGGTCCGCGACGGCCGGCCCCGGTCCGATGCCGCCCGCCTCTGGACCGACGCCGTCCCGCTCCGATGCCGGTGGGACGGCGACGGCACAGGGAACTCCGTCGCGCTCGGTGATCCCGCCGAGGCCGGGCACCGCCCCGGCCCCCGCCGCTGACGCCGAGCCGCGCGGGTACGGCTCCGCCGCTCCCGCCCGGGGCGCCGGCTCGTCGGCGCCCGGTGTCGTGCCGCCCCGGCCGGGTTCCCGGCCCTCCGTGCCCCCGCGCCGTCCCGCCGCACCCGCCGAGACCGCCTCCGAGACGACCTTCCGGATGCGGCCGGTGCCGACGGGACCGGCGTCCACGTCCGCCACGCCTCCAGCGGCTTCCGCGGGCACCGCCGTGCCGCCCATGCCCGCAACCCGTCCCGACGCGGCGCCCGCCCGCCCCCGTACCGACCCGCCCCGTCCCGCCGCCCCCACCAGCCGGCCGACCGCCCCACCGCCTCCCACCACCCCGCCCTCCGCCTCCCCGGAGTCGCAGGGCGCGGGGTCCAGGACCCCTCTCACGCCCGACCCCGCCCTCTCCTGGAGCGCCTTCATGCCCCCGCACGCCGGGACTCCCGGCAACGGGCGGCCCGTGGTGTCGTTCGGGGAGCCGGAGGTCGGTTACAAGGAGCGGTCGTGGGGGGTGCGGATTCCTCCCCGGATCGCCGCCGTGGCCGCCTGCGTCGTGCTCGGGCTAGGACTCATCGGCGGGGCCGTGACCGGGAGTTGGCTGATCGGGGACTCCGGCGACGAAGGCGGCGGTGACGCCTTCGCCCAGGCCGGCGAGCTGTGGCACAGCGTGCCCGTCGACCAGCTGTTCCCGCCGACCGTCGACGGCCAGGGCGCGGGACCCGGCGGAGCCGACCGCACCTGGACGCGGATCGCCGTCGCCCCGGACAGCGGGTGCGGCAACGCCTTCGACCCCCTGCTCCGCAAAGCCCTCGCCCCCGTCGGCTGCGAACGCCTGCTGCGCGCCACCTACACCGACGCCACCCAGAGCTACGTCACCACCGTCGGCCTCCTGTTCACCGACGCCGACGCCCCGGCCATGCGCGAACTCGACACCCGCTTCACCCGTCAGGGCCTGGCCACCCGCACCGACCTGATGCCCCTCCCGTACGCCGCGAAGAACACCCTGGCGGCGGGCTTCGGCGCGGTGCAGCGGGCCTCCTGGACGATCTCCGTCCTCACCGACGCCCCCGTCGTCGCCTACGCCGTCTCCGGCTGGGCCGACGGCCGTACGGTCGACACCCCGGAGCCCGCCGGGACGGCCATGGAGTCCGGCGACACCAGCCCCGCCGCCCAGGCGGGTCTGGGCAACGAGGCCCAGGGCCTGGCCGACCGGATCGAACGCGCGCTGCGCAAGACCGTCACCTCGCCCCCGGAGCAGGCCTCATGAGCGTCACCACCCGCAGGGCAGGTCTCCTGAGCGTCCTCCTCGCCGCCTCCGTCGCCCTCGTCCCGCCCACCGCCGCGCACGCCGACGGCATCCGCGCCAAGCAGTGGGCCCTGGACGCCATGCACACCCAGCAGGCCTGGCAGACCACCAAGGGCGCGGGCGTCACCGTCGCCGTCCTGGACACCGGCGTCGAGAACGACCACCCCGACCTCGTCGGCAACGTCCTCACCGGCAAGGACATGATCGGCTTCGGCGCCGTACGCGGACAGCGGGCCTGGGCCCGGCACGGCACCGCCATGGCCGGCATCATCGCCGGTCACGGACACGGCGTCGGCAACGGCGACGGGGTCATGGGCATCGCCCCCGAGGCCAAGATCCTCCCCGTCCGCGTGATCCTGGAGGACGGCGACCCGGCCCGCACCAAGGCCCGCAACACCCGCGGCAACGCCCTCGCCGAGGGCATCCGCTGGGCCGCCGACCACGGCGCCGACGTCATCAACCTCTCCCTCGGCGACGACTCCGCCTCCGCGCACCCGGAGGCCGGCGAGGACGACGCCGTCCAGTACGCGCTCAAGAAGGGCGCCGTCGTCGTCGCCTCGGCGGGCAACGGCGGCGAGAAGGGCGACCACATCTCCTACCCGGCCGCCTACCCGGGCGTCATCGCCGCCACCGCTGTCGACAAGTTCGGCACCCGCGCCTCGTTCTCCACCCGCCGCTGGTACGCCACGGTCGCCGCCCCCGGCGACGACGTGGTCATCGCCGACCCCGACCACAAGTACTACGAGGGCTGGGGGACCAGCGCCGCCTCCGCGTTCGTCTCCGGCGCGGTCGCCCTCGTCAAGGCGGCCCACCCCGACCTGACGCCCGCGCAGATCAAGCGGCTCCTGGAGGACACGGCCCGCAACGCCCCGGCAGGCGGGCGCGACGACTCCCGAGGCTTCGGCTTCATCGACCCCGCGGCGGCGCTCAAGGCCGCGGACCGCCTGAAACCGGAGGGCCTGCAACCGGCCTCCTACGGCGAGAAGTACTTCGGGCCGGGCCCGGACACCGCCACGTCGGAGGACGACGCGGCCGGTTGGGCGGCCCCGCTGGCGGGCGGCCTGGGCTTCGCCCTGCTGATCGGCGCGGTGTTCCTGTGGCGCGGGCGCCGCCGTCGGCCCCACGAGGGCTTCTGAGGGACGGGGCGAAGCCTCAGCGCGCCGCCGCACTCGTGGCGTCCGCCGACGCGGGCACGTCCTCGGTCGTGAACACCGACACCGCCGCCTTCGCCGCCGCCTCCACCAGCGAAATCCCCTGCGCCTGCGTGGAGTTGCCGTTCGACAGCACGGCCACCAGATACGCGTGGCCGGCCACCGTCACCCGGCCGACGCTGTTGATGTCCCACAGCCCGGTCGTGCTGCGCGGCAGCCAGCCGTTCTTCAGCGCCCACCCGGAGCCGTCGGCCGCCGCGGACACCCCCCACCGCTGGTCGGCCTCTATCCGCTCCATGAGTCCCCGAAGATACGACCGCGAGGCCTCGCTCAGCTTCGAGTCGTCCCCGAACACCTGCTGGAGCAGGGTGAGTTGGTCGGCCGCCGTGGTCTGGGTGAGACCCCACAGCGCTCCGTCACCGCCCTCAGTGCCGGTCAGCCCGAGCTTCCGGTTGGCGGCGTCGAGCCCCGAGGCCCTCCCGATGACGTCCCACAGCGCGGACGCCGCGGTGTTGTCGCTGTTCTCGATCATCGTGGTGGCGTAGGCCTTCTCCCGCGCGCTCAGCCGCGTGCCCGCCTCCTGGTGCCGCAGCAGCAGCACCGCGAGGATGTCCACCTTCACGATGCTCGCCGTGTCGAAGGCACCGTCGCCGTGGACCGCGCCGGCGCCCGACTTCAGGTCGAGCACCGCCACGGACACCTTCTGCTCGCCCGTCACGCGCACCGGCCTCATGGCGTCGGCCAGCCGCTCGTCGAGATCCACCACCGGTTCCGCCACGGCCACCTCCTCAGTCGTGGTCGCCGGCGACGGCGGGGCCGACGGCGTCACCGCCGACGATACGGAGCCCGTCCCGGAGTGCGCCTGGGCCTTCATGTACACGGTCCCGCCGGCCGTGGCACCGACGACGGCGACGCAGGCGAGCGCGGTGTACGTCAAAGGCCGCCGGAAGGACCTGCGGACGCGGCGACGGGCGGCTGCTCTGGAGGACTCCATCCGCCGATGCTCGGGCCGCCGGCTGTGCGGCCCGTTAGGCGGACGTCAGAGCTGTGTCAACGAACTCTGAGAAACCCGTGAAAGCCGTCACAGGCGGGTTTCCGGGCCCGCACAACCGCAGCAGCAAGCCCCCTATAGGGTCGGTGACCGTGGCGAACAAGAACATTCCCGACCCCGGCTTCTCCGACGACGACGGCTCCGCCGATCCCCGGCTGAGCGCGGCGCTCGCGGCCTGGGCCGAGGACGGCGCCGCCGTGGGCCCCGTCCTGGAGGCCCTCAAGGGCGCCCGGCTGCTCGTCCCCGTGGTGGCCGTGCTCGGCGAGGTAGAGGAAGGCGAGAACGGGCTGCGCCGCGAGAAGACCAGCGACATGGCCGTCCCCACCCTCAAGGCCGGATCCCGGACCGCCCTGCCGGCCTTCACCTCCACCGACTCCCTGGCCCGCTGGGACCCGCAGGCCCGCCCCGTCGCCGTACCCCTGCACCAGGCGCTCCAGGCCGCCGCTCACGAGAAGGCCGACACCGTCGTACTGGACCTGGCGGGTCCGGTGCCCTTCGAGCTGACCGGCTCCGCGCTGCTCGCGCTCGCCGAGGGCCGCGTGAGCGCCGATCCGCTCGCCGATCCGGCCGTGGTCGGGGCCGTACGGGACGCGGTGGCCGCCGAGCCCGCCGTGCTCCGCGCCCACCTCGGGCCGGGCCGGGCCGACGGCACCCTGGCCCTCGTACTGGAGCCGACCGCCGAGCCCGCAAAGGCCGCGCGGGCCGTGGCCGAACGGCTCGCCGCCGACGAGACACTGAGGGCCCGCCTGGTGCACGGCCTCGACCTGGCAGTCCTGCCGGCCGGGGCCACGCCTCCGGGCGAGCCCTTGTACGTACGGGGATGAGTCAGCCGTAGATCGGCCCGGTGTACTTCTCACCGGGGCCCTGGCCCGGCTCGTCCGGGACCAGGGACGCCTCGCGGAAGGCCAGCTGGAGCGACTTCAGGCCGTCCCGCAGCGGGGCCGCGTGGAAGGAGCTGATCTCCGTCGCGCTGCCGTCCAGCAGGCCTGCGAGGGCGTGGATCAGCTTGCGGGCCTCGTCCAGGTCCTTGTACTTGTCGCCCTCCTCGGTCAGACCGAGCTTCACGGCGGCGGCGCTCATCAGGTTGACGGCGACCGTCACGATCACCTCGACGGCGGGGACCTCGGCGATGTCGCGGGTCATCTCGTCGAAGTCGGGGGAGTCAGGGGACGCGGGAGGGGTGTCACTCATGTCCCACACGATAGGGCCCGGTGCACGCCGGTTCGCACCACCCCCCGGATGCTGCTAACCTTGTGTGACGACCGGCCGGACATACTTGTGTGTAAGTGTGCCTGGCCCACAAGTGGAGGCTCCGATCTCCCACCCGACCGCCCTCCGGGACGGCGGGTCACCCCGGTCAGGCGGCCACCATCGTTCCGTACGGACGATGGAGTCGCCCGAAAGCGCGCCCCGCGGCATCGCGGCGGTGCTCCGGCAGTGTTTGGAGCCCCGTCTGTGATCGTCCGGGGCATTTTTTGTGCTTCGGCGCGGTTAGGTCTGACGAAAATGACATACGCGGCGGTCCGCCAGACCGCCGTGTGGTGCTAACCGAGGAGGATCCATCAGCGCCGAGCCCCGCATCAACGACCGGATTCGCGTTCCAGAGGTGCGACTTGTCGGTCCCAGTGGCGAGCAGGTGGGCATCGTCCCGCTGGCCAAGGCACTGGAGCTTGCGCAGGAGTACGACCTGGACCTGGTCGAGGTGGCGGCAACCGCCCGTCCGCCTGTGTGCAAGCTCATGGACTACGGGAAGTTCAAGTACGAGTCGGCCATGAAGGCCCGTGAGGCGCGCAAGAACCAGGCGCACACGGTCATCAAGGAGATGAAGCTCCGGCCGAAGATCGACCCGCACGACTATGACACCAAGAAGGGTCACGTCGTCCGGTTCCTCAAGCAGGGCGACAAGGTCAAGATCACGATCATGTTCCGTGGTCGCGAGCAGTCCCGGCCCGAGCTGGGCTACCGACTGCTGCAGCGTCTCGCGGAGGACGTGGCCGACCTCGGGTTCGTGGAGTCGAACCCGAAGCAGGACGGCCGAAACATGATCATGGTTCTCGGTCCGCACAAGAAGAAGACCGAGGCGATGGCCGAGGCCCGCCAGGCGCAGGAAGCCCGCAAGGCAGACGCGAAGGCCAACCCCGGCAAGTCGCAGAACGCCGCGGAGTCCGACTACGTCGAGGACGAGACCGACGTCGAGGCCGAGGCCCCGGCAGAGGCTTCCGCCGAGGCGTGACCCCGGGGGACGCGAGTCCCCAGGACACAACCGATACAAGAGCGACGCTCACCGTGCCCGGTTTCAGGACCGGGCACCGGAGCGCCACCGACGAGGAGATAACGGCGCTATGCCGAAGAACAAGTCGCACAGCGGTGCCAGCAAGCGCTTCAAGATCACCGGCTCCGGCAAGGTGCTCCGTGAGCGCGCCGGCAAGCGCCACTACCTCGAGCACAAGCCGTCGACCCTGACGCGCCGCCTCACCGGCAACGCCGAGATGGCCCCGGGCGACGCCAAGAAGATCAAGAAGCTTCTCGGCAAGTGACGTACCGGCGCCCTCGTGAGCGCCGTACGTCTGGACCGGGACCCAATCGTTTCCGGGCCGTGTGAGTCCAACCACGGCCCCGCTACAAGGAGTTAACAAGTGGCACGCGTCAAGCGGGCAGTCAACGCCCACAAGAAGCGCCGGGCGATCCTCGAGGCGGCCTCCGGCTACCGCGGTCAGCGTTCGCGCCTGTACCGCAAGGCCAAGGAGCAGGTCACCCACTCGCTGGTCTACAACTACAACGACCGCAAGAAGCGCAAGGGTGACTTCCGCCAGCTGTGGATCCAGCGCATCAACGCCGCTGCCCGCGCCAACGGCATCACGTACAACCGCTTCATCCAGGGTCTGAAGGCCGCGAACATCGAGGTCGACCGCAAGATCCTGGCCGAGCTGGCCGTCAACGACGCCACCGCCTTCGCGGCGCTCGTCGAGGTCGCCCAGAAGGCGCTGCCGGCGGACGTGAACGCCCCCAAGGCCGCGTGACGCCGCGCTTGGCCTAGGCCGACGTGACTGAGTGGACCCGCAGGCTGTGAAGCCTGCGGGTCCGCTGTTTCCCGAACACTTCCGAAGGTGAAGAGCATGCCCCCCGTCACCCCCGAGCTGATCTCCCCCCGTTCCCCCCGTGTCTCGGCCGCGCGGCGGCTCGCCAGGCGGAACTTCCGGGGGAAGGAGCGGCTGTTCCTGGCCGAGGGGCCGCAGGCCGTACGGGAGGCCGCGGGGCACGGTCTGGTGGAGCTGTTCGCCACCGTGGAGGCGGCTGAGCGGTACGCCGACATCGTCGCAGAGGCCCGGGCCGTGGGGGCCCGAGTGCACCTCGCCGCCGAGGAGGTCATCGCCGACATCTCCACCACGGTCACCCCGCAGGGGCTCGTCGGGATCTGCCGGTTCCTCGACACCCCCTTCGAGGAGATCCTCGCCGCCCGCCCCAAGCTCGTCGCCGTCCTCGCCAACGTGCGGGACCCCGGGAACGCCGGCACCGTCCTGCGGTGCGCCGACGCCGCCGGTGCCGAGGCCGTCGTACTGACCGACGCCTCCGTGGATCTCTACAACCCCAAGGCCGTACGGGCCTCCGTGGGCTCCCTGTTCCATCTGCCGGTCGCCGTGGGCGTGCCGGTGGAGGAGGCCGTGGCGGGGCTCAGGCGGGCCGGGGTGCGGATCCTCGCCGCCGACGGGGCGGGCACCGACGACCTCGACGCCGAACTCGACCAGGGCACCATGGGCGGCCCGACCGCCTGGGTGTTCGGCAACGAGGCCTGGGGGCTCCCGGAGGAGACCCGCGCACTCGCGGACGCCGTGGTGCGCGTCCCGATCCACGGGAAGGCGGAGAGCCTGAACCTCGCCACCGCGGCCGCCGTATGTCTCTATGCGTCGGCCCGTGCACAGCGCGCCCCCGGAGGGTGCCGCTCCGTCACCGGGAACCAGTAGGGTGACCAGCTCGGGGGCCCTGCGCCGGCGGAGAGGTGGGGTACGGGGATGAGTGTCGGCACGAGGAGCGCACAGGGCGTGTCCGGAGCCTGTGCCGGTGGTCCCGCCGAGCTCGGCATCGACCCCGACCAGCTGCCCGACGGCCTCGTCGTCGCGGACGAGCAGGGCCGCGTGATCTGCTTCAACACCGCCGCGGCCCGGATCACCGCCCTGCCCGCCGAGGACGCCCTCGGCCAGCGGCTGGAGAAAGCCCTCCCGTTAGAGGACCTGGAGGGACGGCGCTGGTGGCAGCTGACCGATCCCTACGGCGGCCTCGCCATCCGCAGACGGCAGCCCGAGCGGAACCTGCTGCTGCCCGGCGGCCGTGAGGTCCTCGTCTCCGCGCAGTACGTGCGCACCCGGCCCACCGGGCCCGTCCACCGCGTCGTCGTCGCCCTCCGGGACACCGAGGCCCGCCGCCGCACCGAACGCAGCCACGCCGAGCTGATCGCCACCGTCGCCCACGAACTGCGCTCCCCGCTCACCTCCGTCAAGGGCTTCACCGCGACCCTCCTCGCCAAGTGGGAGAGGTTCACCGACGACCAGAAGCGCCTGATGCTGGAGACCGTCGACGCGGACGCCGACCGGGTCACCCGCCTCATCGCCGAACTGCTCGACATCTCCCGCATCGACTCCGGACGCCTCGAGGTGCGCCGCCAGCCCGTCGACATCGGCGCGGCCGTCGGACGCCACATCCAGGCCTACGTCGCCGCAGGACTCGCCGCCGACCGGTTCCTGCTCCGCCTGGAGCAGCCGCTGCCCATGCTGTGGGCCGACCCCGACAAGATCGACCAGGTGCTCAGCAACCTGCTCGAAAATGCGGTGCGGCACGGCGAGGGAACCGTCACGATTGACATCACGCCCACGGCGTCCCCCCGCGAGGGCGAGGACACCGGCACGTCGGTCACGGTGAGCGACGAGGGTCCCGGCATCCCGGAGGAGTCCATGAACCGCGTCTTCACCCGCTTCTGGCGGGGCAGCAAGCGCGGTGGCACCGGCCTCGGGCTCTACATCGTCAAGGGCATCGTCGAAGCCCACGGCGGCACCATCACGGTCGGCCGCGGCCCCCAGGGCGGCGCCGAGTTCCGATTTACGTTGCCCGTGAGCGCTCCGGCCTATCTGACCTGAGCGCCCGCGGGCACATACGTACATCCCCACCCCGTTAGACTCGGCCTTTGGCACCCATGTGTCCCATGGACGGCCCTCTGACCTCTGAGTGAGTCGGTGACGGGGACCTTCAGCCAGCCAATCGGAAGCACGGGAAGAGATGTCGGCACCGAACAAGTCGTACGACCCTGTAGAGGTCGAGGCCCTGAAACCCGAAGAGATCGAGCGCATGCGGGACGAGGCGCTGGCCGCCTTCGCCGCGGCGGACTCCCTCGACGCGCTCCAGGAGGCCAAGGTCGCCCACACCGGCGGCACCTCCCCGCTGGCCCTCGCCAACCGCGAGATCGGCGCCCTGCCCCCGCACGCCAAGGCAGCCGCCGGCAAGCTGGTCGGCCAGGCCCGGGGCGCGGTGAACAAGGCCCTCGCCGGCCGGCAGGCCGAGCTGGAGGCCGAGCGCGACCAGCGGGTGCTGGTCGAGGAGGCGGTGGACGTCACCCTGCCGTACGACCGCGTACCGGCCGGCGCCCGCCACCCGCTCACCACGCTCTCCGAGCGCATCGAGGACGTCTTCGTGGCCATGGGCTACGAGGTCGCCGAGGGTCCGCAGGTCGAGGCCGAGTGGTTCAACTTCGACGCGCTCAACATCGGCCCGGACCACCCGGCCCGCGGTGAGCAGGACACCTTCTTCGTCGAGGGCCCCGAGGGCGGCACCGAGTCCGGTGTCGTGCTGCGCACCCACACCTCGCCCGTGCAGATCCGCTCGCTGCTCAGCCGTGAGCTGCCGGTGTACGTGATCTGCCCCGGTGTCGTCTACCGCACCGACGAGCTGGACGCCACGCACACCCCGGTCTTCCGCCAGGTCGAGCTGCTGGCCGTCGACGAGGGCCTGACCATGGCCGACCTCAAGGGCACCATGGACCACATGGTCCAGGCCCTGTTCGGCGAGGGCATGAAGACCCGGCTGCGCCCGAACTTCTTCCCCTTCACCGAGCCGTCCGCCGAGATGGACATGGTGTGCTACGTCTGCCGCGGCGAGTCCGTCGGCAACCCCGACCGCCCCTGCCGTACCTGCTCCTCGGAGGGCTGGATCGAGCTGGGCGGCTGCGGGATGGTCAACCCCAAGGTGCTGACCGCCTGTGGCGTCGACCCGCAGAAGTACAGCGGCTTCGCCTTCGGGTTCGGCATCGAGCGGATGCTGATGTTCCGCCACAACGTCGAGGACATGCGAGACATGGTCGAGGGTGACGTCCGGTTCACCCGGCCGTTCGGGATGGAGATCTGATGCGGGTCCCGCTTTCTTGGCTGCGGGAGTACGTCGACCTGCCGGCGACCGAAACCGGCCGTGACGTCCAGGCCAAGCTCGTTTCCGCAGGTCTTGAGGTCGAGACCGTCGAGCACCTCGGCGCCGACCTCAAGGGCCCCCTGGTCGTCGGCCAGGTGCTGACCATCGAGGAGCTGGAGGGCTTCAAGAAGCCGATCCGCTTCTGCACGGTCGACGTCGGCCAGGCCAACGGCACCGGCGAGCCCCAGGAGATCGTCTGCGGCGCCCGGAACTTCTCCGTCGGCGACAAGGTCGTGGTCGTGCTGCCGGGTGCCACGCTGCCCGGCGGCTTCTCGATCTCCGCGCGCAAGACCTACGGCAAGACCTCGCACGGCATGATCTGCTCCGGCGACGAGCTGGGCATGGGCGACGACGGCAGCCACGGCATCATCGTGCTGCCGCCGGAGACCGAGGTCGGCAAGGACGCCATCGAGCTCCTGGAACTGGTCGACGAGGTCCTGGACATCGCCGTCACCGCCAACCGCGGCGACTGCCTGTCCATCCGCGGTGTGGCCCGCGAGGCCGCCATCGCCTACGGCCTGCCGCTGCGCGACCCGGCGCTGCTCGACGTGCCGGGCCCGAACGCCTTCGGCTACCCGGTCCAGGTCTCCGACCCCTTCGGCTGCGACCGCTTCACCGCGCGCACCGTCACCGGGCTGAGCCCCGAGGCCCGCTCCCCGCTCTGGCTCCAGCGCCGGCTCCAGAAGGTCGGCATGCGCCCGATCTCGCTCGCCGTCGACGTCACCAACTACGTGATGATGGAGCTCGGCCAGCCCCTGCACGCCTACGACCGCTCCCTGGTCCAGGGCACCATCGGTGTCCGCAGGGCGGCCGAGGGCGAGCAGATCAAGACCCTCGACGGCGTCGAGCGGAAGCTGCACGCCGAGGACCTGGTCATCACGGACGAGCGCGGTCCGATCGGCCTCGCGGGTGTCATGGGCGGCGCCAACACCGAGATCGCCGACCACGCCGAGGGTGAAGGCACCACCGACGTGGTCATCGAGGCCGCGCACTTCGACGCCGTCTCCATCGCGCGTACGGCCCGCCGCCACAAGCTCTCCTCCGAGGCGTCCCGGCGCTTCGAGCGCGGTGTCGACCCGCAGGCCGCCGCCGCTGCCGCGCAGCGCACGGTCGACCTCCTTGTGCTGCTCGCGGGCGGCACCGCCGAGGCCGGTGTCACCGAGGTCACCGCCCCGTCGGCCCCGCACACCATCAGCGTCCCGGCGGACCACCCCGACAAGGTCGCGGGTGTCACCTACGGCCGCGAGACGGTCGTACGGCGTCTCCAGGAAGTCGGCTGCGACGTGTACGGGCAGGACGAGCTGATCGTCACCGTGCCGTCCTGGCGTCCCGACCTCCAGGAGATCAACGACCTGGCCGAAGAGGTCATCCGGCTGGAGGGCTACGAGAACCTGCCCTCCACGCTGCCCAGGCCTCCGGCCGGCCGTGGCCTGACCCACCGCCAGCGGCTGCACCGCCGGGCCGGGCGGGTGCTGGCCGGTGCCGGGTACGTCGAGGCGCCGAACTACCCGTTCGTCTCCGAGCAGGTCTTCGACCAGCTGGGCCTGGAGGCCGACGACCCGGCCCGCCGTGTCGTCAGGCTGACGAATCCGCTGAACGACGAGGAGCCCGCGCTGCGGACCTCGCTGCTGCCGGGGCTGCTCGGCGCGCTGCGGCGCAACGACGGCCGGGGTTCGCACGATCTGGCGCTGTTCGAGACCGGGCTGGTCTTCCTGCCGCGCTCGGAGCAGCGGGTGGCCGCGGTGCTGCCCGTCGACCGGCGTCCCACCGATGAGGAGATCGCCGAGCTGAACGCCGCGCTGCCCGACCAGCCGCGGCACGTGGCCGTGGTGCTCGCCGGTGCCCGGGAGCAGGCCGGCTGGTGGGGCAAGGGCCGTCCGGGCGACTGGGCCGACGCGGTCGAGGCCGGCCGCCTGGTCGCGCGTGAGGCCGGCGTCGAGCTGGTCGTGCGGGGCGGTCAGTACGGGCCCTGGCACCCGGGGCGGTGCGCCGAGTTCGTCGTCGGTGACACCGTGGTGGGTCACGCCGGCGAGCTGCATCCGCGGGTCGTGAAGGCGTTCGGGCTGCCCGCGCGCACCTGTGCGATGGAGCTGGACCTGGACGTCCTGGAGGCGGCCGGCGACGACACCCCGCAGGCACCGGGCATCTCCACCTTCCCGGTGGCCACGCAGGATGTCGCCCTGGTCGTCGACAAGTTCGTCCCGCACGCCGAGGTCGAGGCCGCGCTGCGTGCGGGCGCGGGTGAACTCCTCGAGGCGATCCGGCTGTTCGACGTGTACGAGAACGAGGAGCAGCTGGGCGACGGCAAGAAGTCGCTGGCGTACGCGTTGCGCTTCCGCGCGGCTGACCGGACGCTGACCGTGGATGAGGCTTCTGCGGCTCGGGACGCGGCGGTCGCCCTCGCGGGGGAGCGGACCGGCGCGATGCTGAGGGCCTAGTCGAGGTGGGGGCCGCGCCCCCACACCCATATCGGGTCACCTCACTCGATTGAGTGAGTTCTCCCGGCGATCCGGCCCTTTCGACCCATGCGCTCGACAGAATCGGACCGGCCTTTCGAGGCCGGTCCGATTGCGTGTGCAGGGCCTGTTTGGGGGGCCGTCGGCATGATGTGCGTCAAGGCTGCGGTTCCCCGGGCGGGGTGGTGGCGCCGTGTGATCTCGCTGGGGCTGCCCACTCTGTGGGGTGCCGTAGCGATCATCTTCGCGGTGGGCACCGGGCTGGTCGTCCATGGCCGGCGCGCGCTGCTGCGTGAGCTCAGGCAGGCCCGCCGGGTCGCGGGGGCCGCCCAGAGTGTGCTGCTGCGGCCGTTGCCCCCGCGCGTCGACGGGCTCACCGTGGCCGCGGCCCAGATGTCCGCCGACCGGGGCGCCACCATCGGCGGCGACCTGTACGAGGTGGTCGCCACGGAACACGGCGTGCGGGTCGTCATGGGCGACGTCCGCGGCCACGGCCTCGCCGCCATCGGTACGGCCGCCGCGGTCCTCGGCGGCTTCCGCGAGGCCGTCCACGACGAGCCCGACCTCGGGGGAGTGCTGCGCAGACTGGACCGCGCGCTCGCCCGCCACCTGCGCGGGCGCGCCGAACGGGACGGCACGGACTCCGAGGAGTTCGCCACCGTGCTGGTGCTGGAGATCGGCGCGGGCGGTGAGCTGCGCGCCCTCAATTGCGGGCATCCGTGGCCGTATCTGCTCAGTGGCTCAGTGGTCGAGCCACTCTCCTGCGCGGACCCGATGCCGCCCCTCGGCCCCTTCCCGCTGCCCGGCGACTTACCGGGGCTGCACTGCGGGCACCTGCTGCCGGGCGAGACCCTGGTCCTGCACACGGACGGCGCCGAGGACGCCAGGGATGCTCATGGCCGGTTCTTTTCTCTGGCCGAATGCCTGCAGGGGGCCGCGGAAGCTCCACCTCAGGCGGTATTGGGCAGGGTCTTCACGGCGTTACTGGACCACACGGGCGGCACACCGAAGGACGACGTGGCCTTACTGGTACTGAGAAACGACCGTCAACTGCAGCCCACCCAAGGGGCGCGGGGAACCGCGCGAGCAACCACATCGCACCCGCAGCCGACAACGCACCTCACCTGAACCCCGGTCGAGCCCACGGCCAGGCCACCGCACTGTACGAGGGGGAGCCGGCGGCCCGGCCGGCCTCTTGCGAGGCATTTCAGTCAACCGGGTGGAAACTCTCCGCGACAGCGCGCACACCCTACGGATTCGGACACTCCGTTCACACCCCGTGTGAAGACGAACCCACTAACCTGTCGGCACCGAGCCACCCGGGGGGCATCTATGCAGCCCAACACTCTGCTCGACGCGATCCTCGACGAAGCCGGGATCTCGCACGCGGGGCTAGCCGCACATGTGAACCAGGCCGGGAGGGCACGCGGCCTCGCGCTCAGGTACGAACACACCGCCGTGGCGCGGTGGTTGAAGGGCCAGCGCCCGCGCGGCCAGGTGCCCGACCTGATCTGCGAGGTGCTCGCCGGCCGGCTCCAACGCCCCGTCACCCTCGACGACATCGGCCTCGGCGTGCCCGGCGAACCGTCCGTCCCGCACGGCACCTCCTTGTCCGGTTTCGTCGAGCGGGCCACCGCCCTGTGGCGCTCCGACGAACAGCAGCGCCCGCACATCCTGGGCGCCCCCGCGGTCACCGGCACCCCTGCCGTCATGCCCGTGTGGGAGTGGGAGAACCCGCCCGAGGACGTCGACGTCTCCCGCGGCGGCCGGCACCGGGTCACGCACGCCGACATAGAGATGCTGCGCGCGGCCCGCACCCACTACGAGCAGATGTACCGCAAGGCCGGCGGTGTGGCGACCCGCAGCCGGATCGTCGGTTTCCTCAACGCCGAGGCCGCCCCGCTGCTGCGCGGCAGCTACACCGACGAGACGGGCCGCCAACTGCACCGCGCCACCGGCGGACTCGTCGCGGTCGCCGGCATCTGCGCCTACGACTCCGACGCCCACGGGCTCGCCCAGCGCTACTTCCACCAGGCCCTCAGGCTCGCCAAGGCCAGCGGCGACCGGGGGCTCGGGGCGTACGTCATCGCGCTGCTGGTCAACCAGTCCCTGTTCATGCGGGAGTACCGCCAGGCCGTCGCCTTCGCCGAGGCCGCGCTCCGGGCCGCGGGCAAGCACATCACCCCGGCGCTCGCCTGCGACCTCTACGCGATGCAGGCCAAGGCGTACGCCCACCTCGGCGACGGCACGACCGCGCTGTCCTGCATCCGGCGGGCCGAGCAGGCCGCCGAACGCATCCGGCGCGGATACGAGCCCGACGAGACCGGCTATGTCCAGCCGGGCCTCGTCAACGTCCAGGTGGCGGAGGCGCTTCTCAGCCTCGGCGAGCTCGCGGCGGCGGCCGCGCACGCCGCGGCCGCCGTCGACAACCCGGCCCACGACCGGGGCCGGGTGCACCGGCTCGCCATGCTCAGCACGATCGAGTTGCGCCAGGGCAACGCCGACAAGGCGGTGGCCACCGCCGTGCAGATGGCGGAACAGGCGCGGGGAATGGAGTCCCAGCGCCTGCGCGACAGACTCAGAGCGGTGCGCGAACACCTCGTCCGCAGCGGCTGCGCGGGCACGGGCGCGGCAGCCGAACTGATCGACGGCGCACTGCGCGTGCCCCTGTAGACCGGCACACGGACGCCGACACCCGACAGTCCCTGCTGCGATATTGCCACTTACTCGACGGAAGGTGGCAGAACCGTGCAGTGGACGAAACAGAACGAACAAACTGTGTATGAAAACCGCTGGTTCAGCGTCAATCTCGCCGATGTCGAGCTGCCGGACGGCCGACATCTCGACCACTTCCTGATACGGCTGAGGCCCGTCGCCGTCGCCACGGTGGTGAACGAGGCCAACGAGGTCCTGCTGCTGTGGCGCCATCGCTTCATCACCGACAGCTGGGGCTGGGAACTCGCCGCCGGAGTGGTCGAGGACGGCGAGGACATCGCCGTCGCGGCCGCCAGGGAACTCGAGGAAGAGACCGGCTGGCGGCCGGGGCCGCTCCAGCACCTCATGAGCGTGGAGCCCTCCAACGGGCTCACCGACGCCGTGCACCACATCTACTGGGCCGACGAGGGCGAGTACATCGGGCACCCCGTGGACGACTTCGAGTCCGACCGCCGGGAATGGGTCCCCCTGAAACTCGTTCCCGACATGGTCGTCCGTGGGGAGGTCCCGGCCGCCAACATGGCGGCCGCGTTACTGCTGTTGCACCATCTGAGGCTCGGTCAGGACACCTTGCCCTGATTCCCCCACCCGTCTGTCCCGAGGCCTCAGCGTCCCAGGGCCTGCCAGATCGCCACGACGAGCGCGCCCACGGCGGTGATCGCCGCGACCGCGGGAAGCGGCCAGCGGGCGTGCTCCAGGGCGATGATCCGTGCGCTCAGATCGTCGATCTCCTTGTCCGTCTCCTCCGTACGGTGACTGAGCAGGGCGAGGCCTCCCTCGACACGTGCGTACGCGACGTCGAGGCGGCGCCGTAACTCTGCGAGTTCTCCATGGACCACGGGATGCTCCGGGTCGGCGGTCACGGGTCCGCTCCTTTCCGTAGTCGTCACATCCCTTGCATGCGCATGAAGAGTCAACTCGCCTGGTGGGCGCGTGGGGAGAGTGTGCGAGGGGCATATGCGGGCCCGGCGCGCACACGGTGTGTGAATGACGCAGGCCCGGCGCTCCGAGGAGTGCCGGGCCCGCGTTCGTCGCACTGTGTCATCAGCACCCTGGAACGGACAGGGTGCGCGTCAGCCGTAGGTGTAGAACCCCGAGCCGGTCTTCCGGCCGAGCCGGCCCGCGTCGACCATGCGCTGGAGCAGCGGGGGAGCGGCGTACAGCGGCTCCTTGTACTCCTCGTACATCGAGAAGGCGACCGAGGTCACGGTGTCCAGCCCGATCAGGTCGGACAGCTTCAGCGGGCCCATCGGGTGGGCGCAGCCGAGCTCCATGCCGTTGTCGATGTCCTCGCGGCTGGCGATGCCCGACTCGAACATCCGGATCGCGGACAGGAGATACGGGATCAGCAGCGCGTTGACCACGAAACCCGAGCGGTCCTGGGCGCGGATCGCGTGCTTGCCGAGCAGCTTCTCGGCGAACTGCTGGGCGCGGGCCAGCGTGCCCTCGGAGGTGGTGAGCGCCGGGATCAGCTCGACGAGCTTCTGCACCGGGGCCGGGTTGAAGAAGTGGATGCCGACGACCTGGTCGGGCCGCGAGGTGGCGACCGCCAGCCTCACCAGCGGGATGGAGGAGGTGTTGGAGGCCAGGATCGCGTCCGGGCGGGTCACCACCTGGTCAAGCACCTGGAAGATCTCGGTCTTCACCTGCTCGTTCTCCACGACCGCCTCGATGACCAGGTCGCGGTCCGCGAACTCGCCGAGGTCGGTGGTGAAGGAGAGCCGGGCCTGGGTGGCCGCCAGCTCGTCCGCCGAGATCTTGCCGCGCTCGGCGGCCTTGGTGAGGGAGTTGAACAGCCGGGTGCGGCCGATCTCCAGGGCCTCGCCGGTGGTCTCGGCGACCTTCACGTCCAGACCGGCACGGGCGCACACCTCGGCGATGCCCGCCCCCATCTGGCCGCAGCCCACCACTCCGACGCGTGCGATGTCTCCCGCCGGGAAGTCCGTCACTTCGTCCCTTTCGCTGATCTCCACCTGGTGGCAGGTCGGCCGTGGTCCGGTCCCCTGCTCCGTTCGTGCACGTTACCCCCAAGTATCGATGATCGATCGCCGGGGTCCGGCTCCCGTCGGGCATTCTGGGGCGCGGAGACGATCCGTGACCGAGCGGATCCATGGTGTTGGGGGAGTGTGCACATGGGACGTCTGTCGCGCCGGGCCTTCGCGCTGGCCGCACTGTCCACCCTGACCTCGGCCTCGGGGGCGGCGGCCGCGCCCCGGCGTCCGAGGCGGGCGGCGAGCGAGATGCGGGGCGTGTGGCTGGCCACCGTGTCCAACCGGGACTGGCCGTCGAAGCCGGGGCTGAGCGCCGCACAGCAGCGCGCGGAACTGCTCGCCCACCTCGACCGGGCGGCGGCGGACCGTCTGAACGCGGTGATGTTCCAGGTGCGGCCCACCGCCGACGCCCTGTGGCCCTCGCCGTACGAGCCCTGGTCGCAGTACCTCACCGGCACCCAGGGCAAGAATCCCGGCTGGGATCCGCTCGGCACCGCCGTGACGGAGGCGCACCGGCGGGGCCTGCAGTTGCACGCCTGGTTCAACCCGTACCGGATCGCCAACCACGCCGATCCGACCAGGCTGGTCGCCTCCCACCCCGCCCGCAGGCACCCGGACTGGGTGGTGCCGTACGGCGGGAAGCTCTACTACAACCCCGGGCTGCCCGAGGTCCGCGCCTTCGTCCAGGACGCGATCCTCGACGCCGTGCACAAGTACCCGGTGGACGCGGTGCACTTCGACGACTACTTCTACCCGTACCCGGTGGCCGGCCAGACCTTCGACGACGACGCCGCCTACGACGCGTACGGCGGTGCCTTCTCCAACCGGGCCGACTGGCGGCGGGACAACATCGACAGGCTGGTCCTGGAGACCGCGGCCCGTATCAAGAGGATCCGGCCGACCACCCAGTTCGGCATCAGCCCCTTCGGGGTGTGGCGCAACGCGGCCACCGACCCGCTCGGCTCGGACACGCGCGCGGGCGTGCAGTCGTACGACGACAACTACGCGGACACCCGCAAGTGGGTGCGCGAGGGCTGGATCGACTACCTGGTGCCGCAGCTCTACTGGAACATCGGCCTCGCGGCCGCCGACTACGCCGAGCTCGTGCCCTGGTGGGCGGAGCAGGCGCAGGGGAGCAGGACCAGGCTCTACCTGGGCGAGGCCCTCTACAAGGCGGGGGACCCGGCGCAGCCGGCCGCCTGGCAGGACCCCGCGGAGCTGTCCCGGCACCTCACGCTCGCGCGCGAGTACAAGCAGGTGCGCGGGCACGTGTTCTTCGCCGCGCGCGAGGTCGCCTCCGACCCGGTCGGGGCGATGGCGCGGGTGGTCGCCGACCACTACCAGGAGCCGGCGGCTCCCCCGCGCCGTATCACCGGCCGGTCTGCTGGAACCGGTGCCTGATCTCGGTGTCGGGGCCGGGTGAGCACACACCCTCGTGCCCGTCCTCGAAGCGGACGCGGTACGGGGGGTTGCCCGCCTGGCCCATCACCTCGACGATCTCGCCGACCTTGTCCTGCTGTCCGACCACCCTGCCGTGCTGGACAAGCTGGTCGCCCACGGTTGCGCGCATCAGCGGTGCCTCCTCACCAAGTGAGCGGTCCGTGGCCTGATTTTACGGCGCGGGGGCCCACTCGGAGCCGACGCGTACGCGCCGCTCAACCCCGCGCCCGCTGGGTGACCGCGATGCACACCAGCACCGCCGCGGCCGTCAGCGGGGCGGCCACCGTCAGGTGCTCGCCGAGGAGCAGCACCGACCACACCAGTGTGAGCAGGGGCTGGGCAAGCTGCAACTGGCTGGCCTTGGGGATCCCGATCGCCGCCATGCCCCGGTACCAGACCACCAGCCCGACGAACTGCGAGCCCGCCGCCACCCACAGCAGCCCGGCCACGCTGTGCGCGGTGAGGTGCACGGGCTCGTACGACAGCGCGAGCGCCGCCGCCGGCACGCTGAACGGCAGGCACAGCACCAGCGCCCACGCGATGACCTGCCAGCCCGGCATGACCCGGGCCAGCCGGCCGCCCTCGGTGTAACCGGCCGCGCATACCAGCAGCGCGGCGAAGAGATACAGGTCGGCGGTGGTCAGGGCGCCGCCGCTCTGCTGCACGGTGAAGGCGACCACGGCGGCGGCGCCCGCCAGCGCGGCCGTCCAGAACGTGCGCGAGGGGCGGGTGCCCATGCGCAGGGCGGACAGCAGCGCGGTCGTCAGGGGCAGCAGACCGACCACGACGGCGGCGTGCGCGGTGGTGGACGTCCGCAGGGCGAGCGTGGTCAGCAACGGGAACCCGACGACCACCCCGGCGGCCACGACCGCGAGCCCCGGCCGGTCACGGCGGCTCGGCCACGGCACCCGGAGCGCCAGCAGACAGCCGCCCGCGATCAGTGCCGCGAGCACGCTCCGCACGGCGACGAGGGACCACGGCCCGAAGCCCTCGAGGCCCCACGCGGTGGCGGGGAAGGTGAGGGAGAACGCGGCGACACCGAGGGCGGCCTGGGTGGTGCCGAAGGTCCTGACCGGCGTGCCGACCGCTATCCCGGTCGGTGCGGTAGCGCTACTCTGTGCTCTCATGCAAGAGCGTAGCAGCGTCACCGAACTGGCAGAACAGTTGCGACGGGAGCTGAACCGCTACTCCCCAGGTGGAAAGCTCCCGTCGAGCCGGGCTCTCGTCGACCGGTTCCGGGTCAGCCCGGTCACCGTCTCCCGCGCCCTCGCCCAGCTCGCCGCCGAGGGGCTGGTGGTCACCCGCCCCGGCGCCGGCGCCTTCCGCGCGGCGGCCCGCACCACCGTCGCCGCGCCCGGGGACACCTCGTGGCAGGAGGTCGCGCTGAGCGCGGACGGCGCCGCCGACCTCGTACCGCGCTCGGTGGACGCGTCCGGCGTCCTGGTCTCGCTGGCCGCCCCGCCGCCCGGGGTGATCGAGTTCAACGGCGGCTATCTGCACCCCTCCCTCCAGCCGGAGCGCGCGATGTCCGCCGCCCTGGCCCGCGCGGGCCGCCGCCCCGGAGCCTGGGGGCGGCCGCCGACGGAGGGACTGCCGGAACTGCGCGAGTGGTTCGCGCGGAACATCGGCGGCGCGGTCACGGCCGCGGAGGTGCTGATCACGGCGGGCGGCCAGTCGGCGCTCACGACGGTACTGCGGGCACTGGCCCCGCCCGGGGCGCCGGTGCTCGTCGAGTCGCCCACCTATCCCGGCATGCTGGCGATCGCGCGCTCCGCCGGCCTGCGCCCCGTGCCCGTCCCGGTGGACGCGGACGGAGTGAAGCCGGACCTGCTCGCCGACGCCTTCCGGGCCACCGGCGCCCGGGTGTTCGTCTGCCAGCCGCTGTTCCAGAACCCGACCGGCGCGGTGCTGGCCCCCGAACGCCGGGGCGAGGTGCTGCGGATCGCCCGCGAGGCCGGCGCGTTCGTCGTCGAGGACGACTTCGTACGACGGCTCGTGCACGAGGACGCGGGCCCGCTGCCGCGTCCGCTGGCCGCCGACGACCCCGACGGAGTCGTCGTCCACGTCAGCTCGCTGACCAAGGCGACCTCGCCGAGCTTCCGGGTGAGCGCGCTCGCCGCACGCGGCCCGGTGCTGGAGCGCCTGCGCGCGATCCAGATCGTCGACACCTTCTTCGTGCCCCGCCCGCTCCAGGAGGCGGCCCTGGAACTCGTCGGCTCCCCGGCCTGGCCCCGCCATCTGCGGGCGATCTCGGCGGAGTTGAAAGCCCGCCGCGACACCTTGACGACGGCCCTGCGGCTCGGCCTCCCCGAACTCGCCCTCCCGCACATCCCGTCGGGCGGCTACCACCTGTGGCTGCGCCTGCCCGACGGCACGGAGTCCGCCCTGACCTCGGCCGCCCTCCGCGCGGGCGTCGCGATCACCCCCGGCCGCCCGTACTTCAGCGCGGAGCCCCCGGCGGGCCATGTGCGGCTGAGCTTCGCGGCGGTGGCGGGCCCGCAGGAGATCCAGGAGGGCGTACGGCGGCTCCGTACGGCCTGCGAGGAGGTCCTCTAGACCCGGATGACGACGGCCGCGGACTACGCGTGGCTCAAGGAGCGCTACGAACTCATGTCCGCAGCATCGCACCCGGCACTGACAACGCCCCGCGCCGACCGCGAAAACCGTTCGACGCCGACGCCCGTGAGCTGGGAATCTCCCGGCATGAACGACACCCCGCCCCTCGCCGAGGGCTACGAGATCTCCACCGACCCCGACCGTATCGACGCGGAGCGCGTGCACCGCTGGCTGTCGACCGACGCGTACTGGGCGATCGGGCGGTCGCGCGAGAAGCAGGACCGGGCGATCGCGGGATCGCTCAACTTCGGGGTGTACGAGGTGGAATCGGGGGATCAGGTGGCCTATGCCCGGGTGGTCACCGACCTGGCGAGCTTCGCGTGGCTGTGTGACGTGTACGTGGACCGTTGCGCGCGGGGCAAGGGGATAGGTACCGCGTTGGTCGGATCCGTGCGCGAGCACCTGCGGCCCTACGGCCTCAGGCGGATCCTGCTCGCCACCCACGACGCCCACGGAGTGTACGAGAAGCTGGGGTTCGCCCCGCTCGCCGAGCCGGACCGGTGGATGGCGCTCGTCTTCGGGCAGTGAGCCGCGGCGCACCCAGGGTAACCGCCCGGTAACGCCTCTTGACCTGCGCACTTTCGCGGCTCACGATCGCCGCATGCAACTACGGGTCACGTTCGTCGCCGCCGCGCGCAGCTCCTCGCTGCTCGCCGAACGGTTCGAGGACGACCGTCCGCTCGACCAGGCCGGCTGGGACGAGGTGCTGCGCGTGGCGCACGATCTGCTGCCGCTCGCGGCGGCCGAGCTGCGGTACTGCTCGCCCACGCCGCGCAGCCGCGCCACCGGGGACGCCCTCGGTTACTCCCCTCTGGTCCAACTCGGCCTGCGCGACTGTGACATGGGGCGCTGGCGCGGGCTGACCCTCGGCGAGGCGATGGCCCGCGAACCCGAGTCCGTCGACGCCTGGCTCGCCGACCCGCGCGCGACCCCGCACGGCGGCGAGTCGCTCCTGACCTTCATCTCGCGGGTGGGGGAGTGGCTCGACACCCGGCCGGTGGAGGACGGCGGCAGGGTCGTCGCCGTCGCGGAGCCCGCCGTGATCCGGGCCGCGCTGGTGTACGCGCTGAAGGCCCCGCCGTCGACGTACTGGAACATCGACGTACGTCCCCTGTCGGCGACCACGGTGACCGGCAGGGCCGGCCGGTGGAGCCTGCGCTTCGAGGGGGTTCCTGCGCAGCCTGCTCGGGCGTAGCGGGGGTTCCGCGGAAGCTCACGGTGGTGGTGTGGGGCCAGTGGGGCCGGGTGCCGGTCCGGGGGGGATGGGGTGCGTGGCGTCGGCCCTCGTGCGGGTGGCCGTTGCGGTTTCGCGTGATGGGTCGCGCGCCGTCTTGTGCAGGGACGTGCCCGTGTTGCCCGCCGGGCCCGGCCCCGCCCGTTGAGGTGCCGTTGGTCTCGGGTGGTCAGGGGGTGGGTGTGCCGGCTGTGCGGGTGCTCGCCGGCCCGCGGGTGTAGTCCGTCGTCAGGACCAGGTTCTTCGCCGGGCCCCCGACCCGCCACACCGTGCGCCAGTGGTCCGCGTCCAGGACGGTGAACTCGCCGCGGTAGAGGTCCGCCGCGCAGGGGTGGTCGGCGATGTGGTGGCCGGAGGCCAGGTCCAGGTCGTGGAAAGGGCGTCCGTCGGAGAAGCGGACGTCCGCCGTGCCCGGTGTCCGGCCCGGCAGGAGGCGCAGGGTCCGTTCGGCGGGGCGCGGCACGCCCTGCCAGACGAAGGTGCCCGATTCCCGGGACAGCAGCCCACCGCCCTCCAGTTGGCCGAAAGTGGTGGTGCCCGTGAACTCCCCCTCGTCCCCGCTCGCCAGATCCCGCACGGTTCGCTCGGTCCGCCAGCTCCCCGCCAGATACGTCAGCGCGTCCGCCACCGGCCAGAACTCGCCCATCCCCGCCTCACTTCCGACACTTTCGATACCGCGCGACCCGTTGACGCTCCGGATCACCCTCCCTATCTTGCCGTTCGAAGTGCTGATCACTGTCTGATATTTCGAACCGACTTCGGTAGAACCCCACTTCGACAGAGCCGCGGAGCATCCATGTCACGCACCCGCTGGAGACTCGGTCTCGGCGCCACCGCCTTCCTGGTGGCCGCCGGTCTGATCCCCGCCCCCGCCCACGCCGAGGACGTCACCGACTACGCGATCACCGTCGACCCGGCCGCCAGGGGCGCGAAGATCGACGACACGATGTACGGCGTGTTCTTCGAGGACATCAACCGCGCCGCCGACGGCGGTCTGTACGCCGAGCTCGTACAGAACCGGTCCTTCGAGTACTCCACCGCCGACAACACCTCGTACACCCCGCTGACCTCGTGGACGGTCGACGGCACCGCCCAGGTCGTGAACGACGGCGGACGGCTCAACGCGCGCAACCGCAACTACCTCTCCCTGACCGCCGGTTCATCCGTCACCAACGCCGGATACAACACCGGCATCCACGTCGACGAGGGCAAGAGGTACGACTTCTCGGTGTGGGCCCGCGCGGACGCCGGCACGGCCCTCACCGTCTCCCTGCGGGACGCCGACGGCACGCTCGCCACCGCCCGCGAGGTGGCCGTGACCAAGAGCGGCTGGGCCAAGTACAAGGCCACCTTCACCGCCACCCGGACCAGCAGCGACGGCCGCCTGACCGTGGCCTCCTCGGCCCCGGCCGCCCTCGACATGGTGTCCCTCTTCCCGCGCGACACCTACCGCGGCGAACCCAACGGCCTGCGCAAGGACCTCGCCGAGAAGATCGCCGCCCTGCACCCGGGCTTCGTCCGCTTCCCGGGCGGCTGCCTGGTGAACACGGGGCCCATGGAGGACTACAGCGAGGCCTCCGGCTGGCAGCGCAAGCGCTCCTACCAGTGGAAGGACACCGTCGGCCCGGTAGAGCAGCGCGCGACCAACTCCAACTTCTGGGGCTACAACCAGAGTTACGGCCTCGGCTACTACGAGTACTTCCGCCTCTCCGAGGACATCGGCGCCATGCCGCTGCCCGTCGTCCCCGCCCTGGTGACCGGCTGCGGCCAGAACCAGGCCGTCGCCGACGAGGCACTGCTCAAGCGCCACATCCAGGACACCCTCGACCTCATCGAGTTCGCCAACGGACCGGCGAGTTCGACGTGGGGCAAGGTGCGCGCCCGGATGGGCCACGCCAAGCCGTTCCACCTCACCCACATCGAGGTCGGCAACGAGGAGAACCTGCCGAACGAGTTCTTCGCCCGGTTCAAGGAGTTCCGCGCCGCCATCCAGGCGAAGTACCCGAAGATCCAGGTGATCTCCAACTCCGGTCCGGACGACTCCGGTACGACCTTCGACACGGCCTGGCAGCTCAACAAGGACGCCAAGGTCGACATGGTCGACGAGCACTACTACAACAGCCCGCAGTGGTTCCTGCAGAACAACGACCGCTACGACTCCTACGACCGCAAGGGCCCGAAGGTCTTCCTCGGCGAGTACGCCTCCCAGGGCAACACCTTCAAGAACGGCCTGACCGAGGCCGCGTTCATGACCGGCCTGGAGCGCAACGCGGACGTCGTCAAACTCGCCTCCTACGCCCCGCTGTTCGCCAACGAGGACTACGTCCAGTGGCGCCCGGACCTGATCTGGTTCAACAACCACGCCTCCTGGAACTCCGCCAACTACGAGGTCCAGAAGCTGTTCATGAACAACGTCGGCGACCGCGTGGTGCCCTCCACGGCCACCGGCACGCCCTCGCTGCTCGCCCCGATCACCGGCGCCGTGGGCCTCTCGACCTGGGCGACGACGGCGGCGTACGACGACGTGAAGGTCACGGACGCCGACGGCCGGGCGCTGCTCACCGACGACTTCTCCTCCGGCGCCGCGCAGTGGACCCACACCGGCGCGGGCAGCTGGAGCGTCCAGGACGGGCAGTACGTGCAGACGGACGTGAACGCCGAGAACACCATGGTCTCGGCCGGCGACCCGTCCTGGCACGACTACGACCTGAAGGTGAAGGCCACCAAGAAGGCCGGCAAGGAGGGCTTCCTCGTCGCCTTCGGCGTCAAGGACACCGGCAACTACTACTGGTGGAACATCGGCGGCTGGAACAACACCCAGTCCGCCGTCGAACAGGCCGTGGACGGCGGCAAGTCGACGCTGATCTCCAAGGCCGGGTCGGTCGAGACCGGCCGGGCCTACGACATCGACGTCAAGGTGCGCGGCCGTCAGGTGACCCTCTACCTCGACGGTCAGGAGTGGGGCAGCTTCACCGACGACAAGCCGGCCGAGCCGTTCCGCCAGGTCGTCACCAAGGACGACAAGACCGGTGACCTGATCGTCAAGGTCGTCAACGCCCAGGACTCGGCCGCCCGTACGGCCGTCGACCTGGGCGGCGCCAAGGTCGCCTCCAGGGCCCGGGTGACCACCCTGGCGGCCGCCCCCGACGCCGTGAACAGCGAGACGTCGACCGCGGTCGCCCCGGTCACGTCCACCTTCGACGGGGTCGCCGGGACGTTCTCGTACACCTTCCCGGCGAACTCGGTCACCTTCCTGAGGATCCGGCAGAGGTAGCCGACGGGTCGGCGGGCTGCTGTCCGACGGGCAGCAGTCCCCGCTCGCCGAACACCTCGCCTTTTCCGTTCGCTTTTCGGTGGCTCGGAATTCATTTCGTCGCCATCGGCGGGAGTACAACCAACCGGATTGGCCCTCCGTCTAAATCGGCGCAGAAACAACGCGCTGGGGTGAAGACCCCGGACGGGGGCTCGAATTGACCAGTCAACAGGGCGTGCGACCGACCATCCCGCCCGAACCGAAGACCGCGGACGACGTCATAGGTGAGCGGCCGCCCCTGAGTGTGCCGGGGCGGCCGGGCCGTTCGACCCCCGGCCCGGGGCAGGCCGCCCTGCTGGCGGCGACGATCACCGTCGTCGTGCTCTGCGCGGCCGACGCCGTGGCCCGCAGCTACCCCTTCGGGCCGCGCACCCGCAACGTCAACGACCTGGGCAACCAGTACGTGCCGTTCCACGCCCACCTGTGGGACCTGCTGCACGGACGGGCCACCGGCGGCCTCCTCGTCAACTGGCAGTCGGGATTCGGCACCAGCTTCCTGCCCGACCTCGGCACCTACCTCACCAGCCCGTTCGCGCTGCTCGTGGCGGTGTTCCCGCGCGACGAGATCGACCTCGCGGTGTACGTGATCACCGTGCTGAAGATCGCGTGCGCGGGCGCCGCCATGGCCTGGCTGCTGCTGAGGCTGCGCCCCGGGCGCTGGTGGGCGGCGGGCCTGCTGGGCGCGTCCTACGCCCTGTGCGGCTGGACCGTGGCGACCGCGTCGTACAACCTGATGTGGCTCGACGGGCTGATTGCCCTGCCGTTGCTGTGCCTGGTCGGCGAGTGGGTCCTGACCGGCCGGCGCCCGCTCCTGGCCGTGCTGGTCGTGACGGCCGCCTGGATCGCCAACTTCTACACCGCGTACATGGCCACCCTCGCCGCCGCTCTCGTGTTCCTGCTGCGGCTGTGGCTCACCGACCTGCCGCGCCGCCGCAGGCTCACCGCGGCGGGCCGGGCCGTCCTGACCTTCGCCCTCGGCATGGGCCTGGCCGCACCCCTGGTGACGGTCGTGTACTTCGGCAGCGCGCACGCCTCCGAGGGCCGGTTCACGCAGTTCGCGCCCTCGGGCACGGAGGACCTGCTGGCCCGGCTGCTGCCGACGACGTACAGCTTCGGTTCCCCGGCGCTCTTCGTCGGCACCACGGCACTGCTGCTCGCCCTCGCCCTGCCCTTCCACCGGGCCGCCCCCCGCCGGGTGCGGGCCGGGTGGACGCTGCTCGTGCTCCTGGTGACCCTCTCCATGCAGTGGGGCCCGACCCATCTGATGTGGCACGCCTTCGCCGAGCCGCAGGGCAGTTCGTACCGCCAGACCTTCGTGGTCTGCGCCCTCCTGGTGATCGCGGCCTGGCACACGCTCTCCTACGGCCCTCCCGACCGGCGGGCCCTGGGAGCCGCGGCCGGACTCCTCGCGTCGATCGCGGCCGTCGCGAGCGGCAGTCAGCTGGTCCGTTCCTTCGCCTGGCCGGTGTTCCTTGCGGCGGCCGTGGGCGCGCTGCTCGGACTGGTCCTGCTCGGCCGGAGAACCCCGGTGCTGCGTATGGCCCCGGCCGCGCTCGCCGCCGTACTGCTCATCGCGACGCAGCTGGGCGAGGCCACCGCCACCGACGCCGTGGCCACCCGGATGCGGTTCGGGCACATGGACGACTACGCCCCCTGGGGCGACCGGCAGCAGGACCAGGCGGACGCCCTCGCACAGGCCGACGGCTGGCCCCGCTACCGCACCGACCCGGGCCGCGAACAGACCGTCGGCAACGACCCGTTGGAGGTCGGCGGACAGGGCGCCCAGTACTACAGCAGCCACACCTCCGCCGTGCTCAGCAGCACCCTCACCGCGCTCGGCGGCGGCTGGACCTCGGGCGGCCGCAGCCTGCAGAGCCTGGACAACGCGGTCACGGACGCCATCTTCTCCGTCGGCGCCCGGCTGCACTCCCCGCCGGACCCGCACCAGAACTGGTTCCCCCAGGACGGCACCGGAGTGACCGTGACCCACGAGGACGTGCCGCCCCTGGTGACGGTACGGCCGACCGGCGCGACCGGTGCCTTCGGACCGTCCCCGTTCCGCAACCAGGAACTCCTGCTGGGCGCCCGCGTCTACACCCTGCCCCGCATCACCGTCCTCAACGGCGCCGGGAAGCGGCCCGACCGCAGCACCGACCAGCGGCCGGGCGTGCGCACCGGAGGGAAGGCGACGATCACCGCGCGGTGTCCGGCCGGGAACGAGGTCTACCTCTGGGCGCCGTACTTCGCGGGCACCGCACGGCTCACCGGCCCCTCCGCCCAGGGGCCGACCGGCCGGTTCCGGGCCGACTGGCGGCCCCTCACCAAGATCGCCGCCATGGAGCGGCTCGGCACGGTCCCGGACTCCGGGCGCCTGACGATCGAGCTGTCCGCGAACCGGATGGGCGTCGTGCCGGACCAGGCGGTCGGCTGCCTGGACACCGGCCGGCTGCGGACCGCCGTACACCGGCTCAAGGCCACCGGCGCCACCAAGGTGACCGTCTCCGGTTCGGGCGGCACGATCCGGGCCGAGCTCCCCGCGGGCAGCAAGGGCGTCGCCGTGGTCGCCGCGCCCCGGATCGCCGGCTGGCGCTGCGCCTCCGGCGACGCGGCCGCCGTCCCCGCGAAGGAGTACCACGGGCTGATCGCCGTACCGCTCGACGGCACCTCGACGAGTGTCACCTGCGGTTTCCGTCCACCTGGTCTGCGTCTGGGGACGGGGGTCGGGGGCGGTGCGCTCTTGGCTCTCGTCGGGTTCGGGGTAGCTGGGGTCGTGCGTCGGCGGAGGGTGTGACTCCGTGTGACTATGCGGCTCCTGACGACGGCGGGCGCGACACCTGTCGTGGGCGCCTGCCGTGTGGTGGCCTCTCAGTCCCGCGGTGCGACGCGGATACGGTTCCCGTCAGGATCGGCCGCGAGGAAGGTCGGTCCGAACCCCGCGTCATGAGGCTGCTGCAGGATCGTGACGCCCTTGGACTGCCACTGCTCGAAGATCGTGTCGACCTCGTCGGGCCCACCGCCGACGGCCAGGCACACCTCACTGGTACGCGGGACGTCCGGTGACAGATCCTCGAACCGGCCAGACCACAGCGCGAGGTCAGCGCCCGGCCCGAGGCTGAAGGTGATGTATCCCGGAGTCTCGAACGAGGGGCTCATGCCAAGGAGGCCGCCGTAGAAACGGGCCGCGGCGGGCGCGTCGTTCACATAGACGATGGACACGACTGATGTGGTCATGGATGTTCCTTCTCGCAGGTCGTAGGTACGCAGCCACCAGCCTGACCGGAATATGCGCCGTATCGTGTCGTAATTCCTGAAAAACTTGGGCTGTGACCCCAGACCGCTTTTTCAGCCTGATGCTGCTCCTCGAATCGAGGGACGCGGTGACCACACAGGAACTTGCCTCGGCGCTCGGGGTGTCCCTTCGAACCATCACCCGGGACCTGAACTGGCTCCGCGACGCCGGTCTGCCGGTGACCGCCCAACGGGGCCGCGTCGGAGGCGTGAGCATGCTGCCCGGGTCCGGGCTCGATCTCACGCGACTCACGCCGGGCGAGCGTGATCACCTCTCGCTGACCGGGCTGGATGAGAAGCAACGACGGGAGCTCGACGCATCGGTCGAAAGCCGGCGCGCGCTCTCCAAGATCGTCGCTACTCGGTCACGTCGAGTTCATGAACTCCTGCCGCTCACCGACGTGGTGCACGTGGACAGCCGCCCCTGGCTCCGGACACGAGCTTCCGGCACGACTCCGGCTTCGCTGATCGGCTCAGTGCGGCGAGGCCGCCGGCTACGGATCGAGTACGACAGTCCACGCGAGCCGGGCCCACGCGACCTGGTCGTGGATCCCTACGGGCTGTTGGCCAAGGCCGGCATCTGGTACCTCGTCGCCGACTGTGCCCAAGTGCCGCAGATGTACCGACTCGAACGGATCACGACGTGCCAAGAAGTCGACCAGCCGCGGCGGATCCGCGAGCACCAGACCCTGGCCACCGTCGCAGCGGCGCTCGTTGATCAGTGGGAACACCACCACACGATCGAGGTCAGCGCCACCATCGACCAAGCCCAGATCGAGCGAGCGCGACGGATCTTTGGCCAACGACTCGTCCGGGACGACCATGAGGCATCCGCCACCGGCCACAAGGTGACGATCCGCTTCCGCTGTCTGGAGGACGTGCGAGCACTACTGCCGTTCGGGAGCGCCATCACTGTGCACGGCCCCACCGAAGCCAGGGCTCACCTCCGCGCCCTCGCCACCGACCTTGCCCAGCACTACGCGCCGTCACCAACGTCCTGCGCATCCCAAGTGGCATGTGCTGACCAGGTCCGTTCCCTGTCAAGTCCTACCTGTTGAACCTCTACGACCCGCCCGAGCCCTCGCAGGGTTGCCGAGCCGGCCGCAGTCAGGCTCCGCGCGTGGTGTCGGGCGCTTGCCCGGGTGTCGGCTTCGGCGCCCAGGCGGAGAGGAGTTCGTAACCGACGTGGGCGGCGGCCACGCCGGTGATCTCGGCGTGGTCATAGGCGGGGGCCACTTCGACGATGTCCGCGCCCACGACATTCAGCCCACTCGTCGCGCGCAGCATCATGAGCAGTTCGCGGGAAGTGAGCCCGCCGGACTCCGGCGTACCGGTGCCCGGTGCGAACGCGGGATCCAGGACGTCGATGTCGACCGAGATGTAGACCGGGCGGTCCTGGAGGCGGGCGCGCATCCGCTCGACGGTGCCCCGCACGCCTATGTCCTCGATCTCCTCGCAGCGGATGGGCGTGAATCCGAGGGCGCGGTCCTGCTTCATGTCACCCGGGCCGTACAGGCCGCCGCGGATGCCGACGTGCATGCAGCCCTCGGGGTCGAGCAGTCCTTCCTCGGCGGCTCTGCGGAAGGGGGTGCCGTGCAGGTAGGGCGAGTTGAAGTAGGTGTCCCACGTGTCGAGGTGTGCGTCGAAGTGCAGGACGGAGACCGGCCCGTGCTGGGCGTGCAGGGCCCGCAGGACGGGCAGGGCGATGGTGTGGTCGCCGCCGAGGACGAGCAGCTTCCCGGCGCGGTCGAGGACGGCGCGGGTGCCGTCCTCGATGGCCGTGATCGCGGCCGGGATGTCGTATGGGTGGGCGGCGATGTCGCCGAGGTCGACCACCTGCTGGCCGAGGAAGGGCCAGGCGTCGGCCTCCGGGTTGTACGGCCGCAGCAGACGGGAGCTGATGCGGATGTGCTGTGGGCCGAAGCGGGCGCCGGGGCGGTAGCTCACACCTGCGTCGAAGGGCACGCCGACGACCGCGACGTCCAGGTCTCCGGTCTCGTGGGGGCGGGGAAGAGAGGCGAAGGTGGTGGGTCCGGCGAAGCGGGGGACCTGGGTGAAGTCGACCTGGCCGACCACTTGGTCGAGGTGGACCCGTGGCTGCGAGGGCAGGGGGAGGCTCACTGCGCTGTCCTTCGTGTCGTGGGGATGCAGGGTGCGGGTGTGCGCGGGGGGGCCAGGTGCGCTGGTGACGACAGGTGGCCGACTGCCGGGGGGCCTACAGACCGATCACGGTGGTCTTGAGTTCGGTGTAGTGGTCGACGGCGGCCGAGCCGAGCTCACGGCCGAATCCGGACGCCTTCACGCCGCCGAAGGGCAACGTCGGGTGGAAGATGCCGTAGGTATTGGCCCAGACCGTGCCGGCGCGCAGGCCGCGGGCGACGCGGTGCACCCGGGAGACGTCCTTGCTCCACACGGAGGAGGCCAGGCCGTAGGCGGTGCCGTTGGCGAGGCGGATCGCCTCTGCCTCGTCGTTGAAGGGCAGCACACTCAGGACGGGCCCGAACACCTCCTCCCGCTCGACGGTCTGGCCTGGGCGGACACCGGTGACCAGGGTCGGTGCGACGAAGAAGCCGTCCTCCGCCGGCAGCGAGCACGCGGTTTGCACGTGGGCGCCCTCCGCGGCGGCCTTCTCCACCAGCGTGACGACATGGTCACGCTGCTTGGCCGAGATGAGCGGGCCCAGCGTCGTGCCGGGTGCCAGACCGTGGCCGAGTGAGGTCGCGTCCGCCGTCCTCCGCAGGAGTTCGGTGACGAATTCGTCGTGGACGCGGCGGTCGACCAGCAGGCGGCTGCCGGCGACACACACCTGGCCGGCGTTGGTCCAGATGCCGGCCATCACGCCCTCGACGGCCGCGTCCATGTCGGCGTCCGCGAAGACGATCTGTGGGCTCTTGCCGCCGAGTTCCAGGCTCACCCTGGTCGTCGTGGTGGCGGCGGCGCGCATGACCGACTGGCCGGTGCGGGTCGAGCCGGTGAAGGCGATCTTGGCGACGCCTTCGGCCGCGGTGAGGGCCGCACCGGTCGCGCCGGCACCGGGTACGACATTGACCACACCGTCCGGGATGCCGGTCTGTGCGCACAACTGGGCGAAGTACGCGGTCGACAGCACCGTCTGTTCCGACGGCTTGGCGACGAATGTATTGCCGAAGGCGAGTGCGGGCGCGAGCTTGTACATCAGGATGGGCAGCGGATAGTTCCAGGGCGTGATCGCCGCGCACACCCCGAGCGGCTCGCGGGTTCCGGTCGCCAGGAAACTGCGGGGTGCGGGATAGACAGCACCCTCTACCTTCGTGGCCCAACCCGCGTAGTAGCGCAGCACGGCGACGGCCTCGTCGACGTCCAGTCGGGCCTCGGCCAGGGTCTTGCCCGTGTCCAGCGCTTCGAGCTGGGCGACGGTCTCCGTGGTCCCTTCGAGGAGGTCGGCCAGGAGGCGCAGCTCGGACTCCCGCTGCTCGGGGTCGAGTTCACTCCAGCGGCCGTCGTCGAAGGCGGTGCGAGCGGCCGCCACGGCGTCGTTCACGTCCTGGGCGGATGCGGCGGCGTACTCGGTGAGAGTCAGTCCGGTGCCCGGGTCGATCACCGGGATGACGTCGTCGGAGCGGGCAGTGCGGAAGGAACCGCCGATGAACGGCTCCAGCGGCGGCTTCTCCAGCCAGGCGCGGGTGGAGGCCAGGAGGTTGTCGCGCACGACAGGCGCGAGACGGGTGGTCATGGCTGTTCACTCTCCGGTGTCGATGACGGAGTCATGGCCGTCACCACTGGGTGGCGATGTACTTGGTCTCCAGGAACTCGTGAATGCCGTGGCGACCGCCTTCGCGGCCGATGCCGCTCTGCTTGATTCCGCCGAACGGAGCCGCGGGGTCGGAGAAGACCCCGGTGTTCAGGCCGACCATGCCCGACTCCAGCCGCTCCGCCACACCGAGTCCACGACGCAGATCCTGCGTGTAGACGTACGAGCCCAGCCCCATCTCGGTGCTGTTGGCCATGCTGATCGCCTCGTCCTCGGTGTCGAAGGAGACGATGGGGGCGACCGGACCGAACAGTTCGTGGCCGAGCACGGGGGCGGTCGGCGGGACGTCGTCGATCAGGGTGGGTGGGAAGTAGTAGCCCGTGCCATCTGGAGCGCTGCCACCCAGGACGACCCTGCCTCCCGAGTCCACGGCGGACTGCACCGCCTCGGCCAGCGTGTCGCGCGCGGATGCGGATGCCAGTGGGCCCACTTGCACGGAGGGAACGGTGCCGGGCCCGACCTCCAGGGCGGAGAGGCCGTCGGCGAGGCGGGTGACGAACGCGTCGTGCACGGATCTGTGCACGTAGAAGCGGTTGGCGGCGGTGCACGCCTCGGCATTGTGACGCATCTTGGCGACCAGTGCTCCGGCGACCGCCGCGTCGATGTCCGCGTCCTCGAAGACGAGGAACGGGGCGTTGCCGCCCAGCTCCATGGACGTCTTCAGCACGCGCTCGGCGGCCTGCGCGAGCAGGGCGCTGCCGACCCGGGTGGATCCGGTGAAGGACAGGGCCCGCACCGGGCCGTCGGCGACCAGCTCGGCGGTCACTGTGACGTCACGGGAGGTCGGTACGACATTGACCACTCCGGCGGGAACGCCTGCTTCGGCGAGCAGCCCGGCCAGGAACAGCGCGGTCAGCGGTGTCTGCCAGGACGGTTTGACGACGACCGAGCAGCCCGCGGCGAGCGCGGGTGCGACCTTTCGCGTGACCATGGCGGCCGGCAGGTTCCACGGAGTGAGCAGCAGGGACACACCGACCGGCTGCGAGATCTCGATGATGCGCTTGTCACCGGCCGGCGACAGGCTGAGGTGACCGTCGATCCGGACCGCTTCCTCGCTGTACCAGCGGAAGAACTCCGCCGCGTAGACGACTTCTGCCTCGGCATCCGCGCGGGCCTTGCCGTTCTCGGCGGTGATGAGCGCCGCGAGCTGATCCTTCGCGCCGATGGTCAACTCGTAGGCACGGCGCAGGATCTCAGCGCGTTCGCGGGGAGGACGCCGGCTCCAGGCCGGGAGCGCGGCGGCGGCTGCCGCGGCGGCTGCCTTGGCGTCCTCGACGTCCGCGTCGGCGACTTCGGCGATGACCTGTTGGGTGGCGGGGTCCTCCACCTGGAAGGTGCCGGCGTTCGCGGCCTTCCGCCAGGTCCCGTCTATGAAGAGGTCGGTGGGAGTGGTGGGGATCACGAGGACACCTCTGCGGGATGGTTCGGGCGGAACTCGTCGTTGTCGGAGCCGAGTCGGGGCACCGGCCCCGGTCGTGCTCCCTGGCCGTCGAAGAGCAGGGGCAGGCGTGGCAGGCTGAGAACCGATCCGTCCGGGCGCCGGGCGCGCGCGTCGTCGATGGGGGCGAACAGGCCGCGGTGGGCGAGCTGTGCACAGGCGCGGACGTCGGCGACGGTCTGCACGACTCCGGCCGGCTGACCCGCGGCACGCAGCGCCGCCGCCGCCTCGTGGCGGTCCATGTCCTTGGCCCACTCCTCCAGCAGCGGGACGATGCGGTCCGCCATGTGTTCCGCGCGCTTGAGGGTGGTATCGAGCTCGGGGTCCGCCTCCAGCTCCGGATTCCCCAGCGCGGCGCAGCAGCGCCGCCACATCTCGTCGGTGGGGATGACGATGGACACCCACGCTCCGTCGCCGGCCCGGAAGGCACCGACCGGGCTGAAGCGGTCGATGCCGCGCGTGGGCACCTCACCGGTGTACTCGTGCAGCGTCAGGGGGCGTTCCAGGAAGGCCGCGCCGATGTCGTACATGGCGGCGTCGACGTGGGAGCCCTGCCCGGTGGCGGCCCTTCCGACGAGAGCGGTGAGGATGCCGATGGTGCCGTAGATGCCGGACATCAGGTCCATCGTGCCCATCGGGGCCAGGCCGGGCGGGCCGTCCTGCTCACCGATGAGGCTGGACAGGCCGCTCATGCCCTGGATGACCGAGTCGAAGGCCGGCCACCGCGCGTACGGCCCGCCGGTCGTGCCGAAGCCGGAGATCTCGCAGATCACCAGGCGGGGGTGGCGCTCGCGCAGCACATCGGGTGCCAGCCCCTGCCGGGCGAGTGAGCCCGGGCGCAGGTTGCTGACCAGGACGTCGGCCGTCCCGAGGAGTTGGTCGAAGACCTCCCGGTCGTCCTCGGCGCCCAGGTCCAGCTCGACGGACTTCTTGCCGCGGTTGTACGAGGCGAAGCCGCCGCTGATGTAGTCGTCGTCGGGTCCGACCTTGGGGTCGTACCAGCGACGGGGGTCCCCGGATCCCGGCCGTTCCACCTTGATCACTTCCGCGCCGGCGTCGGCCAGCATCTGCGTGCAGTACGGGGCGGCGATGAACTGCTCCAGCGACACCACACGGATGCCGTCGAGCAAGTGGAGTCCGTCAGACATGGGTCCCTCCAGAAGTGCCGGCGACCAGCGCCACAGGGCGGAAGTCGAGGACGTCCACCGGCTCGGCCTCGGGTCGCAGGGTCCGTCCCCGGAGCCGGAAGCCGATGAGCGCACCGTCAGTGACCGGCAGGATGTCTTCGACGGTCAGGTCGAACGACAGCAGGTCGTCTTCGAAACAGGGGGCGAGGTGGTCGCACGAGCGCCAGCCGACGACCGCTGCCAGCCCCGGTACCAGCCGGGACAGTGACGCCTGGGCGAGAGCGACGGTGTGACCGCCGTAGACCAGCCGCCGGCCTCGCTGCCCGCGGGCGGGATCGCGATGGGCGGCGGCTTGGTTCTGGGTCAGGCGTACGAGGTCCAGGGCGCCGCTGATCGAGTCGCGCAGCGGATCGGCCGCCTGGAAGCCCTCGGCGGGCAGCGGAGCTCGCGACAGCCGGGCGAGATCCCAGTGCCCGGGCACGGCGGGCAGGAAGTCCGCGAGGGGGCGGGTGGAGTCGGCACTGCCGATGTCTCCGGCCTCTTCCAGGCGGCCCTGGTCGCGCAGGGGCAGCAGGGCCAGACGCTCCAGAGAGGCGACCAGGGCGCCGTGCTCGTCACGCGTCTCGACGGAGAGCAGGACCTTGGCCCGTCTGCCCTTGCCGTTGTCGCGTGTGAAGGCACGGGCGACGGGGGTGACGGTCGAGGTCACCGTCGTTCCGATGTGCACCTGTCGGTGCAAGGTGACGTCGCGGTAGAAGAGGTTGGCGATGACGATCTTCGTTGCGACGGTCGACTGACCGATGGCGACCTGCAGGGCGAGCGCCGAGTTCACCACTCGCGCGTCCGCGCCGGTGACCGCGTGCGACAGCGGTGTACTGAGGGAGAGCCGGGCCGGGTCACCGCTGAGGGCCTGGTACAGGGCGGCGGTGCCCTCGTCGACGGTGATGGCCGGCGCGCTGGGCAGGGGTTCACCGATGACGAAGTCGTCGCCGTAGGGCCCGTCCCAGGGGAGGGCTGTGTTCTGTTCGCTCATTGCCGGCCTTCCGCGAGGATGCGGCGGGCGTGGTCGACGACGGGTTTGTCGACCATGGATCCGTCCACGGCGATCGCGCCGTCGGCGGGTGCGTCGGCCGCGGCGGTCGTCACCCGGCGTGCCCAGGCGACCATGTCGGCCGAGGGAGCGAACGCCCGTTGTACGTGCTCGAGTTGAGCTGGATGGATACAGAGTTTGCCGGTGAAGCCGAGGCCGCTCTGTCGTTGGCAGTCGGCCCGGAGCCGGGGCTCGTCCCCGACAGCGGTGGTGGGACCGGCAATCGCCGGGACGGCGGCGCAGGCCGCCGCGTTCACGATCCGCGCCTGGGCCCAGGAGGTGTCCTGGGCATGGAGCCCGCCCGCCGCGGCGAGTGCCGCACGGTAGTCCAGCTCGCCGAACATCACGGCCCGTACGGCCGGGTGGGCAGCGATGGCGCGGGCGTCCTCGACTCCGTCGGGGCTTTCGACGAGCGCCACGAGCGGCAGGTCCGTGCGGGCCGCGATCTCGCGCACAGTGTCGGGGGTGGCTTTGGGCAGCACGAGGGCGTCGAGGTGTTCTCTCTGCGTGTTCGCGAGGGTGAGGTCTGCGGCCAGGTGTGTTGAACCGACCGCGTTGACGCGCAGCCAAAGCGGTCGTCGTGCCGAGGCGAGCGGGCGTGCCGACGTGCGTACCAGCGAGCGCGCTGCGTCCTTGCCAGTGGCGGCGACGCCGTCTTCGAGGTCGACCATCAGGACCGAGGCGGTGGAGGTCCGGGCCTTGTGCAGGAACCGCCCGGAGGAGGCGGGCACCGCCAGCACGGTCCGGGGAAGGAGCACGCTCATGCCGGGCTGAACCTCACCGGGAGGGAGGCCAGGCCGTTGACGAAGTTGGAGTGCAGGCGCACCGGTTCGCCGCTGACCTCGATGTCCGGCAGACGGGCGAACAGTTCCTCGAAGAAGATCGTCATCTCCTTGCGGGCCAGTACCGCCCCCAGGCAGAAGTGGGGGCCACCGCCGCCGAAAGCCACGTGCTGCTCCTCCGGCCGTTCGAAGTCGAGCTCACCGGCCCGTTCGAACGCGCGCTCGTCGCGGTTCGCGGAGGTGTACCAGAGCACGACCTTGTCGCCCTTGGCGATCGGCTGCCCGGCGATCTGCGTGTCCCGGGTCGCGGTGCGCCGGAAGTACATCACCGGGGTCGCCCAGCGGACGATCTCCTCCACCGCGCGTGGCGCGAGCCGATGGAAGTCCCCCTGCCAGCTACGCCGCTGTTCGGGGTGGAGCGACAGGGCGTACATGCCCTGCCCGATGCTGGTCGCCGTCGTTTCGATGCCGGCGGTCACCAACAGGGCGAAGAACACCGCGATCTCGTGGTCGCTCATCCGCTGCCCGTCGACCTCGGCGGCCAGCAGGCGTCGCAGGAACGAGGCCGAGTCGTCGACCTGTTCCCGTGCCCGCGCGACCAGTTCCTCGGCGTAGGCGATGATCTCCAGCATGGCGTCGTAAGCCTCGGCGGTGCCGTACGCGGACAGTGCGGTGCCGGTGAGCGCGACGAGCCGGGGCCGGTCGTCGGCGGGGACGCCGAGCAGCTCGCAGATGATCTGCGCCGGGAAGTCACCGACGATGTCCTGCATGAAGTCGCACGAGCCCTTGTCGGCGACGCGGTCGATGCACCGGCGGGCGTGTGCGCGGATCGTGTCGCTGAGGGCCTCGACGGTACGGGGGGTGAGGACCCGGTTGACGATGGCCCGGTGGTGGGAGTGCGCGGCGCCGCTCATGTTGAGCATCCCACCGAAGATGTGGACCATCTCGGGCGTCATGTCGACGATCTCGGTGCCGTGAGCGGAGGTGAAGGTGTCCTGGTCGCGGCTGACCTCGACCAGTTCCTGGTAGCGGACCACCGACCAGAACCCCCGGCCGCCCTCGGGGAACCAGGAGGAGGACGGCTCGTCGTGCCAGTGCACGGCGCCTTCCCGGCGCATCGCGGCGAACGCCGCCTGCGGATCCGGTTGTGTCCAGAACTCCGGCAGGGCCGGGTTGGTGGGTGTGTCGATGTCATGCATGAGGTTCGGCCTGTTCTGCTGGCTGTGGGAAGGGAGGGGTGCCGAACGGCTCAGAGGTCGAGGACGAGCTTGCGGGACAGGCAGCGGCCGACGCAGATCATCATCGTCTCGTTGCTGTCGCGCTCCTCCGGGGTGAGGACCTGGTCGCGGTGGTCGGGCGTGCCGTCGAGGACGGCCGTCTCGCAGGAGCCGCAGTAGCCCTCCTCGCAGGAGAAGGGGACCTGCGGCACGACTTCTCGGACCACGTCGATCAGCCGCTTGTCCGCCGGCACGGTCAGGGTCCGTGCGGAGCGTGCGAGTTCGACCTCGAACGAGGTGTCGGTGTCGGTTCGCTCGCCGTCGGGCACGGGCTTGGCACCGAAGCGCTCCAGGTGGAGCGTGCCGGCGGGCAGCAATGTTTCGCTGAGTGTCTCGGCGGCCTGGAGCATCGGCTCGGGACCGCACGCGTAGACCGCGGTTCCCTCGGGCAGGTCGGCGAAGGCGGCGGCGAAGTCCGGATGCCCCAGCTCGTCCTGCGGCACCAGCGCCACCTCGCCCCCGGAGGAGGCGGCCAGTTCGGAGAGTTCGGCCGTGTAGGCCATGGACGACCGGGTCCGCCCGCCGTAGATGAGCGTCCAGGGAGTCCCCGCGGCGGCGGCTCGCCGCACCATCGCCAGGATCGGAGTGACACCGATGCCGCCGGCCAGGAAGAGATACCGGTCGGCCTCGGCCAGGCGGAAGTGGTTGCGAGGTCCGCGTATGGACAGCAGTGAGCCCTCGGTGAGCCGGTCGTGGACTTCGGCGGAGCCGCCTCGGCCATCCGGCTCCCGGAGCACGGCCACGACGTACTCGTCGGAGCGTTCCCCGGTCCCGCACAGGGAGTACTGCCTGACCGTTCCCGACGGCAGGACGAGGTCGATGTGCGCGCCGGGCTCCCATGCCTCGAACGGCCCGTCGGCCGTTTCGGCCGGTACGAGGGTCAGCTCCACCACGCCCTCGGCCGCCTCACGCCGGCCGGCGATCCTCACTCGCCGGTCCCCGGCACTCGACGCCTGCTCTTGCGGACTCACCGGTCGGTCTCCGGCAATGCTGGTGCTCATGACCCGTGTCTCACTTTCTTTCTGATCGTCCGCCGGCGAACGCCCGGACACTCCACCGGTCAGGCGGCGGAGTTCTGACGAAGCGCGAACGCCATCTCGGCTCCTGCGTCGGCCACGACATCGGTGCCGTTGACCCACGTGGCCTGCGCACTGGCCAGGAACTCGACGACAGCGGCGATCTCCTCAGGACGCCCGTTGCGCCCACCGGCGAGTTCCGTCAGGGGGTCCAGCTCCGCGTGTCCCATCGACGCGTAGAACGAGGGCAGGAGGGGAGTCTCGACCGCACCCGGACTCACGGTGTTGAGGCGCACGTGACCGCGGTAGCGCTGGGCGGCGAGGGAGGTCCACACGATGAGGGCCTCCTTGCTGCGCGCATAGGCGTCCTTGCCGTCGCGGAGCAGAGCGGCGCCTGTGTCGACGCCGCTACGGAAGTCCGGCGTTTCGATCAGCCGGGTCACCTCGGCGAGGTGATCGCGCCAGTACCAGCCGGCGGTGGACGCCACGCTGACGACGGCGCCGCCCTCGTTCATGCGCGGCACCAGCCGGTCGGTCAGGTGGCGCAGCCCGAAGAAGTTGACGCCGAGGATCAGCGGGACCGGGGAGGCTCCGGAGACCCCGGCCACGTTGCACAGGACATCGGCAGGCCGGTCCAGCGCGTCCACGGCCCTGTCGATCGACGAGCAGTCGTTCAGATCGGTCTCGACGAAGTGAACCGGGGAGCCCGGCTTCCTGCGGTCGAGAACGATGACCTCGTCCCCCAGCGCCGTGAAACGACGGACGACGGCTTCACCGATGCCCGACGCCCCTCCGGTGACCACGACGGTGCGTGACCTGGTCATCGACTTCCCCTTACGAACCCGCGGCAACTCACTGCTGCGCCGTAGGGGCACGGCAGCGCCGGACACCCTCACGATGACATGAGGAGACTGGTTCGGCAAGGGAATCTAACGAGTGCATGCATCTTAAGGCGGTAATTTTGCAGATCTACCTCGCCGTGGAAGCCTTTTTCTCACGGGGTCCTACAGGGCGGACCAGGTGTACGGAAGCTTGTGGATGTCGATGTAGTTGAAGGTCTCCGTGGTCAGCACCCCCGGGATGCCGCGCAGGACGCTCCCGGTCAGGCGGTACAGATCGGCCCTGTCGGCGCAACTCACCTCCAGCAGGAGGTCGTAGGGGCCGATCGTGGCGGCCACGACATCGATCTCCGGCACCTGACGCAGTCGCTCCACGACCTCGGGCAGGGGGCCCTGCACGCGCACTCCCACGCCGGCCTGCACCCGATGGCCGTAGCGGAGTTGGTTGGTGATGGTGACGATCTGCACGAGGCCGTTGTCGAGGAGGCGCAGCACCCGCCGGCGCGCTTGGGCGTACGGGACGCCCGACTCCTCGGCGAGTTGGCGGTAGCTGGCGCGCCCGTCCCGCTGCAGTACCCGGATCAGCGCCCTGTCGGCCTCGTCGAGTTCATCGGCGGAACGACGGGGGACCGGGGGGTGTTGCCGCGCGCCGCCGAGGAGAGCGTGATGCGACCCGGCGGGCTCGTACTTCTCCACGGAGAGGTACTGCATGGTCAGGCACTGGGCGACACCGGGCAGCGTGCGGACCGACTCGTCGAGGATCCGCAGCAGGTCGCGGTCATCCCGGGCCACCAGCTCGGCGACGATGTCGAACACTCCGGCCGTCTGTACGACGAGATCGGCTGCCGGAAGAGCGTTCAGCGCGCGAGCGATGGGCAGGGCCGGGCCGCTCACCGTGATCCCGAGCAGTGCGAAGCTCTCCAGCCCGAGCAGGGGGGCGGGGACGCTCCCCACCACCTGGATGACGTCTTCTGCGATCAGGCGTTTGAGCCGCTCACGGACCGCGTCCCCCGACAGGTCCACACCGGCGCCCAGTTCCGCATACCCGGCCCTCCCGTTCGCCGTGAGAAGTCTGATCAACTTCTCGTCCACGGGGTCAAGTGCCGCCCCGGATCTGGGGGTCTCCGGATCGGCGCTCCGGTCATCGTGCTGCCGTGGCATGAGCAATACCTCCGCGTGTAGGACCCCCGAGGGGGTCCGCACACTACACTTCGAAACCAGGGAATTTTGCAATCTGGTTCGGTGCACCAGCGTTTTGGACGTGTGCCCTGGGGTGCGGCGGTTCACCTGCGGTCGGCAGGGATCAGTCGCGGACCTCGGGACCCGCTGCATCCGAGCCGGAAGGCGAGGGCAGGGACGCGTCCCGCGTGGCCGTTCCGTGCGGACTCCAGCTCTGGAGGAAGTCCCGCACCTCCTGCTCCAGCCGGGCGGAGGAGTAGGTGGACGGGTCCAGGGCGGCCATGACGCCGAGGCCGTCGACGAATGTGGCCAGGGTCAAGGCCGCGCGGGCCGCCTCCCAGGGCGGGGCAAGGATTCCTTCCTCGATGCAGGACTCGACCAGCCCCCGTATCCGGCCGTGGTAGTCCTGGTGCTCCTCCAGTACCGCCTCGGCGAGCGCCGGATGGTCCGCCACTCGCCCCATGAACCCGAGCCAGATCTTGAAGTCCAGTCGCGACTGGGCATCCACGGGGAGCGCGCGGAGAAGAACGCCCACGAGGCGTTCGAGCGGGGGTGTCTCTGATGTCGGGCCCAGCTCCTGCTCGCGCTGGAGGGCCAGCCTGTAGGCGAAGAGGAGCAAGTCGTCACGGTCGCGGAAGTAGTGGGCGACCACGCCCCGCGTCCACCCTGCCTCAGCGGCCACGGAGCGGATCGTGGCCCCCTCGATGCCCTCGCGTTCCACCACCGCCCACAGGGCGCGGGCGAGATCCTTCTTGCGCTCGCCGTGGTCGACGATCTTGGGCACGCTTCCTCCTGTGTTACGCCTGACTCGGCGACTGTTGCGAATGCCCTGCTCCGGTGCTGGTCAGAGCCGTGCCGGAGGTCGGTGGTCGCCATTTTTGCATTCACCCTCTTGACGCCGACCCAGCCCCGGGTTTTTATGACACCGTCATGTTAAAGCGGGGTTGTCGTCACGCTCCGTCGTCTCCGCGGCCCCCATGCCGTCACTCCATTGCCCTCGCGTGGCCGTCCCGCCGCCATCAGCAGGCACAGCCGGACACCGGGTGGACCCCCATACCCCGTCACTTGCTCTGCCTTCCGGTTTGTCCGCATACCTGCCCGAAGGGAACCCCCGATGCCACCGACTGCCGACGGCACCATCGAAACGAACTCCGAGCGTGGCAGCACGGAGGGTCACGCCCACACCCTCAAACCGGGTGTGCTCGGTGTGACCGCGGTGGCCTTCCTCGTCATCTCAGCCGCCGCCCCGCTGAATCTCCTGGCCGGCTACGGCCCCCTGGGCTACATGGTCGGCGGGCTCGGTGCCCCGGCCGGGTTCGTGCTCGCCGGCCTGGTGCTCGCCACCTTCGTCGCCGGTTTCATGGCGATGAGCCGGTACATGCACCGCCCGGGCACGTTCTACGCCTACGTCGAGCGCGGGCTGGGCAAGGACCTGGGCCGCGGGGCCGCCGCGGTGGCGCTGATCTCCTACCTGGCGATCCAGGTGGGCGCGATGGGCATTCTGGCCACGGTCACCCAGTCACTGATCGACAACTTCTTCGGCCTCCACGTCCACTGGGCGATCATCGCTGTCGCCCTCCAGGTGATCGTCTGGTACCTGGGGCGGCGGGGCATCGACATCGGCACGAAGGTCCTGGGAGTCCTGCTGTTCGCCGAGATCGGCATCCTCGCCGTCATCGCCGTGTGCGTGCTGGTCGAGGGAGGCAGCAGCGAGGGCATCCACGCCGGTTCGTTCGCCCCGTCGAACGTCTTCACCTCCGGCATGGCGGCGTCGTCCGTCGTCTGGTTCGGTGCCTTCCTCGGTATCGAGTACACCGCGATCTACCGAGCGGAGACCAGGAACCCCGAGCGCACCCTCCCCCGCGCCGCATACGTCTCCCTGAGCTTTCTGGCCGTCTTCTACTGCTTCGTCAGCTGGGCCATCGTCCAGGCTTTCGGTGACTCGGCCATCGCGACGGCGGCCGGTGACCACCCGACGGACATGGTCTACCTGGTCGCCGAACGCTACGTCGGTACCTGGGCCGGCGATGTGACGCAGATCCTGATGGTCACCAGCAGCATCGCCTCCGGCCTGGCCTACTTCAACGCCATCAGCCGCTACGGGCACAGCATGTCCAGCGAGGGCATGCTGCCCAAGAGGATGTCGCGCGTGCATCCCGTGTACCGCTCCCCGAACAACGGCAACCTGCAGGCCATCATCACCGTCGGCGCGGTCTTCCTGTTCACCGCAGTGGGCCTCGACCCCTACACGAACATGACGGTCTGGATGAGCACGCCCGGTGTCCTCGGCATCATCGTGCTGATGACCCTGACCGCGGTAGCCGTCGTCGTCTTCTTCTGGCGCAGGCAGCAGTCCTCGCGCGACCGCTGGATCGTCGCGGTGTCCTCCGCCTCCGCACTCCTGCTCGGGACGGTGACGTACCTGCTCATCGACAATGTCGCGCTCATGACCGGCAGCACGGGAGCCGTCAACGCCTTCGCCGTCACCCTGCCGTTCGCCGCCCTGCTCCTCGTGGCGGTCGTCAGCCGCCTTCGACGCGGGCACGGTGCCGTCGCGGCCGCCGACACCGACGCATGACCCCGAGAACCGAAAAGAGCCACACCTCATGCACGCTCAAACCGTCTTCCTCGGAGGCCCCGTCCACACCGTGGACGCCGCGCGTCCCTGGTGCACCGCGGTGGCGGTCCGCGAGGGCCGCATCGTCGCCGTCGGTCAGGAAAGTGATGTACGGGACCTCATCGGATCGCGGACCGAAGTCGTCGACCTCCAGGGCAAGCTCCTGCTTCCCGGCTTCCAGGACGCCCACGTCCACCCCGTCTTCGCCGGCCTCCAGCTCCTTGACTGCGACCTGGGCTCTGCCCGGAGCGCCGACGACTGTCTCGCGGTCGTCGCGGATTATGCGGCGAGCCACCCCGAACGGTCCTGGATCAGGGGTGGAGGCTGGACCTTCACCGCCTTCGGCACCGCCATGCCCACCAGGGAGCTGCTGGACAGCGTGGTCGGCGACAGGCCGGTCTACCTCTCCGTACGTGACGTCCACAGCGCCTGGGTCAACAGCCGCGCCCTGGAACTGGCCGGCATCGACGAGCGCACCGACGATCCCGCGGGCGGCCGGATCGAACGCGACGCGAACGGCCGCCCCTCCGGGGTCCTCCACGAGCAGGCCATGGAGCTGGTGGCACGGTTCCTCCCGGAGCCGACCATGGACGACCTGCGGGCCGCTCTCGCTACCGGGCAGCGCCACCTCCATGCTCTGGGCATCACTGCCTGGCAGGACGCCTTTGTCGGTTCGTACGGCGGCCAGCCCGACCCCCTCGACGTATACCTCGACGGGGCACGCTCCGGCCTGCTGACCGCCCGGGTACGCGGCGCCCTGGGGTGGGACCCGGATCGGGGCCTCGAGCAGGTTGGCTCGCTGATCGAGCGCAGGGAACGCGGCCGAGCCGGCCGGTTCACGGCGGGCACGGTCAAGATCGTCCAGGACGGCATCCCCGAGAACGGGACGGCCGCGCTCACCGATCCGTACCTGGACAAATGCGGCTGCCCCACGGACAACCGCGGCCACTCCATGGTGGAGCCCGAACGCCTCAAGCGTGCCGTCACGCAACTCGACGCCCACGGATTCCAGCTGCACTTCCACGCCATCGGAGACCGGGCGCTCACAGAGATCCTTGACGCCCTGGAACACGCTCGGAAGGCCAACGGCGACACCGGGCTGCGCCACCACATCGCCCACCTCCAGGTCGTACGGCCCGAAGACGTCTCCCGCTTCCGAGCACTGGACGTAGCCGCCAACATCCAGCCCCTCTGGGCCGCCCACGACGACCAGATGGACGACCTGTGCATTCCGGTCCTGGGCGAGCAACGCGCCGCCTGGCAGTTCCCCTTCGGGGATCTCTGGCGCGCCGGCGTCACCCTCGCCGCCGGCAGTGACTGGGGTGTCACCTCGGCCGACCCCCTCCTGGGCATCCACGTCGCGGTCAACCGCGTCCTCCCCGAAGTACACGGCAAGCGTGAGGTGTTCCTGCCCGAGCAGCGCCTCGACCTGGCCACCGCGATCCGCGCCTACACGTCCGGCAGCGCCTACGCCAACCACTTGGACGACACCGGCTCCATCACCGTCGGCAACCGCGCCGACCTGGTGCTCCTCGACCGCAACCCCTTCGACGGACCACCCGAGCACATCGCCCACACGCGAGTCCTGCGCACCTACATCGAGGGCACCCTCGTGCACGCCGCCGACTGATCCGCAGATCAACACCGCACTCCAACACATCGAGGTAGATTTTTCATGGCCCCCGCCATTCGTCCCCCCGAGACCGCCCAGGCACTGCCCCGCGAGGCGTACCTGTCGCAGGAGCACTTCCAGAAGGAACTGGAAAGGATCTTCTACTCGACGTGGCAATACGCCGGACACGTCTCGGAGTTCCCGGCCACCGGTTCCTACAAGCGCTTCGCCGTCGGCGACGTCGACCTCCTCCTGGTCCGTGCCGGCGACGGCGCGATCAACGCACTGCACAACGTGTGCCGTCACCGCGGGGCACAACTCGTCTCCGACGAGACCGGAACCTGCAAACGCGCCCTGACCTGCCACTACCACGGCTGGGCCTACAACCACGACGGCAGCCTCCGCGGCGCTCCCAAGATGGGCGAGGACTTCGACAAGACCCAGTTCGGTCTGAAGCGCGCCCACACCGAGATCTGGAACGGCTGCGTCTTCGTGCACCTCGGCGACCAGACCCCCACCCCGGTCCGCGAAAGCCTCGCCGAGGTCGTCTGGCCCTACGCCGACCTCGACCGGGCCAAGGTCGCCGAGGTCGCCACCTACGAGGTGGAGACCAACTGGAAGATCTGCTGGGAGAACGCCCTCGAGTGCTACCACTGCGCGATCAACCACCCCGAACTCGTTCGCGTCTTCGACCAGGACGGTGACGCCGGCGGCGCCGACGGAGGCGACGACTACGTCTACTTCGTCAACCCGCTCCTCGGCGACTCGCTCTCGGTGACGCTCTCGGGCAACCTGGAAAGCAAGGTTCTCTTCGAGTGCACCACCCCCCTGGACGAGGCACGCGGCTTCTTCCAGTGGCACACGTCGACCTTCGAGATGGTCGCCAGCCCGGACTGCGTCGCCGTGATGACCTACACGCCGCTGGCTCCCCACCGCACTCGCATCACCCAGACCTTCCTCGTGCCCGAGAAGGCCGAAGCCGGCACGGACTACGACCCCGGCACTCTCTTCGAACTGCACAAGCTGGCACGCGAACAGGACAACCAACTCTGCACCTCGGTACAGAAGGGCGTCACCAACCCCGCCTACGTCCCAGGCCCCTTCAACGACATCTATGAGGTCGAGAACCTCCGCTTCCTGGACGTCTACTGGAAACTCATGGGCGACACCTCCGGCAGCGACTGACCGACTGGCTGTCGCGCGATGCCCGCTTCACAGGCGGCGGACGCCTCCTGCGAGCCCGCGGTCCTGGCCGGATTTCCGCCCGATCACGAGACCTGAGCACGCTGCGGTAGAGGCCGAGCCCATCTACCGCAGCTACTACCTCACCATCGACAAGGCGGAGACCCTTCTCAACCCCGTCACCGTGAAGAGCCGGCCGTTCGCCGCCGCAGAGGATGCCTGCTCCCCGGCGTCTCCGCGTCACGCGTTGGATGCCAGATCGCGTCCGATGAGCTCCTTCATGATCTCGGTGGTGCCGCCGTAGATCGTCTGAACTCTTGTGTCGACGAACGCACGGGCGACCGGATACTCCGTCATATAGCCGTAGCCGCCGTGCAGTTGCAGGCAACGGTCGATGACCCGCTTCTGCAGTTCGCTCACGTACCACTTGCCTTTCGCCGCGTCCACGGCGGTCAGTTCACCGGCGTTGTAAGCGTGTACCGAGCGGTCGACGTAGGCCTCGGCGACGTCGATCTCGGTGGCCATCTCGGCGAGTTCGAAGCGGATGTGCTGGAGGTCGCCGATGGGGTGGCCGAAAGCCCGGCGCTCGAAGCAGTAGGCACGGGTCAGATCGAAGACCGCCCGGCTGGTCGCGATGGCCGTGGCCGTCACGCCGAGACGCTCCCGGGGCAGGTGGCTCATGAGCTCCTGGAGGCCCGATCCCACCGGCCCGAGGACGTTGGCGGCCGGTACCCGCACGTCCTCGAAGAACAGTTCGGCCGTGTCCTGGCCGGGCAGTCCGATCTTGTCCAGTTTGCGGCCGCGGGCGAAGCCGGGCATGTCCCGCTCGACCACCAGGAGAGTGAAGCCCCGCGAGCCGCCTTCGGGATCCGTACGCGCGGCGACGATCACCAGATCGGCCATGATGCCACTGGTGATGAAGGTCTTCTGTCCGTTCAGGACCCAGTCGTCGCCGTCGCGGCGGGCCGAGGTGCGGATGCCCCGCAGGTCGCTGCCGGTCCCGGGTTCGGTCATCGCCAGCGCTCCGATGATCTCGCCTGAGGCGAAGCCCGGCAGCCAGCGCCGCTTCTGTTCGTCCGTGGTCAGGTCCAGCAGATAGTGCAGCACCAGGTCGTCCTGGAGGGAGACGGTGAGACCGAAGGAGAGCGCGTGGACGCGGGCGATCTCCTCGCAGACGACCATGCGATAGCGGTAGTCCCGCTCGCCGGCGCCGCCGTGCTCCTCGCCGATCTGCAGGCCGTAGACACCCTGCCGGGCAGCCGCGGCGAACACCTTGCGGTCGATCCACCGGTCGGCCTCCCACCGCTGGTGGTGGGGGACGACCTCACGCGCGAGGAACTCGCGGACGGTCTCCCGGTACTGCTCGTGATCGTCTGTGTACAGGCCCCGTCGCATCAGGTCAGCCGAGCCTCTCGATGATGGTGACGTTGGCCTGACCGCCGCCCTCGCACATGGTCTGCAGACCGTAGCGGCCGCCGGTGCGCTCCAGTTCGTGGAGCAGGGTGGTCATCAGCCGTGTCCCGGTGGCCCCGAGCGGGTGACCGAGGGCGATGGCACCGCCGTTGACGTTGACCCGGGCCGGATCTGCGCCGATGTCGGCCTGCCAGGCGAGCACCACGGAGGCGAACGCCTCGTTGATCTCGACGAGATCGATGTCGTCGATGGCGAGTCCGGACTTCTTGAGGGCGTGCTCCGTGGCAGGGATGGGAGCGGTGAGCATCATGACCGGGTCGGAGCCGCGCACCGACATGTGGTGGATGCGGGCCCGGGGTGTGAGGGAGTGAGTGCGCACGGCGGCCTCCGAGGCGATCAGCATCGCGGAGGAGGCGTCGGAGATCTGGCTGGCCACCGCGGCGGTCAGCCGCCCGCCGGGCGTCAGTGTCGCGAGTCCCGCCATCTTCTCCAGTGTGGTGTCCGGCCGCGGGCCCTCGTCCGACACGACCCCTTCGAACGGAATGATCTCGGCGTCGAACCGGCCCTCCCGCTGGGCCGTCAGCGCCCGGCGGTGACTCTCCAGCGCGAACTCCTCCATGACCGAGCGTTCCACACCCCACTTCTCCGCGATCATCTCAGCGCCGCGGAACTGGGAGATCTCCTGGTCGCCGTAACGGGCGTGCCAGCCCTTGCAGTCGGTCCACGGATCGGTCGACCCATAGGGCTCGCCGGCGGTGAACCCGGACAGGATGGGGAACTGGCTCATCTTCTGCACACCGCCGGCCACGATGAGGTCGGCCGTGCCGGACATGACGGCCTGCGCGGCGAAGTGGACCGCCTGCTGGGACGAGCCGCACTGCCGGTCGATGGTCGTACCGGGCACCGACTCGGGCAGCCCGGCGGCCAGCGCGCTGGTCCGCGCGATGTCGCCGGCCTGCGACCCGATCTGGTCGAGGCAGCCGAGAATGACATCGTCGACGGCGGCGGGGTCGAAGTCGTGGCGTGCGACCAGTGAGCGGATGACGTGGGCGGCGAGATCGGCCGGGTGCGTTCCGGCGAAGCCGCCGCCGCGTTTGCCGACCGGGGTGCGTACCGCGTCGACGATGTAGGCCTCGGGCATGACGGTCCTCCAGTGTGCTGTGCGAAGGGGTGATGAGGGCGGGCCCGGGGTCAGGGCACACCCAGGCCGTGCCGCACCAGGCTCTGCGCGGTGCGGATGACACCGGTCAGCGAACCCTGCCGTGGGTTCCACCACTCCGGCGTCCAGTTGAGGGCTCCCATGACGAGCATGCGCGCCGCTCGCAGGTCGATGTCGTTCCTGATGGCACCCGCGGCCCTGGCTCTCGCCAGCAGGTCCCGCCACAGGTCGAGGTAGGCGCCGCTGTCCGCCCGCAGGCGGGCCCGTATGTCCTCGGGCAGCTGCCCGCTGTTGCGGCTGACCGCGGTCGCGAAGTCCGACAGGTGCAGCTCGACCCGCAGATGTGCCTCGACGGCGGCACAGATCCGGTCCATCGGGGGAGTGTCGTCGGGCAGCGCGGCCAGCGCGGTCTCGACGTGCTCCCGAAGCCGCAGCTGGCCGACCGCCATCACCTCGGCGATCAGCTCCTCGCGGGAGGGGAAGTAGTAGTACACGGCGGGCGGACGCACACCGGCCCGTTCGGCGATGTCGGACAGCCTGGTCGCGGAGTAGCCCTTGAGACTCAGCGTCCGAGCGGCCGCGGCGAGAATGCGGTTCCGGGTCGCCGCCGCCTTGACGGCCGGGGTTCTTGTGCCGTGTGCGCTGGTGCCGTTTCTGCTGGTGGTGTTCACTGAGCGCGCCTCCTACGGCATCGAGTAGCCGCCGCTGACCGAGAAGACCTGGCCCGTCACCTGCCGGGCGCGGCGTGCCGAGGAGAGCCAGACCACGGCGTCCGCGATGTCCTCCGGCGTGGTGAGCCGGCGCAGTGGGATGTTCTTGCGGACTGCCTCGATCTGCCGGTCGTCGAAGACGGCGCCTTGGCCGTGCCGGGTCCACAGGCTGCCCGTCCCGATCGCGTCCGGACTCTGGGGGACGACGAGTCCCGGGCAGACGACGTTGGACCGGATGCCGTCCCGGCCGTGCTCCCGGGCGACCGTGCGGGCGAAGGCGATCACCGCGGCCTTGGTCGCCCCGTACACCCCCTGCCGTATCTCCCCGAAGGCGGCGTCGCTGGAGATGAACACGATGGATCCGTGGCCCTCGGGCCGCATCGCGTCGAGGGCCGCACGGGTGCACTCGACGGAACCGAACAGATTGAGGTCCACCATCCGCCGCCAGCCGTCGCGGTCCGCGTCCTGGGCGACGAACCCCGGCAGGCTCAGCCCCGCGTTGTTCACGAGCACGTCGATTCCGCCCCAGGCGGCGGCGATGTGTTCGACGGCCGAGGCGCCGGCGCCCTCGGCCGTCAGATCGATGACGGCGACCTCCGCCCCGGCCGCTCCCCGCTCCAGGGCTTCGGCACGTGTCTTGGCGGCCTGCTCCGCGTCGATGTCGCAGATCAGCACACGGGCGCCTTCCGCGGCGAAGCCGTGCACGATGCCCCGCCCGATGTTCGAGGCGCCACCGGTGACCAACACCCGTGCCCCGCCGAGTTCCAGATCCATCCGCTCGCTCCCTCGTGGTGCGCGGCCCGCTGCCAACCCTTGACCCGTTGCACAACCGTTGACCCGCTGCGATTTATGAATCTAGATTAGATTCAAAATTCTGACCAGCCCCGGAGCGCGACATGAAGATCTTCAACGGACTAGCCGGACTCGCAGCCGCGGCAGGCGTGTCGCTCGGCACCACCGACTGGGTCGAGGTGGACCAGGAGCGCATCGACCAATTCGCCGACGCCACGGGGGACCACCAGTGGATCCATGTGGACGCCGGGCGCGCTGCCCAGGGGCCCTTCGGTTCCACCATCGCGCACGGCCTGCTCACGCTGTCCCTGCTGCCGGTGTTCCTGCAGCGGCTCTACCAGGTCGAGGGGGTGAGCATGGCCGTGAACTACGGGCTCGACAAGGTGCGCTTCCCCGCCCCGGTGCCCGTCGGTGCCAAGCTGCGGGCCACCTCCACGATCACCGAGGTCACACCGCTCGACGGCGCGGTCCAGCTGAAGCTGTCGACGGTCATCGAGATCGAGGGCGGCGCGAAGCCGGCCTGCGTCGTGGACTCCGTCGTACGGTATCTCGGCTGATGGGCGGGCGGATGGGTGGGCTGATAGCGGGCCGGTCCGCGATCGTCACGGGCGCCGGCCAGGGGATCGGCCTGGCAATAGCGCGGCTGCTGCACGAGCACGGCGCACGGGTGACCGTGGCCGACGTGGACGCCGGACGCGCGGAGCGGGCCGCAGCCGACATCGGCGGTGACGACCCGGCTTCCGTACTGGCTCTCGGCTGTGACGTCACGGACGAGACGGCGGTCGAGAACATGGTGGGGCGGGCCGTCGAGCGGTTCGGCGCGTTGGACGTACTGGTGAACAACGCGGGGATCACCCGTGACGCCTCGCTGAGGAAGATGACCGCGGAGGACTTCGACGCCGTGATCGGCGTGCACCTCAGGGGGACCTGGCTCGGCGTCCGGGCGGCCGCGGCGGTGATGCGCGAGGCCAGAAGCGGCTCGATCGTGAACATCTCCTCGCTGTCCGGGAAGTCCGGCAACCCCGGCCAGACCAACTACAGCGCGGCCAAGGCGGGGATCGTCGGCATGACGAAGGCGGCGGCCAAGGAACTCGCCCACCACGGAGTGCGGGTCAACGCGGTGCAGCCCGGCCTGATCCGCACCGCCATGACCGAGGCGATGCCGCCGGACGTCTTCGCGGCCCGCGAGGCCGACGTGCCCATGAGGCGGGCGGGACGGCCCGAGGAGGTCGCCGGGGCCGTCCTCTTTCTCGCGAGCGAGCTGTCCAGCTACACGACCGGCGCGGTTCTCGAGGTGGGGGGCGGGCGGTCGATGTGAGTACCCAGGTCACCCAGGTGGTGCGTACGCGCGTGGAGGGTGCGGTCGGCCACGTCCTGCTCGATCGCCCCGAGGTGATGAACGCGATCACGGTCGAACTCGGCGCACAGCTGGAGCGCGCCCTGACGGAGGTGGCGTCAGCGGCACGGGTCGTCCTGATCCGTGGCGCGGGAGGCAACTTCTGCGCCGGCGGCGACTTCAAGGAGCTGCAGCGGCTGCGGGCCGGCGGACCGGGGGCGATGACGCCGCTGTTCGACAACTTCGGCCGGGCCTGCGCCCTCATCGCGACCCTGCCGGTCCCCGTGGTGGCCGTCGTCGAGGGATACGCCATGGCCGGCGGCTTCGAACTGATGCAGTCCTGCGACATCGCTCTGGTGCGCGAGGACGCCCGGATCTCCGACACGCATGCCAACTTCGGCCAGGTGCCGGGCGGCGGCGGCACCCAGCGGCTGCCCCGCCTCGTGGGCCGTCAGCGGGCCCTGGCCCACATCCTCACCGGGGACCGCCTGTCGGGCACGGAGGCCGTGGCCTGGGGGCTGGCGTACCGGTGCCTGCCGGACGAGGGGTTCGAGGAGGCGGTCGCCGCGTTCGCCGAACGGCTCGGCGGCATGGACCCCCGGGCGCTCGGCACCGCGAAACGCCTGGTGTACGAGGGGCTGCGGCTGCCGCTGGCGGACGGCCTCGCCCTGGAGCGGGCCGCGGTGCTCGACCACCTGGGCGGGGCGGCGGCCGGTGCCGGAATCGAGGCCTTCACGGCGAGAGGCGAGTGAGATGACGGACAAACTGATCGATTCCGGGCCGGTGCTCCTGGACCTGGACACGGACGGAGTGGCACGGCTGCGGCTCAACCGTCCGGAGGCGTCCAACGGCATGGACGTGCCCTTCCTGCGCGCACTGCACGCGGCCGTCATGCGCTGCCACGCCGAGGACGGGGCGCGCGTGGTGCTGATCACCGGAGAGGGCCGCAACTTCTGCGCGGGCGGCGATGTCCACACCTTCGCCGGCCAGGGGGAGAAACTCCCCAAGTACCTGCGGGAGGCCACCTCCTGGCTGCAGATCACCACCTCCGCGCTGCTCCAGCTGCGTGCCCCGGTCGTCGCCGCGGTGCACGGTTTCGCGGCCGGAGGCGGTGGCTTCGGGCTGGTGTGCGCGGCGGACTTCGTCATCGCCGCGGAGTCGGCGCGGTTCATGTCGGGCGCGGTCCGGGTCGGAATGGCCCCGGACGCCGGAGTCTCGGTGACGTTGACCCGGCTCGTGGGTCTGCGCAAGGCCATGGAGATCCTGCTGACCAACCCCACCCTGACCGCCGCCGAGGCGCTGGACGCGGGGCTGCTCACCCGGGTCGTGCCGGACGACCGGCTGCTCGACGAGGCCCTCGCGTTCGCCGGCGGCCTCGCCGCGGGCGCGCCCCTGGCGCTGGCGGCGACCAAGCGGCTGGTGTGGGGCGGGGTGGGCGCCGGCGTCGAGGAGCGACTGGCCGAAGAGGCCCGTACGGTCGCCGAACTGTCGGGCACGGCGGATTCCAGGGAGGGGCTGGCGGCGGTCATCGAGCGCAGGCCCCCGGTCTTCACGGGACGGTGACAGGGGATGAGACGCCATGACTGACCACAGCGGCGAGGACATCGTGCTGGCCGAGGACCACGGCGCCGTCCGGGTACTGACCCTGAACAGGCCCAGGAAGCGCAACGCGATCGACCTCGCGCTGCGGGTGGTGCTCGCGGAGATGCTGGAGTCCGCGATGGCCGACGACACCGTACGGGCGATCGTGCTGACCGGCGGCGGTGGCACCTTCTGTTCGGGCGGGGACATCTCCACGATGCGTCGGCAGAGCCCCGAGGAGACCCGTCCCAGGGCCGAGGCGGCCCAGCGGGTGATCCGGGCCATCTGGGACGGGCCCACACCGGTGGTGGCGGCCGTCGAGGGTTTCGCGTACGGCGCGGGGGCGGCGCTCGCGCTGGCCTGCGACCGGGTGGTCGCCGCGACCGACGCGTCGTTCAGCACGGCGTTCACCGGCGTCGGCCTCGCCGGTGACATGGGGATCACCGTGTCCCTGCCGGCCAGGACCGGTCCGGCCGCCGCCCGGCAGCTGCTCCTGCTGCCCCGCCCGGTCCAGGGCCCGGAAGCGCTCACCCTCGGTCTGGCCGACGTACTGACCGAGCCGGGGGCCGCGTTGGACCGGGCGCTCGCCGACGCCGAACGCATCGCCGAGGGCCCGCCCCTCGCGCTCTCCGCTCTGCGGGCGATGCTCGGCGTCCGCGCCGGGGGCGATCCGCGCGCGGCACTCGACCACGAGGTCGAGCACCAGGTCCGGCTCTTCGACTCGGCGGACTTCGCCGAAGGCGTCGCCGCTTTCCACGAACGGCGCCGCCCCGAGTTCAAGGGATGCTGACCATGACAGAACCACTGGTGTCCTCACTGTGGCCCAGGGACGAGAGTGTGCCCCTGCTCGACCACACCGTCGGCTCCCTGCTGGCGGAGCGGGCCGTGACCCACGCCGACGCCACGGCCCTGGCCGGTGTCGCGCACGGCGGTGGTGCGGAACGCCGGCTGACCTACCGGCAGCTGTACACCGAGGCCCGGCGGGTGGCCGCCGCCCTGCTGAGGCTGGCCGAGCCGGGGGAGTTCGTCGCCCTGTGGGCGCCGAACGTCGTCGAGTGGCCGATCGTCCAGTACGGCGCCGCGCTGGCGGGAGTCACCCTGGTCGCCCTCAACCCCGTACTGCGGCCCGAGGAACTCGTCCATGCCCTCAACCACTCCGGAGCCGTCGCGCTGCTGCACGCGGACGTGAGCCGCGACTACGACCTCGCGGCCGTCGCCGCGGCCGTCCGGCCCCGGTGCCCCGGGCTGCGGCACGTGGTCTCCCTCGCCGAACACGACCGGTGGAACGCCGAGCCGCGGGATCCGCCGGACGCGGCTGTCCAGGACCCCGGTGCACCGGTGATGCTCCAGTACACCTCGGGCACCACCGGCCTGCCCAAGGGCGTGCTGCTGACCCATCGGTCTCTGGTCAACGTCGCGCGACTGAACCTGGAGACGGTTCAGGCCGAGCCGGGAGCGGTGCACGTCAGCCCGTTGCCGATGTTCCACACGGCCGGGTGCGTGGTCGCCACCCTCGGCACCCTGTGGCTGGGAGGCTGCCTCGTACTGGTCGAGCAGTTCCGGCCCGGCCCCGTACTGGAGGTGATGCGCGAGGAGCGGGCCTCCGTCCTGTTCTGCGTGCCCGCCATGCTGTCCGCCCTGAACGAGACCGCCCGGGAGACGGGTGGTCCGGCCCCCGCCCTGCGCAAGGTCCTCGTGGGCGGCGCCAATGTGCCCGCACCCCTGATCGAGGCGACCCGGGAACTGTTCGGCGCCCGCGTGCACAACCTGTACGGCCAGACGGAACTGGGCCCCACCCTGACCGCCACGCGGGTCACGGACGACGACACGGACGTCAGGGACACCGTGGGGCGGCCGCTGCCGCAGGTGGAGTGCAAGATCGCCGACCCGGTGACCGGCCAGGTGCAGCCGCTCGGCACGCCGGGTGAGATCTGCGCCCGCGGCTACCAGCAGATGATCGGGTACCTGCACGATCCGGAGGCGACCGCGCGCACGGTAGACCCCGAGGGCTGGCTGCACACCGGTGATCTCGGCGCCATGGACGCGCGCGGGGTGATCACCATCACCGGACGGCTGAAGGACCTGATCATCCGCGGTGGCGAGAACATCGCGCCGGCCGAGATAGAGACCTGCCTGCTGGGACACGAGGCCGTGCTGGAGGCCGCCGTGGTGGCCCTGCCGGACGAGAGGTGGGGCGAGGCCGTGGCAGCGGTCGTACGTCTTCGAGGACAGGTGCACGACGGCCTGCACGAGGCCCTGGTCGAGCACTGCCGCGGCCGCCTGGCGAAGTACAAGGTCCCGCAGTACTGGTACGTCGCGCACGAGATGCCGGTCACCCCGGCCGGCAAGGTGCGCAAGTTCAAGCTCCGTGAGGCCGCCGCCGCGGGGATCCTGCGCCGACTGGGGTGAGTCCCGTGAACCGGTGAGTCCCGTGAACCGGTGGTTGCCTATCTCTGTCCTCGTCATTTAATCTAACGTCAATTAGAAAAAGGAGGTGTTTCGTGACCTCGGAAATCGAGCGGCGCCGCGAGCACCTGAGTGCCCGGTTCCCGCGCTGGACCCCACGCACCCTCGACGACTGGCTCGACCACTGCGCCGCGCGGTACGGAGACCGCCCCTTCGTCATCACGGACGAGCGGACCATCGGCTATGCCGAGACGGCCGAGTGGGCCGCCCGCCTCGCGGACGGTCTTGCCGCGTTCGGTGTGCGCCCCGGCGACCGGGTGGGGCTGCTGATGGCGAACTTCCTGGAGTTCGCCCCGCTGAAGTTCGCCGTCGCCCGGACCGGTGCCGTGGCGATCCCGTTCAACTACCTCTACCGGCAGGAGGAACTGGCCTACGTCCTGGCCCAGTCCGAGTGCTCCGTCCTGATCTCCATGACCGCGTTCGGCGACCTCGACTACCAGAGCATGCTCGACGCCGTCGCACCCGGCTGGGACACCGGCGCGGCGCCCGCGCTGCCGCACCTGCGGCAGGTCGTCCTGCTGCCCACCGAGGGCACCGAGCCGCGCGACGGCGTGCCGACCGTGGCCTCGCTCGCGGACTTCGGCGACCGCCACCGAGGGGAGTGCCCCGCCGGAGCGGCCCGGCCGGACGAGATCGGGGACCTGCTCTACACCTCCGGCACCACCGGCTCGCCCAAGGGTGTCCTCGTCACCCATGACTCCGTGCTGCGGACCGCCTACGCCTCGGCCCTGACCAGGGCGTTCCAGGACGGCAGGAGGATCCTGTTCTCGCTGCCCTGCTACCACATGTTCGGCTACGTCGAGGGGATGCTCGCCGCGATGACGGTCGGCGGCGCGATCGTCCCGCAGACCGCCTTCGACCCGGTCGCATACCTCGCCGGGATCCAGCGGCACCGCGCCACCGACATCCTCTGCGTGCCCACGATGACCGTGGCCCTGCTGGAACACCCCGCACGCGTGGACCACGACCTCTCCTCGCTCACCGCGCTGCTGTCCGGCGCCGCCCCGGCCCCGGTCTGGCTCTGGAAGCGGGTGCGTGCGGAACTCGGCGTGGAGGAGATCACCACGGGATACGGCATGACCGAGTGCGGCGGAGCGATGACGCTCACCCTTCCCGATGATCCGCTGGCGCGGCACGCCGGCTCCGTCGGCAGACCCAAGCTGGCCGGCCCGGCCGGACTGCCCGACGGCACGCTCGCCACGTACAAGGCGATCGACCCGCTCACCGGCGAGGACCTACCTCCCGGAGCCGAGGGCGAACTGGTCTCCCGGGGCCCGACGCACATGCGGGGCTTCTGGAAGAAACCCGAGGAGACCGCGAAGGCCCTGCGCGACGGCTGGGTGCACTCCGGCGACCTGGGCCGGGTCCGGGACGACGGCTACCTCGAAGTCACCGGCCGCACAAAGGAGTTGTACAAGAGCGGCGGCGAACTGGTCATGCCCAAGGAGATCGAGGACCTGCTCACCGCCCACCCCGCGATCAGCCAGGTCTACCTGGTGGGCGTGCCCGACGAACGATGGGGCGACGCCGGCTGCGCCTGCGTGGTCCGTGCTCCCGGCGCGGACCTCTCCGCCGCGGATGTCGTCGCGCTGTGCAAGCGGCGGCTCGCGCGGTTCAAGGTCCCCAAGCACGTGCTGTTCCTGGACGCCGCCGAACTGCCCACCACACCCACCGGCAAGGTGCAGAAGTTCCGGCTGGCGCAGTACGCCCAGAAGCGAATCGAGGATGGCGAAGCATGACGGCCACGCTGCCGGAGACGGCACACGAGCAGACGGACAAGTACGCACGGCTGATCCAGCCGACCAGGGTGCACGGATCGCTCTACACCGATCCGGAGATCTTCGCCGAGGAACTGGAGCGCATCTGGTACCGCACCTGGGTCTACGTCGGGCATGTCAGCGAGGTCCCCCAACCGGGCGACTACGTACGCAAGAACATCGGTCCGCAGGACGTCATCATGACCCGGGACCGCGACGGCGAGGTGCACCTGCTGCTCAACCGCTGCGCCCACCGCGCCAACCTGGTGTGCGACGCGCCCAGCGGCAACTCCAACTCCTTCCGCTGCCCCTACCACGGCTGGACCTACCGCAACAACGGCGACCTGCTGGGCTACCCCTACAACAAGGGCTACGGCGGCAAGGGCAAGCTCGCCCTCGGCCTCGGCCGCCTCCCCAGGGTCGCCTCCCACCAGGGCTTCGTCTTCGGCAGCTTCGCATCCGACGGCCCGACGCTCACCGAACACCTCGGCGCCGCCGCCGGAGAACTGGACCGTCTCGCACGGCTCTCCCCGGAGGGCGAGGTCGAACTCACCGCCGGCTGGCTCAAGCACCGCACGCGCGCCAACTGGAAGCTCCTCGCGGAGAACGAGACGGACGGCTACCACCCGCAGTTCGTGCACGGCTCCATCTTCAGCGTCACCGGCAGCCCGATCGGCGCCCTGTACAGCGACAACTCCACGGCCGTGACCCGCGACCTGGGTGGCGGCCACAGCGAGAACGACCTGCGCCCGGAGTTCCGCCGCTTCGGCGAGCCGATGCGCTGGTTCGGCACCACCGAGGACCGGGTGCCCCAGTACGTGGCACGCATGAGGGAACTCCACGGCCCCGCCGCCGAGAAGATCCTCGTGGAGGGGTCCCCGCACGTGATGATCTTCCCCAACCTCTTCATCGCCGAGATCCAGCTCTTCGTCATCCAGCCGCTCACGGCCGGCGAGTGCGTCCAGCACGCCACCGCCATCCAGCTCAAGGGCGCCCCCGAACTCAACCGTCGCATGGTGTCGCAGTGCGTCGGCTCGGCCGGGCCGGCCGGGATGCTGCTCGCCGACGACACCGAGATGTACGAACGCAACCAGCGCGGCGTCGCCCTGCGCGAGCCGGAATGGGTCGACATCCGGCGCGGAGTGGACCGCGAACGCACCGACGACAACGGCTTCCGAATCGGCACCGCGACCGACGAGACGGGCATGCGGGGCTTCTGGTCGCACTACCGGAACCTGATGGAGGCGGAGAAGTGACAGCACCGGCCACCACCGACGACACCGCCCTCGACCTGCGCCAGGTGGAGCAGTTCCTGTACCGCGAGGCCCGTTACGCGGACGAGCACGACTACGACGCGTGGGAGGCGCTGTGGACCGACGACGCCCTCTACTGGGTGCCCGCGGGCGCCCCGGACGGTGATCCCGTCCAGCAGATGTCGGTGATCAGCGACAACCGCAGTCGTATCGCCACCCGGTTGGGGCAGCTCAGGACCGGCAAGCGGTACGCCCAGTCACCGCCCTCCCACCTGCGCCGGATCGTCTCCAACGTGGAGATCCTCGACGACGACGCCGGCGGTCCGGGCCGGGAGCCCGGAGACCTGACCGTCGGCGCCAACTTCGTGCTGGTCGAGTCCCGCGAGCGCGGCAAGGAGATCTGGGCCGGGCGCACCACGTACCGGCTGCGTCTCGTCGACGGGCAACTGCGGCTGGCGTACAAGAAGGTCGTCCTGGTCGACCACGACCGTGCGCTGCCCACCCTGTCCTTCCTGATCTGAGGGCGGCACCGATGAACGGGAACGAGATCGTGGGCAGCGAGTTCGCCGAGGTCGCGGTGAGCGTGGACACCACCGCCAACGGTCCCCGGCTCCGGCTGGAGGACCGGCGCACCGGGCGGGTCAGACACCTGGACGCGCTCGAACTGGAAGCCCTGGTGTGGCTCCCCGACGGACACCTGTCCAGGCTGCTCGACCCCTCGGCGGACCGCTGGCGCGAAGACGCCGGCAGCTGACGGGCCGGCACATGGACGTCATCGCACCCGACGAACTCGACCTGTCCCGCTACGTCCGGGCGGGCGACACCGTCGCCTGGGGCCAGGCGTGCGCCGAGCCGCGCACCCTGACCGAGCGGCTGATGCGTCAGCGCGCCGGGATCGGGCCCTTCAGATGCTTCCTCGGGATCCCGGCCACCGACACCGTGCGGCCGGACCACGCGGACATGATCTCCTTCGTCTCCTACACCGGCAGCGGCGGCAACCGGGCCCTGCACCGGGCGGGGAAGCTGGACGTGCTCCCCGCCCCCTATTCCAGCCTCCCCGGTCTGCTCACCACGGGCTCCGTCCGCGCCGACGTGGTGCTTCTCCAGCTCCCTCCGGCGGACGAGCTCGGCCGCCACAGCCCGGGGCTGGCCGACGACTACCTGAGCGCGGCCCTGCACACCGCGCGGGTGGTGATCGCCGAGGTCAACGACCAGGTCCCGCAGACCTGTGGCTCCCGCACGCTGGGTGCCGCCGACCTCGACGTCGTGATCCACACGTCCCGCCCGCCCGCCGAGGTCCGGCCCGCCGCATCCGACGCCGTCACCGCACAGGTGGCGGCCCGCGTGGCCGGCCTGGTGGAGGACGGGGTCACGCTCCAGTTCGGCGTCGGCGGGCTTCCGGAGGCCGTGCTCGGGCTGCTGACGGACCGCCGTGACCTGGGCATCCACTCCGGCCTGATCAACGACGCGGCCATGGACCTGATCGAGAGGGGAGTGGTGACGGGCGCCCGCAAGACGCTCGACCGGGGCTGCTCGGTCGGCGGCCTGCTGATGGGCACCCGGCGGCTGTTCCGCTACGCCCACCGCAACCCCGCGATCCAGCTGCGCGACACCGCCTACACCCACGACCCGCGGACGCTGGCCGCTCAGCACCGGCTGGTCGCCATCAACTCGGCCATCGAGGTGGACCTCTCCGGCCAGGTCAACTCCGAGCTGGCCAGGGGGAGTTACGTCGGTGCGGTCGGCGGCGCCGGCGACTTCCTGCGCGGAGCCGCCCGGTCACCGGGCGGCCTGCCCGTCGTCGCCCTGCCCTCCACCGCCGGTACCGCCAGCCGCATCGTGGCCCGGCTGTCCGGCCCGGTCAGCACCTCCCGCAGCGACGCGGGACTCTTCGTCACCGAGTACGGCGTCGCCGACCTGCGCGGACAGCCGCTGAGCGTACGCCGTGAACGCATGCTCGCCATCGCCCACCCCGACCACCGAGCGGCGCTCGAAGCCGCGCTCGAAGAGCAAGGAGCCCCGGCATGACAGCCCTGCGCCGCGCCGCGATCGTCACACCGCTGCGCACCCCCGTCGGCACCTTCGGCGGCACCCTGCGCCCCGTACCCGCGCACGACCTGGCCGCCACCGTCATCAAGGCCGTGGTCGAGCGCTCCGGTGTCGACCCGCACCGCATCGACGATGTCGTCTTCGCCCAGTCGTACGCCAACTCCGAGGCCCCGTGCATCGGCCGCTGGGCCGCCCTCCGGGCCGGTCTGCCGGTCGAGGTGCCCGGCTTCCAGCTCGACCGGCGCTGCGGCGGCGGACTCCAGGCCGTGGTCACCGCCGCGATGACGGTCCAGACCGGCGCCGCCGACGTGGTCCTGGCGGGAGGCGCGGAGAGCATGAGCAACATCGAGCACTACTCCCCGGACGTCCGCTGGGGCAGCCGCTCCGGCTCCGTACAGCTCTACGACCGCCTCGACCGGGGCCGGGAACGCTCGCAGCCGCAGGAGCGGTTCGGCCCGATCAGCGGAATGATCGAGACGGCCGAGAACCTCGCCGAGCGCTACGCCATCACCCGCGAGGAGGCCGACGCGTACGCGGCCCGCAGTCACCGTCGGGCCGCCGAAGCCCAGGACGCCGGACGCTTCGCCGACGAGATCGTGCAGGTCGACCTCCCTCGCCGGCGCCCCGGTGACCCCCTGTCGTGCCACCGGGACGAGGGCATCCGCCCCGGCACCACCGAAGAGATCCTCGCCGGACTCCGTCCGTTGACGCCCGGCGGCACCGTCACCGCGGGCAACTCCAGCCAGCAGAACGACGCCGCCGCGGCCTGTCTCGTGGTCGCCGAGGACAAGCTCGGCGAACTCGGCCTGGAACCCATGGGTTTCCTGCGCGGCTGGGCGGTCGCCGGCTGCGAGCCCTCGGTCATGGGCATCGGCCCGGTGCCGGCGGTCGCCAAACTGTTCGCCCGGACCGGGCTGGGCTTCGACGACCTCGACCTCGTCGAGCTGAACGAGGCGTTCGCCTGCCAGGTGCTCGCCGTCGTGAAGGAGTGGGGATTCAAGTACGACGAGGACGACGACCGGCTCAACGTCAACGGCTCCGGCATCTCGCTCGGCCACCCCATCGCCGCCACCGGGGTACGCGTCCTCGCCACCATGCTGCACGAACTGCGGCGCCGCGGCGGCCGGTACGCCCTCGAGACCATGTGCATCGGCGGCGGCCAGGGCATGGCCGCGATCTTCGAGGCGGCGTGACCACCATGACGACCACCCTGCCCCGCAGGCCCTACGGCATCGTCTCCTACGCCACCTACCTTCCCCGGCACCGCGTCCTGCGCGACGAACTGGGCACCGCCCTCGGTGTCCGCGCGGGCCGCGGTGCCCGTGTCGCCGCCTCCTTCGACGAGGACAGCACCACGATGGGCGTCGAAGCCGCCCGCCGTCTGCGGCCCGCCCCGCCCGCACCGGCGTCGCTGTACTTCGCGACCACCTCTCCCGCCTACCTCGACAAGACCAACGCCTGCGCCCTCCATGCCGCACTCGGCCTGCCGCGCGACACCTTCGCGGCGGACCTGGCGGGCTCCGCGCGCTCCGGGATCGCCGCGCTGCGCGCCGCCGGGCTCGACGGCGGTCTCGCCGTACTGTCCGACGTCCGCACCGGGCGCCCCGGCTCGGCCGACGAGCGGGACGGGGGAGACGGCGCGGCGGCCTTCCTCTTCGGCGCGGCGGACGCGGCGGTCGCCGAGATCCTCGCCCACACCTCGGCCACCGCCGAGTTCCTCGACCGCTGGCGCACCCCGGGGAGCCCGTCCGGCGAGCACTGGGAGGAACGGTTCGGCCTGGAACGCTACCTGCCGCTGATCGAGGACACCGCACAGCGCGCTCTGAAAGCCGCCGGCACCGGGCAGCCCGACCATGTGCTGCTCGTCTCGCCGAACGCGGCCGTCCGCAAGCGCGCCCCCAAGGTCTTCCCCGCCCGCCTGTCGGCGAGCGGCTCACCCCTCGGGTATTCCGGAGCGGCCGACGCCGGGCTCGCCCTGGCCGACGTCCTCGACCGCGCGGGCGTCGACGAGACGATCCTGCTGCTCTCCGCCGCTGACGGCTGCGACGCCCTCCTGCTGCGGACCACCGACCGCCTCCCCTCGGCCAGGCAGCACGACCCCCTCGCCCGGCAACTCGCCGAGGGCCGCCCCGTTCCGTACCCGACGTATCTGACCTGGCGCGGGTGGCTGGAGCGGGAGCCGCCGCGCAGGCCCGAACCGGATCGGCCGGCAGGACCGCCGTCGGCACGCGGGGAGGGGTGGAAGTTCGGGTTCACCGGCAGCCGCTGTGAGAACTGCGGCTTCGTCCACCTGCCGCCCGCCCGGGTGTGCAAGGACTGTGGCGCGGTGGACGCGATGGCGGCCGTGCCGCTGGCCGGGGCGACCGGCACGGTGGCGACGTACACCGTCGACCGGCTCGCCCACTCGCCCTCGCCCCCGCTGATCGACGCGGTGGTCGACTTCGACGGCGGCGGGCGTTGCACGCTGGAGATCGCCGACACGGTGGCCGACGAACTCGACGTGGGTGTACGGGTCGAGCCGGTCTTCCGGCGGCTGCACACCGCGGGCGGCGTGCACAACTACTTCTGGAAGGCCCGCACGACGACCCGTACGACAGCCGGTACGAAGGCAGGTACGACGGCCTCCGTCGCGGCGGACACGAGTGAGCGGGAGGGCACGGCATGAGCAGCAACGGGATCCGCGACAGGGTCGCGGTGGTCGGCATGGGGTGCACCTCCTTCGGCGAGCACTGGGAGCGTTCGGCGGACGACCTCCTCGTCGACGCGACCCAGGAGTGCTTCGCGGGGACCCCGGCCCTGGCGGCCGATGACGTGGACGCCTACTGGCTGGGCACCCTCGGCTCCGGACAGTCCGGCCTCACGCTCAGCCGCCCGCTGGCCCTGGACCACAAGCCCGTCACCCGGGTCGAGAACTACTGCGCCACCGGATCCGAGGCCTTCCGCAACGCCTGCTACGCGGTCGCCTCCGGGGCCTACGACCGGGTGATGGCCGTCGGCGTGGAGAAGCTGAAGGACTCCGGCTTCTCCGGGCTGCTGCGCTCCGACCCGCCGGGCGACGGCACGGCGCCCGAGCTGTCACTGACCGCGCCGGCCGCCTTCTCCCTGCTCGATCCGGCGTACTGCGCACGGTACGGGGTGGATCCGGCCGCGATGCGGGAGGCGATGACGCACGTCGCGTGGAAGAACCACGCCAACGGCGCCCGCAACCCCAAGGCCCAGTTCCGCTCCGTGGTCGCCAAGGAGACGATCGAGCGGGCCCCGCTGGTGGCCGGACGGCTCGGGGTCTTCGACTGCTCCGGGGTCTCCGACGGCGCCGCCTGCGCCCTGATCGTCCGGGCCGAGGACGCCCTGCGCTACACGGACCGGCCGATGTACGTGAAGGGTCTGTCCCTGGTCGCGGGGGCCGTCAGGGGAGCCATGGACCCCGGCTACGACTACACCACCTTCCCGGAGGTGGTCCACGCCGCCGCCGACGCCTACCGGCAGGCGGGCGTCACCGACCCGGGCACGCAGATATCGCTCGCCGAGGTGCACGACTGCTTCACCCCGACCGAGGTGGTGCTGATGGAGGACCTGGGGTTCGCCGAGCGCGGCCAGGCGTGGAAGGACGTCCTGGACGGGGCCTTCGAGCTGGACGGCCGGCTGCCCGTGAACCCCGACGGCGGGCTGAAGTCCTTCGGTCATCCCGTAGGGGCGAGCGGCCTGCGGATGCTGTACGAGTGCTGGCTGCAGTTCCGCGGTGAAGCGGGCGAGCGCCAGCTGACGGATCCGCGTCTCGGCCTCACCCACAACCTGGGCGGGCGGCCGGGCGGATGTGTCTCGTTCGTCTCGGTCGTGGGTCCCGACCCGGGGTGACCGGTCCCGTCCGGCGAAGGGGCGTTGACCCGGAGTCGGAATCTTATTTATATTAGATTCAAAACTGGAGGCTGTGAGCGTGCGACACGATGGGAAAGAGGCGGTGGCGGCCGAGCTCTACCGGGCATTGGCCCACGGAGACCGCGAGCGGCTCGACCGGATCCTGCATCCCGCGTTCGAGGGCCGGACCACCGAGGGACTCCCGCTGGGCCTGGGCGGGACGTACACCGGGTCCGACGCCATGCGCCGCGGGTTCTGGGGCCGGATCGCCAGAAGCTACGACGCCCGGGCGGAACCCGCCGGTTTCCGCCACCTCGAAGACGGAGACCTGCTGGTCACCGGCCGGTACGTGGGCGAGGCGAGACAAGGCGGCGGCAAGCTCGACGCGGAGTTCTGCCACCTCCTGAGCTTCGAGGGTGAGCGGATCATCGGCCTCGTCCAACTGACGGACAGCGCGCGCTGGTCCGAGGCCCTGGGGACCGGCCGGGCCCTGTCGACCGTGGATTTCCGCGTCACCGACGGACTCGCCGAGCTCCGGCTCGACCGCCCGCACGCCCGCAACGCCCTCGACCAGGCCATGGCCGACGACCTGTACGAGGTCGCCCAGCGCCTGGCCGCAGATCCGGACGTGCGGGCGGTACTGATCACGGGCGACGGTCCCGCCTTCACCGTGGGCGGCGACATCGCCTACTTCGCGGACAACGCCGACGCCGGGCTGCCCGGCACGTTGCGCAGGATGATCTCGCCGTACCACGAGGCGCTTCGTCTGCTCAGCACGCTCGACGCGCCGATCGTGTGCGCCGCGCACGGCGCGGTCGCGGGCGGCGGGCTGGGGCTGCTGTACTGCGCCGACATCGTGCTGGCCGCCGAGGGCACCAAGTTCGCCTCCGGGTTCACGGCGCTCGGGCTGTCCGGTGACGGTGGTAACTCCTGGTTCCTGCCAAGGCTCGTGGGACCCCGCCGGGCAGCCGAGTTCTACTTCGAACAACGGGTGCTCGACGCTCATGAAGCCGTCGAATGGGGCCTGGCGACACGCGTGCTGCCGGCCGGCGAACTGGCCGACGAGGCCCTCGCGGTCGCCCGGCGACTGGCCGACGGTCCCACCCGCGCCCATGGCGAGATCCGCCGGCTGCTGCGCGAAACCTGGTCGGCCACGCTGGCCGAGCAGTTGGCGGCCGAGGGGGACGCGGTCGCCCGCACCGCCCGGACATCGGACGTCTCGGCGGCCGTCGCCGCCTTCATCGACAAGCGCAAGCCCACGTTCCAGGGACGGTAGCGATGACAGCACTGATCACGGACAGCGACGAGCATCGGCTGATCCGGGAGAGCACCGCAAAGATCGCCGCCCGCTACGGGCACGCGTACTACAGCGAACGTGCCCGGACGGGCGCGGGCGTGGAGGAGCTGTGGAGCGAACTGGGGGAGGCCGGGCTGCTGGGCGTCCACCTTCCCGAGGAGTACGGGGGCGGGGGCGCGGGTCTCGCCGAACTCGTCGTGGTCCTCGAGGAGTTGTCGGCCCATGGCATGCCGCTCCTCAGCAGCGTCATCTCGCCCGCCATCTGCGGCTCGATCCTCGCTGCCCACGCCTCGCCGGAGATGAAACGGGCCTGGCTGCCGGACATCGCCACGGGCCGCCGGAGGATGGCGTTCGCCATCACCGAGCCGGACGCCGGCTCCAACAGCCACGCCATCACCACCACCGCGCGCTCCGACGGCGACGGCTGGCGCATCTCGGGCTCCAAGTACTTCATATCCGCCCTGAACGAGGCGGACGCCGTGCTCGTCGTCACCCGGGACGGCGATCTCGTCCCCTCGGCGTCCGGACGCGGCCCGCTGTCCCTGTTCGTTGTTCCCGTCGACTCACCCGGCCTGCAGTTCCAGCCCATCGAGACCGAACTGGTCTGCCCCGACAAGCAGTTCACCCTGTTCTTCGACGACGTCCGGGTGACCGGCGACGCCCTGATCGGGGAGCGCGGCAAGGGCCTGCGCCAGGTCTTCGCCGGCCTCAACCCCGAGCGCATCACCGCCTCGGCGCTCAGCAACGGCATCGGCCGCTACGCGGTGGGCAAGGCCCGCGACTACGCCCGCGAACGCACGGTGTGGTCCGCTCCGATCGGAGCTCACCAGGGCATCTCCCACCCTCTCGCCGAAGCGCACATCGGGGTCGAGCTCGCCCGGCTCGCCACAGCCCGCAGTGCGGAACTGTTCGACGCCGGACAGGACGCCGCGGCAGCGGCCAACATCGCGAAGTTCACCGCCGCCGAAGCCTCTCTCAAGGCCCTCGACCAGGCGATCCAGACCCATGGCGGCAACGGCCTGTCCCGCGAGTACGGCCTGGCCGACCTGTGGTTCGTCGCCCGCATGCTGCGCACCGCCCCGGTCAGCCGGGAGATGGTGCTCAACTTCGTGGCCCAGCACAGCCTCGGCCTGCCGAACTCGTACTGATCCCTCTATCCGAGCAACTCCGAGCAACGAGGAGTACCCACATGGCAGGAGTACAGGACCGGGTCGTCGTGGTGACCGGCGCGGGCGGCGGGCTGGGGCGCGAGTACGCGCTGCTGCTGGCCCGGCACGGCGCCCGAGTCGTGGTCAACGACCTCGGTGGCGCGCGGGACGGCACCGGATCGGGCAACGCGATGGCCGACGCCGTCGTCGCCGAGATCCGGGCCGCGGGCGGCCAGGCGGTCGCCAGCTACGACAGCGTGGCCACCGAGGAGGGCGCCACCGGCGTGATCGGCACCGCCCTGCGGGAGTACGGGGCCGTGCACGGCGTGGTCAACAACGCGGGCATCCTGCGGGACGCCTCCTTCGCGAAGATGACGGTGGACCAGTGGGAGGCCGTGCAGCGCGTGCACCTCTTCGGCGGGTACCACGTCACCCGCGCCGCCTGGCCGCACTTCCGCGAGCAGGGACACGGCCGGGTGGTCATGGCCACCTCCACCTCCGGGCTGTACGGCAACTTCGGACAGGCCAACTACGGCGCCGCCAAGCTCGGCCTGGTCGGCCTGGTCAACACGCTCGCCGTCGAGGGGCGCAAGTACAACATCCTCGCCAACGCGGTCGCACCGCTGGCCAGGACCCGGATGAGTGAGGACGCCGCCCCCGCCGAGCTCCTGGAGCGGCTGCCGGCCGAGTTCGTGGCACCCGTCGTCGCCCATCTGCTGACCGACGAATGCACCGACACCGGCACGGTGCTGATCGCCGGCGGCGGGCGGGTCCAGCGGGTCGCGTACTTCGCCTCCAAGGGGGTGACCTTCGCCGGCACCCCGAGCCTGCGGGACGTTGCCGACCGCTGGTCCGACATCACCGACATGGACGGCGCCGCCGTCGGCACCAATCCGCTGGCCTGAGCCCGGAAACCCGAGCCCGGAAAGGAGACAGCCTTCGTGAAATCCTTCGACGCCCTCGTCATCGGCGCCGGCGCGGGCGGCCTGTTCACCGCCGCCCGCCTCACCCACCACGGTTACCGCACCCTCGTGGTGGAACGCCTCGACCGTGTGGGCGGGCGCGCCTCCACCCACGACATCGACGGCTTCAAGGTCAACAACGGGGCCATCGTCATCGAGGTGGGCGGCATCACCGAGCAGACCTTCCAGGAGGTCGGCGCCAAGTTCGACGTCCGCCGGGCCAACCCGCCCATCCTGTACCGCATCGGCAGCAAGGACATCGACGTGACCGGCGGCGGCTGGGGCATGCTGCTGTCCAGGCTCACCCGCCAGGGCGCCAAGCTCCTCGGCGGCCTCGGTGCCGCCCGCGAGGACAGCGGCCTGCCCGACGCCCAACTGTCCACCGCCGACTGGATCCGCCGGTACACCAAGAACGAATCCGTGCACGGTGTCTTCCGCAACATGTGCGGATCGGTCTTCGCGGTGAGTTCCGAGGAGCTGCCCGCCCGCGTCTTCCTCACCTACTTCACCCGCAAGAGCGCCTTCAAGAAGTTCGGGTTCTGCCCCGACGGCACCATCGGGATCTGGCGCGCGCTCGCCGACGTGGTCACCGCCGGCGGCGGTGAGGTCTGGCTGGACAGCGAGGTGCGCAGGCTGACTCTGGACGCCGGCCGGGTCACCGGCGCCGTCGTCGCCCGCGACGGTCAGGACACCGAGGTCGCCTGCCGGTTCGCGGTCAGCGACGTGGGGCCGAGCGCCACCGTGGCACTCGCCGGGGAGGAGCACTTCTCCGAGGAGTACCTGACCTCGGTACGGCGCGGCGACCGGCCCTGCGCGATGATCTCGGTCAACTTCGCCAGCCGGGAGCGCCTGGTCGAGGCCCCGGGCCTGCTCAGCTTCGCCAGCACCCGCCGCATGTGCTACGTCGCCAACTTCACCGCGACCTGCCCGGAGATGGCGCCGGAGGGCTGGCACCTCTACGTGGGCACGGCCGTCCCGCAGCCGGCTGTCGGCGACTTCGACGAAGCGGCCGAGACCGAGCTGCTCATGGCCGATCTCCGCGACCAGATCGCAGGTTTCGACCGCGCCCGGATCCTGTCCACCGTCGTCACCCGCGACGGCTGGCCCCCGCAACGTGCCGTGGCGGGCTTCGACCTTCCGAACACCACTCCCGTCCCCAACCTCTGGAACGTCGGCGACGCGGTCAAGGAGTACGCCAACGGCGGCACCACGGCCTGCGCGGAGACCGCGAAGCTCGTCGTCGAACAGATCCTGCGACACCACCCGGTCGGCGTCGCGGCCGAGCCGACCGGAGCCCCGAGGGAGCACTGATGAAGATCATCGTTGACCGTTCCAGGTGCACGGGTCTGGGTATCTGCGAGTCCCTGGCACCCGACGTGTTCGAAGTGAACGACGAGGGCGAACTCGTGCTGAAGACGCAGACCGTCCCCCCGGGGACTCTTTCCGACGTCGAGGAAGCCATCGCGGGCTGCCCGACCGAGGCCCTCCGGCTGGAGCCCTGATGGGGACCCGCCGACTGGTCGTCGTCGGCGCGTCCCTGGCCGGGCTCCGGGCCGTCGAGGCCGCACGCAAAGGCGGCTTCGAGGGGCGGATCACCCTCGTCGGGGCCGAGCCGCACCTCCCGTACGACCGGCCCCCGCTCTCCAAGCAGTTCCTCGACGCGAACGGTGCGGACGAAGCACCGCCGACCTTCCGCACCGAGGAGGTGCTCCGCACCGACCTCGGCGCGGAACTCCTGCTCGGCGCCCCCGCCACGTGCCTGGACACCGCGGCCCGCACGGTCGTCGTCGGCGAACGGCCCATCGGCTACGACGCCCTGGTCATCGCCACCGGCGCGATGGCCCGCCGGCTGCCCGGCACCGAGGGCCTGGCAGGTGTTCACACGCTGCGCACCCTGGACGACGCGGCCGCTGTCCGACGGGCCCTCGACGCCGGGGCGCGGACCGTGGTGATCGGCGCCGGTTTCATCGGCGCCGAGACCGCTGCCGCCGCCAGGAAACGCGGGCTGGACGTCGTCGTGGTCGAGGCCCAGGCGACGCCGCTGGTACGTGCTGTCGGCCAGGCCATGGGAGGCGCTCTCGCCTCCCTGCACCGGCGCCACGGCACCGATCTGCGGTGCGGGCTGAGCGTCACCGCGCTGGAGGGGGAGGGCCGGGTCGAAAGGGTCCGGCTCTCCGACGGGAGCGTGCTCGACGCCGACCTGGTCGTCGTCGGCGCCGGCGCGGTACCCGCCACCGACTGGCTGGTGGGTTCCGGCCTGACCCTGGACGACGGCGTGGTCTGCGACGAGACGCTCTGCACCGGGGCCGAAAGCGTGTATGCGGCGGGTGACGTCGCCCGCTGGCACAACCCCCTCTTCGACCGGCCCATGCGCCTGGAGCACTGGACCAGCGCGGCCGAACAGGGGGCCCTCGCCGCCCGCAACGCCCTGAACCCCGGGGCGGCGAAGACCTACGCGACAGTGCCGTACTTCTGGTCCGACCAGTACGACACCCGTATCCAGTTCGTCGGCGTCCCCGACGCGGAGGAGATCGCCGTAACCGACGGCGACATCGAGCGCGACCACCAGGGCGTCGCCCTGTACCGCGCGGGTGACCGGCTGGTGGGGGCCCTGGCCGTCAACAGGCCCACCGAGATCATGAAATACCGGCGACTCGTCGCCCGGGGCGCCTCGTGGGAGGAAGGGCTCGCGTTCGCCCGGTCGCGGAGCCAGTCCCGGCAGACCGCCGACGTATGAGAGGGAAGAAGATGGCAGACGGCCCGCTCTCGGGATGCAGGGTGCTGGAACTCGCGGGCATCGGCCCGGGCCCGTTCGCGGGCATGACCCTGGCGGACCTGGGCGCCGAGGTGGTCCGGGTCGACCGCCCCGGTGGCAGCGGGCTGTTCCCGGGCTTCGAGCACGTGGACGTCCTCAACCGCGGGAAGAAGTCGGTCCTGCTCGACCTGAAGCGACCGGACGCCGTGCGGGCCGTACTGGACATGGCGGCCCGGGCCGACGTCCTCATCGAGGGTTACCGCCCGGGAGTCGCAGAGCGGCTGGGCCTCGGCCCCGACGACTGCCTCGCCAGGAACCCGCGCCTGGTCTACGGCCGTATGACCGGCTGGGGCCAGGACGGGCCGCTGGCCCGACTGGCCGGGCACGACATCGGATACATCGCCCTGACGGGCGCCCTGCACGCCGTCGGCAGCGCCGGCGGCCCGCCGCAGATCCCGCTCAATCTCGTCGGCGACTTCGGTGGCGGCGGGACGTACCTCGTCATCGGAGTCCTGGCCGCCCTGCGTGAGGCCGAGCGCACCGGCCGGGGGCAGGTCGTGGACGCCGCCATCGTGGACGGCACGGCCCATCTGCTCGCCGGCACCCACATGATGCTGGCGACCGGAACGTGGCAGGACGAGCGCGGCGTGAACCTCCTGGACGGCGGAGCGCCGTTCTACGCGGTGTACGAGACCTCCGACGGCCGTCACATGGCGGTCGGCGCCCTGGAACCGAAGTTCTACGCGGAACTGCTCGCCGTTCTCGGACTCGACGAGGACCCCGCCGCCCAGCACGACCGCGCCGGTTGGCCTCGGCTGCGCGAGCGCCTCGCGGCGGCGTTCGCGAGCCGTACCCAGGACGAATGGGCCGAGGCGTTCTCCGCGTCGGACGCGTGCGTGGCGCCGGTGCTGAGCCTGCGCGAGGCGTCCGACCACCCGCACATCAGGGCCCGCGGCACCCTGGTGGAACGCGACGGCGTCCTCCAGCCGGCGCCCGCTCCCCGCTTCTCGGCGACGCCCACCGCTCTCGGCTCGCCCCCGCCGGTGCCGGGCCGGCACACCGCCGACGTCCTCGAGTCGTGGGAGGTCGAGGACGCCGAGGGCTTGCTGTCGTCGGGCGCCGCCGTGCAGGCCTGAGCCTTCGTCACGGTAATTCTCTAATTTACATTAGATTACGCTCTGAAGCGGGGAAGTCCCTGGGGCCCCTGCACGCGCCTCTCAGGCCGTTCGGCCCGCCGACGTGGCCGTCCGCCCGCCCCGGGAACCCCGTGACGGCCGCGCGCCGCCCTGTTCCTGCGCGGTAGGCACTTCCAGGCCGTGCCGCACCAGGGATTTCGCGGTGCGTACCACGACGTCCAGCGAGCCCTGGCGGGGATTCCACCACTCGTTCGCCCAGTTCAGGGCGCCCAGGACCAGCATGCGGGCGGCCCGGGGTTCGAGGTCGGCGCGGAGTTCACCCGCCTTCTGGGCGTCGTGAAGGAGCGTGCGCCAGATGTCTCCGTACTTGCGCTCCTCGGCGAGCTGCCGGGTCCGGATGTCCTCGGGGACCTGGCCCGCGTTGCGGATCGCGGCGGTGGCGAAGTCGGAGATGGCCAGCTGATAGCGCAGGTGTTCCTCCACGGCGGTGTCGATGCGGTCCATGGGGGTGGTGTCCGGCGGGAGCGCTTCGAGCGCCTCCGCCACATGCTCCCGCAGACGGGCCACACCGACCCACATGACCTCTTCGATCAGTACTTCCCGGGAGGAGAAGTAGTAGTAGATGGCGGGAGCCTGGATCTCCGCCTGCTCCGCCACGTCACTCAGCCGTGTTCCGGCGTAGCCCTTGCGGCTGAGGACGTGGGCCGCCGCGTCCAGGATGCGTTCGCGTGTGCGCGCCGACTTGGAGTCGGACGGATCGGCCGGCGGCTTACCCGCGGATTTTCTAGGCACGGGTCAACTATAGGTCGTCGACCAGCCGCCGGACGGCCTCCACCGTGCCGGCCGGGTCCGGTCCCACCGGGTCCAGGTTCAGGGTCGTCACGCCGGCCTCCCGGTACGCGTGGATCCGTTCCGCCACCAGACCCGGCGGACCGATCAGCGTGGTCCGGGCCAGCCACTCCCGGGGGACCGCGGCCTCGGCCTCCTTCTTCTTGCCGTCCAGATAGAGGTCCTGGATGAGCTCGGCCTCGGCCTCGAAGCCGTATCGGCGGGCCAGGTCGTTGTAGAAGTTCTTGTCGCGGGAACCCATACCGCCGATGTACCGGGCGGCCGTCGGCCGTTCCAGGTCGAGCAGGTCGTCGACCGGGAGGTGCTCCCCGACGGCGACCGGGCCGCCGGCGACGATGTCGAGCGGCGCCAGTTCGGGGGAGCGGCGTGCGGTTCCCGCGGCGAGCGCGGGCCCGAAGACCTCCGCCGCCTTGTCCGGCATGAAGAACAACGGAAGCCAGCCGTCCGCCAGTTCGGCCGTCGCGGTCACCGAACGCTCCATCAGGGAGGCCCAGTAGACGGGGATCTCGGCGCGGTACGGATGGTTGATCAGCCGCAGCGGTTTGCCGAGCCCGGTCCCGCGGTCGGCGGGCAGGGGCAGTTGGTAGACCCGGCCGTCGTGGGTGAGGGGTTCCTGGCGCCGCCAGATCTTCCGGCAGATCTCGATCGTCTCGGTGATCCGCCGCATCGGCCGGTCGAACGGCACTCCGTGGAAGCCCTCGACGACCTGCGGCCCGGAAGCGCCGAGACCGAGGGCGAAACGGCCCCGGGAGAGGCTGTCCGCGGCGGCGGCGCTCATGGCCAGGAGGGCGGGGGTGCGACTGAAGACGTTGACGATGCCGGTGCCGATCCGGATCCTTTCGGTCGTCGCGGCGAGATAGCCGACGAGCGTCATGGCGTCGAAACCGTAGGCCTCGGGGACCCACACCAGGTCCAGGCCCGCGGACTCCAGGTCGCGCACCAGGCCGGCGGTGGCCACCGGATCGCCGGTGTACCGGGACAGCAGCATCGAGAGTTTCACGTGGTCCTCCGGTCGGTCGTGGACTGCGGTGGCCGGTTCACGTCAGTCCGCCCCTGTCGACCAGCTGGGCGGCGATGACGTTGCGCTGGATCTCGTTGGTGCCCTCGCCGACGATCATCAGGGGGGCGTCGCGGAAGTAGCGCTCGACGTCGTACTCGGTGGAGTAGCCGTACCCCCCGTGGATCCGGACCGCGTCGAGCGCGATCTCCATGGCGGTCTCGGAGGCGAACAGCTTGGCCATGCCCGCCTCCATGTCGCACCGGTCCCCGGAGTCGTGGCGTTCCGCGGCGTACAGCACCAGCTGTCGTGCCGCGACGAGCTTCGTGGCCATGTCGGCGAGACGGTGGCCGACCGCCTGGTGCCGCCAGATCGGCTTGCCGAAGCTCTCGCGCTCCCGGGCGTAGCGCAGGGCGTCGTCCAGGGCCGCCTGGCCGACGCCGAGTGCCCGCGCGGCGACCTGGATACGGCCCGTCTCCAGGCCCTTCATCATCTGTGCGAACCCATGTCCTTCGACGCCGCCCAGGAGCGCGTCGCCCGGTGCCCGGTAGCCGTCGAAGGAGAGTTCGCAGCTCTCGACGCCCTTGTAGCCCAGCTTGGGCAGGTCGCGGGAGACGGTGAGGCCGGGGCCGTGCTCGACGAGCAGGATGCTGATGCCCTTGTGGCGGGGCGAGGCGTCGGGGTCCGTCTTGCACAGCAGCGCGATGAGTCCGGAGCGGCGGGCGTTGCTGATCCAGGTCTTGGCGCCGGAGACGACGTAGTCGCCGCCGGGCCGCCGACGGGCGACGGTGCCCATCGCCTGGAGATCGGAGCCGCCGCCCGGCTCGGTGAGCGCCATCGTGGCCCGCACTTCCCCCGTCGCCATCTTCGGCAGGTAACGGTTCTTCTGCTCCTCGGTGCCGAAGGCGAGGAGGAGCTTGGCGACGACCGTGTGGCCGCCCATCGCCCCGGCCAGGCTCATCCAGCCGCGGGCCAGCTGCTCGGTCACGCCGACATAGCAGGACGTGGACACCGGCGCCCCGCCGTAGGACTCCGGGACGGCCAGGCCGTAGATCCCGAGCCCCTTCATCTGCTCGATCAGCTTCTCGGGATACTCGTTGGCGTGCTCCAGCTCCCGCACCACGGGCCGTACATCCCGGTCGACGAACTCCCGGACGACATCGACGACGTCCTGTTCCTCCTCGGACAGGGTGGGCATACAGGTCTCCTCACTCGGCTACCGGACTCGCGTCGATCGATTATAGTCTAATTTAGATTAGATAATGAGAGGGGATGAGGTGACCGCGAACATTTCGGCGGGTGCGCTCAGGGCACGTCTGACGGTACCCGGCTCGGACGAGCACAAGATGGCGAAGGCCCTCGCGTCAGAAGCGGACGAGATCGTGCTCGACCTCGAGGACGCGGTCGCGGCCACGGCCAAGGCGGACGCACGGGAACGCGTCACCGCCTGGCTGGCCCGTGCGCCGGAGGCCGGTCCTCGGATCGCGGTCCGGGTGAACGCGCCCCGGACGCCGTGGTGTCACGAGGACGTCGTCGCGTGTGCTCAGCAGGGCGCGCGGGTGTCCCTGGTGCTGCCCAAGGTCGAGTCGGCCGGGGACCTCGCCTTCGTGGACCGGCTGCTGGCGGGCGCGGAGGCAGCCGTCGGCCGTGTCGATCCGGTCCCCGTACAGGCGCTGATCGAGACGGCGGCGGGACTGGCCAACCTGCGCGAGATCGTGACCGCGACGCCCCGGCTGACCACCCTGATCATCGGCTACGCCGACCTGGCCGCGTCGCTCGGGCGGGCCGCCGACGCGCCGGCGGAGACCTGGCTGCGCACACAGGACGAGATCCTGACGGCGGCTCGCGGGGCAGGCCTCGCCGCCGTGGACGGTCCGTATCTCGGGGTGGCCGCCGACGAGGAGTTCGCCGGACAGGTGCGCCGTGCCGCGCGACTCGGTTTCGACGGCAAATGGGTCATCCATCCACGCCAGATCGCGCAGGTCAACGAGGCGTTCACACCGTCGGCCGAGGAGGTGGCGAGGGCCCGGACGGTGCTGGCCGCCCTGGAACGGGGGCACGCGCGCGCCGAGGGAGCCGTCGTCCTGGACGGACAGATGATCGACGAGGCCGTGGCGGTCGCCGCACGCCGGACACTCGGCCGGGTGGGAAGGGCAACAGCGTGAGCGCGGTTCCTGAAGGCGGGTCGTCGACGGCCGGCGAAGAGAGGGGCACGGGAGTGAGTGCGGCGATCCCGAAGGGGACGGCACGTACGGCCGAGGGGCCCTACTTCGACGAACTGGCCGTGGGGCAGGTGTTCGGCGGGGCGCCAGGGGTGACCCTGACCTCCGGTCACGCCGCCACCCACCAGTCGATCGTGGGGGACCGGCTCGCGCTCCCGCTGGACGAGGAACTGAGCCGCGCCGTGACGGACCAGGCTCCCCTCGCCCACCCCGCCCTGGTCTGGGACATGGCGATCGGGCAGTCCACGCCGGCCACCCATCATGTGAAAGCCAACCTCTTCTACCGCGGCCTGGTCCTGCGCCGCACGCCGCTCATCGGCGACACGCTGCGCACCTCCACCGAAGTCGTCGCCCTGCGTCGCAACAAGGACCGTCCCGGGCGCCGTCCCACTGGTCTGGCCGCCCTGCGGATCACCACCACCGACCAGCACGATCGCCCGGTACTGGATTTCTGGCGGTGCGCCATGCTGCCCCTGCGGGACCCGGACGCCGGTACCCGCCACGCGGCCGACCTCGACGCCGTGGGCGCGGAACCCGACCACGCCGCGCTCGCCGCGGTGGTGCGGGGATGGCGACTCGACCGGTTCGCGCGGCGCGTGGCCGGGCCCCGGTTCGCCGATCTGGCCGAGGGAATGGTCTGGGAGGTCGGCGGTGGGGACGTGGTGTCGGGCGCTCCCGAATTGGCCCGGCTCACGCTCAACGTGGCCATGGTGCACCACGACCAGCATGCCGCGGGCGGGCGGCGGCTCGTCTACGGCGGCCACACGATCGGCGTGGCTCTCGCGCAGGCCGCCCGAGCCCTGCCGTCCATCGTCACCGTTGCGGGCTGGCAGGGCTGCGACCACCTGGGCCCCGTCCATGAGGGCGACACCCTGTACAGCACGGTGGCCGTGGAGCGCCTGCGGTCGCTGGGCGAACACGGCGGGCTGGCGTACCTGCGCTCGCGGGTCCGCGCGGTCGGCGGCGACGAGCCCGCCCGCTCCGTCCTGGACTGGCGCTTTGCGGTCGTGCTCGCGTGAGGAGCACCGTCACGCGGCCGACGTGAACCGCCGTACTCCGTCGACGCGTTGCGGGCTGACCGCTCCCAGCTGGGCCAGGACATCCAGGTGGGCGTCGATCTCCAGCACCGCGGTCATCCGGTGCACCGGCGGGAGTTCGTCGAGCCCGCTCCGGCGACGGGTCCACGGCAGGGCGCGGGCCACCGCGTAAGCCGTGTCCGCGCCGGCCGCGACCTGCCGGAGGACCTCGTCCAGCCGCTCCTCGTGATGCGCGATCAGCTGGTCCACCCGGGTGTGGACGCTCCTGGTCACGGGGCCGTGGGCGGGCAGGAGCAGCGCGTCCGGCAGCTGTCGGGTCAAGCGCAGGGAGGCGAGATAGGACCGTAGCGGGTAGCGCTCGGGCGAGCGTTCGAAGCCCAGCGACGGAGTGATGTGCGTCAGCACGTGGTCACCGGAGAACAGCAGGCCGTCGGTCGGGTCCCCGACCACGACATGCCCCCGCGTGTGGCCGGGCGTGGCCCGTATGTCCAGGCGGCGGTGTGCGAGATCGATCCGCTCGCCGTCCCTCAGCCACTCGTCCGGAGGCCCGAACGGCATGTCCCGGTCGCTCTGTTCGACCGGTACGGCGGCGATGAGGGCCGCCAGCTCGGGGGCGCCGCACTCGCGCAGCAGCTCGACCTGGCGGGGCCACACCCCGTCCTCCAGATCGAAGCCCTCGATGGTGTGACGCTCTTCCCAGCCGACCCGGACCCGGCTGCCGATCGACTCACGCAACGCCAGGGCCTGGGTGTAGTGGTCCCAGTGGGCGTGGGTGACGATGATCTGGCCGATGTCCTCCAGGCGGTGTCCGAGGCTCTGCACCGCCTCGATCAGTGCCTTCTCGGTGTCGGGCCCGGCCCAGCCCGAGTCGATCAGCACCAGGCCGTCGTCGTCCTCGATCAGGTAGACGTTGACCGCCGCCAGCCCGTCCACCGGCAGGGTCAGAGGGATGCGGTACACGTGGTCCACCACGGGGTGGGCACCGGGTTCGGTCCAGTCGTCGGGTTGTTCGAGCAGTGGGGGCGCCAAGGTGTGCTCCTGCAAGCTGACGGCGAAGGATTTTATCTACCGTATATTAAAATTCGCAGGTGGGTGAGAAGGACTCTCCAGCCGGCCGGCCGGGGAGTGGCGCGCCAGTGGCGGGTGTGACGGGACGGTCATCGTGGCGCGGAGCGCCGTGCCGCTCCTTTGGTTGCCGTCCTCTTGAGCTCGTGCAGCGCCCACGAGAGCGCTTCCGGGTCGCGGAGTGACTCGGCCTGCTCGAACCCGATCAGAAGGTACATGCCGAGCGTGGCGAGTCGGTCGGCCTCTTCTGTGTCGACCAGAGCGGCGAACGCCGTCCGGACGAAGCTGTGCCGCTCCAGGTCGACGCTCTCCTGGATCCGGTGGACCGCGGGGTCGATCGTGCTCCACACCCGGATCGCGGCTTCGGCGCCGTGCGGGAGCTCCATGGCCGCGTCGAGGAGGACCTGGAGCCGGTCCAGAGGGTCCGATTCGAGTCCGGCCAGTTCGACGAGCTGCCGCGTGCGCTCCCGGTGCCAGTGCTCCAGCAGTGCGTCCGTGAAGGCGCCCCAGTTCGCGAAATGGTGGTAGAAGGCGCCTGTCGTCACGCCCATCCGTTCGCACAGGGGGGCGAGTTTGAGTCCGCCGTAGCCCTGCTCGGCGAGGATGGTGAACGCGCAGTCGAAGTAGCGGGCGGCATCCTTGCGTGCGGGCATGCGCGGACTCCTGGTCGGGGGTGTGGGAAGTCATGGTAGGCGCCCCGAGGGCATGAGTTCGGTGCCGGGCTCTAGTCGCCATAAGAAGACTTATGTTACGTTCCCGAAACGCGCCCCCCTTCGAGGCTGCGGCACGTGAGGTGCTGCCCGGCGGACCCGTTCGGGTGCGGAATTTAATCAAATCTATATTTGAATCGCTCGTCGGATTCGGGCGATCTTCCTCGCGGACGTCAGGAGGAACCGTGGGATTCAGGGACGCGGACGAGGTCAGGAAGTACATCGGCGGCATCTTCGAGGCGGCGTTCGCCGACGCGGAGATCGGGCCCAAGCTCCGGGACACCGCAATGGTGCTGCAGTTCGTCTTCACCGAGCCGGACACGGTCGTGGAAGTGGACACGACGGCGGGCACCGTCGGGGACGGCATCGGCGGTGCGCCCCCGCAGGCCGTCATGAGAATGGCGGCCGACGTCGGCAACGCCTACTGGCAGGGAAAGGTCAACCTCCCGCTGGCGATGGCCAAGAGCAGGATCAAGGTCGAGGGCAACGTGGCGAGCCTGCTCAAGCTGGCGCCGCTCGGCAAGAAGCTCTTCCCCCTCTATGTCGACAGCCTGCGCGGCGACGGCCGGGACGACCTCGTCCTCTGAGCCCGCCCGGGCCCGCCACCCCACCCACGGAGGAAAGATGGCCATCCAGTCCACCGAAACCGCGTCACGGGCGTACGACCCCGTCAGCATCTCCCCGTTGTCCTTCTGGGCCGGCACCTGGGAGGACCGGGAGAAGGCGTTCCGCACGCTCCGCGACGAGCGCCCGGTCAGCTGGCACCCGCCCCTCGAAGGCGCCCTGATGCCCCCGGAGAACGACGGCGTGTGGGCCGTCACCCGGCACGAACACATCGCCGAGGTCAGCAAGAACCCCGAGATCTACAGCTCGGCACGCGGAGTGATGGTCGAGGAGGTCCCCGAGGACATCATTGAGGCGGCGTCGTCGTTCCTCGCCATGGACGCTCCACGCCACTTCCAGCTCCGGCGCCTGGTGAGCTCGGCGTTCACGCCCAAGCAGGTCGCGAGGATCCACGACCAGATCAGGCACCAGGCCACGACGATCGTCGACGACCTCCTGGCCACGCGGGAGGGCGACTTCGTCAGCCAGGTCTCCAAGCGGCTCCCCATGTGGACCATCTACGAGATGATGGGCCTCCCCGAGGACCAGCGCGAACTGGCCGCCCACCACGCCGACGGCATGGTCTCCTGGGCGGACGAGGACGTCGCCGCGGGGCGCGAACCGGGCGAGGTGCTCAACGAGGCACTGGTCACCCTGTTGCAGATCGGCCTGGAACATGCCGAACGCCGCCGGGCGGAGCCGAAGGACGACCTGTGGACCAGCCTGGTCCAGGCCGAGGTGGACGGCCGGCGGCTGACCGACGACGAGATCGCCGCCTTCTTCGTGCTGCTGTCCGTGGCCGGCAACGACACCACCCGCAACACGATCAGCGTGACCGCCCGCGCCCTCCAGGACTTCCCCGACCAGAAGGCACTGCTCCTTGAGGACTTCGGGGGCCGGATCGCCCCGGCCGTCGAGGAGTTCGTCCGGTACGTCACCCCCGTCCAGACCTTCCGCCGTACCGCCACCCGCGACACCGTGCTGGGCGGGCAGGAGATCAGGGAGGGCGACTGGGTCCTGATGATGTACGTGTCCGGGAACCGGGACGAGCGCGTCTTCAAGGACCCGCACCTCCTCGACATCCTGAGGCCGACCAACAACCACCTGGCCTTCGGCGGTGGCGGTCCGCACTACTGCATGGGCAACTTCCTCGCGAAGATGCAGCTCACCGAGATCTTCGACCAGCTGCTGTACCGCGCTCCGACCCTTCGGGTGGGCGAACCCGTGTACCTCGCCGGCAATTTCGTGCGTGCCGTCAAGAGCATGCCGTACACCGTTCCTGTGGACTGAGCGGGAGTGAGTCCGCTCAGCCGCGCGCCCCGAACGGTCTTGGGCGAGCTGGTCCCCGGCGTACTCGACCCCGGGTGGCGACACGCATCCTGTGCGTGGTCCTGGCCCGGGAGGCCAGTTCCCTGTGCGACCTGGCCAGTGGGTACGGCCAGAGGCGACGGGGAGGCCCTGAACCATCACTCCGGTGGAGCAGGGGCCCCGCACGCTGACGCCGTACCCGGTGTCCCAGGTCGCACAACCGCGCTAACCCAAACGGCCCAGGGCGCCGCAAGCCTAGAAGTCGATCCTCACACGATCGAGCTAATTCGCCGTTGTGCGCACTCCTTGCCGAGCAGCTACCAACCCTCTGAGCGCGTTGAGAGGCAGTCAGATGTCACAGTTCGCGGGAAAGCGTTACCTCGTCACCGGAGCCGCCTCCGGCATCGGTCACGAGGTCGCGGAGAAGCTGGTCGCCGCCGGCGCGGAGGTGTACAGCCTCGACCGTAACCAGCCCACGGCGAAGGTCCATGCCCACATCGAGGTCGACCTCTCCGGCCCCGCCTCCATCGACGAGGCGGTCGGCCGGCTCGACGGCACCTTCGACGGGCTGCTCAACATCGCCGGCATCCCCGGCACGGCTCCGGGCGACACCGTGTTCGCCGTGAACTTCCTGGCCGTACGGCACCTGACGGAGTCGCTGTTGGAGCGGCTGACGCCGGGCGGCTGTGTCGTGATCGTGTCGTCGACCGCCGGCTTCGGCTGGCAGGAGCGACTCGGGGCCATCAGGGAGCTGCTGGCCACCGACACCTTCGAAGAAGGCGCGCGATGGTTCGCCGACCATCCCCAGCAGGGCAACGCCTACAACTTCTCCAAGGAGGCGACGACCGTCTACACGATGGCGATGGCGCTCGCCCTCGGAGAGATGGGCCTGCGGATCAACGCCGTACTGCCGGGGCCGGTCGAGACACCCATCCTGGCCGACTTCGAGCAGTCGATGGGCAAGGACCAGCTCGACGGTGTGAAGGCGCTGCTCGGCCGGCACGCCACACCGGACGACATCGCCGGCGCCGCGCTGTTCCTGCTGACGGACCAGGCCCGCTGGATCAACGGTCACCCACTGACCGTCGACGGCGGCATCACCGCCTCGGTCCTCTCCGGCAACGTCCCGGCGCCCCAGGTCTGAGGGGCGGACGGACATGACCACCTCACCGAGCACCCGGGCCGCCCAGGAGGCGGCCGGACTCGACGCACTGATGGCGACCCTGCGGTCGGTCCACGCCGACGGCCGCACCCGGAGCCTGGAGTGGCGCAAGCGGCAGCTCGACGGCATCGCACGGCTCGTGGAGGAGTGCGAGACGGAGATCGCCGAAGCCCTGGCCATGGACCTCGGGCGCGGCGCCGCGGAGTCCTGGCTGGGCGACATCACCTCCACCCGGGGAGAGGCGCTCTACGCACGCCGGCGTCTGCGCTCGTGGATGAAGCGGAAGAGGCAGCGCGTGCCGCTGAGCCAGCAGCCGGCGTCGGGCTGGGTGCAGTACGAGCCGCTCGGGATCGTGCTGGTCATCGGGCCCTGGAACTACCCGGTGTACCTCAGCCTGGGCCCGCTGGTCGCGGCGGTCGCCGCGGGCAACTGCGCCGTGCTCAAGCCGTCCGAACTGGCCCCGGCCACCTCCGCGCTGCTGGCGCGGCTGGTTCCGCGGTACCTGGACCCGGAGGCGGTCAAGGTGGTCGAGGGCGACGCCGTGGTGACCCAGGACCTGCTCGCCCTGGGCTTCGACCATGTGCTGTTCACCGGCGGCACCGAGATCGGCAAGAAGATCATGGCCGGAGCGGCTCCGACGCTGACCCCGGTGACCCTCGAACTCGGCGGCAAGAGCCCGGCGATCGTCCTGGCCGACGCCGACCTCGACGTCGCCGCGCGGCGCATCGCGTGGGTCAAGCTGATGAACTCGGGACAGACCTGCATCGCACCGGATTACGTGCTCGTGGAGCGTACGGTCCGGGATGCTCTGGTCGACCGCGTCGTAGCGTCCATGAAGGCCTTCCGCGCCGACCAGGTCGGCGGGATGCGCATCGTCAACGAGCGTCAGTTCGACCGGATCGCCGGTTACCTCGACGCCACCGAAGGCGCGGTCGTGACCGGGGGTGGCACCGACCGCGCCGCGCTGACCGTCGAGCCCACGGTCGTCGTGGACCCGGCCCCCGACGAACCCCTCATGACCGAGGAGATCTTCGGACCCGTCCTGCCCGTGCTGACCGTCGACTCGCCCGACGAGGCCATACGCTTCGTCACCCGCCGCCCGAAGCCGCTGGCCCTGTACGTCTTCAGCAGAGGCAGGGCGGCACGCACCCGGCTCGTCGACGAGATCCCCGCCGGCGGCGCCGTCGTCAACCACGCCGCGATGCACTGCCTCGTCCCCTCCCTGCCGTTCGGCGGGGTCGGCGCCAGCGGTATCGGCGCCTACCACGGGGAGTGGGGCTTCCAGCGGCTCAGCCACCGCAAGGCCGTACTGGCCAAGACCTTCAGACCCGACCCCCGCGTGATGTACCCGCCGTACACCGAGAAGGCGCTGAGCATGATGCGCCGGATCCTCTGACCCGCAGCCGGACCGACACCCCAGTGAGGACGCCATGCCCAACCCAGCGCCAGACTCACCCATGTGGTACCCCGGAGCGCACCGTGGGGACAAGGAGACCAAACCGGCGGTCGTCATGGCGGACACCGGCGAGGTCCTCACCTACGGCGAGCTCGACGACGCCGCCAACAGGATCGCGCGCGTGTTCGGGAGCCTCGGACTCGCCCCGGGCGACCACGTGGCGATCTGCGCGGAGAACCGTGTCGACTATCTCGAGGTGGTGTGGGGTGCGCACTACGCGGGCCTCTACTACACACTGATCAGCACCCACCTCACCCCGGACGAGGTGGCGCACATCGTCCGGGACTGCGAGGCCGGCGCCGTGGTCCTCTCCGCGACGACCGCGGGGGTTTACCTCGACGCGGTACGGGCGGCCGTCCCCGGCGTCGCCGTCCTCACCCTCGACGCGACGCCGTACGACGGAGCCGAGGAACTGTCCGTCCTCATGAGCGGCCGGCCCGCCGAACCGCTCCCCGGCGCGGTCGAGGGCTCCGAGATGCTGTACTCCTCCGGTACGACGGGCAGGCCCAAGGGCATCAGGCCGACCTCGGTCGGCGCCCCCCTCGGCACCACGCCCCCGATCCCCGCACCGGCCCTGGCCATGTTCCAGGTCGACGAGGACACCGTGTACCTTTCCCCGGCCCCGCTCTACCACGCGGCGCCGGCCAGATGGACCCGCGCCGACGCCGCCCTGGCCCTGGAGGCGATCGCGAAGCACCACGTCACGCACAGCCAGTGGGTGCCCACCATGTTCACCCGCCTGCTCCGGCTGCCCGAGGAGGTACGGCGCGGGTACGACCCCTCCTCCCACCGCTTCGCCATCCACGCGGCGGCGCCGTGCCCGCCGCAGGTGAAGCAGGCCATGATCGACTGGTGGGGGCCGATTGTCGTCGAGTACTACGGGGGTTCCGAAGGGCACGGCATGACCGTGTGCACCACCCCCGAGTGGCTGGAGCATCCGGGCACCGTCGGCCGGGCGGTGGTCGGCAGGGTGCACATCGTCGGCGCGGATGGAGAGGAACTCGGCCCCGGCCAGGAGGGTGTCGTCTACTTCTCCGGCGGGCCGCCGTTCGAGTACTACAAGGACCCGGAGAAGACCAGGTCGGCACAGCTGCCCGGCGGTCTGGCCACCATGGGCGACATCGGCAGGCTGGACGAGGACGGCTACCTCCATCTCACCGACCGGCTCAGCAACATGATCATCAGCGGCGGGGTGAACATCTACCCGCAGGAGATCGAGAGCCTGCTGGCGAGCCACCCCGACGTCGAGGACGTCGCGGTGATCGGCGTGCCGGACGAGGAGTTCGGCGAGCAGGTCAAGGCCGTCGTCACACGGGTGCCGGGCCCCGACTCCGACGAGGCCGTGGCCGCACGGCTCATCGCCTATTGCCGGGACCACGCGGGGCACGTGAAGTGCCCGCGCTCGGTGGACTTCCGGGCGGAACTGCCCCGGCACCCCAACGGCAAGCTCCTGAAGCGCCTGCTGAAGGACGAGTACTGGGCGGGTCGGGCATCCGGACTGGTCTGAACCGCGCACTTCGTACGGGCCGGAAGCCGCCTTCGGTCACCTGCACCCATGTTTTCTAATCTATCCAAGATTCAAATCCCCTGCCGGGAAGGGCCGCCGCCTGTGACCACCGAAGCCTTTGTCTACGATGCGATCCGCACGCCGCGAGGCCGCGGCAAGGAGACCGGCGCCCTGCACGGCACCAAACCGGTCTCCCTGGTCGTCGGGCTGATCGACGCCCTGCGCAAGCGCAACGCGAGCCTGGACCTCGACCGTCTCAGCGACCTCGTCCTCGGCGTGGTCACGCCGGTGGGGGACCAGGGCGCCGACATCGCGCGCACCGCCGCCCTCGTGGCCGGACTGCCGGACACCGTGACCGGCGTCCAGCTGAACCGCTTCTGCGGCTCCGGTCTGGAGGCGGTCAACACCGCGGCGCAGAAGATCCGCTCCGGATGGGACGACCTGTTCCTCGCGGGCGGCGTGGAGTCCATGTCGCGGGTACCGATGGGCTCGGACGGCGGAGCCCTCGCGGCCGACCCGGCCACCGCCTACGACCTGGGCTTCGTGCCGCAGGGCGTCGCCGCCGACCTCCTCGCCACCATGGAGGGCTTCACCCGCGCGGATCTCGACCGGTACGCGGCGGGCTCGCACGAGCGAGCGGCACGGGCCTGGCAGGAGGGCCGGTTCACGGGCTCCGTGATCCCGGTGACCGACCAAAACGGCCTGGTCGTCCTCGACCGCGACGAACACCTGCGGCCCGAGACCACCGCGGAGAGCCTGAGCCTGCTGCCGCCCGTATTCGCCAAGGCCGGCGAGGCGGGCGGGTTCGACGCGGTCGCCCTGCAGAAGTACCACCACGTCGAGGCCGTCGACCACCGGCACACGGCCGGCAACTCCTCCGGCGTCGTGGACGGAGCTGCCCTGCTGCTTCTCGGCTCCGCGCAGGCGGGAGGCGACCTCGGGCTCACCCCCCGGGCCCGGATCACGGGCGCCGCGACCTCCGGGGCGGATCCCACGATCATGCTGACCGGCCCGATCCCGGCCACCCGCAGGCTGCTCGCCCGTGCCGGACTGACAGTCGATGACATCGACCTGTTCGAGATGAACGAGGCCTTCGCCTCCGCGGTCCTGAAGTACGCGGGGGACCTGGGCGTGCCCATGGAGAAGCTCAACGTCAACGGCGGCGCCATCGCCCTGGGACACCCCCTCGGCGCGACCGGCGCCATGCTCGTGGGCACCGCCCTGGACGAGCTGGAACGCCGTGGCGCCCGGCGGGCCGTGGTCACCCTGTGCGTCGCCGGCGGCATGGGCGTGGCGACCCTCGTCGAACGCGTCTGACGCCGTCCATCACGTCGTAGGGAAGAGGAAGACAAGAAATGAGCGAGCAGGACACCATTCACTGGTCCCGTGACGAGGACGGCGTCGTCGTACTGACTCTGGACGCCCCGGGTCAGTCGGCCAACACCATGAACGCCGCCTACGTCGCGTCCATGGGCCGGGCCGTCGACCGGCTGGAAGCGGAGCGCGACACCCTCACCGGAGTCGTGATCACCTCCGCCAAGAAGACCTTCTTCGCCGGCGGCGACCTGCACGACATCATGGCGGCACGCCCCGAGGACGCGCAGTCGGTCCTCGACACCGCCACCCGGGTCAAGGACCAGCTGCGCAGGCTGGAACGGCTGGGCAGGCCCGTGGTCGCCGCCATCAACGGCAGCGCCCTCGGCGGCGGCCTCGAGATCGCCCTGGCCTGTCACCACCGTATTGCCGCGGACACCCCGGGCTGCCGGATCGGCCTGCCCGAAGTCACCCTCGGCCTGCTGCCCGGCGGTGGTGGCATCGTCCGCACGGTCCGCATGCTCGGCGTCCAGGAGGCGCTGCTGAAGGTGCTGCTCCAGGGGCAGCGGCACCGGCCGCGAGCGGCTCTGGCCATCGGACTGGTGGACGAGGTGGTCGACACGGCCGCGGAACTCCTGCCCAGGGCCAAGGCGTGGCTCCGGGCGAACCCGGAGCCGGTGCAGCCCTGGGACACCAAGGGGCACCGCATCCCGGGCGGCACCCCGTCCACCCCCTCCTTCGCCGCCGTCCTGCCCGCCCTTCCCGCGAATCTGCGCAAGCAGCTCAAGGGCGCGCCGGTCCCCGCACCGCGGGCCATCCTGTCGGCGGCGGTCGAGGGCGCGCAGGTGGACTTCGACACCGCGCTGCGTATCGAGTCGCGCTACTTCGTGGAGCTGGCGACCGGACAGACCGCCAAGAACATGATCCAGGCGTTCTTCTACGACCTCCAGCACATCCAGTCCGGCGGTTCCCGGCCCGAAGGCCACGAGAAGACGGTCGCACGCAAGGTCGGTGTCCTCGGTGCGGGCATGATGGGAGCCGGCATCGCCCATGTCTGCGCCGTGGCCGGACTCGAGGTCGTCCTCAAAGACGTGTCGGCCGACGCCGCGGAGAGGGGCAGGGACCATTCGGCCGGGCTCCTTGCCAAGGCGGTACAGCGGGGCCGGATGACCCGGGCCGACGCCGACACCGTCCTGGCGAGGATCACGGCCACCGCACTCCCCTCGGACCTGACCGGCTGCGACGTCGTGATCGAGGCGGTGTTCGAGAGCCAGGAGCTCAAGCACAAGGTGTTCGCCGAGATCGAGGGCATCGTGGCCCCCGACGCGCTGCTGGGCTCCAACACCTCCACCCTGCCGATCACCGGGCTGGCCGAAGGTGTCGAACGCCAGGCGGACTTCATCGGGCTGCACTTCTTCTCGCCGGTCGAGCGGATGCCGTTGCTGGAGATCATCCGGGGCGAGCGGACCAGCGACGCCGCCTTGGCCCGGGCGATCGACCTCGCGGGCCAGATCGGCAAGACCCCGATCGTGGTCAACGACAGCCGGGGATTCTTCACCAGCCGGGTGATCGGGGCGTTCGTCAACGAGGCCGTGAGCATGGTGGGGGAGGGGCTGCCGCCCGCCTCCATCGAGCAGGCGGGCGCCCAGGCCGGGTATCCCGCGCCGCCTCTGCAACTGGTGGACGAACTCTCGTTGACCCTCTGGCTCAAGGTCCGGGAGGAGACGATCGAGGCCCTGGAGAAGGAGGGGCGGGACGCGCCCGTCTTCGGCGCGGACGACGTCGTGCGCCGCATGGTGAGGGACTTCCACCGCGGAGGCAGGACAGCGGGGGCCGGCTTCTACGAATACGCCGAGGGCAGCCGCCTTCGGCTGTGGCCCGACCTCGCGGAGCACTTCGGCTCGGGCCGGCACCGCATCCCTTTCGAGGACATGCGGGAACGGATGCTGTTCGCCGAGGCGTTGGAGGCTGTGCGGTGCTTCGACGAAGGGGTGATCCTCTCCGAAGCGGACGCCAACATCGGGTCTCTTCTGGGGATCGGTTTCCCGGCCTGGACCGGGGGCGTCGCGCAGTACGTCAAGGGCTACCCGGGAGGCGTGGCGGGCTTCGTGGCGCGTGCCAGGGAACTGGCCGACCGCTACGGTGAGCGCTTCCTTCCGACGCCGTCCCTGGTGGCCAGGGCTGACGCGTCCGGCGACCGCGCGTGAAACGACAGCGGGACGGGCCGACTTGAGGCTGCCTGACCCGGTCGCCGTCCTGCGGTCGGCCGGACCAGCCGGAGCGAGGTCGCGAGCCGCGGCTCCGTCTCAGCGGGCGGAGGAGGACGGCGATCACCCGCGGGCGTCGGCGTCGAAGACCGATGCCCGCCACCGACTACCGCCAGCCGCAGGCAGCCGCCACTTCCCTGGCCGCCGCGCACGTCAGGGCGTCCTCTTCCTTGATCAGCTCCATCGGGCGGACGGCCGGCAACCACATCCCACCGCCGATCGCGGCCGGGAAGTCCGGGATGTGCCAGGCCCGCCCGCCCGCATGCCCGAAACCCAGCCGGAACGGCTGCGACAGCACTTCCGATGCCCTCAAGAAGTCCAGCGCGACCAGCAGGCTCACTTCCCTCAGCGACTCGAAGCCATGCTTCCCGCCCGCTGACGCCATCGCCTCCGGGCCGGGGCGGTGCCGCTGCTTCGCCCGCCACGTGAACCCCCGCATCGGCCGGGACGACATCACCGGTACGTGAGCCATGTCCCGGACCGGCCGGCAGACCTCGTCGGCGCCCACCTGCCACGTCGAACTCCACCGACGCGGCCAGCCGTCCCCGAGCCGCAGTCGATCCCGCAGTCCGGCGTCCCTGTCGTACGCCGTGACAAGGTGGTCCAGCTGACTTGAATCCGAGGGGATCTTCGCTCTCGCTGCCTCGCCCGCTCATCCAGAGAAGCGTCACTCGACCGGCGACGGGGGCGTTTCGCCGGTACTGCCCGCAACACAGCGTGACGGGACCAAGATTTGCCAACCAGCGTTCTCCATGCGCCGACCAAAATGCTCCGTCCCAGGTGCGAGCACGCGTGAGTATGCACGCGGTTGCATAAACGTGCAGCGAAACGTATAGTCATGCCATCCAGGAGGAGGATGACATGGCAGTACGGGCGGCAGTGGCCGGAGCGAGCGGATACGCGGGCGGTGAGGTCCTGCGACTGCTTCTGGCGCACCCCGAGGTCGAGGTCGGCGCGCTGACCGGCAACTCCAACGCCGGGCAGAAGCTGGGCGCGCTCCAGCCCCACCTGCTCCCGCTGGCCGACCGGGTCCTCCAGGAGACCACGGCCGACGTCCTCGCCGGACACGACGTGGTCTTCCTCGCGCTGCCCCACGGACAGTCCGCCGCCGTCGCCGAGCAGCTCGGCCCGGACGTCCTCGTCGTCGACATGGGCGCCGACTTCCGGCTGAAGGACGCGGCCGACTGGGAGAAGTTCTACGGCTCCGCGCACGCCGGCACCTGGCCGTACGGCCTGCCCGAACTGCCGGGTGCCCGCACCGCGCTGGAGGGGTCCAAGCGCATCGCGGTACCCGGCTGCTACCCGACCGCCGTCACGCTCGCCCTCTTCCCGGCCTACACCGCGGGCCTCGCCGAGCACGAGGCCGTGATCGTCGCCGCCTCCGGCACCTCCGGCGCGGGCAAGGCGCCCAAGCCGAACCTGCTGGGCAGCGAGGTCATGGGCTCCATGTCGCCGTACGGCGTCGGCGGCGGCCACCGGCACACGCCCGAGATGATCCAGAACCTCAGCGCGGTGGCGGGTGCGAAGGTGAATGTCTCCTTCACCCCGACCCTCGCGCCCATGCCCCGCGGCATCCTCGCCACGTGCAGCGCCAAGGCGAAGCCCGGTGTCACCGCCGAGGCCGTCCGCGCCGCCTACGAGAAGGCCCTCGCCGACGAACCCTTCGTCCACCTGCTCCCCGAGGGGCAGTGGCCCGCCACGGCGTCCGTCTACGGTTCGAACGGCGTTCAGGTGCAGGTCGCCCTCGACGAGTCCGTGGGCCGCATCATCGCGATCAGCGCCATCGACAACCTGGCCAAGGGCACCGCGGGCGGTGCCGTCCAGAGCATGAACATCGCCCTCGGGCTCCCCGAGGAGCTCGGTCTTTCCACGATCGGAGTCGCACCGTGAGCGTCACGGCAGCCAAGGGATTCCAGGCGGCGGGCATCGCCGCCGGAATCAAGGAGAACGGCAACCCGGACCTGGCCCTCGTGGTCAACACCGGGCCCCGCCGCGCCGCCGCCGGCGTCTTCACCTCCAACCGCGTGAAGGCAGCGCCCGTGCTGTGGTCCGAGCAGGTCCTCAAGAGCGGGCAGTTGTCCGCCGTGGTCCTCAACTCCGGTGGCGCGAACGCCTGTACGGGCCCCAAGGGCTTCCAGGACGCGCACGCCACCGCCGAGAAGGTCGCCGAGGTGCTGGAGATCGGCGCGGGTGAGGTCGCCGTCGCCTCCACCGGACTCATCGGACTCCTGCTTCCGATGGACAAGCTCCTGCCGGGAGTCGAGGCCGCGGCCGCCCAACTCTCCGAGCACGGCGGTGAGAAGGCCGCCATCGCCATCAAGACCACGGACACCGTCCACAAGACGTCCGTGGTGACCAAGGACGGCTGGACCGTCGGCGGCATGGCCAAGGGCGCGGGGATGCTCGCCCCCGGCCTCGCCACCATGCTCGTCGTCCTGACCACCGACGCGGACCTGGAGAGCGACGTCCTGGACAGCGCCCTGCGGGCCGCCACCCGGACCACCTTCGACCGGGTCGACTCCGACGGCTGCATGTCCACCAACGACACCGTGCTGCTGCTCGCCTCCGGCGCCTCCGAAGTCACCCCGGAGTACGCGGAGTTCGCCGAGGCCGTACGCCAGGTCTGCGACGACCTCGGTCAGCAGCTCATCCGGGACGCCGAGGGCGCCAGCAAGGACATCAAGGTCGAGGTCGTCAACGCGGCGAGCGAGGACGACGCCGTCGAGGTGGGCCGCTCCATCGCCCGCAACAACCTCCTCAAGTGCGCGATCCACGGCGAGGACCCCAACTGGGGCCGCGTGCTCTCCGCGATCGGCACGACCAAGGCCGCCTTCGAGCCGGACCACCTGAACGTCGCCATCAACGGCGTCTGGGTCTGCAAGAACGGCGGTGTCGGCGAGGACCGCGACAAGGTCGACATGCGCTACCGCGAGGTGCACATCGTCGCCGACCTCGCCGCCGGGTCCGAGACCGCCACCATCTGGACCAACGACCTCACCGCCGACTACGTCCACGAGAACAGCGCCTACTCGTCATGAGCAGCCCCACGCGGAAGCACACCGCGCTCCCGAAAGCCCAGATCCTCATCGAGGCGCTGCCCTGGCTGGTCCGCCACAACGGCAAGACCGTCGTCATCAAGTTCGGCGGCAACGCCATGATCGACGAGGACCTGAAGGCCGCCTTCGCCCAGGACGTCGTCTTCCTGCACCACGCCGGGCTCAAGCCGGTCGTCGTGCACGGCGGCGGCCCGCAGATCAGCGCCGCCCTCGACAAGCACGGCATCGTCAGCGAGTTCAAGGCCGGCCTGCGCGTCACCACCGAGGACGCCATGGACGTCGTACGGATGGTGCTGGCCGGGCAGGTGCAGCGCGAGCTGGTCAACCTGCTCAACGAACACGGGCCGCTGGCCGTCGGGTTGACCGGCGAGGACGCGCACACCATCACCGCCACCAAGCACCAGCCCGAGATCGACGGCGAGTTGGTCGACATCGGGCGGGTGGGCGAGATCACCGCGATCGACACGGGCGCGATCGAGGCACTGCTCGCCGACGGCCGGATCCCGGTCGTCTCCTCGATCGCCCGGAGCCAGGACGACGGACATGTCTACAACGTCAATGCTGATACGGCGGCTGCGGCACTCGCTGCTGCTCTGGACGCCGAAACCCTCATGGTCCTCACGGACGTCGAGGGCCTCTACGAGGACTGGCCGCACAGCGACGAGGTGATCAGCCGCCTCACGGCTTCCCAACTGGAGAAGCTGCTGCCGGAGTTGAGCTCCGGCATGGTCCCGAAGATGGAGGGCTGTCTGCACGCCGTGCGCAACGGCGTGACCACGGCCCGGGTCATCGACGGGCGGGTCCAGCACTCGATCCTGCTGGAGATCTTCACCGACGAAGGCATCGGCACGATGGTCGTGCCCGACGCACAAGAGGGGGATGCCGTATGACCGACACCGCGACCAACGCAGAGCTCACCCAGCGGTGGCAGGGCTCGCTCATGAACAACTACGGCACCCCGCGCCTCCCTCTCGTGCGCGGCGAGGGACTCAAGGTCTGGGACAGCGAGGGCAGGCAGTACCTCGACTTCGTCGGCGGCATCGCCACCAACGCCCTCGGCCACGCCCACCCGGCGATCGTCGAGGCCGTGAGCAGCCAGGTCGCCTCCCTCGGCCACGTCTCCAACCTCTTCATGGCCGAGCCGACCATCGCCCTCGCCGAGCGGCTGCTCCAGCTCTTCGGCCGGGACGGCAAGGTCTTCTTCTGCAACTCCGGCGCCGAGGCGACCGAGGCGGCCTTCAAGATCGGCCGGCTGACCGGGCGCACCCACATGGTGGCCACCGAGGGCGGCTTCCACGGCCGGACCATGGGCGCCCTCGCGCTCACCGGCCAGCCCGCCAAGCAGACCCCCTTCCTGCCGCTCCCCGGTGACGTCACCCATGTGCCGTACGGCGACGCGCAGGCCCTGGCCGCCGCGGTCACCGAGGACACCGCGCTCGTCCTCATCGAGCCGATCCAGGGCGAGAACGGCGTGGTGGTGCCCCCGCCCGGCTACCTCAAGGCGGCCCGGGCGATCACGGCGGCCAAGGGCGCGCTGCTGGTCCTCGACGAGGTGCAGACCGGCATCGGCCGTACCGGGAACTGGTTCGAGTACCAGGCCCACGAGGGCGTACTGCCGGACGTGGTCACCCTCGCCAAGCAGCTCGGCGGCGGACTCCCGCTCGGCGCGACCGTCGCCTTCGGGCGGGCCGCGGACCTGCTCCAGCCGGGCCACCACGGGACGACCTTCGGCGGGAACCCGGTCGCGTGCGCCGCGGGACTCGCCGTACTCGACACCATCGAGAACGAGGGGTTGCTGGAGAACGTCAAGCAGCAGAGCGAGAGGCTGCGGGACGGAATCGAGTCACTGGGCCACCCGCTGATCGACCATGTCCGGGGTGCCGGGCTCCTGCTGGGTATCGTGCTCACCGAGCCGCTCGCGCCGAAGGTGCAGCAGGCGGCTCAGGAGGCCGGTTTCCTGGTGAACGCGCCCGCCCCCGATGTCGTACGGCTGATGCCGCCGCTGAACCTCGGCGACGACGAAGTGGACGCGCTTCTTCAGGCTCTCCCCGGCATCCTGGGTGCCGCCGAGGGAGATGGATGATCCGGGGAATGAGACGACGATGAGCCATGCGCAGGATCACGAGCACAACGGGGTCGCGGGGCCTGCCGTGCCGCAGACGCGTACCGCGCGCCACCGCCGGATCGTGGACATCCTCAACCGGCAACCGGTGCGGTCGCAGAGCCAGTTGGCCAAGCTGCTGTCCGACGACGGGCTGAGCGTCACGCAGGCGACGCTCTCCCGGGACCTCGACGAGCTGAACGCGGTGAAGATCCGCAACAACGACGGCGACCTGATCTACGCGGTGCCGAGCGAGGGGGGTTTCCGGACTCCTCGGGCGCCGCTGGGGGAGTCGGCGAAGGAGGAGCGGATGCGGCGGCTGTCGCAGGAGCTGCTGATCTCCGCGGAGGCTTCGGCGAATCTTGTGGTCCTGCGTACGCCTCCGGGGGCCGCGCAGTTCTTGGCGTCGGCGATTGATCAGGCTGAGCTGCACGACATCCTGGGGACGATTGCCGGTGACGACACGCTGATGCTGATCAGCCGGAACCCGACCGGGGGACAGGCGCTGGCTGAGCATTTGCTGCGGTTGGCTCAGAACGGGCACTAGCGGTTGTCTGTTGGGCGCGGGTCTGTGGGGGGCCGGTCGCGCAGTTCCCCGCGCCCCCAGGGAAACCCGTTCACCCGAGTCGAGCTGCCAGGCCCCCTGTGCACCTGACCTCGTCGCCCGCCGTGATCAGCAGCGCCTCCACGTCCGGCAGGCTCTCCAGCCAGGCCAGACCCTCCCGCGAACCCATCGCGAACGCCGCCGTCGCCCAGCAGTCCGCCCAGGTGATGGTGGGGGCCACCACCGTGACCGCCAGCAGGTCCGTGACCGCCGAGCGGCCCGTGCGGGGGTCCACGATGTGGGCGCCTCTTTCGGCCGTGCCGGAAGTCGCCACCGCCAGCTCCGACGCGCCCGCCGCCGAGACCACCGCCGCCAGGCCGCCCGGGCGCAGGGGGTCCGAGACACCTACGCGCCACGGGCGTTCGGGGCCCGGTACGCCCAACAGCTGTACGTCTCCGCCGCCGTTGACGCTCACCCCGGTGGCTCCCGCGAGAGCGATGCGGCGGGCCGCGCGTTCCACCGCCCAGCCCTTGACGATGCCCGTCGGGTCCAGGCGGCCCTCGTAGCGCGTGCTGAACCAGCCGTCGCTCAACCGCTCGGCCTCGGCGCCGAGTTCGAGGACCTCGGCGACCTCGGGATCGCAGTCGGCGACCGTCAGCTCACCGCGGGCCAGGCGGGAGACCTGGCTGTCGTCGCGGTAGGTGCTGAACACCTCGTTGACGCGGTGCAGTTCCGCCACCGCCTCCCGCAGTGCCGTCTGCACGGCGAGGGGTTCCCCGCCGCGGACGTCGAAGGAGAAGACCGTCCCCATGACCTCCTCCGCGTGACGCACCGCGGCGGGAGCTTGTGCCGGCTCGGCCACGGTGTCAGCCACCGGCCTGGTCCAGCGCGGACTGGAGCGACTTCTTGTAGCCCTCGCTGGTGTAGGTGGCCCCGGACACCGAGTCGATGTCCGCGCTGCCGGCCGCCACGGCCTCCTGGTTGAGCTTCGGGATGGACAGCGCCGTCTTCTGGTCGCTCGTCCCGCCCTTCGGGGCCTGCACGGCCTCGGCGTCGGTGATCTTGCCGCCGCTGACCGTGATGCGGACCTGAACGGGTCCGTACTGGGTCTGGGAGACGGCTCCGGTGACCGTCTTCGCCGCCGCCCCGGCGCCGCCGCCGGCCGGCTGGGAGGGCTGAGCCGACGGCTGGGCCGGGGCAGCCGCGTTCGCCTTGTCGATCGCCGACTGGAGCGACTTCTTGTAGCCCTCGCTGGTGTAGGTCGCCCCGGAGACCGTGTCGATCTTCGGGCTCTGCTTGGCGACCACGTCCTGGTTGAGCTTCGGGACGGACAGCGCCGTCTTCTGGTCGCTCGTCCCGCCCTTCGGCGCCTGCACGGCCTCGGCCTTGGTGATCTTGTTGCCGCTGACGGTGATACGGACCTGGACCGGCCCGTACTGCGTCTGGACCACGTCACCGGTGATCGCGCCGCCCGCGGCGGCCCCTGCGCCGCCCTGGGCCGACTCCTGGACCCCCGCGGTCTGCTGCGGGATCGTTCCGCCCGCCTGGGCGGAAGCCGGGTCCGTGGACGGCTTCAGCGACAGCATCAGCACGACACCGGAGACGGTGGCGGCGGTCGCGAGCACGACTCGACGGACGGGGTGAGACTTCCTCATCGCTTCAACAGCTCCTGGATTCCCGTCGCTCACATCTCGAACGACTCGTGATGGATGCGGCGGGCGGGCACACCCGCGCCGCGCAGTGCTTCGTACACGGCCTGCGCGAAACCGTTCGGCCCGCACATGAACACGTCGTGCTTGTCGATGTCGGGGAGCTTGCGCTGGAGGGACTCCGCGGAGATGTCCGGGCGCTCCCCGTCCGGACTGTTCACCGCGTACATCAGACGGGCGCCGCGCTCGTCCGCGATGGCGGAGAGCTCGTCCCACAGGGCCAGGTCCTGGGTGGTGTTGGCCCGGTACAGCAGGGTGATGTCACCGGCCGCGCCCGGCAGCGTCTCGAACAGGGCCCGCATCGGCGTGATGCCGACACCGCCGGCCACCAGCAGCACCTTGCCGCGGCTGCGGCGCTGGGCGGTCAGGGCGCCGTACGGCCCCTCGGCCCACACCTTGGTGCCGGGCTCCAGCTCGCGCAGCCGCTCGCTGTGGTCGCCGATCGCCTTCACCGTGATCCGCAGCATGCCTGGTCGGGGCGCCGCGGACAGCGAGTACGGGTGGGAGGAGAACCGCATGCCCGGGGCGAGGAACCGCCAGCGGAAGAACTGGCCCGCCTCCGCGCCCATCCGGTGCAGCTTGCGCCCGCCGATCAGCACCGACACCACGCCCGGGGTCTCCTCGACGACCGCCTCGACGTACATCCGGTGGCGCAGGTTCAGGCGGATCGGGGTGAGGATCCGGTACCACACCACCAGCGCGGTGACCGAGCCGTACAGCCCGTACCAGACGGTCTTGGCGACCGGCTCGACCGCGAAGTCGTTGCCGGTGGTCAGCTGGTGCCAGAAGGTCAGGAAGACCGCCGCGTACGTCAGCAGGTGCACGTGGTACCAGGTGTCGTACGGGATCCTCCTGCGCACCCCGCCGATCGACATCAGGCCGATGACGAACAGCAGACCCGTGCCGATGGCCGCCTTGCCCATGTCCGGCAGCTGGTTGATGGAGTCCATCGTCTGCTGGACGATGTCGCCGAGCCCCTTGCCTGCCTGGAGCGCGTATCCCCACATGATCAGGAAGACGTGGGCGACGACCAGGCAGAGCGTGTAGCGGCCGGTCATCGCGTGCCATCGGGCGACCCGGTCGGAGCCCACCCGGCGTTCCAGGGCGGGCACCCGGGCCATCTGGAGCACCACGAGCGCCATCAGATAGCCGGCCAGCAGACCGGTGATCCGGCCCGCGTTGAGGATCTTGCTGTTGTCGTCGGCCACGGACGGCGTGTTGTGCCACCACAGCCACAGCACACCGGCCGCGCCCGCCCATACGGCGATCAGCAGGACGGTCGCCGGAGAACGGCGCGGGCGGATGCGGCGCATCGTCTGACGGCGGGCGGCGCGGCCGCTGGCGAGCGTGGTCGTCACGTTTCCTCCGGGGACGGGGGCAAGGGGGGTGGGCGTGGTCCCTTGGCCCTTGGATACGTGCCGTGACGCCGGTGTGTTCAGCTCCCCGCGGAGTCCAGTGCGGACTGGAGTGACTGGCGGTAACCCTCGCTCGTATAAGTGGCCCCGGAGACCGTGTCGATGTCCGCGCTCTGCGCCTGGAGCGCCTCGCTCCGCAGCCGGGGCAGGGCGTAGCTGTTGATCTCCTGGTCCCGCGGGTTGTCCGTGGGGTAGGTGACCGCCGTGACCCCGGTGAGCTTGCCGTCCTTGACGGTGACGCGGACCTGGACCGGCCCCCAGCGGGTCTGGATCGTGTCTCCTGTGACGGTCTTCGTGCCGGTGGTGCCCGATCCGGAACCGCTCGACGATCCGCTGCCGCTGGACGCGCTCGCGCTGCCGGAGGGCGCGGGCAGTGTCAGGGCGGCCTGCGGCGAGGCGTGCGGCTTCAGCGACAGCAGCATCACCATCCCGGAGACGGTGGCGGCGCTCGCCAGCACGATCCGGCGCAGTGGGCGGTTCTTCTTCAACGCGTGCACTTCTACGGCCTCACAGTTCTCACAGCTCGAACGACTCGTGGTGGATCCGGCGGTCCGGGACCCCGGCGGCGCGCAGCTCCTCGTACAGGTCCCGGGCGAAGCCGTGCGGGCCGCAGAGGTAGACGTCGTGCTCGGCGAGGTCGGGCAGGGCCGCTCGCAGCGACTCGGCGGTGATGCGCGGCCGTTGTCCCCCGGGTCCGTTGAGCAGGTAGTGCAGCCTGGCCCCGCGCCAGCGCGCGACGGCCTCCAACTCCCCGCCCAGCGCGAGGTCTTCGACCGTGCGCGCCCGGTACAGCAGGGTGACCTCGCCCGGCAGCGTCTCGAACAGCGCCCGCAGCGGGGTGATGCCGACACCGCCGCCGATCAGCAGCGACTTGGGGGATGTCTGCCGGTCCCCGGTCAGGGAGCCGTACGGCCCCTCGGCCCACACGCGTGTGCCGGGCCGGAGCAACGCCACGGCCGCGCTGTGGTCGCCGAGTGCCTTGACCGTGATCCGCATGCGGTCGCGGCGGGGCGGCGCCGACAGGGAGTACGGCGTCGACGTCCACCGCAGACCGTCGGCGAGGAACCGCCAGCGGAAGAACTGCCCGGCTCGTGCGCCGAGTCGGTCCAGCTCCCGCCCGTGCACGACGACGGACCACACCCCCGGCGCCTCCTGGTGCACCGACTCCACCCGCAGCCGGTGCCGCAGGTTCAGCCGCACCGGGGCGAGTATCCGGAACCACAGCACCAGGGCCGCGACACCGAGGTAGAGGGCGTACCAGGCCGCGGTGGCCGCGGAGTTGCCGTTGAAGTCGTTGCCGAGGGCCAGTTGGTGGCCGAAGGAGAGGAACACCGCGGCGTACGTGAGGAGATGGACGTAGTACCAGAACTCGTGGCCGGTACGACGGCGTACCGCTCGCGCGGAGGTGATCCCGACGGCGAGGAGGATCACCGTCCCCGCGGTCGCCTTGAGCATCTCCGGATAGTCCAGGACCACGGTGACCGTCTCGTGCCACAGCGAGGCGCCGTCCTGGGCGGCGTACCCGGCGAGGATCAGCCCGATGTGCGCGAGCAGCAGGCAGACGGTGTAGCGGCCGGCCATCGCGTGCCAGCGGGCCACCCGGTCCGAACCGACCCGCCGCTCCAGCACCGGCACCCGCGCCATCAGCCCGACGAGCACCGCGCAGGCGTACCCGCACAGCAGCCCGGCGATCCGCCCCGCCCCGGTCAGCCACCCGGCCGTACCGACCACGGAACCGGTGTCCGCCCACCACAGGGCGAGCACGGCCGCCGCCCCGGCCCACAGCAGCGCCAGCACGGCACCCGCCGGGGAGCGTCGGGCGGGCGGCGTCACGGCCGGTGCGGCCCGCCGCTCGTACACGGTGGTCATGGATGCGTCCTTTCGCCTGTGCAGGACACCACCGTGCGGGGCGAACCTCTCAGGACCCTCTGAAACGGCACCCCCAGAGCGCACTCAGAGGAAACTCAGAGCTTCCCGAGGCCCCCGTCACCCCGGCCAGGGGCGATCCTGGAGAGGACATGAACACCGCCCGCTCCGGCCGCCCCGCCCTCACCCGCCCCGACGGCACCCCGCTGCGCGTCCTCGTCGTCGACGACGACCCGGATCTCGCCGAGGTCCTCTCCGGCGCCCTGCGCTACGAGGGCTGGCAGGTCCGCACGGCCGGCGACGGCGCCTCGGCGGTGTCCGCCGCCCGGGAACTGCTGCCCGACGCCGTCGTCCTGGACGTGATGCTCCCGGACACCGACGGCTTCACCGTGCTGCGGGCCCTGCACACCGTGAAGTCCGACGTCTGCGTGCTCTTCCTGACCGCGCGGGACGCCGTAGAGGACCGCATCAAGGGCATCACGGCGGGCGGCGACGACTACGTGACCAAGCCGTTCAGCCTGGAGGAGGTCGTCGCCCGGCTGCGCGGACTGCTGCGCCGCGCGGGCATGGCCCGGCAGCTCGACGAGGGCCCCCGACTGACCGTCGGCGACCTGGTCATGGACGAGGAGGCCCGCGAGGTCACCCGGGGCGGCGAGCTGATCGAGCTTTCCCCGACCGAGTTCGAGCTGCTGCGCTTCCTCATGCGCAACCCGCGCCGGGTGCTCAGCAAGGCGCAGATCCTCGACCGGGTGTGGTCCTACGACTTCGGCGGCCGCGCCCACGTGGTCGAGCTGTACATCTCGTACCTGCGCAAGAAGGTGGACGCGGGCCGCGAGCCGATGATCCACACCGTGCGCGGGGCGGGGTACGTGATCAAGCCGGTGACATCGTGAGGGATCTGCGGCCGCGCACACTGCGGTCCCGGCTCACCCTCGGCCTGGTGGTGCTGCTGGCGGTGAGCTGCGCCGCGGTCGGTGTCGCCGCGGTTCTCGGATTGAACGGCTTCCTCACCAGCCGCCTCGACGAGCAGCTCACCGAGGCGGGGAACAGGTTCGCGGTCAGTCTTGAGCACAAGGGGCAGCCGCAGAAGGACGACCACGACGGCGACGAGCACGGCGACACCCGCAGGCAGGCCACCGGCACGTTCGGCGCCCGCCTGGTGGACGGCACGGTCACCAACGCGGCGGTCGTCCGCCGCGCCGGCACCCTGAACGTGGACCTGAGCGCGGCCGACCGTGAGCGGCTCGCGGCCGTCCCCGTCGACGGCCGGGGCCACAGCGTCGACCTCTCCGCCCTGGACGACTACCGGGTGATCGCCACCCAAGGGCTGGACGGCGACGTCCTGATCACCGGGATGCCCCTGGAGCCCGTCGAGGCCACCGTCCACCGCCTCGAACTGGTCGCCGGGATCGTCTTCGGCGCCGCCCTCACCACGGCGGGTGTCACGGGCGCCCTGTGGGTGCGCTGGTCCCTGCGCCCGCTCAGCCGGGTCGCCGCCACCGCCACCCGGGTCAGTGAACTCCCGCTGGCCAGCGGGGAGGTGGCCCTTCCGCCGCGCGCACCGGAGTCCGACCCGCGCAGTGAGGTGGGCCGGGTCGCCGGCGCCTTCAACCGCATGCTCGGCCACGTCGAGGACGCCCTCACCAAGCGCCACGCCAGCGAGGAACGGCTGCGCAGCTTCGCCGCCGACGCCAGCCACGAACTGCGCACCCCGGTCGCCTCGGTCCGGGGCCACGCCGAACTCGCCCTGCTGCACCCAGGACCGCTCCCGCCCGAGATCACCCGGGCGCTGGAACGCATCGCCGCCGAGTCGACCCGTATGGGCGCCATGGTCGACGACCTGCTCCTGCTGGCCCGTCTGGACGCCGGCCGCCCCCTGGAGGCCGCCCCCGTCGACCTCACCCGCCTGGTCCTCGACGCCCTCACGGACGCGCGGGCCACCGGTTCCGGGCACCGCTGGGAGCTGGACCTCCCCGAGGACCCGGTCACGGTGACGGGCGACGCGCACCGCCTCCACCAGGTCCTGGCCAACCTGCTGTCCAACGCCCGGCTGCACACCCCGCCCGGCACCAAGGTGACGGTGACGCTGGAGACCGACGACACCACCGCGGTGCTGAAGGTCCACGACGACGGCACCGGCATCCCCGAGGACATCCGGTCCGGCGTCTTCGAACGCTTCACCCGCGCCGACCGCAGCACCAAGGCGGAGACCGGCGGCGCGGGCCTCGGCCTGTCGATCGTGGCGGCCGTGGTGGAGGCGCACGGGGGAAGCGTGACGGTGGAGAGCAGGCCCGGATCGACGACGTTCGCCGTCCGGCTCGGCAGGGCGTGAATCAGACCGGGACGTGCGTCAGACCGTGGACGGCGGCAACGGCAGCGGCAGCCCCGGCAGGCCGTCCAGGCTCGTGGCGATGTGCTCCTTCTTGCTGAAGTACTCGCTGAGCGACGCGTCGTCCTCGCGCGCGAACCGCCTGCCGTGCAGGTCCCGCTCGCCCTCGTACGCCATGTACGGCACCGCGTAGCCGCAGGAGTCCCGGACCAGTTCGGCCGTCACCACGACGATCGCCCGCAGTCCGTGCACGGTCGGGTCGATGTCGGGGAAGTGGGAGAGCAGTTCCCCGAAACGCTGGTCGTCCCGGAAGACCGGCTCACCGCGCCCGTGCACCCGGACGATGTTCGGCGGCCCCTGGAACGCGCACCACATGAGGGTGATCCGGCCGTTCTCCCGCAGGTGCGCGACCGTCTCGGCGGTGGAGCCGGCGAAGTCGAGGTAGGCCACGGTCAGTTCGTCCAGAACCGCGAAGGAGCCGCGCAGGCCCTTGGGCGAGAGGTTGACCGTGCCGTCGCCGGAGAGGGGAGCGGTCGCGGTGAAGAAGAGGGGCTGCGCCTCGATGAAGGAGCGGAGCCGGCCGTCTATGCGCTCATAGGTCTTTCCCATGTCTAAGCATTATGGGTGCAGACCTTTCGCCTGTCTAAGGAATCCGGGCGTCCTCTTGCGGGAAGACGTCCGTGGCCGCCCCGGCCGGCGCTCACACGGGGCGGCCACAGCGCCTGTCACGTCACTGGGTGAGCGTGCAGGCAGCGAGGGAGTCGAGGCCCTGCGGCTTCTCCGCGGTACGGCCGATGGAGATGGCGATACGGTCGATGGTCGACTTCCGCTTGTCGGCCAGCGGGCCGAGGATCGCGTTCTGGACGAAGTTCGGACCGCCCTGGCCGACCGTGTCGACGAGCCGCTTGTTCGCCTCGGCGAGCTGCGTGTTCAGCAGCGCCAGGTTGCGGTCCACCTCGGCCTGCGCGGTGGCCGGGATCGCGGGGAGCTTCGAGGCCACGTCCGGGCAGGAGATGGCGCCCGCGCCCGCGGCCTGACCCGCGTCGCCCGCGCCCTCGGCGTTCCCGGTGTCCTCGGCGCCGCCGGCCGCCTCCGAGGCCGCCTCGCTCGGCGTGGCCTCCGCGCCCATGCCGGCCCCGGCCTCCTCACCCGCGCCCGCCTCCTCGCCGGCGCCCGCCGCGCCGTCGGCGTTGAGGGTGCAGGGGGCCAGGGCGTCGAGGCCCTGCGGCTTGTCCGCGGTACGGCCGATGGCGGTGGCGATGCGGTTGACCGTGGCGATCCGCTTGTCCTCCAGCGGGCCGAGGATGGCGTTCTGGACGAAGTTGGGGCCGCCCTGGCCGACCGTGTCGACGAGCCGCTTGTTCGCCTCGTCGATCTGGGTCTGCAGCAGGGTCAGGTTGCGGTCGACCTCGGCCTGCGCGGTGGCCGGGATCGCGGGCAGCTGGGAGGCCACGTCCGGGCAGGTGATGGTGCCCGGGCCGGCGGCCAGCGTGCGGGCGCCCGTGGTGCTGCTCTTGGAGGTCTCCCCGGCGAGGGCGGTGCCGGCGACGATCGCCCCGGTCAGTGCGACGGCGGCGGCGCCGCCGATGATCGCCACGCGGCGCTTGTTGTACTTCGGAAGAGCCCTGGACATGCGGATGCCTCACTCGGGGTCGGGAGTGGTCTTCGTTTACAAACGCGGCGCCTGCGTTCGGCGTGGAATACGGGCAAGCGGTTTCCCGTGTTCAAAGGGACCGCAAATTCTCCGCCGACCCCGGATCCTGGAGGGCGACCCCGAGCCCGGATTGACGAATCATGCAGAGTTCTGCATAATCATGCATACCCTTGGAGTGCAGCGGTGAGGAGCAACGCAAGTGAGCAGCAACAGCGGTGACGTCCGGCTCTGGGGCGGTCGTTTCGCCGACGGTCCCGCCGAGGCGCTGGCGAAGCTGTCCGCGTCCGTCCACTTCGACTGGCGGCTCGCGCCGTACGACATCGCCGGTTCCCGCGCCCACGCGCGCGTGCTGCACAAGGCGGGCCTGCTCACCGAGGACGAGCTCCAGCGCATGCTCGCCGGACTCGACCAGCTGGAGGCCGACGTGGCCGACGGCTCCTTCGTGGGCACGATCGCCGACGAGGACTGCCACACCGCCCTGGAGCGCGGCCTGCTGGAGCGGGTCGGTCCCGACCTCGGCGGCAAGCTGCGCGCCGGCCGCTCCCGCAACGACCAGATCGCGACCCTCTTCCGCATGTACCTGCGGGACCACGCCCGGATCATCGGCGGTCTGATCGCCGAGCTCCAGGACGCCCTGGTCGGCCTTGCGGAGGCCCACCCGGACGTGGCGATGCCCGGCCGCACCCACCTCCAGCACGCCCAGCCGGTGCTGTTCGCCCATCACGTCCTGGCCCACGTCCAGTCGCTGTCCCGGGACGCGGAGCGGCTGCGCCAGTGGGACGAGCGCACGGCGGTCTCCCCGTACGGCTCGGGCGCCCTGGCCGGTTCCTCCCTGGGCCTGGACCCGGAGGCGGTCGCCAAGGACCTCGGCTTCGAGCACGGCTCGGTCGGCAACTCCATCGACGGCACGGCCTCCCGTGACTTCGTCGCGGAGTTCGCCTTCATCACCGCGATGATCGGCGTCAACCTCTCCCGGATCGCCGAGGAGATCATCATCTGGAACACGAAGGAGTTCTCCTTCGTGACCCTGCACGACGCGTTCTCCACGGGCTCGTCGATCATGCCGCAGAAGAAGAACCCGGACATCGCGGAGCTGGCGCGCGGCAAGAGCGGCCGGATGATCGGCAACCTGACGGGCCTGATGGCCACGCTCAAGGCCCTGCCCCTCGCCTACAACCGCGACCTCCAGGAGGACAAGGAGCCGGTCTTCGACTCCTGCGACCAGCTGGAGGTCCTGCTCCCCGCCTTCACCGGCATGATGGCCACCCTCACGGTCAACCGCGACCGCATGGAGGAACTGGCCCCGGCCGGCTTCTCCCTCGCCACCGACATCGCCGAGTGGCTGGTCAAGCAGGGCGTGCCCTTCCGCGTCGCCCACGAGGTCGCCGGCGAGTGCGTCAAGGCGGCGGAGGCCGAGGGCAAGGAGCTGAACGACCTGACGGACGACCAGTTCGCCAAGATCAGCGCCCACCTGACCCCGGAGGTCCGGTCGGTCCTCAACGTCCCCGGCGCCCTGGCCTCCAGGAACGGCAGGGGCGGTACGGCCCCTAGCGCGGTGGCGGTCCAGCTGGCAGAGGTGAAGGCGAACGTGGCCGCTCAACACGCGTGGGCTGAACGCCGCTAGGGGCGCGGGGCTGTGTCGATCTGCGGCTCCGCCGCGTGGGCGCGACCAGCCACGTAGTTGCCGCACCCGCCCTCGCACCGCACACCCCACCCCCTGAGGCGAAAGGGCATCCCGCGTTACGTTGGCGGCATGCCCTTCGCCCGCCTCGCCACAGCGACCACCCCCACCTGCCACATCGGCCTCGGCCTCGCCGCGATCGCCCGCCCCGGCTACATCAACCTGGGCCGGGACGAAGACCTGGGAGACGACCGGAGCGTCGAGACGCTACGAGCCCGCACCCACGAACTTCTCGACGCCGCCTACGCCCAGGGCGTCCGCTACTTCGACGTGGCCCGCTCCTACGGCCGGTCCGAGGAGTTCCTCGCCGACTGGCTCAAGAAGAACCCCCACGTCGACGACGTCGTCATCGGCAGCAAGTGGGGCTACACCTACACCGCCGCCTGGACCACCGACGCCGAGAAGCACGAGGTCAAGGACCACAGCGTCCGCACGTACGACCGTCAGCGCGCCGAAAGCGCAGAACTGCTCGGCGACCGCCTGGACCTCTACCAGATCCACTCGGTGACCCCGGACAGCCCCGCCCTCACCGACAGGGAACTCCACGCGAGGCTCGCGGAGGCGGCCGCCCAGGGCACCACGATCGGCTTCTCCACCAGCGGCCCCGCCCAGGCCGACGCCATCCGTGCCGCACTGGAGGTGACCGTCGACGGCGAACCCCTCTTCCGTACCGTCCAGTCGACCTACAACGCCCTGGAGACCTCGGCCGGCCCCGCCCTCGCCGAGGCCCACGAGGCGGGACTCACGGTGATCGTCAAGGAGGGCATGGCCAACGGCAGGCTCGCCGCACCGCACGCCCCGGACGCGCTGAAGGCCGTGGCCGCGGAGACGTCCCTGGGCTGTGACGCCGTAGCCCTGGCCCTGGTCCTGCGTCAGCCCTGGGCCGGGGTCGTCCTGTCCGGCGCCGCGACGGCCGGCCAGCTCGCGTCCAACCTGCACGCGGCCGTCGTGGACCTGGACGACGGGCAGCTGTCCCGGCTGGCGGAGCTGGTGGAGGAACCGCGGGCGTACTGGGAGCGGCGCGGGCAGCTGCCCTGGCACTGAGAAAAGTCCTGCTCGACCGGCATGAGTGACACACCTGTACCTCGGGTGAGACATGAATGTCTCACCCGAGGTATTCTTGTCTCATGGCTGTCGATCGTGACCATGTGCTGCGCAGCGCCGCGGCCCTGCTGACCCGCAAATCCACCGCGACCATGGACGAGGTCGCCAGGGCCGCGGGGATCAGCCGGGCCACGCTGCACCGCCACTTCGCGGGGCGCGACGCCCTCGTCCGGGCGCTGGAGGAGCACGGCATCGCCGGATGCGAGGCTGCGCTGGACGCGGCCCGCCTCGACGAGGGGTCCGCGAGCGAGGCCGTACGCAGGCTCGTGCGGGAGATCGAGCCCGTCGCCGGACTGGTGGCCTTCCTCTACGGCGAGAACGAGCTGTGGGAGGACGGCGGAGGCGACGCCTGGTCGCGCCTGGACCTCCGGATCGCCTCGGTGTTCGTGCGCGGCCAGCAGAACGGCGAGTTCCGTATCGATCTCAGCCCGGCCTGGCTCACCGAGGCGCTCTACGGACTGATCGCCTCCGGCGCCTGGGCCACCCAGGCGGGCCGCGTGGCTCCCAAGGACTTCACCCACATGATCACCGAACTGTTGCTCGGTGGCGCACTACGGAGAGAGGAATCATGACCAGCACCCTGCGGCCGGCGACCACGACCGAGGCGGTGCAGCGTCCCGGCCGTTGGCTCGCGCTGTCCGTCCTGGTGCTCGCCGTGCTGCTGGTGGCCGTCGACGCCACCGTCCTGGGCCTCGCGACCCCTTACATCAGCGAGGACCTGAGGCCGACCGGCACCCAGCTGCTGTGGATCGGCGACGTCTACTCCTTCGTCATCGCGGGCCTGCTGGTGTCGATGGGCAGCCTCGGCGACCGCATCGGCCGCAAGCGGATCCTGCTGATCGGCGCGACCGCGTTCGGCGCCATCTCGGTCCTCAACGCCTACGCGACGACACCGGAGTTGATGATCCTCGCCCGGGCCCTGCTCGGCGTCGCCGGCGCGACCCTGATGCCCGCCACCCTGGCCCTGATCCGCAACCTCTTCCACGACCCGCGCGAACGCAGCCTCGCCGTCGGCATCTGGGGCGCCACCGCCTCCGCCGGTACGGCGGTCGGCCCGATCGTCGGCGGCTTCCTCCTCGAACACTTCTGGTGGGGCTCGGTCTTCCTGATCAACCTGCCGGTGATGGCGGTCCTGGTCCTGGTCGGCATCAAGTCGCTGCCGGAGTCCCGCAATCCGGACCCGGGCCCGTGGGACACGGCCAGCGTGGCATTGTCCCTGGTCGGCATGATCGGCGTGGTCTACGCGGTCAAGGAGTTCGCCGCGCACGGCGTCACCTGGGAGCCGCTGGCCACGGGCGCCCTGGGCGCGGCAGCGCTCTACGCCTTCGTCCGCCGCCAGTTGACCCTCCCGGCCCCCCTCCTGGACATGCGCCTCTTTCGCCACCACGGCTTCAGCGGCGCCGTGCTGGCCGACCTGCTCACCATCCTCGGCCTGTCCGGCCTGGTCTTCTTCCTCTCCCAGTACCTGCAACTCGTGCAGGGCAGAGGCCCCTTGGAGGCAGGTCTGGCCGAACTCCCGGCGGCGGTGGGCGCGGTGGCGGCGGGTCTGGTGGCCGGAACGATGGCCCGCAGGTACTCGGTACGCGCGGTGGTCTCCGGGGGACTGGCCGCCATCGGCCTGGCCCTGGCCGCACTGACCCTGCTCGACCAGTCCACGGGCTACCCGATGCTGGGCGCGGCCCTGCTGGTGGTGGGCGTGGGCGCGGGCTTCTCGTTCACGGTGACGTCAGACGTCATCCTGTCGAGCGTCCCGAAAGAACAGGCGGGCGCGGCGTCGGCGGTCTCCGAGACGGCGTACGAACTGGGCGCGGCCCTGGGCATCGCCGTGCTGGGCTCGATCGTGACGGGGGTGTACCGGGGCTTCGCGTCTCCGGCAGGGACACCGGAGGGCGCGCACGAGTCGCTGGGCGGCGCGGTGGAGGCAGCGTCGGGGCTGCCGTCAAACGCAGCTCAGGAGTTGTTGTCGTCAGCCCGGGAAGCCTTCGTGGACGGCCTCGCCATCGCCGCGGGCGCGGGAGCAGCTGTCCTGCTGGCAACGTCAATAGCAGCCTGGTTCATGCTGAAGAACCAACGGTTGGGCTCCTAGGGGCGCGGGGCTGTATCGATCTGCGGCTCCGCCGCGCGGGCGCGAGAAGCCCCACGGCGCCGCACCCCACAACGAACCCCTACGCGGCCTTCGCCTTCGTGGCGTACATGTCCACGTACTCCTGCCCCGACAGCCGCATGACCTCAGCCATCACCGAGTCCGTCACGGCCCGCAGCACATACCGGTCCCGGTCCATCCCGTCGTACCGGGAGAACTCCATCGCCTCACCGAACCGCACGGTGACCCGCCCCGGCCGCGGCATCCCCGAACCCCCCGGCTGCAACTTGTCCGTGCCGATCATCGCGAAGGGGACCACCGGCGCCCCCGTCATCAGCGTCAGCCGGGCGATACCGGTCCGCCCCCGGTACAGCCGGCCGTCGGGCGACCGCGTCCCCTCGGGGTAGATCCCGAAGACCTTCCCCTGCTCCAGGACCCGTCGCCCGGTCATCAGCGCGGCCACGCCACCGCGTCCGCCGTCGCGGTCCACCGGGATCATCCCGACGCCGGTGAAGAACCAGGCCATGAGCCGGCCCTTGAGGGACTTGCCGGTGACGTACTCGTCCTTGCCGATGAAGAACACCTGCCGGTCGCACACCAGCGGCAGGATCATCGAGTCGATGAAGGTGAGGTGGTTGCCGGCCAGGATGACGGGACCGTCACCGGGGATGTGCTCCGCGCCCTCCACCCGTAGGCGGAACATCAGGCGCATGATCGGTCCGAGCATTGCCTTGATGAGCGCGAAGCGGGACAACGGGCCCTCCGGTGTCAAGAGAACAGCCAGGGAAACTGTATGAGTCTGTGCAGGTGAGGACATTACTCGCGGCTCGGGGGATCGTGCACATCGAGCACGCGGGGTTCACCGAGGCCTTACGCACTGTTGACACTCGTTTACCTGCGGCAAGGCCCCGTTGCCTCCCGGAAACCCGGGCGGAACGATGTGACGGAGGTCGCCCCGACCGACGCGTACCCCGGCTCCGTGCCATGAAGCCGACGCATCGTCAGACATTTGTTCCCATACGACATCCCGCGTCACCCGCGTGTTCGGACGTGGGTCTCCCGCCCGTCATGGACACGGACCTACGATCGGCCCGCATCGAAGAGGCGACGGCAGGAGGGGTCCACATGGGATCGCAGGACGAGCACACGGACGTCACCGGACGGCGGGCACTTCTCGGGGCCGCGGTGTTCGGCGCCGGGGGAGCGGTCCTGGGCCTCTCCGGTACGGCGAGAGCCGCCGAAGCCGGATCCGCCGGCCAGGGCGGACACGGCGGCGGCCTGAAGAGCCTGCCCGTGCCGACGGTCATCGGTCACCGGGGTGCCAGCGGCTACCGCCCCGAGCACACCTTCGGCTCCTACCAGCTCGCCCTCGACCTGGGCGCCGACATCGTCGAGGCCGGCGACCTCGTCCCCACCAGGGACGGCCACCTGGTGTGCCGTCACGAGCCGGAGATCGGCGGCACGACCGACGTCGCCGACCACAAGGAGTTCGCCGACCGCAAGACGACCAAGGTCCTCGACGGCGTCTCCACCACCGGCTGGTTCACCGAGGACTTCACACTCGCCGAGCTCAAGACGCTGCGCGCGATCGAGCGCATCCCGGCCAACCGCCCGCACAACACGCTCTACAACGGCCGCTGGGAGATCCCCACCTTCGAGGAAGTCCTCAAGTGGCAGGACGAGCAGACCCGCAAGCGCGGCAAGCAGGTCTGGATCTACCCCGAGACCAAGCACCCCACCTATTTCCGAAAGCTCGGCCTCGGCCTTGAGGAGCGGGTCGCCAAGCTCCTGCACAAGCACGGCAAGGACCGGCGCACCTCCCCGGTCATCCTGCAGTCCTTCGAGCCGACCAGCATCCAGCGCCTGAACAAGCTGGTCGACAACCCCCTCGTCGTGCTGCTGTCGGCGGCGAACACCCGCCCCTGGGACTTCGTCGAGAGCGGCGACCCGCGCACCGTCGCCGACCTCATCACCCCCAAGGGCCTGAGGGAGATCGCCGGCTACGCCCAGGGCATCGGCCCGACCCTCGACCTGGTCATCACCAAGAAGGCCGACGGCAGCCTCGACAAGGAGACCACCCTGGTCGCCGACGCGCACAAGGTCGGGCTGATCCTGCACCCCTACACCATGCGCAACGAGAACCCCTTCCTGCCCGCGGAGTACCGCAAGGGCACGGACCCGGACGCCTACGGAGACGTCTTCGGCGCCTTCAAGCGGTACTTCGCCACCGGTATCGACGGCGTCTTCACCGACAACGCGGACACCGGCGTCCTGGCCCGCCAGGACTTCGTCAACGGCTGAGCCGACGGCCCCCGATGGGGGTGACTTACGGCCGCCCGGGCAACCCATGGCCCGGGCGGCCGTGTCGTACCGCATATGACCCACGACCTGGTCGCCGCCCTGCGCCCGCTGCTCACCGCCGAGGCCCGGGCGGAGGCACATGCCACCGGTACGGAACCCGCCGATCTGGAACAGGCGGTCTGGCTCCGCCTCCTGGAACACCTGGAGATCCAGGGCCCGCCCCTCGACCCACCCGGCTGGCTGCGCCGCGCCGTCCGCTCCGAGTCCCGCCGCAGCCGTCGTACGACCCGTCTCGAACGGCCGTACGCCACCGAGCCCGCGGCAGACGACGAGCGCACTCCCGAGCAGCTCACCCTCGCCGCCGCCCGCCGCAGGGCCCTGCACGAGGCGGTGCGCCGCCTGCCCGGCCGCTGCCCCTCCCTCATGGCCGCCCTCCTCTCCCCGCGGGACCTCACCTACCGGGAGATCGCGGGGGAGTTGGGTATCTCACAGGGCAGTCTCGGTCCGGAACGTTCCAGATGCCTGGGATGTCTTCGCCGAATGCTCACACCGGAGGTTGCGGCGCACCGGGGGCGGGGATAGGAGTGGGGGACAACAGGCGATCAGGTGAGCGGGAGGCGTGCGCACATGGGCATGAGCGTGACCATCTCTGCGGCGGCCGAGCAGGACGCGGAGCAGATCTTCAGGCTGCAGTACCTGTGCTTCCAGAGTGAGGCGGCGCTGTACGGCAACTACCGCATCGATCCGCTCGTCCAGACCCTGGACTCGGTCCGCGCGGAGGTGGCCTCGGACTGCGTCTTCGTGGCCCGCCTGGGAGACGAGGTGGTCGGCTCGGTCCGCGGCCGTGTCACCGAGGACGGCTCGGCCGCCATCGGCAAACTCTGCGTCCACCCCCGCCTCCAGGGCCACGGCATCGGCGCCCGCCTCCTCCGGGCGGCCGAAGCCGCCCTCGCGGAGGAGCGGGGCGCCACCAGCTTCCGCCTCTTCACCGGCCACCGCAGCGAGGGCAACCTCCGCCTGTACCGCAAGGTCGGCTACCAGACGGTGGGCACGTCGGAGGGCACGGACGGGGTCCCGATGATCGTCCTGGAGAAGCCTGCGGGCACATACGCGGCAACGGCTTGAGGGTTTTGGCTTTCAGGGGCGCGGGGAACTGCGCGACCAGCCCCCACGGACCGGATGCCGCCGGAGGAACCTCAGGCGGCATCCCCCTTGGGCGCACCCTTCCGAAGCCAATAGATGGCCGACAAGGGAAGCAACACAGGGATGAACAGATACCCCATCCCGAAGTCCGACCACACGGTCGCATCCGGAAACGCGGACGGCTCGATCAAAGTCCACGTGCCGACCGTCAGCACCCCCACCAGCTCGGCCCCGCAGCAAGCGAGCGCCACCTTGCGAGCCGTCTCCCCACCCCGCACCAGCGTGTACGTGATGAACCCGTACACGACACCCGCCACCGCGGACAGCGAATACGCGAGCGGCGCCCGGTCGAACTCGGTGGAGATCTGATACGCCGACCTCGACACGGCCCCTACCACCATCACGCCGTACAGCCACACGAGCAGCGTCCCCGGCCCACTGGCCAAGCGCCGTCGCCGACTCACCTCAGCCTCCCCAGATGTCATAGAGCCGCACCTCCAGAACGGCCAGCACCACACCGCCGGCGGCAACCGTCACCGATCCCCACCGCGTCCGCTCCGCGAGCGACATGAACCCCGCCGCCGGCACACACGCGAAAGCCCCCAGCAGATAGGCGACGAAGATCGTCGTCCCCTGCTCCGGCTTCTCGCCCCGCGCCAGCTGCACGATCCCGACCACGAGCTGGACCAGCGCCAGCACCGACACCACGGCCATCCCGATGAAGTGCCAGTCCTTGGTCGGCTGGTCACGGTACGCGGCCCAGCCGCACCAGGCGGCAAGCAGCAGCGCGGCGACGCCGGTCACCAGCGTCAGGGCATCAAACATGCGGCGAGCCTATTACGGGTCAAAGGGCCTGATGCGGCCGCCCCCGCACCGCACCGTAGGGTCGAGGACATGAAGATCCATGCCGAAGCCCTCCTGTTCGACAACGACGGAACCCTCGTCTCCTCCCTGGAGTCCGTCCACCGCTGCTGGACCCGCTGGACGCAGGAGTTCGGCATCACCCCGGAGGCCTTCGCACAGGTCGAACTGCACGGACGCACCGCCGCGGAGATAGCCGCCGAGCTGCTGCCCGCCGACGTGGTGCCGGCGGCCGTCGCGCGGATCGAGGATCTGGAGGTGGCGGACGTACCCAACGGCGGTGTGTATGCGCTGCCCGGGACCGCGGCCTTCCTGGACTCCCTGCCGGCCGACCGCTGGGCCGTCGTCACCTCCGCCACCCGCCGGCTCGCCGAGGCCCGCCTCGAAGCGGTCGGCATCCTCCCCAAGACCCTGATCGCCGCCGACGACGTGACCCGCGGCAAGCCCGACCCGGAGCCCTATCTGCTCGCCGCCCGCCGGCTCGGCGTCGACCCGGCCCGCTGTGTCGTCTTCGAGGACGCCCCCGCGGGCCTGCGCGCCGGCCGCGCCGCCGGGATGACCACCGTGGCCTTGACCACAACCCATCAGGCGCACGAGCTCGACGCCGACCTGGTGGTCGAGAACCTGTCGGCCCTGTCGGCCCTGGTCACCGCCGGGAACGTGGAGATCTCCGTCCGCTCCTGAGGCCTGTCCACCGCTGTCCGCCATTCGGACAGCGGGTTCTTGGTCGCTCCCATACGTCTGCTTTACTGATCGCATGACCACGACGAGCTGCCGCACCCTTGCGACCGAGGCGACCCTGACGCCCGGTGCTCGTTGTATGTGTCGAATGTGCGCCTGCTAGAGGGCCCCCGCACCACCCCCTGAGCTCGCGCCCCGAAGCGAGCCGCCCCGGCACGTCCGTACGCCGTGAAACCCGTACGTGACCCATGTGCCCGCGCACGACTTCTCTCCCGTACCCGGGCCCACCCACGCCCGCGTACTCGACAGTGACGGAAACCCCAGTGATCACGACAACAGGCCTGACCAAGGTCTACCGCTCGCGCGGCCGTGAGGTCACCGCCCTGGACGGCGTCGATCTGCACGTCCGCGAGGGCGAGGTGTACGGCGTCATCGGCCAGTCCGGCGCCGGCAAGTCCTCGCTCATCCGCTGCGTCAACCTGCTGGAGCGCCCCACCGCCGGCACGGTGACCGTCGACGGACGGGACCTCACCGCCCTCGCGGGCCGCGGACCCCGCGCCGGCAAGGAGCTGCGGCAGGCGCGCAGCCGTATCGGCATGGTCTTCCAGCACTTCAACCTGCTGTCCACCCGGACGGTCCGGGACAACGTCGAGCTGCCGCTCGAGATCCTCGGCAAGTCCGGCAAGGAGCGCTCCCGCAAGGCACTGGAGCTGCTGGACCTCGTCGGACTCGCCGACAAGGCGGGCGCCTACCCGGCCCAGCTCTCCGGCGGCCAGAAGCAGCGCGTCGGCATCGCCCGCGCCCTGGCCGGCGACCCCAAGGTGCTCCTGTCCGACGAGGCCACCAGCGCCCTCGACCCCGAGACCACCCGCTCGATCCTCCAGCTGCTGCGCGACCTGAACCGGCAGCTCGGCCTCACCGTCCTGCTCATCACGCACGAGATGGACGTCGTGAAGTCGGTCTGCGACTCGGCGGCCCTGATGGAGAACGGCCGGATCGTCGAGTCCGGCACGGTCAGCGAACTGCTCGCGACCCCCGGCTCCGAACTGGCCTCCGCGCTCTTCCCCGTCGGCGGCGAGGCCACCGGCGAGGACCGGACCGTCCTCGACGTCACCTTCCAGGGCGAGGCGGCCACCCGGCCCGTCATCTCCCAGCTGTCCCGCACCTACAACATCGACATCTCGATCCTCGGCGCCGCCATCGACACCGTCGGCGGCCTCCAGGTCGGCCGGATGCGCATCGAACTGCCCGGCCGCTACGAGGACAACGTCGTGCCGGTGGGCTTCCTGCGCGAACAGGGCCTCCAGATCGACATCGTCGGTGAGCCCCAGTTGGTGAAGGAAGGTGCCAAGTGACCTGGTCCGAGATGCAGCCCCTGCTGGAGCAGGCGTGTTGGGACACCCTCTACATGGTCGGCTGGTCCACCGCCATCGCCGTCGTGGGCGGCCTGCCGCTCGGTGTCCTGCTCGTCCTCACCGATCGCGGCGGGCTCCTCCAGAACGTCGTCGCGAACAAGGTCATCGGGCAGGTCGTGAACGTGGCCCGCTCGATGCCGTTCATCATCCTCATGGTCGCGCTGATGGGCTTCACCCGCTCGATCACCGGCACGACCATCGGCCGCGAGGCCGCCATCGTCCCGCTCGCCATCGGCGCCATCCCGTTCTTCGCGCGCCTCGTCGAGACGGCTGTCCGCGAGGTGGACGGCGGGCTGGTCGAGGCCGTGCAGTCGATGGGCGGCAACACCTGGACGATCGTCCGCAAGGTCCTCGTCCCGGAGGCCCTGCCCTCGCTGATCGCCAGCACCACGACCACGATCGTCGCCCTCATCGGCTACTCGGCGATGGCCGGCACGGTCGGCGCCGGCGGCCTCGGCGACATCGCCATCCGCTACGGCTACCAGCGCTTCGAGACCCAGCTGATGTGGATCACCGTCGCCGTCCTGGCCGTCGTCATTTCGCTCATCCAGTTCGCCGGCGACTTCGCGGCCCGCTCACTGCACACCCGTGGCGGACGTTCCGGCCCGGCGCCGAAGCTGCGGCTGCTGAAGGCCTCCACCGCGGACACCGAGACCGTCTGACGACACCCCGAGATGTCCCGTGCACCCCATCACGGGATCGCTGCACCCAAAAGGAAAGGCACTTTTCGTGCGTAACGCCACAAAGTTCACCACCGCCGTCCTCGCCGCCGGGGCCCTCACCTTCGGGCTCAGCGCCTGCGGTTCGTCCGGCTCGGACTCGGCCTCCGACACCAGCGGACCCCTGGTCGTCGCCGCGAGCCCCACCCCGCACGCCGAGATCCTGAACTACGTCAAGGACCACCTGGCGAAGAAGGCGGGACTCGACCTGGAGGTCAAGGAGTTCCAGGACTACATCGTGCCGAACACGGCGACCGAGGACGGCTCGGTGGACGCCAACTACTTCCAGAACCAGCCCTACCTGGACGACTTCAACAAGAAGCGCGGCACCCACATCGTGCCCGTCGTCACGGTCCACCTGGAGCCGCTCGGCCTCTACTCCCACAAGGTCAAGAGCGCCGACGCCCTGAAGAGCGGCGCCACCGTCGCCATCCCGAACGACGCCGTGAACGAGGCCCGCGCCCTGAAGCTGCTCGCCGCCAACGAGCTGATCACGCTCAAGGACGGCGCCGGCAGCGAGGCGACCCCGCAGGACATCGCCAAGAACCCGAAGAACCTCAAGTTCAAGGAGATCGAGGCGCCCCAGACCGCGCGCTCCCTCGACGACGTGGACGCGGCGGTCGTCAACGGCAACTTCGCCATCTCCGCAGGCATCAAGCCCGCCAAGGAGGCTCTCGTCCTGGAGTCCGCGAAGAACAGCCCCTACGGCAACTTCCTCGCCGTCAAGGAGGGCAACCAGGACGACCCGCGCGTGAAGAAGCTCGCCAGGCTCCTCACCTCCCCCGAGGTGAAGAAGTTCATCCAGGACAAGTACGCGGGCTCGGTCATCGCGTCCTTCTGACCGACGTAGGGCTGTCTGCGCGTATACGACGTATCGCCACGCACGGGGTCCACTCGCTCACCATGTGTGGGCCCCGTGATGCGGTTCGGTGCTTTCATGCTGCATGCTGGGCAGTTCAGCAGGCCCCGCAGGTTTTCCGACGGTTACGGAGTGGCGCATGAGTGGCACCTTCCCCAACATCTCCATCAGCACGGAGCGGTTGGTGCTGCGCCCCCTCGACGAGGACGACGTGCCCGCACTGGCCGAGATGATGAACGACGAGCAGGTCGGGGCCTGGACGGACGTCCCCCAGCCGTACAGCGAGGAGCAGGCGCACGGCTGGATCACCCAGTACGCGCCGACCGAGCGGGAGGCCGGTCGCGGGATCACCTTCGCCGTCACGGAATTCCTCACCCAGCGCCTCGTCGGCGTCGTCCAGCTCGCCAAGACCAACTGGCACGTGCGCTCCACGGAGTTGTCGTACATCATCGCCCCCTGGGCCCGCGGCGAGGGCTACGCCTCCGAAGCCGCGCTCGCCACCGCGCAATGGCTGTTCACGGACCAGAAGTTCGAGCGGATCGAGCTGCGCACGGCGGCCGACAACACCGCCTCCCAGCAGGTCGCCCAGAAGATCGGCTGTATCAGCGAAGGTGTCCTGCGCGGCGCCTGCATAGCCCACGTCCGCGCCGACGACGGCACCTGGAGCGACGTCCGCACCGACTTCATCGTGTGGAGCCTGCTGCCCGAGGACCTCGACGGAGCGGGCGACCAGCTGACCGACGCGGACGGCTTCACGACGTACTCGGACTGGAACTGACCGTCTTCGAACCCGGACCGGTGAAAGCGCTTCAGGGGCGCAGCGGGTACCCTCACGGAGCCGCCCGCGGGCTGCCCACCGACGACCACCCGCGCACACCCCTGGAGACTGAGAGACGATGGCCGACCGGGTCACGGTGATCGGCTGGGACGGCTCGCCGCTGACCGCCGCGGCACGCTCCGCCCTCGGCGCCGCCACGCTGGTCGCGGGCGCCGCCCACCACCTGGCACTCCCCGAGGTGCCCCCCGCCGCCGAACGCATCCGCCTCGGCAGCGTCGCCCTCGCCGCCCGCCGGATCACCGGCCACCGCGGCACCGCGGTCGTGCTCGCCGACGGCGATCCCGGGTTCTTCGGAGTCGTACGGACCCTGCGCGCACCCGAGTTCGGCCTGGAGGTCGAGGTCGTCCCCGGGGTGTCTTCGGTCGCCGCCGCCTTCGCGCGGGCCGGCATGCCCTGGGACGACGCCCAGGTGGTCGTCGCCCACCGGCGCACCCTGCGGCGCGCGGTGAACGTGTGCCGGGCCCACCCCAAGGTCGCCGTCCTCACCTCGCCCGGCGCAGGACCCGCCGAACTCGGCCTGCTGATGGAGGGCGTCCACCGCACCTTCGTCATCTGCGAGGAACTGGGCACCGACCGCGAACAGGTCACCGTCGTCACCTCCGACAAGGCCGCCGACCACACCTGGCGCGACCCCAACGTCGTCATCGTCATCGGCGGCACGGCCCCCGTGACGGAGGACGGCGGCTGGATCGCCGGCCGCGACCCGGCCGCGGCTCCCCGCGGCTGGACCCTGCCCGCCGAGTCCTACGGCGGTCTCATGGGCGAAGGCGAACTGGAACCGCTGCGCGCCGCCCAACTCGCCCGGCTCGGACCGCGCGTCGGCGACCTGGTGTGGGACATCGGCTGCGGCAGCGGCGCCTTCGCCACCGAGGCCGCCCGGGCCGGGGCCGCCGTCATCGCCGTCGACCGCGACCTGCGGGCCTGTGAGCGCACCGAGGCCAACGCCCGCGCCTTCGGACTCCAGGTCCAGATCGTCCCCGGCACCGCCCCGCACGTCCTGGAGAACCTTCCCGAACCGGACGTCGTCCGCGTCGGCGGCGGGGGAGTGGCCGTGGTCTCCGCGGTCGCCGACCGGCGCCCGCAGCGCATCGTCGCCCACGCGGCCACCCGCGACGAGGCCGAACTCGTCGGCCGGGACCTCACCGAACACGGCTACCGCGTCGAGTGCGCCCTCCTCCAGTCCGTCGAACTCGACACCAGGGCCTGGACGGAGACGGAACGGAGCGTCGCTTTCCTGCTCAGCGGGGTGCTCCCGGACCGTACGACCTGATCCCGCGGGACGCTGTCGCGCTGTCCCCGTGATCCTGTTGTCGTACTGCGCGCGGTAGGCTGGCCGACTGTTGTACCGCTCCCGGCTGCCCGGCATTCGTTCGTCAATGTCCGGAACGCGCGCCCGTTTTGGGGTGGGTGCGGTACGGCAGAACCGGAGGACGCGCAACGTGGCGCAGTCCACAGCGGGCTGTCGCGGATCAACCTGTCGCGACGGGAGAACGGCCGCGACAATGCCAGTTAATGGCTTTGTCGTCTTTCTCGGCGGGCCGTTCGTGCCGCTGGGCACGCACGCTCGTTCTTCACTACGGGGGCGGTCGGTGCGCCGTCCCCGGTGAGCTGGTCGTAGAAGCACTAACCGATGGGCGAGGGGTACGCATGACCGACACCGGCCAGGTTCCGGGCGACGGGCTGCCGGAGAACGCAGGCATGGTGGAACAGCCGGGCGTCCCGGGTGCGTACACCTACCTCTCCGAGACCACCGCCGAGGACGAAGACCTGTTGCTGCTGCCGGGCGCCCAGAGCCCCTGGGGCAACGAGGTCGCCCCGCCCGCCCCGGAGCCGGTCGTCGAGACCGTCCACGAGCCGGGCCCGCACGAGATGTCCGGCCGCGACAGCGGAGCGCACGACCTGAGCGCCGTCCGCACGCCCCAGGCCCCCACGCTGCCGATCCCGCCCATCACGCCCCGTCGGCCGCTGCACCTCGGCCCGCCGATCCCCGACGCCTCCACGAGCCCGGTCCGCTCCCTCGCCGACCGCGGTCCCGCGGGCGTACCGGTACGGCAGCCGGCCGCGGCCACGCCCGGCCCCGAGTACCACGACGCCCCGCAGCCGCAGGGCGCGGTCCCGTGGGGAGCCCCGGCCCCGGCCGCCGTCCAGACGCCGGTGAGCATGGTGGCCCCCGCTGCCGAAACGGTTGTTCCGGCACCGGCACCGGAACCGGCGGGCGGCGCGGCCCAGGCGACGATGGCCCGGCTCGCCTCTGAGACGGAGGGCCACGGGTACGAGGTTCCCGTGGCTCCGGTGCCGGAGGCTCCGGTCGCCGAAGCGGGGGCGGCCCCGGCAGACGCAGCTCAGCCCGTTGAGGGCGAGCCCGCTGTCGACGCCGCCGGTGCGGACGTGCCCGCGGACCAGGCCCTGCCTGACAGCCCAGCGGCTGCTGTCGCTGTGGAGGTGACCGACGGCGAGTCGGCGGCGGACCCCACCCCTGTCGTGGACGCGGTCGAGGTACCGGACGCGGTCGACACCGCTGAAGCCGCGCCGGTCGTCGAGGACGCCCCCGCCGCCGAGGCGGTCGAGCCGGTGCCCGCGCCCGAGGCCGTGCCTGCCCTGGAGGCCCCCGCTGCGGAGGTCGACACCGGCGCTCCCATGCCGGTCGCCGAGGCCATGGTGGACGAGGCCGTGGTGGACGAGCCCGTCGTGGCCGAGCCCGTCGTGGCCGCGGCCGAAATCCCCGTGGCGGAGTCGGCCCCGGAGGGACAGGAGGCGGCAACCGAGGTCGCCCCGCAGACCGTTGCCGTGCCGGAAGAGGTCGCACCCGAGACGGTCGCGCCGGAAGCGGTGAGCGCCGAAGAGCCGACCGTTCTCCCGGAGGCCGCCCCGGTCCAGGAAGCGGAAGTTGTCCCGACGCAGGGAGCGGAGGCGGCCCAGGAGGCCGTCGTCGCTCCGGAAGCCGTAGCTCCGGAAGCCGTGGCCCCGGAGGCCGTGGCCCCGGAGGCCGTGGCCCCGGAAGCCGTGGCCCCGGAGGCCGTAGCCCCGGAGGCCGCGCCCCCCGTCGAGGAGCCCGTCGCCGAGCACACCCCGGAGGCCTCCGAAGCCGTCCCCTTCCAGGCGCCCGCGGAGACCGAGCAGGTCGCGCAGCCGGCGGACGCCCTCGCGCAGGACGGCTCAGCCGCTGAGGTTCCCGAGCCGCTCGCCGCCGAGGAGGCGGCGCCCGCCGAACAGGCAGCTGAGGGCCCGGAACCCGTCCTCGCCGCCCAGCCCGCCGAGGAACCGCGGGCCGCCTTCCAGGAGGCGCCGGAGCCCGTCGCGGCGGACGCGGCCGAGACCGGCGTACAGCCGACGGCCCCGGATCCCGCGGCGGAGGTACAGCAGCCCGAGTCCGTCCTGGAGGCGCTGTTCCCGCCCGCGCCGGACCAGGCCCCACAGGGCCCGCAGACGCCCGCACCCCAGCCGCTCGCGGCCCAGCTCCCGGGCGCGCAGCCCCCGTTCGCGGCCCCCGGCCCGGCCGAGGCCCCCGTCGTCCTGCCCGCCGGAGTTCCCCTGGAGCCGCAACCGGGCCAGCCCCTGGGCGAGTTCGTGCCGGTGGACGGACCGGTGCCGACCACCCCGCATCTCGCGCCGACTCCGCCCCACGACACTCAGCAGCCTGTGGTCCCGGCCCCCCGTGAGGCGGCCGGCGACCCCCAACTCGCGCAGCAGGCGGACGACCTGGACACCCGGGCGGCCGATCAGGAAGACCAGCAGATCCAGGAAGTCCAGGAAGTCCAGGAAGAAGTGAGCACGGCCCCCGTGGAAGAAGCACGACGGTCCACGGGCCCCGCCGCGCCCGCGTACGACGACGCCGAGCGCGAGGCCGTCCTCAAGGTCATGCGGGAGCGCCGCGACATCCGCAACGGCTTCCGCAGCGACCCGATCCCGCACGAGGTGCTGCTCCGGGTCCTTGAGGCCGCCCACACCGCGCCCTCCGTCGGCCACTCGCAGCCGTGGGACTTCGTCGTCATCCGCTCCGCCGAGACGCGCGCCGCCATGCAGGACCTGGCCCAGCGCCAGCGTGAGGCGTACGCCAAGTCGCTGCCCAAGGGCCGGGCCAAGCAGTTCAAGGAACTGAAGATCGAGGCCATCCTCGAGACCCCGGTGAACATCGTCGTCACCGCCGACCCCACCCGCGGCGGCCGCCACACCCTCGGCCGGCACACCCAGCCGCAGATGGCCCCGTACTCCGCCGCGCTCGCCGTGGAGAACCTCTGGCTCGCCGCCCGCGCCGAGGGCCTCGGCGTCGGCTGGGTCAGCTTCTTCGACGAGCGGGAGATGGTCCGCGCCCTCGGCCTGCCCGAGCATCTGGAGGTCATCGCCTACCTGTGCGTCGGGTACGTCGACGAGTTCCCGGAAGAGCCCGAGCTGATGCAGGCCGGCTGGTCCAAGCGCCGCCCGCTGTCCTGGGTCGTGCACGAGGAGACGTACGGCCGCCGTGCCCTGCCCGGCGAGGAGCCGCACGACCTGCTCGGCGAGACCGTCGCCCAGATCCGCCCGCTGGACGCCAAGGCGCTCGGCGAGGCCTGGGAGCGGCAGAAGCGGATGACCAAGCCGGCCGGCGCGCTCGGCATGCTGGAGATCATCTCCGCGCAGCTGTCCGGGCTCTCCCGGCAGTGCCCGCCGCCGATCCCGGAGCCCGCAGCCGTCGCGATCTTCGCCGGTGACCACGGTGTGCACGCCCAGGGCGTCACCCCCTGGCCGCAGGAGGTGACGGCCCAGATGGTCGCCAACTTCCTCGGCGGCGGGGCCGTCTGCAACGCCTTCGCCGGTCAGGTGGGCGCCGAGGTGTGTGTGGTCGACGTCGGTGTGGCCTCCGAACTCCCGGCCACCCCCGGTCTGTTGCCGCGCAAGGTCCGCGCGGGCACCTCCGACATGACCACCGGCCCGGCGATGACCCGCGAGGAGGCCAAGCAGGCCATCGAGGTGGGCATCGAGACGGCGCGTGACCTGGTCGCGGCCGGCAACAAGGCGCTCCTCACGGGCGAGATGGGCATCGCGAACACCACCGCGTCCGCCGCCCTGATCTCCGTCTTCACGGACACCGACCCCGCCGACGTCACCGGCCGCGGCACCGGCATCAACGACGAGACCCTGGCCCGCAAGACCGAGGTCGTCCGCCGCGCGATCGAACTCCACCAGCCGGACCCGGCCGACCCGATCGGCGTCCTGGCGGCGATCGGCGGCTTCGAACACGCGGCGATGGTCGGCCTGCTGCTGGGCGGAGCCTCCCTGCGCACCCCGGTCATCCTCGACGGCGTCAGCGCGGGCGCCGCCGCCCTGGTCGCCCGCGCGATCGCCCCGGAGGTCCTCGCGGCCTGCATCGCGGGCCACCGCAGCGCCGAACCGGGCCACGTGGCCGCCCTGAACAAGCTCGGCCTGCGCCCCCTGGTCGACCTCGACCTCCGGCTGGGCGAGGGCACGGGTGCCCTGCTGGCCCTGCCGCTGGTGCAGAGCACCGCGAGAGCGATGCACGAGGTGGCGACCTTCGATTCCGCAGGGGTGACGGAGAAGTAGCCGCTGGGAGGGGGACTCGGGGATTCCGTCCCCGAGTCCCCCTCGCGCGTGGCCGCGTGTGCGACGCGCCGCCCAGCCACCGGACACCCGTGCCGCCCGCCCCTCACGCCCCGTAAAATCCGCACGTCAGGGCCACTGCACCGCCGTTACAGAGGAGCCGCCCCTCATGGCCGAGAACCCCGCCTACCCCGTAGGCCTCCGCCTCACCGGCCGCAAGGTCGTCGTCCTCGGCGGCGGCCAGGTGGCCCAGCGCCGCCTCCCGGCCCTGATCGCGGCGGGCGCGGACGTCCTCCTCGTCTCTCCGTCGGCGACCCCGTCCGTGGAGGCGATGGCGGACGCGGGCGAGATCACCTGGCACAAGCGCCCGTACGAGGAAGGCGACCTCGCGGACGCCTGGTACGCCCTGATCGCCACCGGCGACACGGAGGCGAACACCCGGGCCTCCGCCGAAGCGGAGCGCCACCGCGTCTGGTGCGTACGCTCCGACGACGCCGACGCCGCCACCGCGTGGACCCCGGCGACGGGCCACAGCGAGGGCGTCACGGTCGCCGTGCTCACGACCAACGCCAAGGGCCGCGACCCCCGCCACACGGCGGCCGTCCGGGACGCGGTCGTGGAGGGCCTGCGCGACGGCACCCTCGTCGCCCCCCACCACCGCACCCGCACCCCCGGCGTCGCCCTCGTCGGCGGCGGCCCCGGCGACCCCGACCTGATCACGGTCCGCGGCCGCCGCCTGCTCGCCGAGGCCGACGTCGTCATCGCCGACCGCCTCGGCCCCCGCGACCTCCTCGCCGAGCTCCCGCCGCACGTCGAGGTGATCGACGCGGCCAAGATCCCCTACGGCCGTTTCATGGCCCAGGAGGCCATCAACAACGCCCTGATCGAGCACGCCAAGCAGGGCAAGTCGGTCGTACGGCTCAAGGGCGGGGACCCCTATGTCTTCGGCCGTGGCATGGAGGAACTGCACGCCCTCGCCGAGGCCGGCATCCCCTGCACGGTCGTCCCCGGCATCTCCAGCTCGATCTCGGTCCCGGGCGCGGCCGGTATCCCGGTCACCCACCGAGGCGTGGCCCACGAGTTCACCGTGGTCAGCGGCCATGTCGCCCCTGACGACGAGCGCTCCCTGGTCGACTGGCCCTCGCTCGCCAAGCTCACCGGCACCCTCGTGATCCTGATGGGCGTCGACAAGATCGGCCGGATCGCCGAGACCCTGGTCGCCCACGGCAAGTCGCCCGACACCCCGGTCGCGCTGGTCCAGGAGGGCACGACGGCCGCCCAGCGCCGGGTCGACGCCACCCTGGCGACGGTCGCCGACGTGGTCGTGGCCGCGGAAGTGAAGCCTCCGGCCGTCATCGTCGTCGGCGAGGTCGTCGCCGTAGGACCGCGGCCGTCGGAGCCCTTGGCGTAACCCGGGGTAACACAACTCGTTCCCAGCCGTTGGCACCGCACCCAGGACAAGGCAGTATCACCCTGTGGCCGATCTCATCACCGTCGATGACCCCGACGACCCGCGCCTGCACGACTACACGGGCCTGACCGACGTCGAACTGCGCCGCAAACGCGAGCCCGCCGAGGGCCTGTTCATCGCCGAGGGCGAGAAGGTCATCCGCCGGGCCAAGGACGCGGGCTACGAGATGCGCTCCATGCTGCTGTCGGCCAAGTGGGTCGACGTCATGCGCGACGTTATCGACGAACTCCCCGCCCCGGTCTACGCCGTCAGCCCGGAGCTCGCCGAACAGGTCACCGGCTACCACGTGCACCGCGGCGCCCTCGCCTCCATGCAGCGCAAACCACTGCCCACGGCGGCCGAGTTGCTCCAGAGCGCCCGGCGCGTGGTGGTCATGGAGTCGGTCAACGACCACACCAACATCGGCGCGATCTTCCGCTCGGCGGCAGCCCTCGGTATGGACGCGGTACTGCTGTCGCCCGACTGCGCCGACCCGTTGTACCGCCGCAGCGTCAAGGTCTCGATGGGCGCGGTCTTCTCCGTCCCCTACGCCCGCCTCGACACCTGGCCCAAGGGCCTGGAGTCGGTCCGCGAGGCCGGCTTCACCCTGCTCGCCCTCACCCCGGACGCCAAGGCCAAGACCCTCGACGAGGCCGCCCCGCACAGGATGGACCGGGTCGCGCTGATGCTCGGCGCCGAGGGCGACGGCCTCACCACCCAGGCACTGGTCGCCGCCGACGAATGGGTCCGCATCCCGATGGCCCACGGAGTCGACTCGCTCAACGTCGGGGCGGCGGCCGCGGTGGCCTTCTACGCGGTGGCGACGGGGCGACCGCAGGGCTGAACGGCTCGAGCCGTTCTTCGTTCTTCCGGTCACGGCCGTCGGACGCGCTGAAGTGTTCTGAAGTGGTCAGTCCGTGCGGCCGTCGGCCGACCGGTCCGTCGACTTCTGGTCCGTCGACTTCTGGTCCGGCGAGGCGTGCACCTGCCCCTGCTCCCGAACGACTCCGCTGTCACCACCGAGTCCGCGCGACGGCCCCTGGCAGCCCTGCGCCGCGGCGATACCGAGCGCCACGAGAAGGGTGACGACGACGAACACGAACAGGCGCTGGCGCAGCAGGCGCGGGTTCGCGGGGCGCAGCCCGGACTTGGTGTTCCTGGGTGCGGGACGGCCGGTACCGCTGCGCGGAGCGGGCCGGCTGCCGCTGCCGGAGCGCGTGGTGTTCCGGGAGGAGGAGGCCGGGGTGGGCCGGGAACCGGGACGGGACGAGGGCACGCCGTTGCCGCGCGGGTTGCTGCCGCCCCGCGACGGAACGCCGCCGCGCGCGGGAGCCTGGCCCCTGACCTGCCCGGAACCGCGGGTCGACGGAGTCCCCTGGGAGCCGGATCCGGAGCCGGACATGCCCGCCTGGCCCTGGGGGCGTCGCTGGGCGGACCGCTCCGGGTAGGTGTCGGCGATGCGTCCGGTGGGCCGGTCCGCCTCGCCGCCGCGCGGGGCGGGCGGGCGCAGATCCGGCAGACCCTGTGCCTCGCGGGCCGCGATCTCCTTGAGCCGCAGCGACAGTTGGAGGGTGCTCGGCCGCTCCTCGGGATCCTTCGCCAGACACGCGCGGATGAGGGGGGCCACCGCGTCGGGCACTCCGTGCAGCTGCGCCTCCTCGTGCACCACGCGGTACAGCATCACCTCGGAACTGCCGTGCCCGAAGGGCGAGTCGCCCATCGAGGCGTACGCCAGGGTCGCACCCAGGGAGAACACGTCGGTGGCCGGGGTCACCGCGGCACCGCGCACCTGCTCGGGCGCGAGAAAGCCGGGGGAGCCGACGGCGGTGCCGACATGGGTGAGAGTGGAGGCTCCGGTCGCCCACGCGATGCCGAAGTCGATGATCCGGGGGCCCTTGGGGGACAGGAGGATGTTCGACGGCTTGAGGTCGCGGTGCACCACCCCCGCCTCGTGCACGGCGACGAGCCCCTCGGACAGGGCGGCCCCGATCGAGGCGACCTCGGCGGCGCCGAGGGAACCCTCGTCGGCGACCTTGTCGTGGAGGGAGGGGCCGGGCACGTACTGGGTGGCGAACCACGGACGGTCCGCTTCCAGATCGGCCGCGACCAGCCGGGCCGTGCAGCCGCCGCGGATCCGCCGGGCCGCCGAGACCTCGCGCGCGAACCGCGACCGGAACTCCTGGTCCTCGGCCAGATCCGGCCGGATGACCTTCAGCGCGACCCGCTGACCCTTGCGGTCGGAGCCCAGGTAGACGACGCCCATCCCGCCCGCGCCCAGCCGTCTGTGAAGCCTGAACGAGCCGACGACGCGCGGGTCCTCGCGCCTCAGGCGCATCATCGCCATGTTCATCCCCGCTGCCCGGTCCGTGTGACGAGCCACAGCTTACGTTTCCACGGGCCGCCGTGCGCAGAGGCCGCGCCCTCTCGTCCCGATGGATTGTCAGTGCCGGGTGGGAGGATTGAGGGGTGGTCAGGGAGCCGGAGGGCGGACGGACTTCGGTTCGGATGTGATCCCAACCACCCGTCCCAGAAGGGGGATTGAACCCGTGAAGGGTGATCGCGTGGAGATAGTCGTGGACGCGGGGGACACGACGCGTACGTACGAGGTGGTGGCGAGCAGGGCGGGCCGCCGAGTGGAGACGGCGGTACGCCGAGGCGTCGTCGAAGTGAGCGAAGTCACGCGGAACGGATCAGTGGTGCGGACCGCCCGATTCATGGCGACCCGGGTGCTCGCTCTGGTGGAGCAGCCCGTACCGCGTGAGGACGGCTCGGAGAAAGCCGGACAGACCGGGCGACCCCTCCGGGAAGACCCGGAGACCTAGGTCCTCGTCTCCACCCACGGGAGTACTCCGCTCGTCATGGCTCATCCTCGGGGAGGCCCGGCAATCGGTACGAGGGCATGACGTGCCGGAGGGCTGTGACGCCTAGATTTGAGGTCAAGCGGCGGGTGCAGCACTCGTCCCCCGAGGTCAGACACCCGCCGCTGCCAACGACAACAGAACGGTCAGGAGAGGGACCATGGCTCTTACGGCACCGCGGACACTGTCCCGCACACGTCAGCCCCGCCGTACGGGCCGTCGCCACCCGCTGGTGGCGACGCTGATGGCCCTTCCCCTGGCGGTCCTGCTCCTCGTCGTCTTCGACGGCTGGGAGACAGTGACCACACAGGCGTCGTCCGTGGGAGTGATGCTGGGGCGCTGAGCGGCGACCCCAGGCCCGGAAGAGCGGTCCGGGCGGGGACATCCACCCATGAAACCCCGTGGGGACGGGGGTGCGGCGGACGGCAAAATGCCGGCGCAGCTGGGGAGCTGCGCCGGCATTGTCGTGCCCTGGGTGGGCGGCGCGGGTGGGGGTGCGGGTGCGGCTTGGTGGGGGCGGGCGTTGTGCGCAGTTCCCCGCGCCCCTGGATGCCTGCGGCGGCCTGGCTCGGCTTCGGTGGGGGCTTGTGTAGCGCGTGCGGTTCGGTGGGTGGGTCGGGGCCGGGGGGGGGGGGGGGGGGGGGGGGGGGGGCGGGGGGGGGGGCGGGGAATTTTTTGGTGTAGGAACGCCGCCCGGGCGGGGGGGGCC
>NZ_JBIAUQ010000009.1:0-328793 GCF_042893155.1 Streptomyces sp. NPDC001668
GAACCGGTGCAACGACGTCCTCGTGCACCTCAGCAGCGGGGCGCTGCGCGCCTACAAGCCGGGATGCGGGGCCGCGCTGAAGCCGTCGACGCCGTACACCTCGCTGGGCACGTCCGGCTGGGAACCAGTACGACGTGCTGACCGCGCCCGGTGACGTCACCAAGGAAAGCCGCCCGGACCTGATCCTTCGGAACTCCTCCACCGGACCGTTTGTCTCTACAAGGGCGCCAGCATCGGCACGTTGTCGGCCCGGGTGAAGCTCTACGACAATTGGAAGACGTACAAGAAGATCGTCGGGCGGGGGACCTGAACGGTGATGGCATCGGCGACCTGCTGGCGCAGGACACGGCGAACAACCCGGTACTACGGCAACGGCACCTTCGGCGCCCGCACGAAGGTCTTCTCCAACCGGGGCAGCTCCTACAACGTGATCGTCGGCGCCGGCGACATCACCGGCGACGGGAAGGCTGACCTGGTCTCGCGGGACAGCGCGGGCAACGTCTGGCGGAACAACGGCGACGGCGAGGGATCGTTCGGGGCGCGCACGCGCATCGCCACCGGCTGGCAGGGCTACAAGGGTCTCTTTAAGGATCGTCTTCGAAAACGGATCTTTCCCAGAACAGGAATGACGCGAGGTTGACCGCCGCTTCGTAGGAAGTGGCGGTTTTCTCGTATCTGGTGGCGATGCCGCAGAAGCCCCAGGATGTGCGCGCCGTCCTGAAAGGGTTGGACCGCGACGCGCCCGCGACGTGTTCTGGCGGCTGCGCCTCACCCAGCCGCAGATCACCCGGGTCTGGGCCGACCGCGGCCATGCCGGCGACCGTCGAGGTCGGCCATCCCACTTCAGTACATGAGAATCATTCGCCAAGACGTGCAACCGTATGACCATCACATATGTCTCATACTGTGACCACCAGTCCCCGACGTCTCATAAGGGGGCGTCATGCACACCCGCCATCGCCTCATGGCCATCACCGCGAGCGCACTCCTGCTGGCCGGCACCGCCGCGTCGACATCTGCCGCCGCCACGTCCCCGGCACCGTCCACGAGTCTCGTGGTCAACGCCAGGATCGCCGGTCACTGCTCCTTCGACCGGGTCGTCATCGATGTGAAGGGCAAACTGCCGCCGACCACCGTCACGCGTGTCAAGGAACTCCGCTACGACAGCTCGGGGAAGAAAGTCCCGCTGGCCGGGAAACACTTCCTGGAGATCAAGCTCTCACCAGCCGCAGCCCACAACAACGCGGGCAGGAACGTCTACAAAGGCCCGCGCCTGATCAAGCTGAATCTGCCGAAGCTCAAGGGCTTCGCACTGACCGGCGACTTCGAGGGCGTCGTCACCTTCGGGGCCGCGTTCAACAGCAAGCCCTCCTACACGACGAAGCAGCCGCACCACCCCGAGCGCTTCGTCCTCGACATCGCCCACCACAACACCTGCCATTCCTTGCACTGAGGTGCATTGACGGATGCTCGGGCCGCGCACCGCCTCACACAAGGGCGGCACCAGGTGTATCTCGTCAGCGGCCGAGAGCCACCCGGAAACCCTCAGCGCGCCAACATGGTGCCTTCGCCAATGTCCACGACGATGACGTCGTCAATGAGCTTCTTCAGCGTTGCAGCTCCAGGGTGAGGACGGCCTTGGCGATTGACGTGATGCGGTTGGGGCTGCAGCGGGACCTGCGGAAGATCCGCCAGGACTTCAGGTGGGCGACTCCACGTTCGACGGGGGCTCGTGTAACGGCCAGGGCACGGTTGCGGGTCTTCTCGGTAGGGGTCAGTTCCTTCAGGGGCCTGCGTTTGATGCCCGTGGTCAGCCACGGACCGGCGCCCTGGTAGGCGAGATCGGCCACGATCGGAACGCCCTGGCGCTCGCAGATCCGGATGATCCGGTGAGTGCGGGCAGCGGTCAGATCGTGGGTGCGGCCCGGCAGGGCGGGCGAGAGCCACAGCAGCTGGCCGCCAGGGTCGGTGACGACCTGCACGTTCACGCCGTGGCGCCGGTGTTTGTGGGAGTAGTCGGCCCGGCCGTCGCCGACCCGGTCGCATTCGGCGAGGGTGCCGTCGAGCAGGACGAAGTCGGGATCGTGGTCGCGCAGCGTCTTCAGTAGACCCGGTGCACGGGCGGTGAGAAGGTCGACGACCGCGCTGGTGTAGGCATGCGCGGTGGACTCGCTGATCCCGAACCCGGCGGCGATCTTCGCGAGAGTGGTGTGTTCGCGCAGGTACACCAGTGCCACCATCGCGCGCTGGGACGGACGGAGCTTGCAGCGCCGGTCGCCCTCACGGGTGATGATCATCATGGTGACCCACTCCACGAGTGCATGCGGTAAGTCGAGTGCGGCAGGATGGATGACCAACGAGGCCCCCGAGCAGCGTGACTGAGACGTCAGACATCTCGATCAACAGCCCGGGGGCTTCGCTCGTTGCGCTTCACGGACCGTCACCTCACCCGATCGGTAGCCACATCGAAGAAGCTCAATGAAGGGGTTCTCGAACTCGTCGTCGGTGAGTTCACCGGCCAGCCAGAGTTCCTCGATCGCAACCCAGTCGCCCCGGGTGCCGTCGATGCGCAGAGGCGCGGCGTCGGCGGTGCCTGGGTGAAGTGCAGGGTGCCGGTGGTGGCGATGGCCGGGAAGGCGAGGCTGCCGGTGGGCCCATCGTCCCCGCCGACCCCATCCCCCGTTACATCAAGCGCGGCCAGTACGAGATCAGCGGCCGTCCTGCACCACAGCGACACCGCCATGGCCCTCACCCTGACCACTCTCACCGTCACCTACAACGCCGTCATCACCATCCGGCGCACCTGGCAAAAGGCCACGGCCCGCGCAGCACAGCGCCGCCCAGGCCCGCCAAGCCGCCTGACCCGTTCGAGCCGGCAGACACAGTCCCTCCGGCGCCCCCCTCCAGTGCTCCGACCTGGTCGGAGCACTGTTGCCTCTCGTCACCGGCCTCCGTGATCCGACCATCGGCCTGCCGCGCAGATCCTCACCGCGGAACTTATGGACACCAGAGGAGCGTAGAGCCGGGCTGAGCGGCAGGGAAGGGCTCGAGGTGGACTCCCTGCCGCCAACTCCCCGTCTCCACACTCGTTTTGCAACCAGGTCTCGATTACTGGCGCCTCGTCAACCGAGCAGGTCGGCGCGGAGTGCCGAGGTGGCCGACCCAAGCACCAGTGGTCAGCCGAGGCGCTCGCTCACAGCTGCGAAACAGCCGTCGGGTATGACGTGGTCATCGACGGTCCCAAGCCGTGACGGCATCGGGGACGGCAGTTCCAGGGTCCGGGCCGGGTCGGTGTCGAGGGTGACCTCGCCGCTCAGACGGGTCCTGCCGTCCTGTTCTATGACGGCTTTCAGCGCGTTGCGGCGCAGGGGTGCGACGCAGACCCAGGCGGGGACGTCCAGTTCCACCCAGCCCAGGAAGGTGACGGACATCCCTGTCACCGTGGTGCCCGTGGCCGGGGAGACCACGTGAGCGGCCTGACGGAGCGCTTCCAGGAGAAGCATGCCCGGGGCGTGGTCGACGGGGTGGTCGAACAGCACCGGGTGATCCTGGTCGACGCGCAACTGCCAGCGATCCGCGTCCGCTTCGGCCAGGACCACGTTCTCGCGCAGGATGTGCCCGACCGCGGCCGGCGGCAGGGCGGGCGGAAGCGGCAGGGCCCGGCGGTCCCCACCTCCGAGGTCGTACTGGCCGCGCAATCTGCGATAGACGGCCGGGGAGTGGCTGGTGAACCGGGTGCTGGCGACTCCTATGTGGCGGCCGTTCAGGCGGACAGCCGCGTGCATGGTCATCGAGACCAGACACTCTTTCCTCATGCGGACGTCGGAGCAGGTGATCTCCAGGACGACGTCGGCAGCCCCGGACTGCGGGATGAGCATCGCCTGGGGCTCGACCTCGAAACTGAAGTCGTTCCAGACCAGATGGCTGCCGAAGGGGACGCCGTAGGCGACATGCGACAGAAGCGGGAAGGTCTGGCGCACGGTCTCGACGAATAGCAACGGGTCGAAGTGTCGGTCGCGAGAACGGTAGAGGGCGTGGAAGTGGGGCCAACGGGCCCAGACGGTGTGCCGGTTGGCGCCGTGCGTGGTCCAGTCGGTGAGGAGCACCTCGGCGGCCGCGTGCTTGTGGACGAGCTCTTGAGGAACCTTCTCGATGGACGGTGATCCGTTGCTTGTGGAGCCGTGTAAGTGGGACACGCCGACGCTTTCCCCCTGTATCGATGGCCTGCTCGACAGCGATGCGGTAAACATAAATTACGCTATCTATGTCTGTCGAGGAGTGATCGCCAGTGCCGACTGCCAAGGCGGAGCAAGCCGTCCGTACCCGCCAGAAAGTCCTGCTGGCGGCGGCCGAGGTCTTCGACGAGGCGGGTTACGAGAAGGCATCCGTGACCCAGATCGTGGAACGGGCGGGGCTCACCCTCGGCGCTCTCTACTTCCACTTCGGCTCCAAGCAAGGCCTGGCCGAAGCCCTGATGAACGCCCAGCCGGCGACCATAGAACCCCGCCTCACCTCAACGGGGTTGCAGCGCCTGGTAGACATCACCCTGGTGTGGGCGGACCGCATCAAACGCGATCCGGTCCTGCGCGCAGGGGTCCGGCTCGCCACCGAACAGGGCAGCCACGGCATGAACGACGCCACCTCCTTCGAGGAATGGCGCAAGCTGATGTGCAGTCACCTGGACGTTGCCCGGTCCAGCGGCGAACTCCGCGACGGAGTCGACACCGACCGTCTGGCCCGCTTCGTCGTCGGCGCCTGCACCGGCATGCAGATCTACTCGAATCTCGCGGCCAAGCGCGCCGACCTCATGGAACGCGTCTGCGACATGTGGGACTTCCTGCTGCCCAGCATCGCCTCGGAAACGGTGCTGCACGACATCCTCGTCGGCTCCACGCGCGTCCCCGTCGAGTGACCGCGACAACGGCCGCATCGCGGCACATCGTCCTGACCGGGGCTACCGGGCAGATCGCTTCGTTGATGGTGAGGCACCTGGCACCGCACCACCGCCTCACCCTGACCAGCCGCACGCCCCAGCACACCGGACAGCACCCCGGGATCCGGCACGTCACCTGCGACTACGGCGATCTGGAGAGCGTCATCAACGCCTTTCGCGGCGCCGACGCCCTGTTCGTCGTCACGAACGACCCCACCCGCCCCGAACACGACCGCACCATCGTGCGCGCGGCTGCCGAGGTGTCGGTGGGACACATCGTCAAACTCTCCGCGGCGGCCGTGCGCGACAGCGCGGCGCACGATCTGATCACCGAGTGGCAGCGCGCCAACGAGGACCGGATCAAGTCGAGCGGCATCCCGTGGACCATGATCCAGCCGCGGTCGTTCATGTCGCACGCCCTGGCGTGGGCGTCGAGCATCCGCAGCAGCGGTACCACCTACGCGTTGCACCCTCACAGCCGCAATGTGTGCATCGCGCCGGAAGACGTCGCGGAGGTGTCGGCGCGCGTCCTGGGCGACGCCCGGCACCATTCTCAGTCGTACGAGGTCACCGGTCCCGAGCCACTGTCGGCCCACGAACAGACGGCCCTGCTGGCCGAGTTACTCGGACGCCCCCTCACCTGCCGGGAGCTCTCGCGTGAGCAGGCCCACGCCACCTATGCGCGCAGGTACTCACCGGTGATGGCCGACGCTCTCATAGCGAGCGCCGAGCGGCAGCTGGCCGGAGCCAAGGCAGGCACCACGGACACGGTGGGGCGGCTGATCGGAAGGCCCGCGACCACCTTCGCTCAGTGGGCGACCGGCCACCGGGACCGTTTCGAGTGAGAGCGGCGGCTGCCGGGCCATTGACAGCCATGTCCGGCGAACCGCGGTGTGGCCGGAAGGGCGTGGTCCCGTCGCGGACGGGCCGGAAACCACCAGTGAGCGGCTTGCCCACCCCATCTCCTCCAAGTCAAGATCATCTCCAAGCCCGTTGTGCCGACCGAAGGCGCGCTGCGGCGTCCACGTTAAGGAGTTCCATGCCCTCACAGGGTCTGTTGCACGGCAAGACGGTCCTCATCACCGGAGCAAGCAGCGGCATCGGTGCGGCGGCGGCGGAACTCTTCGCTCAGGAGGGGGCCCGCGTCGTCCTGGCCGCCCGCCGTGAGGACCGGCTGCGGAAGCTGGTGGCCGGGATCGGCGCGGCGGGTGGGCAAGCCACTGCCGTGGTGGCGGACGTGACCCGCGCAGGTGACATGCGCGCGGCCGTGGAGACAGCACTGCGGGCCTACGGCCGGCTCGACGCGGCCTTCAACAACGCGGGGTGGACATCCACCGGTACGCCGATGCACCTGATGGACGACGCGGAGTACGACCGCATCATGGACGTCAACGCCCGAGGCGTGTGGAATGCGATGCGGGCACAGATAGCCGTGATGCTCGAACACGGCGGCGGCTCCATCGTGAACACCTCCAGTGTCGCCGGGCTGCGCGCGACCGGCGCCGCCGCTCCCTACATCGCGGCCAAGCATGCCGTCATCGGCTTGAGCAGGGCCGCGGCCGACGAGTACGCGCACCAGCGTATCCGCGTCAACGCACTCGCCGTCGGCAGCACCCGGACCGAGCTGATGGACCAGGTCCTCTCCGACACGCCCGCGCTGTTCAAGCCGTTCACCGAGCGCGCCATGCAGCAGCGCCTGGCCGACCCTGTGGAGATCGCTCAGACGGTCGCCTGGCTGTGCTCGGACCGCTCGTCGTTCACCACGGGCGCCGTCATCGCAGCCGACGGGGGATGGACAGCCCGTTAGGGGGTGTTTCGAGAGTCCTGTGCGGTGCCCGCGGTGTCTGGTGCCTGCACTCGGCGTGCCGGGCGAAAGCCCTCGTACTGGACGTACTTGGGCTTTCGGCAGGTGCGGCGAGAGCGCGTGCCGGGCGCCGTGGGTGCCGTGCGGGACTCTCGAAACACCCCCTCGCCGCACCGTAGCGGCGGACTTGCTCGAAACGCTCCAGGTTCTCCTCGTTCTCGTGCCCGTCACCCGGACCTCGCCATAGGGTCAGACCGCCCGTCGAGCCGCCGCCGCGGGACCGCTCCGCCCGCGTCGTTGTGACCCCCGAGGCCCTTTCATGAAGAACAGAGAACGCGCCGCATGCACCCGCGCGAACCTCGTCCTGGCAGCAGCGCGCCACTTCGACCAGCACGGTTACGTCGGTACGACGCTCAACTCCGTTTGTGCGGAGGCGAACGTCACGCTTGGGGCCGTCACGTTCCACTTCCGCTCCAAGGCGGCGCTGGCGTCGGCCGTCGTGGAGGAAGGCATCGGCGAGCTGCGGCGTCTCAGCATGGCGAGCTCCGCAACCGGTCGGCCCCTTCGTGACCTGTCCTCCCTCACCCTCCGGGTGGCCGCGGCGCTGCAGACCGCCGTACTCGCCCGGGCCGCCGTGCGGCTGGTCGAGGAGGGACACGTGAACTCCAGCTGGCCCGGCGCCTTCCGTACGGAGGTCTTGGGGCTGCTGGAGGAGGCTTCCCGCAGCCGGGACCTGGCCGTCGACGTCCGGCCGGCCACCGCGGCAGCTCTCGTCATGTACCTGCTGGAAGGAGTGGCGGCGCAGTCCCGAAGGGCCGCAGCCGAGAGAGGCTCGACGCTTGCCGACTTTGCGGAGATCTGGCGCGCCGTGCTCGGCGGTCTGGCACCGCCCATGCCCTGAGCACGTCGTGCTGACACAGCCTGCGATCACTTGACGTGTACGGCCGGACGGCTATGAAGCGTTCCTTCCGAGAGGGTCACTTGGGCCTGGGAGGCTGCTCAGTTTTTGGCGGCTTCACCACGTAGAGCCAGTCGGGGCCGTCGTGTCCGGTGTCGCGCGTGTGGAGAGGCGACCGTGGAGGCGGGAGTAGGCGAACGCTGCGGACACGAGTGTGGTGTGGTGATGCCAACCCGGGAACGACCGTCCCTCGAAGTCCCGTAGTCCGAAGTCCTCGTGGAGGGTGTCGACCACGTTCGCCGCCAAACCCGGCTGCCGCATCAGCGATCGCAGGTCGAGCAGCGGACGGTCGACCAGGTTCGTCAGCCAGATGTGTGCCGCGTCGTTCCGCCGGTGCCGGACGAGCAACCGCAACCGTACGCGTCCACTCGACGGCCGAGGCAGGAACACCGGGAGAGCGAGCTGCCGTTCCTCGGCGGCCATGCTGCCTCGCTGCGCGAGGAGTTGACGTATGGTGAGCGACGCCGTGCCGGCCGACAACGACGGCGCGTGCACGACGCGCACCGTGTCGGGGACTTTCACTACGAAGGGCCGTTCGCTCCGCGCAAGGTGATCGAGGAAGGCTTCGCGGCTCGGTAGCCAGGACAGGTCGGCCGTGACCGGAGCACATCGGCCGGAGGGCGGCGAGGGGGTTCGTCGCAGGAGGTCCGCGGCCTGGGACCACAGCGGACCGCCGACCTCGTCCGGCACCCGCGCCTTCGACCGCTGTGCTCGCGCCCACTTCTCGGGGACGTACAGGTTCCAGTCGACGGGCAGCGGGCCATGCTCGCCCGTGGCCAGCACCACCAGACCGAGCTGGCAGTTCACCAGCCGGCCCAGCGCCGGGTCGAACCTGCGGTGAACCCCGGCGGAGTGCTCGCCGCGCTTGGGTATCAAGGTGGGTGCCAGTGTCCAGGCTGTCACCGCTTCGCCGGTCGGTGCCACCTCACGCAGAAGGTTCCGGCGCGCCGCCGTCCAGTCCCAGGGGCTGGCGTTCACGAACTGGTGCAGAGCCTGCGCGGCCGTCGGTGAGTCGCTGACGGACTCCGCCAGTCGCCGCAGCGACTTCTTGCCGGGTGTCCGCAGCAGTGCCCTGACGTACAGCTCCGCCCACCTGCGCTGGTCCGCCCGGGGCAGATGACCGAAGAGGGCTGCGGCGAACGAGCGGAGACAAGGGCCATAGGCGCCCTCGGTGAAGGTTCTCGGTGCCGCCGCCTCGTGCAGCAGTGCCATCGGGACTTCCCTCCCACACGACGTTCCGCTGTCCCCGATTCGTGTGTGCGGCCCCGCCGACCGCGACGGGGGATTCAGCGTCGGCGGGGCCGCGCCAAGCATAAATAGCGCTATTTATGTTTGGCTAGGGGGCCGTGCACGACATGGCCACGTTCGTGTGTGCGGATCGCTCGAAGCGCGGCGCACATCAACGGCCCGCACGGGTACGGCGGAAGTCGTCGCCTCGCCATCCGGCACGGGGATTCGACCGGGTCGGCCTGGCCCTTGGAGTCGCGCTGGCACCTGTCCCGCTCGGTCTGTTGCGGGGTGCGTTCTGGTTCGGCGCGGTGGGGCGGTTCGCGGGGCGGACTTGGTCAAGTGGCGCCGCGATCACTTCGCCACTCACATAAATAGTGCTCTTTATGCTTGACTCGGCCTCGCCGTCGGTTGATCCCCCGCAGTCGACGGCGAAGCCGCCGCGTATCGAACGGGGACAGCGGTACGTCGCATGGGAGGAAGTCCCGATGGCACTGCTGCACGAGCCGACACCGGGAGTATCCGCCGAGCCGATCTTCGGCTGTGCGGCGGGGGCAGCCGGCGCGGGGCGAAGCCGTACAGGGCGCTGGTTCCCTCCCGTCGGCAGTGCGGAGAGTGACGGGCGGGTCGTGTCCGGCCCACCCCTCCTGGCTGGCTCCCGGGTGGGACCTCCGCTGCGGCGGACCGCGCCGTCAGACCGCCGGCAGAACCGCGTCCGCGCCGCCTACGGCGATGTCCTGCCCCGTCATGACGGTCTTCGCCGTCGCCGCGAGACCCGCTCCGCTCTCTTTCACCGCACGGCACCCGTGTGCCGGGCATCGCGCTCACCGGAGCCGACGACATTTCTCGGCGCCTGCAGCCCCACATGCAGAAAACCGACAGAAAGCAGATCTTCGGTGTCTTCGTATCTCTTACACAACCCGCCCCTTACGCGCCTGCCGGACCGGTCACGGGCGACGACTCAGGAGTCCGCCGCGACGACGCCGGCGGAGGGCGCCGACGTTCACCTGCTGCCCGTCGCCTCGCTGGTGGACGCCGACTCGCCGCGCCTGGGGGGGCTGAGCCAGGACCACGTCGACGTTCTCGCGCAGGGCGACATCGAGCCGATACTGGTGCATCGGGACACCCGGCGCGTGGTTGACGGGATGCATCGTCTCCAGGCCGCCCGGCTGCGCGGCGAGGAGACGATCCCGGTCCGGTATCTGGAAGGGCCGGCCAGTGAGGTGTTCATCTACTCCGTGGCGGCCAACGTCAGCCACGGTCTGCCACTGACCCTCAAGGATAGAAAGGCCGCGGCCCGGCGGATCCTGACCGAGCACCCGGATCTGTCGGACCGGGCGATCGCGCGCATCACCCGGCTGTCCCCCAAGACCGTGGGCGCCGTGCGCCGTGCTTCAAGTGAGGAACTTCCACAGTTGAAGGTCCGGGTCGGGGCGGACGGCCGTTCTCGTCCGCTGGACGCGGCGCAACGCCGGGAGGCCGCCCGCGCGTTCCTCGCCGAGCACCCCACCGCCACGCTCCAGGAGACGGCCACCGCGGCGGGGGTGTCGATCAGCACGGCGTGCGAGATCCGGCAGCGGATGCGGCACGGCGAGCAGGAGTCCAGGGCGCCGGACCGGAACACCGCCCGCGCAGCACAGGAGCGGTCCCTCGCGGGCGCCGCGGGCGATCCGGCGAGCAGCCGGAGCGCGGGAAGCGGCCGGGCCCGGCCCATCGAGACCCTGGCGAAGGACCCGTCCCTCAAATTAACCCAGTCCGGGCGCGCGTTGCTGCGCTGGCTTCACGAACGGGCGCCCGATCTGGAAGCGGGACGGCAGCTGCTGGCCTCGGTGCCACCCCACTGCGCTGTCGTCGTCGCAGACCTGGCCAACCACTACGCCCAGCAGTGGCAGCGGTTCGCCAGCGCTCTGGACCAGGCAGTCGGTGACGCGGACGAACACGAGAGCGCGGCGCAGCCGGGACGCTCGGGGCGGTGAACGGGCCGCCCCGTCCGGCTCAACCCGAAAGGCCTTGTGCCATCCGGCTTCTGAATAGCAGCGGCGGAGTTTCGAATCCCCTTCTTGACCGCGGATCAGAAGCCGTCCAATGATGGGACGCAGTTCGGCGGCAGCAGTGCCGGATATCGGCAGGAAAGCCGAACGACGAGAAGACGAGTCACGTCACGTCATTCAGATGGCCAGCCCTCGGAATGGGGCAGCAGAGTTATTCGACCGAACGCTAGAAAACACCTGGAGTTCAGGATGGACCACGCGGGGGTTCGAGTGGAGAGGACCGTGGCCGACGCGGAGGCGAGCGCGGACGTGGCTGTGGTCGGCGCGGGGCCGGCGGGTCTGTACACCGCCTGCTGCGCGGGCTTCCGAGGGCTTTCCAGCGTGCTGGTCGACGCGCTGCCCGAGCCGGGCGGACAGGTCGCGGCCCTGTACCCGGAGAAGAGGATCTACGACGTCGCTGGCCATCCCGCCGTGCGGGGCCGGGAACTCATCGACGGCCTGATCGCTCAGGTGGAGCCGTTCCGTCCGCGTTTCCTGCTCGGCCGGACGGCGACCTCCCTGGTGCCGGAGCAGGGCAGGGGCTGGGCGATACGCCTGGAGGACGGCGGGCTGGTGCGTGCCGGAGCCGTCGTGATCGCGGCGGGACTCGGCCGTTCGGTCCCACGCTCCCTGCCCTGCCTGAGGCCCTATCAGGGGCGAGGCGTGACCCACCACGTGCGCCATCTCGACGAGCACCGGGACCGTGACGTAGTGATCGTGGGCGGCGGCGACAGCGCGGTCGACTGGGCCCTCGCCCTCGCCCCGATCGCGCGGTCCGTCACGGTCGTCCACCGGCGCTCGGCCTTCCGCGCCCACGAGCACAGCGTCAAGCAGATGTACGCGTCCGGTGTTCGCGTGCTGACCGACGCGCAGGTGATGGCCTGTCAAGGAAGCGAACTCCTCGAAGAAGTGTGGGTCCGGGCCGAGGAGCAGGAATGGAAAATACCCGCGCAGGTTCTCGTGGGAGCACTGGGATTCATCACGAACCTCGGTCCGATCGCCGATTGGGGACTCCGGATGAGTAATCGCCTTATTCTGGTCGACGGAGCGATGCAGACGAATACGCCGGGGGTGTACGCGGTCGGTGACATCTGCCATTACGAGGGCCGTGTCCCGCTCATATCGGTGGCCTTCGGCGAGGCGGCGACCGCGGCGAACCACGCGGCGGTCGAACTGCGCCCCGGGTCGCGCCTCGCGCCGGAGCACTCCACCGACCTCGACGCCACTCCCCTGTCATGAACCTGAAGAAGTTGACCGTCCTTCCGGCAGGAACCGAAATCCTGCTGCCTGCGGGATCCCCCCTCACCGAAGTCGAGTACGAGACGCCGCAGCGGCCCATCCCCTTCGGATGCCGCTCCGGATCGTGCGGCGCGTGCGTCATCGAGGTGATCGAGGGCCTTGGCTCCCTCGGCGAACCCGATCACGACGAACTCGACTTCCTGGAAGACCTCGGCCGCACCGGCGGCACCCACCGCCTTGCCTGCCAGTGCCGGCTGCGGGGCGACGCGACCGTTCGCGTCGCCGACGACATCTGAAGCCGCTCGTACCAAGAATCCGAGTGTCCATGCGTCCAACCGAAAGGTGAACCATGCCCAACCGTGTGACCAACGTCGGCTACGGGAACCGTACCCCCTTCCTCAGCAGCACCGCCTCGGCGGAGCTGCGCGCCGAGATCGACGCGCAGCTCGACCAGCAGGTCCTCGAGTGGTACGCCAACGTCCCCGAGGCCGCCCACCTCGAGGGCAGGAACGTCGACTCCGAGTACTACAAGCGGAACCTGATCGAAACCGCCTGGCGCATCCGGATGCTGCGCGTCTCCGAGGCCAAGGCACTGGTGGAGATCGCCAAGATCAGCCCCGAGGCGGCGCAGGTCTGGGCCAACTACGAGCAGGAGGAGATGCTCCACGACGAACTGTTCATCGCCGACCTGGAGAAGGCGGGCGTGTCCCGCGAGCAGTTCCTGGCCACCGAGCCCTACCTGTCGACCAAGCTGCTCACTGGCTACTTCTCCTACCTCCTGGACCACGAGGGCCCGCTCGGCGTGGTGGCGTACTCCTACCTCGTCGAGTACGTGAACGTGAAGCTGGAGCCCAGGAAGCTGGAGGCGCTGAAGAAGTCGGTCGGCGAGTCCAACATCGGCGGCCAGATCAACCACTCGCACACCGACATCAACGACGACCACCCCGGCGAGGTGTGGGCGGCCGTCCGGCACCTGCTGCGCAGCCAGGACGACATCGACGCGTTCAAGCGCTACCTCCGCGAGCACCAGCAGATCCTGGCGCAGTACTTCGAGGAGCTCTACCTGGACACCATCGCCAGGGCCGAGAAGCAGCCGGCCTGAGATCCGTCCCCAGCGGGGGCGCGGCGTGTCCGCGCCGCGCCCCCGCCTGCCGGTAAGGAGGCCGGAATGAGCACCGAAAACGCCACAGGAGTGCTGCTGCTCAGCCATGTCGGGTTCTCGTTCATGGAGGACCTCCTCGGCACGGTCACGGCGCGGGGGCTGAAGGGCTATGTGCTCAGCTCGTTGCCGGAACCGCAGCACCAGGCATCCCGGCCGGCGGCGCTGGCCGACCTCGCCGACGACGTGCGGGTGAGCACCGGGCACGTCCTGACGGCCCGCGACGTCGAGGACTACCTCGACCGGCTCCAGGCGGCGGGTGCGGCGGTGCAGTGCTGCCTCACCGTCTGGGAGGGCTACCGGCATCTGATGGCGCTGGCCAACGCCCGTCTGGGGGTGCCGGACCTGGACGAGAAGCAGGTCGCGGAACTGCGGGACAAGCTGACGCTGCGAAATCGGCTCGCCGACGCCGGACTCAGCCGCGCCCGGGCGGGCGCCCTCACTCCCCAGACGCTCGCCGAACGCCAACGCGAGGGCGGCCGCTACTTCGTGAAGCCGGTCAGCGGCATCGCCTCCTTCGGAACGTTTCCCCTCACGGCCGGCACGACCTGGACCGACGTGGAACGCATCGCCGCCGAGGCCCGGTCCGACACGGTCTACTCCAGCGCCTTCGCCGTCCAGCCCGGCTCCGCCAGCCCCGTGGATCCGGGCCCGCACACGCACCCGGCCGCAGAGGAGGACGTGGGTGCAGAAGCCGGCCCGGCTCACGGACGTGCCGGCGGGATGGAGTTCCTGGTCGAGGACTACGTGCTGGGGCGCGAGTTCAGCTTCGAGGTGATCGTCGTCGACGCCGAGCCCCATGTCGTGGCGGTGCACGAGAAGTGCCAGGTCACGGAGACGGCGGGGACCGTGCTGGAGAATGCCTGTGTCAGCCCGCCCACGAGTCTGTCGCAGGAGGAGATCGCCGCCGGGATCCGCTGGGTAACGAGCGTGCTGGACGTCCTCGACCTCCACTGGGGCTGTTTCCATATCGAAGCCCGGCACGCCGCGTCCGACTGGGATCTGATCGAGGTCAACCCGCGGGTGGGCGGCAGCCTGATCTCGCCCAGCGTGGCGGCGCTGACCGGCGGCCCCGGCCTGCTCGACCTCTGGCTGGACTCCCTGCTCGCCGCCGGCCGCCCGGCCGACTTCGGCGAGACGCTGAAAAACCTGTCGTTCACGGCGGACGGAACGGCGCCGGGCCGCAACGCGACGTTCTTCCGGGTCTTCTTCGCCGACCCCGGAACCATCCGCGCGGTGGAGCTGAACGACGATCTCCCCCTGCAGCCGGTCATGTCGCAGATCCTGCTCGAGCCCGGCGACGTCGTGCACTCGTCCTCGCGCGAAGTGTTCCTCGGCCAGGTGCTCTGGCGCATGGACCGAGCCGACCGCGACGCGGTCCTCCCTCGGCTGCTGCCCGCCTCCGAGCACGCCATCGAGATCGTGTACGAAAAGGAGCGCGGATGACCAGGCCGATCCTCCTCATCGTCGACTACAACCTCAGCCGCGTCGACGAGGTCCGCCACCTGCGCGACCACGCGCGCGAACACCACGGCGCGACGGTGATCCTCATCCGCGCCGACCCCACGGAGGCCGACCGCTCCATCGCCGACGAGGTGATCGACCTCGATCCGCTGCGCGACGACTTCGCCGAGATGGGCGAGAAGCTGCTCGGCGACCGGCGTGAGCGGATCAAGGCGGGCATCGTCTTCTCCGACAACGCCGTACGCAGCGGGGCCGAACTGCTGGAACGGCTGGGGATCCCGGTCGATTCCTCGCGGCAGGCCCAGGGCGCGTTCTCCAAGTACCGCTACCGCCTCGGCGAGGCGCGCGTGGCCGACCTGCTGGAGACGCAACGGATCATGGTGCCCGCGTTCGCCGAGATCGCCTCACTCGACCAGTTGAAGCGATTCGCCCGCGAGCATCCCCGGGGCTTCGTCGTCAAGCCCGCGGCGGAGGGCAACAACCGGGGCGTCGTCGTGGTGCGGCCGGGCGACGACCTCACGGCGGTGTTCGTCGAGGTCCTTCCGTATCTGGAAGGCGGGGTGATCTGCGAGGAGTTCATTCCGTACCGGAGGGAGTACTCCTTCGACGGACTGGGTTCGCTGGCATTCCTCACCGAGAAGATCAGCGCGTCCGGCCGGTACCCCGTCGAGATCGCCCAGGTCCTGCCCGCCCGGGTGGCCGCCCACGAGCGCGCGACGCTGGAACGGGCGGGACGGCAGGCGAATTTGCTCGTCGGGCAGTGTGACGGGCCCTTCCACAACGAGATCAAGCTGAGCGACGACGGGCTGCGCGCCGCGGTGGTGGAGCCCAACCGGCGCCCGGGCGGAATGAAGATCTGGTCACTGGCCCGCTGGGTCTACGGCATCGACCTGCACCACCTCTGGGTCGACACGGCCTTCGGCACGGCCGCCGGCGCGCCGGAACTCGTGCCCGAGTGCTCGGCGGCGACGGTGCTGCTCGGCGTCGCCACCGACCGCTCGTTCTCCCCGGACGACGTCATGTCCGGCACGGACCCGTTCGCGGACGCCGTCCAGGTGACCGCGGAACGCCTCGGCCTGGCCGAGGGGGAACTGGCCGCCGCGGAGTTCTCCTGGCTGTCGAGCGAGCGCCGCGACCTGCATGCCGTCGCCCGCGACAACGCGGACTTCGCGGCACAGGGCTGCGTCGTCCTGCGTGGCGGGCGCGGCGACATCCGCACTGTCGTCCATGCACTGCGCGAGGCCTGGTCGGACGCCCTGGACCGAGCCCTCCGCTCCCCCGCTTCCCTCAGGAAGGCCTGATGAAGATCCTCATTCTGCACCGCGTGCCCTACTTCAAGATCGAATACCACCGGGGCATCTCCCACGACCGGCACGAGGTCACCTACTTCGGGACCGACCAAGCGCTGGCCACCCTGCCGCCGCACCTGCGCTGCGAGCGGGTGAGCCGTCCGGGTCTGCGCTCGGCTTTCGAGGAGGCGCGGGACTGGCTGGCACACCGGCCCCGCGACTTCGACCGGATCATCTCGGTATCGGAGTACGAGCTGCTCGATGCCGCCCTGCTGCGCGAGTACCTGGGCGTGCCGGGCGCGCCGGCCGACCAGGTGGCCTTGGCCCGGGACAAGGTCCTGATGAAGCAGGCAGTCGAGGACGCGGGTCTGCGCGTGCCCCGCTTCCTCGCGTTGCCACGCTTCCTCGACCTGGACGGCCGGATCCCCTGGCACGGCAGGACCGTACTGAAGCCGCATCGCGGCGCGTCGAGCGAGGACGTCCTCGTCTTCGACACACCCCGGCAGGCCGCCGCGGCCATCACCGAGGGCCGCACCGGTATATCCCGGCTCGACACCGGGAGGGACCTGGCGGACTTCGAGGTGGAGGAGTTCGTCTCCGGGCCGATCAGGCACTTCGACGGACTGGTGCAGGGCGGGCAGGTCCTGGTCCTCAGTGTGAGTGAATACGTCGGCACCTGCCTGGAGTACGCCCAGGGCAGGCCGCTGGGGTCGTTCCAGCTCGCGCTGTCCGAGGAGGAGCGCGTCTGGGTGTCCCGCGCCCTGGCGGCGGTGCGTGTCGAGGACGGCAGTTTCCATCTGGAGGCGATCGCGCACCGGGGAGAGCTGGTCTTCCTGGAGGTCGGCAACCGGGTGGGGGGCGCCGACGTGGTGGCGACCGTCGAGCTGGCCACCGGTGTGCACCTGCCCTCGTACGAACTGCGCGCTCTGCTGGGCGAGCGGGTCGCCAGGACGCTCCCGCATTCGCCTGCCGACCGGCGCCTGTACGGCTGGTTCGTCTGCCCCGGCCACCACCTGGCCGGACGGGAGTTCAAGGGGCTCGAGGGGACGGCGGCGTTCCGCGACGACCCGTCGGTGGTCGCCTGGAACGAACTGCCGCCGGGCTCACCCCTGCCCGGCCACATCACCTACCAGGCTGGCGAGACGGTACTCGCCGGGATCGTCGCGAGCGGCACCCCCGAGGGCGGTCGGCGCTGGATCACCGACCTGTTCGCCTCGCTCTCGGTCCGCACGGGCCCGGCCGTTCGCACGCCGTCGGAGCAGGTGCCGGCATGAGGACTGAGCACACGCCGAGCGTGCCAGCCGTCACCGGCGCCGAGCCGCTGTCACCGGTCCGGTTCCGCTCATGACGGCGCTCAACGATCTCGCGGATCAGTATGTGGACGAGCTGGCAGCACTGGACCCCTGCCTCGCCGCGGCGATGGGCATCGCCGGTCAGGAGACCCGGCTGACCGACTTCGGCCCCGAGGCGGTGCAGGAGCGGGCGACGTCGGCGCGTCGCATGCTGAAGGCGGTCGACGACACGCCGGTGGCCGGGGATGCGGAGCGCGTCGCGGTGGCGGTGCTGCGCGAACGGCTCGCCACGCAGGTGGCGCTGGCCGACACCGGTGCCTACGGCACGCTGCTGGACACCCTCGACGGGCCCATCCAGCGCGTGCGGCTGGCGGTGGGTCTGCTGGATCAGGGCCGCGACACCGCGTGGGAGGTGTTGCTGGCGCGGCTGTCGGCCGTCCCGGAGGCGCTGGCGGGACTGCGGGAGAGCCTGGAGGCGGCGCGGCGTGGCGGCCGGGTCGCACCGTATCGTCAGGTGATCCGTAACGCCCAGGAGTGCCGTGACATGCGGCAGTACCTGGCCGGATTGCCCGCCGGGCATGGCGACGGTGGGCTGCGGGACGCGCTGGAGCAGGCCGCGGCGGCCGCGAACCGCTCGCTGACACGGATGGCGGCGTATCTGTCGCGGGAGCTCGCGGCGCAGGCGCCGACGCTGGACGCGGTGGGCGAGGAGCGCTACCACCTCGGCGTGCGGGAGTTCCTCGGAACCCGGCTGGACCTGCGGGAGACCTACGCCTGGGGCTGGGAGGAACTCGGCCGGATACAGCGGGACATGACGGTGACGGCGGCGCAGATCGCGCCCGGCGAACCGGTGCCGGCCGTGCTGGCGGCCCTGGACAGCGACCCCCGCCATCAGATGACGGACAGGGCGCAGTTTCGCGACTGGCTCCAGGAACTCGCCAACGCCACCATCGCCGACCTCGACGGGACTCACTTCGCCATCCCCGAGCCTCTGCGACGGATCGACTGCCGCATCGGCCCCTCCGACGGGCCCGCCTTCTATCTGGCGCCCAGCGAGGACCTGTCGCGTCCCGGCACGGTCTGGTGGACCCGGCCCGAGCCGGGCACGCCGATCCGGACGTGGACCGTGCCGAGCACCATGTTCCACGAGGGCGTCCCGGGCCACCACCTGCAGCTGGGCGTGACGACGCTCAATACCTCAGGACTCAACCGGTTCCAGCGGCTGTCGTGCGAACTGCACCCCGGACACGTCGAGGGGTGGGGCCTGTACGCCGAGCGGCTGATGGACGAACTCGGATACCTCTCCAATCCGGCCCACCGGCTGGGGATGCTGGCCACGGGGCAACTGCTGCGCGCCACACGGGTCGTCCTGGACATCGGGCTGCACCTGCGGCTGCCCATCCCCGCGGGCACCAGGTTCCACGACGGAGAGCGCTGGACGCCGGAGCTGGGCCGGGCGTTCCTGACGGAGCACTGCGGGCTCAGCCCAGCGAGGTTCGTCGAGTTCGAGATCGACCGGTATCTGGGCCGCCCCGGACAGGCCCTCGCCTACAAGCTGGGAGAGAAGGTGTGGCTGGAGGCACGGGAGGCCGCCCGGCGTCGCGACGGCGCCGCCTTCGACCTCAAGCGGTTCCACCATCACGCGCTGAGCCTCGGGCCGATGGGCCTGGACCTGCTGCGCGCAGAACTGACGGGCCCATCCGCGCCCGCTGACCAGGCGGGGACAGGACGAACATGAGCGGAGCGCACCCCATGGTGAGAAAGCGAGCGATCGGATGATCACGGCCGTAGGACATGCCGACCTGACCTCGACCACACGGGATCTGGTGCGGGCCGCATTACGCGAGCGCATGGAGGCCCTGCCGCCCGACGCGACGGCGCTGGTACGCGCCGGCGCCGGACTGCCGCTGCTGTTCGGGCGGGTGGTGCACGAGCTGGGGCAGCGCCTGGTGGTCCTGCTCCCGGAACGCGGCGATGCCTTCGCCGGCGCTCCCTTCCCCGACCAGCAGGCGCACCGGGAGTTGCTGGCCCTGGCCGAGCAGATCCGGATGATTCCCTTCGACCCGCGGGACCGGGACGCCTGTGTGAGCGCGGACGAACGGCTGGTCAGCGGCTGCTGCCATCTGCTGGCCGTCTGGGACGGTTCACCGTCCAGCGGGCAGGACGCCACCGCCCACATGGTCGCCTACGCCCGTGCCCGCGGTATCGCCGTCGAGGTCGTCTGGCCTGCGGGGGCCGCCCGTGAACCGGCCGGACGCGGCGCGTCGCTGTGCGTGCCCGAGCACAGCCGCTGACCGTCTCGTGGGCCGTCACCTCACCGGCGCCGTTCGCCGCCGACCTTCTGCACGTGAGTGGTGTCGGCGTCGATGACGGCACCGTCGGCGCCGGTCGGCTGGACCTCCGGCACACGGGCGCCGTGCTGGTCGACCAGTGTGGAGTGCGGCTCGCCAGGTTCGAAGGCGTGGCGTTCTCCCCACTGGCGCAGGGTGAGCAGGACGGGGAAGAGATCGCGGCCGGCGCTGGTGAGGACGTACTGCAGACGGCGGCCCGAGGGCGCGGTCTGCTGGGCCAGGACTCCGTGAGCGGTCAGCTTGCGCAGGCGGTCGGTGAGGATGTTGCGGGCGATGCCGGTCCGTCGCTGGAAGTCGGTGAAGGACCGTGCCCCGTCCATCGCGTCCCGGACGACCAGGAGGCTCCACCGGTCACCGACGAGATCGAGCGTACGGGCCACCGGACAGTCGGGGTCGGTCCAGGCAGGGCTCGGAGTGCCCGTGGAGGGGCTCGGCATGACACCTCCCAATTGAGTTGCGGATTGAAACCATCATGCCCTACGGTCAAATTAGTTTCACTTTGCTACTCATTCCTTAGGAGTGCGATGGACGTCTGGCGACGCTTACTCCTCGCGACCGTGTGCGGTGTCGCGGTGGCGAGCATCTACGCCGCGCAAACAGTGCTGCCGCCCATGGGAGACAGCCTCGGGGTGTCGGCACAGCACGCCGGGTGGATCGTTGCGACCGGCCAGTTCGGCTACCTGGCCGGACTGGTGCTGCTGGTGCCGCTCGGCGACGTGGTCGCCAACAGGCGCCGGCTCATCGCGGTTCACATGGCCATCACCGCTGCGGGCCTGTTCCTGACGGCTGCGGCTTCGGCCGCGTGGACGGCCTTCGCCGGGCTCGCGCTGGCCGGAATGTTCGCGGTCGTGGTGCAGACCACGGTGGCCTACGCCGCGTCGGTCTCACCGCCCGCCGAACGCGGACGCAACATCGGCGTCGTGACGTCCGGCGTAGTGGTGGGCATCCTGGGCGCGCGGTTCGTCACCGGCGTGCTGGCGCAGGCGTGGGGCTGGCGCAGCATGTACGCCGTGCTCGGTGTGCTCGCGCTCGCCCTCGCCGCCCTCGTCCTGCGCGCGCTGCCGCCCGAAGACAGCTCTCGCCGGCCCGCCGGCTACCGACAGGCCGTCGTCGCATTCGGCGGGCTGTTCGGGCAGCGTCTCTTCCTGACCCGCGGTCTCATCGCGTTCTTCCTGTTCGCGTCATTCGGCACCCTGTGGAGTGGCCTGTCCCTGCCGCTGGCGAACGCACCGTGGCATCTGAGCGAAAGCCAGATCGGCATGTTCGGCATCGCCGGACTTGCCGGCGCACTGGGCGCAGCACGCGCGGGACGGTGGGCGGACGCGGGACGGGCGACCCCGATCAGCGGCCTCGCGCTGACTCTGCTCACCGTCTCCTGGGCCGCCACCGCGCAGTTGACCTGGTCCCTGTGGCTGCTCGTCATCGGCATCGTGGTGCTCGACTTCGCGGTCCAGGTCGTGCACGTGAGCAATCAGCACCTGCTCACCACCGCGCATCCGGACCGCACCAGCAGCGTCATCGGCGGCTACATGGTCTTCTACTCCCTCGGCTCCGCCCTCGGCGCAGCCGCCACCACCTCCGTCTTCAGCTCCCACGGCTGGGGCACCTCCAGTCTCCTCGGGGCCGGATTCGCGACCTGCGCGCTGATCGTCTGGGCAACCGACGCACGCCGGCGCTCCGCGACGTCGGCGGTCGGTTCCGAGGCGGCGCAGGCGCACCGTGGCGAGCGGGAGGAGCAGGCGAGCGAGCGGGAGCAGGTCAGCCCGGTGACGGACCGCTCCAGGGTTTCCTGAAACCGCCCGGCTCGACCCCGTCCGCAACCGGCAAGCCCGACGGAACCCACCCAGCCCCTCTCACTCACGAGGAGTGATCATGTCCCTTACCAACCCGGCAAGCCTGGCTGACTCCCACCTCGCACAGTTATCGCAGGCCACACAGCGGACCACACCCCAGCCCTTCGATCCGGGCGACTGGAAATCCGTCCGCGCACAGTTCCTTCTGTCACCAGACCTCGTGCACCTGTCCAACTTCTACCTCGCCTCGAACCCGACGCCTGTCCGTGACGCCATCACGAACTATCGGCGCGCGTTCGACGAGAACCCACACAGCTTCCTCGACGACAACATGTTCGCCCGGGAAGAGGACATGCTGTGGCGCTCCGTCTGCGCCGAGGCGGCCGAGTACGTCGGCGGACAGGCCAGCGAGATCGCTCTGACCAGCAGCACCACCATGGGACTTGCGCTGACCTACAACGGCCTGCGGCTGAAGCCGGGCCAAGAGGTCCTGACCACCACGCATGAGTTCTATCCGCACCACGAGGCGATCCGCCTGGCCGCCGACAAGTGGGGCGCGACCATGCGCTCGATCTCCCTCTACGATTCGTCGTTCGACTTCTCCCCCGACGAGGCCATTGCGCGGCTGCGCGCCGCCGTACGACCCAACACCCGGGTGTTCGGCGTGGCCTGGGTGCATTCCAACACCGGCGTGCGCCTGCCGATGTCCAGGATCGCCGACGCCATCGCCGACCTCAACCGAGACCGCGACGAAGACGACCGCATCCTGCTGGTGGTGGACGGCGTCCACGGATTCGGCGTCGCGGACGAGGACGTCGCACAGATGGGCTGCGACTTCTTCTCCGCCGGCACGCACAAGTGGATCCTGGGACCGCGCGGGACGGGAATCATGTGGGCGAAGGCGGAGAACTGGGCGCTCCTCCAACCGACGATTCCCAGCCTCATGAGCAAGGAGACCTCGGCCGCGTGGCGACAGGACCGCCGGCCGGCCGGCCCCACGGAAGCCTCGTGGGTCAGTCCGGGAGGATTCTTCTCCTACGAACACCAGTGGGCCGCCGCCGAGGCGTTCCGCTTCGTCCGACAGATCGGACGCAAGCGGATCCAAGACCGGATCGCAGAGCTGAACAGCCAGATCAAGGAAGGCCTGGCCGCCATGGACCACGTGACGCTCCACACGCCGCTCGACCCGGAACTGTCCGCCGGAATCGTCACGTTCGATGTGGAGGGCCACGCGCCGCAGGAGGTCGCCCAGATCCTCCGCGAGAACCGGATCATCGCCAACAGCACGCCGTACGGGGTTCCGCACGTACGTCTGTCGGCGGGGATCGTCAACTTCCCCGAAGAGATCGACTTGACCCTGAACGTCATCCGGTCGCTGAAGGCCTCCTGATCCCGCGCCTGAGAACCGGAGAAGAACGTGACGAGAGCGTCTCGCCCCCCGTCACACCACTCCGCCGCTACGTCGCCCCGGTCCGGTGAACCACACTGGCGCCGGAGCGGCGTAGCGACTGACGGCGCCCTCAGCCCTAGTACTCCAGCAGCGGTTCGTTTCCTGAGCTGCGTTTTCGATAGTGGCATCGGCGGGCGATGGCTTGGCGGCGTCTTCTCCAGGCCGACCACTTCAGTGTGTGGGCGACGGCGTTGCGGTCGGCTCGTGGGTGGGGTAGGAGAGCGTCCAGGAGTTGCCGTATCTCTGCCACGGTGAGCGGGACGAGGGCTGATCCGTTTCTGCGGCCCCCTTTGCCGCCTCACCGGCCTGGGCTGCGAGTGCTGTCAGAAAGGCGTGGGCGAGCATCGCCAGGCTGATGTGCCGGTACCAGCCGACGTAGCGGCGGACCTCGTACTGGTCCAGGCCGCATTCGTTCTTCGCAGCCTGGAAGCACTCTTCGATCGCCCAGCGCGAGCCGGCGATGCGGACCAGGTCGGCCAACTCGATGCCGATGGGTGCGTAGGCGAGGTAGTAGGCAAGCTCGCCGGGGTCGGACAGGCTGCGGCGGGCCATTACCCAGCGGTGATGAGTGGGCGGATCGGGGTCGAAGATCAGGTTGGCGGGCAGCTTGCCCGCGGCCCAGTCGTAGACGCGCGGGCCCTTGGCGCCTTCGCCGCAGGACAGCCGCTGCCAGGCATCGGCAGGGGCATCCTCGATGAGCTGGTCGATGCGCCAGATCCCGGCCAGCGACTTGATCTGCTGGGACTTGGGAACCGCGACCACATAGCCGACGTCGAGTTGTTCGAGCAGGCGGCGGAAGTGCCAGTCTTGTCCGTAGGCCTCGTCCGCGGTTACCCAGGTGGCGGGCAGGCCGGCGGCAATGCAACGACGGACGATGTCCCGGGCCAGTTCACCCTTGGTGGCAAAGCCTCGTTCATCCGGGATTTTCGCCGCCCGACAACGGTCACGGTCGGAGGTCCAGGCCTTCGGGAGGTAGAGCTCCCGGTCGACCAGGGCCCGGCCCGAGCTGGTGGCGTAGGCGGCGAACACCCCGATCTGACAGTTGTCGATTTTTCCCGAGGTGCCGGTGTACTGCCGGCCCACCCCGGCCGACGTGGTGCCCTTCTTGATGAACCCGGTGTCGTCGATGATCAGTACCCCGTCCGGGCCGAGACGCTCACCAACGTAAGCACGGACTCCGTCACGCAGGGCGTCCGCGTCCCAGACGCTGCTGTTCAACAGCCGCTGGAAGCCGTCCGGAGTGCGGTGGCCTGCCCATTCCGCGAGTTGCCAGCCGTTCTTGCGTGCCGCTTGGCCCAGCAGACCGCGAACATAGTCCCGCATCCGCCACCGCAGATCCGCCCGACCGAACCGGCCCGCCACCCGCTCGAACACCGACTCCAACTCCGCAGCCCAGCAACTGACTTCAGTCATCCCCTCCATGCCAGGACAACGACAACCGCGAGCTCAGGACACGAACCGCTGCTGGAGTACTAGCCCTTGCCGGGCACGGCATTACGGCCCGGTACGTCGGCCGGTGCCCCGGCGGACATACCGGGCTCCTTGTCTCGCGTGCGTCGTACCTCCAGCCTGGAGGCCCGACCGCCCAGCGCCCATGTGGCAACCGTCGGGACCACCCCCGACGAGTGGCTGCGAACTGGGCCACGCTGCCTACCGGTCACCGTCCGAGCCCCGTCGCGTCTCCGCGGCCATCCCGGCTCGCATCTACTGCGGCAGCGGGCCACGCGCCGTCAGTTGTTGCAGCACCTTGGCCGTCGACACCCCTCTCGCCTGTTCCAGAGCCGCGCCGACGGCTGTCAGACCGGTGCGCGCCTGAGCGTTCTCGGCTCCGAGCCGCTCGGTGAGTTCGGTCAGCAGGGCGCGCCCCAGGTCGGCGTCCTCGTCGCTGATGACGGTCTGCTCGTCCTCGAACAGCTTCCCCGCGCGTTCGATCAGCGTGGCGGCCCGGTCTGCCAGGCCCTCGTCGGCGAACAGCAGGGAGGCGACGGGCAGTTCGAGGCGTTCGACGAGGGTGATCCAGTCGCGGCCGGCCTCGGTGTTCGCGAGCACGTCGTCACGGACCCGGCGCAGCGTGTCCACCTCGGTCTGGCGGTTGAGTTGTCGCAGGCCGATCAGGTCGAAGGCGCAGATGCTCTCCTGGGCGAGGGCCAGCATGCCCGCTTTGGCATCGAGCTTGATAGGCGTGGGGTCCGGCGGGTGGAAGGAGTCCTCGACGCTGCCGACCCGCGGGCCCGTCTCCATGGTGAAGCCGTATGTCTTGCCGAGCGCGGGATCCGCGATGTGGCGGCTGTAGGCGTAGTCGCTCTGGGTGCCGGTGGTGGCGTACAGCGCCCGGCCTGTCTGCGGCGTGTAGGCGCTCCCGCGTACCGCGGCGATCGCGTCGACGAGCCGCTGCGCGACCGTGGTGAAGCGGAGCAGGTCCTGGGGCGTGATGTACTCCCGGTAGCCCGGGATGCCGATGGGCGCGCAGGTTCCGGTGGGCAGGCTGGTGAACCGCTGTGCCGCCGGATCGGTGGTCTGGTTCTCGGCGTGGCCCCACGGGTAGAGGACGAGCTCCGAGAACGAGTGCACGTCCGCGAACGTGTGGATGCGCTCGGTGTCCAGCAGGTGCTTGACGTTTCGGGTCTCCGGCTCGGAGAAAGCCTTGGACCCGGCGTAGATATCGGTGCAGGGGCTGCACGAGGTCTGCCCCTCCGTCACCCCCCAGAGGATGGCCGCGTTGCGGTTGAGGTCTACCCCGTCGCACGACGTCCCCGGGTTGTCACGGAGGTTCTTGCGCCACATGTTGTCGACGGTCAGCACCTTGGTGCGGCCGTCTGGGTTGGCGCAGGGTACGAGCCAGAGATCGAGGCTCTCCAGGATGAGTCTGACGTCCTCAGCCGTCCAGGTGCGGCCGCCGTACACGATGTCGGTGCCGCTCAGGTAGCTCACGACGAGGTCGACGGCGAATTCCACCAGGGCGTCCGGGTTCATCAGCTCGCGCGCGTGAGTGCCGCCCACGTACAGGACACCTCGGCGGTCTCCGTCCTCGCCGGCACGCAGCCGCAGGGCGAACACCGGGCGGCCCTCGACGGAGACCTCGGGCAGTTGGGTTCTTGTACACAGCTGCGGGAACCACGTGGCGAGCAGCGAGGTCACGGAGTCGAGTTGGGGGACCGTTCGGTACATCACACACCTCCCGAACGCTCGATGCCCTGGACGCGCTCCTCCAGCCACGCCCTCACCGAGTCGTCCTGTTCCACGAGTTCGGCCGGAAGGGGCCGCACGGGCACCGCGGCTTGCAGACGGACTTCGTAACCGTTCTCCAGCAGACGCCGGCACTCGTCCGCGGTGACGACCACCCGGACGTCGCCCTCCGGATCGGGGATCCGGTCCAGATCGAGGTCTGCGACGCCGAGGAGATCGCGGTTGGTCACACCGGGGTGGACCGTGGCATCGAAACGCACCGCGGGGTTTTCACCCCCGGCACTTCCGGCGTCCGCGGCGTCCCGGCCTGGAGGCTGCTGTCGCACTGGAGGCTGCTGCGGGCGTTCGGACGGTTCGTTCATGGCCGTCTCCTTCGGCGCGATTCCGTCTGTCTCCTGGGCTGCTGAGACAAGGGGGACTCCACAAAAAATGCCCAAACAAGACAATCCACCCCCCCACGCACCACACTGAGTCGGGGTCGGTCCACTGTCAACTTCGGCGCCACAACAGGCAGTCGCCGCCTCCGGAACGGCTGTGCGCCGTGTTGCGGGCCCCTGTAGCTGATGCGACGGTGGACAAGAGGGCGGTGCCGAGACAGCGGCCCGGCAGGGACAGTTCCGCGGACGACGGCTCACGCGTTGTCACTCGGCCTCACCGCGCCCCCCATCCCCGGAGCCTGACACCGCGCACCTCGGCGCGCGTCCACTGACCCGGTAACACTGCGAAAACCCCGTACAAGCATAGAAAAGGTGGGAAATTCAATGGCGAACGGACCCTTGGACAGGCGTGGCCTCGGCGACCAGCCGGACCGGCCCAATGGCGCCCTCGCGGACCACGGCTCGGAGTACACCGGTCGGTACGTGATCCTGCTCGACCCGAACCATCAGGAGAGCGGACTGGACGCACTGCGTTCCGCCGCCGACATCGCTCCCGTAGAGCGCGTCCGGGGAACGGAGACCGCCAACGTCGCCGAACTCCTCGAAAACCCCGACACTTCCGTGCACTTCGAGCAGATCAGCGCCGCGGTCGTCGAAGTAAGACGCGAGCAGCGCCACGCGCTGGTGACCGCAGCCGAGGCCGAGCCCTCGATCATCGCGGCAGAGCCGGAGCGCATGGTCTACGCCTCGGTGATCGGGACGGCGCAGCAGCCGCTGACCGAGTTCTTCCCGGCCTACCGCAGCGACGACACAGTGGTTGAACGCCACACCGAGGCGGCGATGGCCGTTGCCCAGGGCCCGGCCTGGGACGAGGAGACGTGCACCTGGGGCCTCCAGGCGATCCGGGCCAACGTGTCCACCCTGACCGGACGCGGGGTGAAGATCGCCGTACTCGACACCGGTGTGGACACCGACCACCCCGACCTGGTCGGGCGCATCGACGAGACGGCCTCCTTCGTGCTCGGGGAGAGTGTCGAGGACATGCACGGCCACGGCACCCACTGCATCGGCACCGCCGCCGGCCCGGCAAGCCCCCAGAATCAGGAGCCACGCTACGGCGTGGCAACCGAGGCCCGGATCCTCGCGGCGAAGGTCCTCAACCACGCGGGCACGGGCACCGACGGCCAGATCCTGGCGGGCATCGACTGGGCGATCACCCACGGCGCGCGGGTGATCTCCATGTCACTCGGCGCTCCCGTCCAGCCAGGTGGGCTCTTCCTCCAGACGTACGAGACACTGGCCCAGACCGCGCTCCAGCACAGGGCAGTGATCGTCGCCGCCGCCGGCAACGAAAGCCAGCGGCCCCAGCACGTCAAGCCCGTCGACTCACCCGCCAACTGCCCCTCCATCCTGGCGGTGGCCTCGCTGGACAAGTCACTCACGACGTCGTTCTTCTCCTGCGGCGGCATCAACGGCCAGGGCGGCGAGGTCAATATCGCCGCGCCCGGCAGGAACGTACGCTCGGCAGCCCCGGGCGGCGGGTACACGACGAAGTCGGGAACCAGCATGGCCACGCCGCACGTCGCGGGTGTCCTCGCGCTGCTCGCCGAAGCCAGTCCCAACGCCTCCGCGGCCGACCTCAAAGCCAGTCTCCTGTCGGGTGCGTTCCCGCTGACGCAACCCGTCGAGGACGTCGGCTCGGGTCTGCTCCAGGCCCCGTGAGCGAATCCTCGCGGTCCGAACCGGTCGGAGTCATTCTCGCCGTCGACCCCGACCGGTTCGCGGACGTGATCGAGGCGGCGCGACAGGCCGGGCTGACCGTCACGGGCGAGCAGCCGGTTCTCGGCACGCTGTCCGGAACCATCGCCGAGGAACGGATCCCGGCGCTGAAGGCGGTCGTCGGCGTCCGTTCCGTGGACCGGGACCGCGCCATCCACCTCCCCCCGCCCGATTCCCCCCTGCAGTGACCGGCTCCAACAGAAGCGGGTTGATCGTGACTGTCGGCTTGATCCCTCGTCGATGTGGGCATGGGGAAGCGTCGGTCGCGGCCGTGGAGCCTGTCGGTCGAACTGTGGTCGCTCATCGCACCGTTGTTGCCCGAGCCGCCGCCTGAGCAGGTCGAGGGACGGCCACGAGTGCCCGACGGGCAGGCCCTGTGCGGCATCCTGTTCGTCCTGCACACCGGCATCCAGTGGGAGTACCTGCCCCAGGAGTGGGGCTTCGGCTCGGGCATGACGTGCTGGCGGCGCCTTGCGGCCTGGAACGAGGCCGGCCGTGTGGGACCAACTGCACGCGCTCCTACTGAACAAGCGGCGGTGGAAGACCCAGCCGGACTGGTCCCGGGCAGTGATCGACTCCTCCCACGTCCGGGCCGCACGTCGGGGCCCAAAAGCGGACCCAGCCCGGTCGACCGCGCACGCCCGAGCGGCAAGCACCACACCTCACCGACGGCCAAAGGATCCCCCTCGCCGCGGCGCTGACCGGCGGAAACCGCAACGACGTCACCCAACTGCTGCCCCTGCTGAACAAGATCACGGCAGTGGCCGGAATCGTCGGCCGGCCACGCAGTCGGCCCGACACGCTCCTCGTGACCGCGGCTACGACCACGACAAGTACCGCCGGCTCCTGCGCCAACGCGGCATCCGGCCCGCGATCGCCGAGCGCGGGCAACCGCACGACACCGGCCTGGGCACCTTCCGATCGGTGTGTTCCTCGCCTATGCAACTGGCCGCGGGACGCAATCTGATCGACCGTCGCTTGTACCTGCCCACCTCCTGGACGGACGACCACAAGCGCTGGCCACGCGCGGGCATCGGCGAAGAGGTTCGGCCTCGAGAAGAAGGTGGCCATGGCCAAGGCGATGGGCCGAAAGGCCATCGCTGACCGGATTCACTTCGGCTGAGTAACCGCGGATGCCGCCTACGGCTTCAGCAAGAGCAGGTAGCGATAGGTTCGAGCTGGCGCAGGCGGACGTTTTCCACGTCATGGCCACAACGAGACACGGCACGGTCGTCACCCGCTGGGCACCCACGACCTGCTCCCCGGCCTGCCCCGGCAGAAGTGGAAACGCCGCTCCTGCGGTGAGGGCGCCCATGGAAGACACATTGAGGCCACGAAACCGGCCCTGGCCCAGCTACCGAAAGGGCCTCGGCGGGGGCGTCAGACGCTGATTCGCACCCTCCCCGGCGGCGACACGACACCTACGAGTTTGTCGCCTGGCGCGTGCTCGTGCCCGAAGCTCATGTTGTCCGCTCGCGCGCTTCACAGACGTGTGCCCCCGCGAGACAACCTGCCAGGCGGCTGTTACCCAATAGCCGCGTGATGTGATCCAGAGCACGCAGCGATGCTTCGCAGTAGACTGGGCTTGGGTTGGGCTTCGAACAGGGCCGGGGCGATCGCTACTGGCGGCACCAGTTCGCAACTAGACAACAGCATGTCTCTGTCCTCCCCTTACCCAGCTTCTCCAGCCGTGGTGGACCCCGTGCGCCCTCGCGACGGCGAAGCGGGCTTCGCGTGAGGAGCCTGAAATGAACGGCAAATCTCCGAACATCGAAACAGGACATCTTCCCGCCGATGCCAGCCATCCCGGTCACGGCCCGGGACACGCGCCGGTCACGGTCGCGGTGGTTCCGTCGGCTGGCGACTGGACAAAGGTCGGAACCGACGACCGCATGCTTTACTGCATGAGGCGACTCGTCGACCGGTACGGTTATCCGCCCGCAGGCGCCGCCGGGATCGTCGGGAACCTGTGGGCAGAGTCGGCCATTCTACCGAATCGCGTCGAGGGCAGCTCGCCGTCCACCCCTATGCGAGCGAAGAACTTCGCCGGAGTGACCACGAATTTCACAGCCGCCCAAATCATGGATCGGAAATCACCCCATCTGGGACCCAAGCTACCCGGCGTCGGCCTCGCCCAGTGGACTTCGCCCTCCAGGCGGTCGGGACTCTTCAGGCACGTTTACAACGGAGCAGCCCTCGGGGTGGACGTCCTGTTCAACATGGATGCCCAACTGGACTATCTCGACAGCGAATTGCGTACGAGCTACTCGGGAGTCCATCAGGTTCTTTCCAGCCACGCGGTGTCGGTTGAGGCTGCAAGCGACGAAGTCGTTTACAACTACGAAATTCCGGGGGCCATTCTCAGCGGCCACAGCAAACTGCCGCGCGCCGACGCCCGCGTGCAGACGGTCTTCAAGCAACGTCGCTCACCATCGAACAGGGCACTGACCGCCTACCAGTCAGGTGGCGGCCACGTTACCTTCGAGCCGTTCCCTGGTGCGTCGTTCTTCCACACCGGACAGAAATCGCCGATCATCGCCGCAATGCACCAGCGGCTCGTCGCCGTAGGCTGCAACCGGTACCAGTCCAGTGCCAACGCCGGCATATGGGGCCCGGGCGATGTGAAGTCGTTCGCCGCCTGGCAGCGGACACTCGGCTTCGAAGGCGACGACGCCAACGGCATCCCCGGCAAGACCAGTTGGGACAGGCTGCTCGTCCCCAACGTCACTGACTTTGTTGGCGTGATGTCGTAGCTGACAGGCAGTGTGTGCTGCGGTAGGCCGCCGCTACGAGGTACCCGCAAGGGGGCGGGCTGACCGCCGAGCGGCAAGCGTTTCGTGAGCGCATTCGGTTACAGGCGGCCGAGTTGTTCGCTGCTGGGCAGGGCAATGCCGCGGTCGCCCGTGAGTTACGTGTCAGCGTGCGGTCCGTGCAGCGGTGGCGCCGGGCCCGGGGGGGGGACGGTGGAGAGCGGGCCCTGGCTTCGAAGGGGCCGCTGTCCGGGCCCACGTTCAGTGAGGCGCTCTTCGCGGTGCTGGAACAGGAGCTGGCCAAGGGACCGGTGGGGCACGGCTGGCCGGACCAGACCTGGACGCTGTCGCGGATCAGAACCCTGATCGGGCGCCGGTTCCACACGGCCATGACCTTGTCGGCGATCGCGCAGATGCAGCACCGGCACGGCTTCAGCAGGTCCCGGCCCGCCGCGCGGTGGAACGCGACGAGAAAGCCGTCCGCGGCTGGGTGAAGGAGACCTGGCCCCAGGTGGAAACACCGCGGCGGCGCTCGCGGCCTGGATCTGCTTCGAAGACGAGGCCGGCTCCTCGATGACGCCGCCGACGACCCGAACGTGGGCCAGGTGTGGGCGTACACCCGTCATCCGGGTACGCGGACGTTCCCAGCGCCGGTTCTCCATCGCCCGCTCTGGCCTGCTCCAAGCAGGGCGAACACTCGCGCCTCATCTACCGGCCCAAGCGGCACGTCGACCACAAACAGGGCGGCAGACGCAGTTTCACCCGGAGCGAGTACCACGACCTGCTGATCGCCGCCCATCGGCAGCTCGGCGCGCCGATTGTGCTCGTCTGGGACAACTTGAACGTACACAAGGACGCCAGGCTGCGGGTGTTCATCGATGCCCAGGACTGGATCACCGGCTGCTTTCTGCCGGTCGAGTGTTCAGTCGAGCCGGCGGGCGGCCGCCAAGGCGGTGAGTACGCGGCGAGTCTTGTTCTCGGTGTTCTCAGAGAGGGGCACCCCGCGCTCCCGTACCGCCTCCCGGAGTTTCCGCTGCTTGCGCTCGACCCGCGCCGTGAACGTCTCCCGATCATCCTCGTCCTTGGGTTTCACCCGGATCGAGGCCTCCAGGAACTCCAAACCGGTAACCGACCACACCTCCAGATCGGCCTTCAGGTCATCGAGCGGGACGTCCTCGATCTTCGTCGACAGGACCGGCCCCAGCGCGACCAGCCCGTCAATCCGGACGGAGGGCGCACAGGCATGCAGGAACTGGTCCTGCACCGCGTCCATCGCCGCGGCGGCATCGGCTTCCTGCTCTACCGCATCTCCCAGCGTCCCAGCAGGGCAATCGCGGGCCAGGGAGGCCGCCAGCACGCGGCCGTTCGTCGACCAGTCCTCCTCGATCCGGTAGGCGAAGGGTCCCGCTTCGAAGGCGTCGGAGAACCGGCCGACCAGCTGCTCTTGGTCGCACGGACGTAGCTTGACCGTCAGATCCTCCGATGCGCCGCCCAGTCTGAAGCGCACGATCACGCCGTTGTCCAACAACGGGACCCGCCCCTCGGCGGTCCCTTGCCGGTCTTCTGCGAACCAGATCCGGCGCGAAGTCAGCGTACCCCGCGAACTCCCGAGAGCCGACAGCGCACCGGACACATCGCCCTCGACGTTGACCTTGATCTCGGCCGGAAGCAGGCTCATGACATCACTCCCCTACGGGATACTGAAGACATAAAAACCTCACATTTTCAGGATATATCTACCCGTACGCAGGCGCGGTTTTACCTCGGGCCGTGAACGTCGACGTCGCGTCGCGCCAGATGTTCGCTCTGGAGTGACCCACCCGCGCCCTGATGCGCACACCGCCGGACGGGAGCGGACACATCCACGGGCCGGAGTTCCGCTGCGTCGAGGACAAGCCGTGACGCCGGATCTCAGTGTGCGTGCTCTCCTTCCTCGAGGTAGAACTCCCACCTCGTGACGAGCCGCAGGTCGCTTCCGGCAGGCCCGTCGTCGACGAAGCCCACGCCGCCTGGTCGTCGCCCTCTTGCAGTCTGCCGTCCAGGGCCGTCGAGCCTTGGCAGCGATCGCGGGGGGCCGCCCCTTCTGCAGTGCTTCGTAGGTGTGTTCGGCACCCGAAGCATCGGAGCCCTCCGCATCGAAACGACGTGGCCGAAGTCCGGGGACAGGGTGACTAGTGCTGTGACCGCGTAGGTTCGCCGGGTTGGTGGTCGGGGGCGGTTGGATGTGCGGTGACGTCCGATCCGACCGCTGGAGGCGCGGTGGCCGAGCCTGTCCGTGTGCGCAGACTGACCGACCAGGAAGGGCAGCGGCTGCAGCAGATCGTGCGCCGCGGCAGTACGAGTTCGGTGCGATACCGGCGCGCGATGATGCTGCTGGCCTCAGCTGGCGGGAACCGGGTGCCGGTGATCGCCCAGCTGGTGCAGGCCGACGAGGACACCGTCCGGGACGTCATCCACCGGTTCAACGTGATCGGCCTGGCATGCTTGGACCCTCGGTGGGCGGGAGGCCGTCCCCGCCTGCTCAGCCCTGACGACGATGACTTCGTCATCCAGACGGCCACCAAACGACCCGCCAAGCTCGGCCAGCCCTTCACCCGCTGGTCACTGCGCAGACTCGTCGCCTATCTGCGGAAGGTCCACGGCCGGATCATCCACATCGGCCGCGAAGCATTACGCTGCCTGCTCGCCCGCCGCGGCGTCACCTTCCAGCGCACCAAGACGTGGAAAGAATCCCCCGACCCGGAACGGGAGACGAAGCTGGACCGGATCAAAGAGGTGCTGGACCGCTTCCCGCAACGGGTCTTCGCCTTCGACGAGTTCGGCCCGCTCGGGATCAGGCCCACCGCAGGCTCCGGCTGGGCTCGCCAGAAATACCCCGACCGGCTGCCTGCCACCTACCACCGCACCCACGGCGTGCGCTACTTCCACGGCTGCTACTCGGTCGGCGATGACCGCCCGTGGGGCGTCAACCACTGCAGGAACGGTGCCGCGAACACGCTGACCGCGCTGAAGTCGATCCGCGCCGCACGACCTGACGGCGCACCCATCTACGTGATCATGGACAACCTGTCCGCCCACAAGGGCAGCGGCATCCGCCGCTGGGCGAAGAAGCACAAGGTCGAGCTGTGCTTCACCCCGACCTATGCCTCGTGGGCGAACCCGATCGAGGCGCACTTCGGGCCGCTGCGACAGTTCACGATCGCCAACTCCCACCACCCCAACCACACCGTGCAGACCCGGGCCCTGCACGCTTACCTGCGCTGGCGCAACGCCAACGCCCGCCACCGCGACGTCCTGGCCGCCGAACGCAAGGAACGAGCCCGCATCCGCAGTGAGAAAGGCATCCGCTGGGGCGGACGCCCCCTCAAAACGGCGGCGTGAACAACTGGGCGAACCTATACGGTCGCGGCACGATTATCGGACGCCAGGTCACGGCCGCTGGAATGCGACCTCAGGATGCGTGGCCTTGGGACCATCGAGGAGCGGCTGCGATATGCCCCGCAGGTGGAGGTCAAAGAAGGCTGAAACGTAGTCGCGGGTTATGCGCCACCCGCGTTCTCCGGACAGCGGTATGGCAGGGTCCGACAGGCCCAGCTGCCCGGCCAGATACGGCAGGTCCGTGAAGGAGAAGTGTTCAGCGCCGACCACGGTCAGCCAGCGTTTCCAGCCGTTCAGATGTTTCCACGCCTCAGGCCAGTCGGTTGGCCGGCTGCTGGGGCTGTGCGTGGACTCGGCGCCGAGCATCATGAACGGGCGCACGCCGAGCCCGGCGGCAGCAGGGCGCACAAAGAAGTCACCGTCCAGGTCAACCCCCGCCCGCACACGACGGTCGGCGGTCATGGTTGCCGCCGCGGTTGCACCCCCGATCGAATGCCCGCCGATTCCGATCCGGCTCGGGTCGATCACATGCGACAGCGCCCCGGCCTGTCGGCCGTTGGTCAACTCGCTGATCACGAAGGACATGTCTTTGACCCGGCCGCGCACGACGGCCGCCCGCTCCTCCTTAGTGTCGACCCGTTGACAGGCCACACAGGTCAGCATCCGGCCCCCGGGGAAGGCCGTGCCGACGGATTCGTATGCGTGGTCCACCGAGGCGACGACGTAGCCGCGACTCGCGAGATCGTCGGCGATCGAGGTGAGGGTAGTGCGCGGCATCGAGAAGCCCGGGGACAGCAGCACCATGGGGAAATGCCCTGGCGCCGGACGAGCGCCCACGCGCGCATGGGTACGTGCCCCGGCAACCGTTTCGTGGGGCACGACGCCGTCGAGTCCTCTCGCCGCCAAGAGGAGCTGCGCCTCCTCGTCTGTCATGTATGTCGCGGGTAATCCACTCGCCGAACGTGCTGGGTAGGACACCGTCACCATCAGCTCCCGGTTACCGGCCGTCGGTACCCATGGGTCGGTGCGGTGCCGGTCGACCAAGTGCAGAGTGCGGCGGCCCACGGGGTACTGGCCGGTGGGGGGCGGCAGTTCTAACCGGCTGCTGTACGGGACTTGGGGCGCAATCTGCGCGGCGTTGACGGACACGGCCGGTGCGGCGCCCAAAAGCGGCACTGATAGGGCCAGGGTGAGCAGCGTGGCCACAGCGGCTCTGCGTTGTCTGGGGATCATGCAGTCGAAGCTAGGCCCTGGCTCTCCACAACACGTCCGGCTCCAGGGGTACTTGGTCGTACCCCTGTCGGCGGATCCCGTCAGACCTCGGTATCACACAGATGAGGGCGGGCGGTCTACCCCTTGGAGACGAGCCGGTGACGACGTCACCGCCCATTCAACCGCCACGCCCGCCAACCCGGTGAACCTATGCGGTCAGGGCACTAGGTGCGCGAGGAAATGCTCGTCACCCTTGTCGAAGGCCAGGTAAGTCAAGTCCGAGAGGCGGTCGGCGTGGTGGTCGAACCGCCGGAAGTGAACGACGTGCCGCACCTCGACCGTCAGCGGGTCCCGTTGTCGGCTGGAACAGCTTTTTTTCTTGACGGCAATAGTCAAGAGTCAGACGCGGCTGACGCAGCCACAACTGTCACAGGATCAGGCGGGCAGGACTCGGCGGACAGCCGACACAACGGTGCCGGGCCTTCAGCTGAGCGCACGGCAGCACCCTGTGCCGAAGGGCAGGGAGTGGCGCCAAAGCTGTTTCAAAGTGGCAGTAGTGGCGGTGAGTTGCAAGTCACGGTGGTGTGACGCCGCTTGCCGGCCGTCCCATCTCGTACGAATGCAGCTCCAGTTGGAGCGGTGATCTATCAAGTCGCCTTGCCGAACCGGAGCTTGGATGTGTCGTCGTCTGCCGGTGTCTGTCTGAACAAGTCGCCCTCGCGTCAGCACCGCGCCCTTGCGGGACTGCCGCAGCGGCTGGCCACACGGGCTGACCCGCGGCATCGGCGGGGGAAGCGACACCCGTTCGTGAGTGTGCTGCTCATCGCCTGCTCGGCCGTGCTGGCCGGGGCCCGATCGTTCGCCGCGATCGGGCAGTGGGGCCCGCAACGCCTCACAGGACACGCTCGCCCGCCTCGGCGCCCGCACGACGACCGAATTCAGCGCCCGGATCGCGCCGAGCACGCCCGACCGCCGAAGCGTCCTGAACGCCGCGCCCCGGCGCAGTCGCCGACCTGCTCGGCGCCGACCCGGCCGGAGCGGACACCCTGGCCGTTCACGGCAAGAGCGCCCGCGGCTCACGCACCACCACCGACCCGGCCGCCCATCTGCTGGCCGCGATGACCGGGACCGGGCAGACCGTCACCCAGCTGCGGGTACCGGACAAGACCAACGAGATCACCTGCTTCGCCGCCCTGCTGGGGCCGCACGACCTGGCCGACGTGACTGTGACGGCCCACGCCCTGCACATCCAGCGCGAGCACACTCGGTTCCTCGTGTGAGGACAAGAAAGCCCACCACCTACTGCTGAGCAAGGCCAACCAGCCCGGACTGTCCGGCAGTTGAGGTCGCTGCCCTGGACGCAGGCCACCGCGCAGCGCTGCGACCGCGAAACGGGGCATGGCGGCAAGGAGACGCGGACGACCAGGGCACTGACCGACACCGGTCTCGGACTGGACTTCCCCCACACGGTGCAGACCGCGAAGATCCTTCACCACCGCACCGACCTGCGCTCCGGAAAGGTGACACCGCAGACCGTCTGCGCACCCACTGACCTCAACGCCCGCCAGGGCTCTCCCCAGCGCATCGGACAACTGGCCCGCTCGCAGTGGGTGATCGAGAACCGGCTGCACTCCATCCGTGACACAACGTTCACCGAGGACGCCTCCAAGATCCGCACCGGCCACGGCCCGACAGCATGGCCGGCCTCCGCCGCTTCGCGATCACTGAGCTTCTTCAGCGTTGCCGCCCCAGGGTGAGGATGGCTTTGGCAATTGACGTCATCCGGTTGGGGCTGCATCGGGATCTGCGGAAGATGCGCCAGGACTTCAGGTGTGCGACGCCTCGTTCGACCGGTGCCCGTGCCGCGGACAGCGCGCGGTTGAGGGTCTTCTCGGTGAGGGTGAGTTCCTGGAGGGGCTTGCGTTTGATGCCGGTACTCACCCAGGGCCGCCGCCCTGGTAGGCGAGGTCGGCCAGGATGGGGACGCCCTGGCGTTCGCAGATCCGGATGATCCGGTGGGTGCGGGCGGCGGTCAGGTCGTGAGTCCGGCCGGGCAAGGCGGGTGAGAGCCACAGCAGTCGGCCGTCCGGATCGGTGACCACCCGCACGTTCACCCCGTGCCGGCGGTGCTTGTGGGAGTAGTCGGCCCGTCCGTCGCCGACCCGGTCGCACTCGGCGAGCGTGCCGTCCAGCAGGACGAAGTCGGGGTCGGTCTCGCGCAGGACCTTCAGCAGACCCGGCGCGCGTTCGGCGAGCAGGTGGATGACCGCACTGGTGTAGGCGTGAGCGGTGGACTCGCTGATCCCGAACCCGGTAGCGATCTTCGCCAGGGTGGTGTGTTCGCGCAGGTACACCAGTGCCCCCGTCGCGCGCTGGGACGGGCGGAGCTTGCAGCGCCGGTCACCCTCACGGGTGACGATCAGCATCGTCACCCACTCCACGAGGGCATGGGGCAGGTCGAGTGCGGCAGGACAGATGACCAACGAGGCCCCCGAGCAGCATGGTTGAGACAACAGACATCTCGATCAACAGCCCGGGGGCCTCGCTCTTTGCGCTTCGTGGACCCTCACCTGATCGGTGGCCAACTCGAAGAAGCTCAATCAGCTACGAGTGGCAGGTCACACGGAAACCGCTGCCGGGCCCCGCGAGCTGTCCTCACAACCCTTCCACCGCCCGCTGGACCGCTTCAGCCTGGCCTGACCAGCGACGATCCAAGATCGTCAGGCTTGCAACAGCCTGCGTTTGCCAGCCGTCGCGCCCGGCGGGAAACTGGACATATCGGTGCGGGCGTGCTGTTACCAGCGAACGCCGACTGCGCCAGAGCATCTTTCGCTCCTGCCGCGCCGGCACCCGTACCCGCTGCTGTGCAGCGGCCCTTACTCCAGTCCCGTCTTCTCGGGAGCACCCATGACAACGTTGCGACTGGCCACGTTCAACGTCGAGAACCTGTTTGCCCGCTGGCGGTTCAAAGCCGATGTTGATCCCGCAACCGCCAATACACGGGGATGGATTGTCGACCAGACCCGTTTCGAGGAACTGGGCGTGGACGACAAGGCAATCACCGGGGCAGCGGTTCGAGAGCTGCGGGCCGACGTGCTGTGCCTGCAAGAGGTGGAAAACATCGACACGCTCAAGCATTTCCGGGCTCAGGCCCTCGGGGGCCGTTCGGAATACCCGTACGTCGCCGGGGTTGACGGCAACGATCCTCGGCTGATTGACGTCGCCGTGCTGTCGAAGCTGCCGATCACGCGTATTCGGTCGCACCAGCACCTCATGGACCCGGCGAGCCCGACGGCAGCACTGTTCTCCCGTGACTGCCTCGAGGTCGACATAGAGGTCGAGGTCAACCCGCAGCAGACCACATCGGTCACGCTGTTCGTCAACCACTTCAAATCGATGCTTGGCGGGCGTGCGCAGACCCGCGGGAAGCGGGAACGCCAGGCCAAGAAAGTGATGGACATAGTCACCGACCGCTTCGGGCACGAGGCACCGGGAGACCATCCGTTCGTCGTTCTGGGCGACTTGAACGACTACCTGGAACCGGACGGCGACGGGAGTTCGGGCATCGATCAACTCGTCACCTGGGGCCAGATCGAGAACGTCGTCGCCCGCCTGCCCGAGGAAGACCAGTGGACGCACTACTGGGACGACGCCGACGAATACCGACAACTGGACTACCTCCTGCCGTCGGTATCGCTCGCCCAAGCCGTGCCACAGGCGCTCCCGGAAATCTTCCGTAAGGGGACCCCGCTACGTGCCACCCGGTACAAGGGCCTTCGCTTCCCGGGGGTCGGGCAGAACAAGCCCAAGGCATCCGACCACTGCCCCGTCATCTTCAACCTCGAGGTCTCCTGAGCAGCCGCTGGCTGGGTCGACGGGAGAGCACGTGCCGGCACTCGCCTGCGCCCGCTCAGTGCGGCGCGCCCGGCCTGCCGTGAGCCTGGCTGAGCTGCGCTCACTCGCCACACAGGCAGGGTTCACCGGCAGCGACATCAAGATCGCCGCGGCTGTCGCCATGGCAGAGTCAAAGGGCGACCCGGCCATTATCGGGGACCAGCATCTGGTCGACCACAAGTGGGGGCCGTCCATAGGCTTGTTCCAGATCCGCTCACTCAAGCACCCGGGACAGTTTTCCCCACCGGACACACTCAGGGTTGAGGCAGAACTCAAAGATCCGCTCTACAACGCCAAGGCGGCAAAGGCCATCAAAGACGCACACGACTGGATCCAATGGTCCACGTTCACAAACGGGGCATACAAGCAGTACATGGATGGCGCCCCCGCCAATTTCGAGCCGTTCCCTGGTGCGTCGTTCTCCCACACCGAACGGAAGTCGCCGATCATCGCCGCAATGCACCACCGACTCTTCGCCACAGGCTGCGACCGCTACCAGTCCCACACCAAGGCCGACGTATGGGGACCGGGCGATGTGAAGTCCTACGCCGCCTGGCAGAAGAAGCTCGGCTTCGAAGGCACCGCCGCCAACGGCATACCCCGCAGAACCAGTTGGAAAAACTGCCGGTCCCCAACGTATGAACCAATCCCCAGTGTTCTTCCCTGAGGCGACGAGAGAATTTTTCCCCGGCCACAGGTCGAACCGCCAGCAAAAGCAGTGGTAAGTGGAAGGACTACATAATGCACGAGAAGAACTTCGACCAGGAGGACGTGAAGGCAGCCCTCGAGAAGACCGACACCGCCGACGGACCCGGCACCGACAACCTCGATGACCTTCCGCCAAGCGACTTCGTCGCCTTCGCCGAGGACGGAGTCGAGAACGACACGGAGGCCCCGAAATGACCGCCACCATCGCTTACGACCGCCCCGTCTCGAACTTCATCGACAAACTCAGCGCGACGGGCCACGTCACCCACAAGTCCTACAGGAAGACGTCGGTCACGCTGCACCACAACGGCGGCAGGCTTTCGCACCAGGGCGTGCTCAACGTATGGAAGACGCGTCCCGCTTCGGCACACTTCGACGTGGACGCCGCCGGTGCCGTCGCTCAGTACGTCAAACTGAACGAGTACGCCTGGGCCGTCGGAGACACGGCCGGCAACCAGAGATCGATCAGCATCGAAATGGCGAACGAAACGCTCGCACCCGCCTGGAAGGTCTCCGAGACCACCTGGAAGAACTCCGCACGGCTCGCCGGCTGGCTCTTCGCCAGGGTGATCGGCAAACGCCCCAGCAAGAGCAACCTCTTCTACCACCACCACTGGTCCTCAACCGCCTGCGCCGGCCCGCACATGGACGCGCTCTACGACAAGGTCCTCGCGGCGGCTCAGGAGGCGTACGACCACTTCAAGGCTTCACACCCGGTCCGTGTGTCGAACACTGAGCCGTTCCCTGGTGCGTCGTTCTTCCACACCGGACGGAAATCACCGATCATCGCCGCAATGCACCACCGACTCGTCGCCACAGGCTGCGACCGGTACCAGTCCCACGCGAATGCCGATGTATGGGGCCCGGGCGATGTGAAGTCCTACGCCGCTTTTCAAAAAAAGCTCGGCTTCGACGGCGCCGCCGCCAACGGCATACCTGGCGAGACCAGTTGGGACAAACTACAGGTCCCCAACGTCTGACGTCGAGGAATTGTCAAGAACTGTGGACGGGGCCTCATCCTGGCTCTCTGCAGCATCATCGCGTGCCCGAGCAATGGATCGGTCTCGACACTGCCGCCCGGCCTAGGGTCCGTCTTCATACGGATCTTGCCCAGAGCAGGAACGATGCGAGAGAGACCGCTGCTTCGTAGGAGGTGGCGGTCTTGTCGTATCTTATGGCGATGCCACGGAAGCCTTTGAGCCGGTTGAAGCAGCGCTCAACTACGTTGCGTCGGCGGTAGATCTGCCGGTCGAATGCCGGTGGCCGGCCGCCGCGGCGACCGCGGTTGCGTCGGTGTCGCTGCTGGTCGGCCTTCTCCAGGATGGTGCACGCGGTGCTGCGTTTGCGCAGGTAGGCGCGGAAGCCTCGGGAGCTGTAAGCCTTATCGACGATGACCTGATCAGGTCTGGAGCGCGGTCGGCCGGGGCCGTTGCGTGGGACGCGGATCCGTTCCAGGAGGGGGCCTGCGCAGATGCTGTCGTGGCGTTGGCCGGGTGTCCGCAAGACCGCGAGCGGGCGCCCTTTACCGTCGCAGGCGAGATGGATTTTGGTGGTCAGTCCTCCACGGGATCGGCCGAGGGCGTGATCGTATGGTTCGTCCCGCCGATGGATCCCTTTTTTCGGCCGGTGGCCGCGGCGTGCTGGTGGGCGCGGACGATGGTGGAGTCGATCTGGACGAGCCAGTCGATGTCGCTGGCCGCGTCCGCGGAAGCCTGGATCTGCTGGAGTGCCTGGGTGAACACGCCATCCAGGGCGTAGCGGCGGAAGCGGGTGTAGACCGTCTTCCATGGCCCGTAGCGTTCCGGCAGGTCACGCCAGGAGACCCCGGTCCGGATCTTGTAGACCATCCCATTCACGACCTGCCGGTCCTCTACCCGCGGTCGGCCTGTCGCAGCCCGCGGTATGAGCGGAGCGAGTAACTCCCACTCCTGATCGGTGAGTTCATGGCGGCGTATCACCCCACCATGATCCACCACCTGATGATCTTTGAAGACGGACCCTAGATGCCATTTTCGGCGCTGTCACGTTGACTGTTGGCGTGGGATGATCTTCGGGTTGATCACGCTGGAGGGGCCGTACGTGGAGAGCACGCCGCCGTCGTACAAGGGCCACCGGTACCTGATGGTCAGCCCCCACTGCGTGTGCCTGTATCACCGCTTCCCGCTCAGCTTCCGCGAGGTCGAGGCGTTCACGCTCGAGCGCGGGATCGTCGTCTCCTACGAGACGATCCGCCACTGGTGCGTCAAGTTCGGGCAGATCTACGCCAACACGCTGCGCCGCAGGGCCGTCGACCAGGACGGGAACGTCCTCGACATCCTCGTGCAGAACCGGTGGGACAAGGCTGCGGCCAGGCGCTTCTTCCGCCGTCTTCTCACAAGAACCCGCAGTGCCGAAGGTGATTGTCACCGACAAGCTGCGCTCCTACGGCGCGGCCCACCGCGAGGTCATGCCCTCTGTCGAGCACCGGCAGTCGAAGTACCTGAACAACCGGGCCGAGAACGGCCACCAGCCCACCAGACAACGCGAACGCGCGATGAAGGGCTTCCGCAGCGTCGGCGCAGCCCAGCGGTTCCTGTCCGCCGCTGCGGCATCTCCCCCCGCTTCCGCACCCGACGGCACCTGATGAACGCCCCCGACCACCGCACCGCGATGACCACCCGCTTCGCGATCTGGGACCAGATCACCGGCACCGTCGCCAGCCACACCCTGGCACCACGTCAGATACCCACATGCCCGACAACGTGACAGCGCCCCCACAGGTGTTGTCAATCCGCCAGGAGGGCCCGCGCCACCTCGGCATCGGTGATCAGAATATTGATCCACCCGCCACGGGCTGCTCCACGGACCGCTGCGATCTTGTGGGTCCCGCCGGCGACGCCTATCCGTCGTTCCACCGCACGCAGCCGGTCCGGTTCGATGCCGATGATGCGGTCGTTGAACGGCGCGTCGACGGCAACTCCATCCGCGTCGAAATAGCGGGCGCAGACGTCACCGACGGCACCCAGTCGTTTAAGTTGCTGTTGGTCCTCTGAGGTAATGGCGTTGCCTGAAAGGCGCAGCAACGGCGACGGCTCGATCGGGCCGATTCCGAGGACGGCCAGGGTGACGCGGGACCACGCCTGCATGGCCTCCGCCATCGCCGGTTCCCGCGACAGCAGGTCTCGCAGTTCCCTGCTGCCGACCAGCGCGGCGGACGGAGCGAACACCGGGCGCGCTCCGGTGAGTTCCGCCAGACGGCTGGTCAGCCGGGTGGCGTGCAGCTGTACTTCCGGGCTGCCGGACCCGCCGACCATCTGCACGACTTCCTGTGCCGTGGACGGCGTCTGGGCACGCATGACCTTGACGGATTCCAGGAGGGTGGCGCTCCAGGAGGAGATGCCGATGACGTCTCCTCCTTTGAGTGTGGCGTCGAGATAGGTGACGGTTGCCGCGGCCAGAGCGGGGATCACATCCAGTCCCGCGCCTTCCACCTCCACCACGACCACGTCACGCAACCCGTACCGTTCCGCGAGGGCTTCTTCGAGTTCGGCGTGTACGCCGTCCGGGGAGATCACCACGGTGCGCACGACTCCGCGATCGACCGCCTCCTTCAGCAGACGCGAGACCCGGGGCTGGGACATGCTGAGACGCGCCGCGATCTCGGGTTGCCGCAGGCCGCGCTCGTGGTACATGCGAGCCACCTTGACCAGCAGCCGCATGTGGTCAGGGCTGGGAGTGGATGACGCTGCCGCCATCGTGCCACCCTCCTCCTCGCTCTGGCGGCCAGGCCGGCGCCGGGCCGCACATCATCGCCGCCGAACACACTATCGTCGGACCACGTGGCGGAACGTGCTTCAGCCCCCAGCTCTGGCCTCGCAGCTCAGCTGTATTCATGACGGCCCGTGGCCACCGCCCTTCCCGAGGCCGCGCGCGGTCTCAAGACACCGGTGCCATCGTGCGACCGCGCTGCGGCGCTGTGCGTCGTCCCAACCGGAGGTGAAGATCTTCATATCGCTTTCCGCGCGCTCCTCCAAGTCACCTGTCGTCCACAGGCCCAGCTCGAGTCCAGCCAGCTGGGCGGCTCCCGCGGCGGAGAGTTCGTGGTGCCGGGCGCGTGCCACAGCCACGTCTGCGACGTCGGCCTGCAGTTGCATGAGCGCGTCGCTGCGGCTCAGGCGTCCGTCGGCGACGACCTGATGCAGGCCGGGCAGCACGGCGAGGACGTCCGCCACCTGGTAGGCGACCGATTCCAGCGCGGCGCGCGCCAGCTGGGCACGGCCACTGCCCAGGCCGAATCCGGCGAGTACGGGTATGGCGTCGGCGTCCCACCAGGGCGCTCCGATGCCGCCGAACGCCGGGACCAGCGTCACACCGCCCGCGTCCGCGCCGGCCGCGACCCTGATGAGCTCGTCGGGGGAGGTATTGAGCAGCTGTGCCAGCCATGTGACGGTACGCCCGGCGGAGCGGATGTTGGCCTCGTGGGCGAAGGCCGGCCGGCCGGTGGACCAGGCGATCGTGCTGCACACCTGTTCCACCGGTTCGGTCGAGTCCGTAATCGTCATGACGGACGAGCCGGTGCCGTAGGTGACCTTGACGATGCCCGGCCGCCAGCCGGCGTGGGCGAACAACGCGGCGTGCGAGTCACCCATGACCGCGAGCACCGGGGTGCCGTCGAGCAGCGGGGCGAGTCCGCGCAGTCCGCCGAAGGGCCCGTTGGACGCGACGATCCGGCTCAGAGCCGGGCGCGGAACGTCGAACAGGCCGAGCAGTTCGTCGTCCCACTCACTTGTCGTGAGGTTGACCAGTTGGGTTCGGGAAGCGTTGCCGACCTCGGTGACCAGCTCCCCGGTCAGCGCGTGCAGGAGATACGCGTCCACGGTGCCCAGCCGTAGGCGGCCGGCGCCGCTGAGTGCGCGGGAAGGATCGTGCTGGTCGAGGAGTGCGGCCATTTTCAGGGCCGAGAACATCGGGTCGAGCGGAAGACCGGTGCGTCGCCTGACCGCCTCGCCCATCCCTGCGCGGGCGAGCCGGTCGGCGCGTTCGGATCCGCGCTGGTCCTGCCAGCTGACCAAAGGAGCGACGGGCCGGCCGGTCACCGCGTCCCACAGGACAACCGACTCACGCTGGGTGCTCAGCGCCACGCCGGCCACGGAGCGCGGGTCAGCGGCCTTCATGCAGTCGGCGACCGCGGTGCGCACACTGCCCAGGAGCGCCAGAGCGTCCTGCTCCACCAGGCCGGGGCCCGGGTGGGACTGCGACAGGGACGCGCTCGCCCGGGCGACGACCTCGCCGGCGGCGTCCAGGAGCAGCACCTTGGTCGAGCTGGTGCCCTGATCGATGGCGAGAACGTGCGGCTTCATCAGGCCCGCCCAAGGGCCTCGCGCGCGGCGGCGGCGATGCCTTCGGCGTTCAGGCCGAAATGGTCGAGAAGGAAGGACGCGCTGCCGGTCGGGGCGAAGGTGGGCACGCCCAACATGCGCACTGGGACAGGGTCGTGCTCGGCCACGACCTTGGCGACCGCCGCTCCCAGACCACCGGAGAGGAGCCCTTCCTCCGCGGTGACGATGGCAGTGGTCTCCCGGGCGGCGGCCACCACGGAAGCCACGTCGAGTGGCTCGACGAACGTCATGTTGAGCACGCGGGCCGAGACCCCCTGCCGCCCGAGGATTTCGGCTGCCTCCAGCGCACGCGAGACCATCGTGCCCACGGCCATCAGGGTGACATCGGTGCCGTCGGCGAGACAGGCGGCCCGGCCGGCTTCGAACGGCGTGCCATCGGGAGTGACAGCGGGGACCTTGAACCGGGGAACGCGGATGTAGGTCGGCCTTCCCGATGCGGCGGCCCAGCGCACCGCGCTGCGGGTCTCCGCAGGATCCGCGGGAACGATGATCTCCAGACCGGGTATCGCACGCATCCAGGCGAGGTCCTCGATGCCGTGATGGGTGGGGCCGAGCTCGCCGTAGGCCATGCCGGGGCTCTGCCCGCACAGCACGACATGCCGGTAGGTGTAGGCGATGTCGGCCTTGATCTGTTCCAGCGCACGCCCCGTCAGAAAGGGCGTCGCGGCGGACACGAACGGAACGAACCCGGCGTTGGCGAGGCCGGCCGCCACACCGACCATGTCCTGCTCCGCGGTGCCCACGTTGACCAGCCGGTTGGGGAACTCCTCACGGAACTGGACGAGGTTGCTGGAGCCCACCGAGTCATTGCACACCGCCACGATCCGCTCATCGGCGCGGGCCAGTACGGCAAGCTCGTCGGCGAAGTCCGCCCGGCAGTCGAACGTGGGGGTCTGCGCGGCCACGGCGGTCATCGGTTCAGCTCCTTGAGCGCGAGTCGGACCTGTTCATCGGTGGGCACCTTGTGGTGCCACTCGACGCGGTCTTCCATGAACGAGACACCCTTGCCCTTGACGGTGTTGGCGATCACCGCGACCGGGCGACCCGTGGTCGACGGCGCGTAGGCCTGTTTGATCGCCTCGTGGTCGTGGCCGTCGATGACGCGGACCTCCCACCCGAAGCTGGCCCACTTCGCGTCCAGCGGCTCCAGGGACTTGGTGTCCTCGGTACGGGCGCCCTGCTGCAGCCGGTTGCGGTCCACCACAGCCGTCAGGTCGGCCAGTTCGTAGTGGGCGGCTGTCATCGCGGCCTCCCAGTTACTGCCTTCCTGGATCTCTCCGTCGCCCAGCACGACGATGGTCCGCCACGTCTGGCCGCGCAGTCGCGCTCCGAGTGCGATACCGGTGGCGACCGGGAAGCCATGTCCGAGCGGACCGGTGTTCGTCTCCACACCGGGGACCTTCAGCCGGGCGGGATGACCGTTGAGCGGCGACAGCGGGGCCATGAACTCGCTGAGGCGGGCCCGCGGGAAGAACCCACAGGAGGCCAACGTCGAGTACAGCGCCGCGGCACAGTGCCCCTTGCTCAGGACGAAGCGGTCGCGCTGGGGGTGCTCGGGCTCGGACGGATGCATCCGCAAGGCCCCCCACAGAGCCGTGACCAGCAGATCGGTCACGGACAGGTCACCGCCGACGTGGCCCATGCCCGCCGACTGGATCGTGGTGAGGATGTCACGGCGGACGGAGGTCGAGATCTCGGCGAGGGCCCGGGCGGCCTCGGTCGGCGATGCCGCCCGCAACTGGGCGCTGCGCTGGTGGTACATCCGGGCAGCGTCCTCGTCGGGCCGCAGCGGAGCCATGGTCTCCAGGGTGGTGGTCACTCGGATTCACTTTCCGCGAGCGCACGAAACAGCGCCCGCTTCGCGATGCGCTGCGCACCCAGGGCGTCCTGCGCCGACTGGGCGGCGGCCAGTTCGTCCCGGTCGAGGTAGCCCAGCGCCTGGTGGAAGGCGCGCATGGTCCGGATGCCGGTGCGTGCGGCCTCGACCGGGTCCTCGCGGAAGGGGAACTGATCCAGCTGCCAGACGCCCTGCCAGCCGGCGTCGTGCAGCGCGAAGAAGAACTCGAAGGTCTCCAGCAGGTGCACCGAGCCGACGACCATGTCGTCGTCCCAGCCCCGGAAGTTGTCGTTGACGTCGATGGCGAACAGCTTGTCGCGAGCGATCGCCATCCGTGCTGCCTCGGCCGGGGTCTCGCCGCCGTACAGGGAGTGGCCGAAGTCCAGCAGGACACCGACGTTGTCCACGCCCATGTCCTGTATCGCGAGCAGGGTGCGTGCCACGGAGGAGAAGACCATCCGGTTGCGCGGCTCACGCGGCTTGTACTCGATCGCGAACTTCAGGTCCGGGAACGACTGGGCGAGCTCGCGCAGCGCGTCCACCGACTTGGCCCACAGATCGGTGTAGTCGGCCTGGAAGGGATAGTCGTAGCCGTCCTGTCCCGGCCAGATCTTGACGTAGTCCACGCCGAGTTCCCGACCGACCTCGGCGGACGCTGCGACCAGGTCGATCGCCTTCCGGCGGACGGCGGGATCGGGGTTGGTGAAACCGCCCTTGGCGAACTTGCCGGTGTAGATCTCCGGCGTCACCGCGATGGCGCGCAGTTGCTGCTCGGCCAGCGCGGCGCGTACTTCGGCCGTGCTGATGTCGCCGGGAGGGAAGGGCCAGTTCAGGTCGAGGACGGACAGGCCATCGACCGCTCCGGCCACCTTGATGGCATCGAGGACGGTGCGCGGACCGCCGTATCCGTCCGTGGCGTAGCGGTCGACGTAGGTGGCGAAGTGCCAGACGCCTGCGCCGTAGATCGACTCACGCCGATCTTGAATGTCTATTCGACTATGAGTAGGCATGCGCATCACGCTAGGAATGAGCCAGCGATGTGTCAAGGGCTCGCGTCGGCACAGCTCGCAGGAGGCTGTAAGGGGGGCGGCGTACGGCCGCAGGCTGCCGGAATGCCGAACCTGAGCTACGCCGACCCTGGAGGCCGGGACCGGGTACTCATCATCTGTCTGTGCGTCACTGCCCGTGGCCTCGCCGCCGCGGTCATGGGGTCGCGTCGGTGATGAGGTCGCGCTGCATGAGGATGGTGTCCAGCCAACGGCCGTCCTTGTGACCGACGGCAGTCAGTCGGCCCACGTACTGGAAGCCGACACGGCGATGCAGGGCGGTGGAGGCACCGTCCCCGGTGTCGGCGATCACCGCGATCATCTGGTGCAGGCCGCACCCGGCGGAGGCTTTCACCAGCTCTTCCAGCAGTTTCGTGCCCGGGCCGCGGCCGACGCACGTCGGCGAGAGGGAGACGGTGTCCTCTGCCACGTGCCGGTTGCTGGGCTCGGGGCGCGCGCCGCGGCACAGGCGTAACCCGCCGCCTCATCCGCCGCGACCGCCACCAGGAAGGGCAGCCCCCGAGCGCCGAGGTCCTCGAGCCGCTGCAGCCAACGCTCGGCCGAGGGGGCTCGACTTGGCCACTGTGTCCCTCTCCTCTGTTCAGCGTCGGCGTCGCAGGCAAAGCGGTCGGGAGCGGGTCGCGCAGCGCTTGCTGCGCGACACCTCCGCGGGCGGTGTCCCAGCTGGCCTCAGACTGACGTGCCGCAACCGGACGCATCTTGTGCGCAGGACCTGGTGGAGGCGAAAGGGGATCTCTAGTGGACGACGACGCGCACCCGCCCGAGGTTCGCCACCTGGGCGAAGGGGGTTGCGGCGTCGCCGTGCCGTTGCGCCGCCACCCTCAGCACCGGGAAGTATGTGCCCGGCTTGGTGTAGGTGAACGTCTGGCTCACCTCGACGGTTCGGCGAGGTGGCCCGAAGGACTTGGGCGTGAAAGTGCCGGTGCCGGCGAAGTCCCATTCCGTCGTCACAATGCGGCCGGCGCCGGGCGGGACCTCGATCCTGGCGTTGAAGGTGACAGACCGGCCGACGGCCACATCGATCCGGTCGGCGCCGCCGACCGTCAGATCGACGACGGGCTGGATTCCCCGGCGGGCCGTGGCGCTCTCCGGCACCTCGACCTGGCTGTCGTCCACGCTGTAGGGAGTCGAGCGCGCCGGTGCCACTCCCTTCTCCACCCAAACACTCAGATCGCGCAGCGCTTGCTGCAGGATGCCGGTGAACTCGACGATCTGGGCCGCGCGGGCGCCGGTGACGGGGCCTTCGAGGTGGTCGGCGTTGTCGTTGAACCAGAGGCGGAAACTGTCGTCGTATCCCGCACCGAGGGCTTCCTTGACCCGCGCGCGGTACCAGTCGGCGGGCCAGGGGTAGGCGTCGGTGTCGAGGAGGTTGGCGACGACGATGACCTTGCCGTTGATCCTGCCCGTGTGCGTGCCGCCGCCGCTGGTGGACGCGGAGATGGCGGGGCCGACTTGGACCTTGCGCTGCGGGTAGAGGGGCTGCCCGTCGGGTCCCCGGTATTGGTCCCAGGCGTAGAAGCCGGGACGGGTCGGAACCTGGTAGCGGTGGTAGGCGCGGAAAGCGAGGGACCACCGGTTGTCCATGCGCAGTTTGTCGCCGGTGCCGAGGGCGGCCAGCACCCCGGCGTTGTTCCCGCTGTCTAGGGTGAGGACCCGTGTGGTCGGGTCGAGTGAGCCCGAGAGTGTTCCGATGACCGTCGTGCCGTCGCTTTCGTAGGCGGTGAAATCCAGTCCCGTCGTGTCCGGCTGGGACGGCGCGGTGGCGAGGACAAGGCTCATCGGCTTGTTCTGGGTGTCCCGGCTGATCTGCTTGACCGTGGCCAGATGGTCGATCCGCGCGGCACGGATCAGATCGCCGAGTGGCGACTGCTCGGTGCCGAGGTAGCCCGGCTTGCCCCAGAAATCGTCCGCGTAAGTGGGATCCATGCTGCGCACGATGGCCGTGAACCCGAGAAGGGCGTCGGGGGCGGTCAGCCCCAGCACGTAGCGGTAGTCCTCCCAGGCCCGGAGCGGAACACCCATTCGCGTGGCTTCTCGCAGCATGGCCCGCTCCACCTCGTTGAGACGCGCGTAGGGGTTGCCGCTGCCCCCGGGTGCCACGGCGTCGGCGATCAGCGGAGCCTTGTTCCGCAGGACGAGCCGCGCCAGGGCGCGGACGGTGAAGCTGTTGGGCATGGAGCCCGGCGTGCCAGGGATGAAGGGCACCGCACCGTCCCACACGCCCGAGGTGTTCTCGATGGCGCCGATGGTCTGGTAGGAGCCGCCGCTGCCGCCGTAGACGTAGCCGTAGATCCGTCGCTTCGAGCCGTAGTACCGCGCCGCGTACGTCCGGGAGAACTTGGCCGTGGCCGCCTCCACGCGGTAACCGATCCCGCCGTTCGTCTGCACGACGTAGGCGCCGCTGTCCACTCCGAAAGCGATGTCCTCGGCGGCTGGGTTCTCGTCCTGCAGCGGATACACCTTGTGGAAGAAGCGGCCCTGCCACTGCTTCTTCGAGGGGAGACAGAGGGTGAACTTCTTGTCCGTGCCCGCGAAGTGACCCGCTACCTTGCGGTGTGGTACCGGTGTGGTGAGGTCCGTTTCGCTGTCGATCACAGGTTGGTCGTACAGGGGGTCGTCGCAGTCGGGTGTGACCCATATGGGCCCGCCGTTCACGCGCGCCGTGCACTGCGGCCGGGATTCGGCCGCGGCGCGGGGGGCCTGGATCGACGACGCGCCCAGCAGCACCACGGCGCCGGCGGTCGCGTTGCGGACGAAATGGCGTCTTGACCATGCCCCTGCCGGGGAACCGTGCGACCTGTCGTCACCGACCGTTCCGTGTGTCTTCATGAGTTCCCCTTGAGGTCGGAAAGCTCCGCGGTGTCGAGTTGCAGCCGCTTGGCGCGCCGGATGCGTTGCTTCTTCGGATCCGCGACGGGAGCCGCCATCTGCAACTTGCGGGTGTAGGGGTGCTGTGGGTTCGTCGCGACGTCGTGTGCCTTGCCGATCTCCGCGATGCGGCCCTGGTGGAGGACGGCGATCCGGTCGCTCACCTCGTTCACGACGCCCAGGTCGTGGCTGATGAACAGGTAGGCCACGCCCGTCCGGCGCTGGATGTCCTGCAGGAGCGTGAGGACGCGGGCCTGGGTGGTCACGTCCAGGGCGCTGGTGGGTTCGTCGCAGATGATGACCGAGGGATCGAGGGCGAGGGCGCGAGCGATCGCGATCCGTTGCCGCTGCCCGCCGGAGAACTCCCGCGGGTACCTCCCGCCGGCGTCGGCCGGGAGACCGACGGCGTCCAGCAGTTCCCGTACGCGGGTTCGGCCGGCCTCGGCCCCGGCTGCGACGAGGGGTTCGACGAGGATGTCCTCGACCTGCATGGACGGGTTGAGTGACGAGTAGGGGTCCTGGAAGATGACCTGGATGTCGCGGGCGACCTTGCGTCGGCGGGCCCGGGAGATGTTGCTGATGGTCTCGCCGCGGAAGGTGATCGAGCCTGCCGTGACCGGCGCGAGTCCGAGGACCGCACGGCCGATGGTCGTCTTGCCCGAACCGGACTCGCCGACCAGGCTCAGTGTCTCCCCGGCGCGCAGATCGAAGGAGACGTCGTCGATCACCGTGGTCCCGGCACTCTTCCGGCCGCCGTAGCGGACGACGAGGTTGTCGACCTTCAGTACCGGCTCTGGCACCTCATACCTCCGCGATCTCGACACGGCGTGCCGACGAGAGCAGTTCCCGGGTGTAGTCCTCGGCGGGGGACTCGAAGAGCGCGTCCACGTCGCTGCGTTCCACGATGCGGCCGTCCCGCATGACGCTGACCGTGTCGCAGATGTCCGCGACGACACCGAGGTTGTGGGTCACGAGGATCACGGCGAGACCGCGTTCGTCGCGCAGTTCGCGCAGCAGCTCCAGTACCTCGGCCTGCACGGTCACATCCAGGGCCGTGGTGGGCTCGTCGGCCACGATCAGGTCGGGGTTCGAGGCCACCGCGCCGCAGATGAGCACGCGCTGTGCCATGCCGCCGGAGATCTCGTGCGGATACTGGCGGAAGACCCGTTCGGGATCCTTGATGCCGACCCGTGCGAGCAGTCTCAGCAGCTCCCTTTCCGCTTCCTGCTTGGACATCTTCTTCACCGCGCGCAGGCCGTGGGTGAGTTGCGCGCCGACCGTGAAGCAGGGGTCGAGGTTCGACATGGGTTCCTGCGGCACGTAGGCGATGCGCCGGCCGCGTGCCGCGCGCAGCCGCTGGTCGTCGGCCAGCAGGTCCTTGCCGTCCAGCACGATGCTGCCGCCGAGGACGACCGCCTCGCGGGGCAGGATGCCCAGGGTCGAGAAGGCGATCTGGGACTTGCCGGAGCCTGACTCGCCCACCAGACCGTGGATCTCGCCCCGCCGTACGTCCAGGTCGACGCCGTGCACGACTTCGCGGACGCTGTTCTCGCCGTCCGGGTAGCCGATGCGCAGGCCGCGGATCGACAGGACCGCTTCGGCCGGTGCGGCTGCGGGGTCTGTGGTGGTCGACTGGCGTTGCTCCTGTGCCTGCCGGGTCAGTTCGCGGCGCCGGCGCGGGGACAGCGTCGTGCTGTGGGCCGACGACTGGAGCACATCGCGCAGGGCGTTGCCGAGCAGGACGAGCGCCAGGACGGTCAGACTGATGAGGAGGGCCGGCCACAGGACACCGGCCTTGTTGTTGTAGATGTTGCCGAACGCCTCCTGCAGGACGCCGCCCCAGGATGCCTTGGCGGGGTTGCTCAGACCGAGGAAGCCCAGGCCGGCTTCCATCGCGATCCCGGCCGCGAGGACGAACGAACTCTGGATGACGACGGGCGCGCGGACGGCCCACAGTACGTGGCGGCCGACGATCCTCCGATCGGAGAGCCCGACCACCTTGGCCGCGTCCACGTACAGCTCGCTGCGGACTCCGAGGACGACGGACCGGACCAGCCGGAAGTACGACGGTGCCACGATGAGGCCGTAGACGGCCATGGCCGCGACGATGTTCGACCCGGTCCGGGCATACAGCGCGATGAGCAGGATGACGCCGGGCGTCGACATGACGACGTCGGAAACCCAGTTCAGCACCGCGTCGACCCTGCCGCGGTAGAAGCCGGCGGCGAGGCCGCTGGTCACTCCGAGTACGACGGAGACGACGAGTACCACCACACAGGCGAGCAGCGTCTGCCGGGCTCCCCACATCAGCCGGGACAGGATGTCCCGACCCGTCGAGTCCGCCCCGAGGAGGTGCCCGGAACTGAACGGGGACGCGTCCACGGCGCTGAGGTCTGTCACGTTCGGGCCGTGCGGGGCCAGCCAGGAGCAGGACAGGCCCAGGAACACCACAAAGAGCAGGAAGACCAGGCAGACCGTGCCCTGCGGATTGGTGAGCAGTCGCCGGAAGAGAGACCGCTTCTTCGCGGCCGCCTGCACAAGAACGGCCGTCTCCAGCGGGGGTGTCGTGGTCATCGCGTCCTCGCTTTCGGGTTGACCGCTGCCGTGACGAGGTCGCCCAGCAGGTTGACGACGAGCACGACCACGATGGTCACCAGCACGCACCCCATCACCAGCGGCACGTCGCCCTTCTGCGCCGAGGTGTTGCTCAGGTCGCCCAGGCCAGGCAGAGCGAACACCTGCTCGATGACCACCGCCCCGCCGATGAGGCCGAGGGTCTGCAGGCTCAGGGCGGTGAGACCGGGACCGGCGGCGTTGCGCAGCACATGCCGGAAGACGACCTGCGATTCCGGGATCCCCCGCGCTCGCAGCGTTCGTACGAAGTCCTGGGAGAGCGTGTCCAGGACCGCTCCGCGGAACTGCGCGGCGGCGTTGGCGATGGATCCCACAAGGAGGGCGATGACCGGGAGGGTGACCGACTTGAGCCATCCACTGAGGCTCTGGTCCGGTGAGACGTACCCCGTCGCCGGGAGCAGCCGGACCGAGACGGCGAAGGCGAAGACGAGCCCGATCGCGATGATGAAGGCCGGCACGGCCGCTCCCAGCACGGACAGGAACTGCACCACCCGGTCCAACCACCCGCCGCGGACGGCGGCGGCGACGCCCAGGAGGATGCTCGCCACCGCTGTCAGCAGGAGCGACAGGACGATCAGGGTGAGGGTCACCGGTACCCGGGAGGAGAGGGCCGAGGTCACGGACTGGCCCGTGAAGAACGAGTCGCCGAGGTTGCCCGTGACGACGCCCTTGAGCCACTCGCCGTACTGCACCATGAGGGGCTTGTCCAGACCGAGTCTGACCACCTCCGCCCGGACGTCGGCCTCGCTGGCCCGCGTGCCCAGGACGGCCCGCGCGATCCCCGGCCCGTTGCCGTACATCAGGACGAACGTCGCGAAGCTGACCACGAGCAACACCGCCAGTGAGCGGACCAGCTTCTTCATCACAGAACCCAACACCTGGCACTCCAATCGTTCATGCGTGGGGCTACTGGAAGTCCCACAGGAGCGGGTGCAGGCCGGACGGGTCGGTGGACTTCCGGACCTTGAGCTTGGAGTTGTAGGCGTAGATGGTGCCCGTGGACACCATCGGGACGAACCAGGCCTGGTCGACGACGTAGCGGTTGATGGCCTGCTGATCCTTGGCCGACTGCTGCGGGTTGTCGGTCACGATCTTTTCCCAGAGCCTGGCCACTGTCGGGTCGGTCTGGTGCATGACGTTCCAGATGCCGTCTGGCAGGATGTAGTCCGCGATGTCCAGCCGCGACTCGCCGTAGTTCCCGAGCACCCACATGGGGATGGGGTACTTGCCGCTGAGCAGTTCACTGATGGCGTTCGGGCCGGACAGGGTGACCTGCTTGACCTTGATGTTCAGCAGGCTCAGCTGCTGCTTGACGACCGGCATCAACGCGTCCAGGTTCTGCCCCTGCAGGTACGGGATCTCGATGCTGAAGCCGTTCTCATATCCCGCCTTCTTCATCAGGGCCTTCGCGGCCCCGACGTCGTAGGGGTAGGGGTCCTTGAGGTCCTTGATGTACGCCGCGGAGCCGGGACGGAAGATCTGCGGGGTCGGGGTGGCCAGCCCTCGGAAGAGGTTCTTCGCCATGGCGTCCTTGTCGAACACCATGTTCATGGCGCGGCGGACGTCCACGTTGCCCAGAGCGGGGATCTTCTTGCCCAGGTGGTCGGTCAGCAGGAGCCGGGCCACCTCGCTCGGCTGCATCTGGATCTTCAGTCCGGATGACTTGGCCTGGCTGTACGTCGCCTGCGTGATGAGGGAGCCGTCGATCTGCCCGGTCTTGAGCGCGTTGATCGTCGCTGTCTCGCTGGTGATGACCTTCAGCACGAGCTTCTTGTACGGGAACGACTTGGCGTCCCAGTACGCGTCGTTCTTGACGAAGGTGTAGACCGAGCCACCGGTCGTCGCCGATGCGTCGAGGGTGTACGGGCCCGAGCCGACCGGAGCCTTGTTCCGGTTGCCCGAGGCCAGGTACTTCGGACTGGCTATCGCGAGGTCACACAGGCGTGCGGTGAGCAGCGGGTTCGACTTCGTGGAGATCACGGCGGTCAGCTTGTCCGGCGTGGAGACCTTCATACCGGCGAAGCGGGCTGTGCTGGCGCCGTGTGTCGCCGCGTACTCGACCGACGCCTTGACCGCCGCCGAATTGACCGGGGTTCCGTCGGAGAACTTCATGCCCGGACGTAGGTGCATGGTCACGCCGGTGTTGTCCGACTTGAATTTCCAGGTCTTCGCGGCGGCCGGCTGGGGCTTGCCCAGAGCGTCACACCGGAAGGGCTTGTCGTACACCGCCGAGGCGCCCCAGCCCTGGTAGCTGGGCTGGTTGACCGGATCCCAGCCCTGGATGTCCTGGGTCATGCCGAGCGTGAGTGTGTCCTTGCCGCCGGCGTTCCCCGAGGTGGAACTCGCGTCGGTACAGCCGCTCAGGGCAACCAGGGCGGCCAGGGCCGTGGTCATCGTGACTGCCGTGGCGGCAGGTCGGGTGGTGCGCCGCATCATGGACTCCTTCGGACGCGAATGAAGTTGCGGCCTGTTTACATGCGGGCCGACGCAGATCTGTCCAGCGCTCGGTGAGAGACAGCGCGAACTGGACGATGTGATGTGTACAACGTTCTACGCGGCAAGTTACGGAGACGGCCAGAATGAGTCAAGGGATCGCGCCAACCCCGCCGTGTAACAGTTCCGCAACGCGCCGGTAGCGCGATCTTCACTCCCCGGTGCCACACCACTCATGACCAGCCAAGTCTCGCCCTGGGTGACTTTTCCGGCCCCTGCGGCAGCGGGCGTGGGCCGATGTGTCGCGGGTCGCGGCAGTCCACCGGGTCGGCGAGAAGAGTGCACCGATGCACAAGGTGACGGGAGGTGCACGGACAGGAACACGGGACGCGCTAGGAGGAGCGCGCCGCTCGTGCGGCACGGCCGCGCGCCGGAGCCGCGCTCGTCCCGCGGGGCACGAGCCGGGGCGCCACGACGTAGTGGACCGGCTGGGTGCGGCCGTTGAGCCGCTCCAGGAGAAGCCGTGTGCTCATCTGGCCCGTGAGGTGGCCCGACTGGTCCACCGTCGTGAGCGAGACCCGGCCGATCGAGGAGGCGTTGACGTTGTCGTAGCCGGTCACCGTCAAATCTTCCGGTACCCGCAGACCGCGTTCCTCCGCTGCCCGCAGGGCGCCCAGCGCAGCGATGTCGGCGCCCGCGAAGATCGCGGTCGGCGGTGTCGGCCTGGACAGTGCCTCGGTGGCGGCCCGGTAGCCGCCCTCCTCCGTGTAGCTCGTCTCGATGACGTCAGGCTCGAGGCCGTGGCGCTGCATGGCCCTGATGTACCCGTCGCACCGTGCGGTGTGCGCGAGGACATGCGGGCGTTCCAGGACCCCCGTCGGATGGGTGGTATGCGCGATGCGTCGGTGGCCGAGACTCACCAGGTGGTCGACCATGAGGCGCGCACCCCCCTGGTCGTCGTCGACAACGGTGTCGAAGGAGGTGGCGCCACCATGGCGCGCGACCACCACCGTGGGCAGACTCACCCCGAGCCGTTCGAGCCAGGCCGTGCTCATCTCCGGCGCGATGATGACGAGCCCGTCGACCTGGCGGTCGACGAGGGCCTCGATGCTGCGTTGCTGGCGCTCGGCCGCGAGGCCGCCGGTGATGAGTATCTCCTGGTAGGGCGTCGGCTCCAGTTCGTCCGTGACACCCTCGACGATCTCGGGCTGGAAGGGATGGGACAGCGCCACGAGCATGACTCCGATGGTGTAGGAGCGGCCCCGCATGGCGCGCGCGCCGGCCTGCGGCCGGTAGCCCAGCTTCTCGATCGCGGCGGTGACCTTGATCCGCATCTCCGGGCTGACGCCGTAGGCGTCGCGCAGCACTTTGGACACGGCCGACACCGATACCCGCGCTTCCCGGGCCACGTCCTGGATCGTCACGCGGCGCACTCCGGAGGACTGCGCGGTGCCATCGCCGCGCGAGCGGACGGGCCGCTTGTCCGCGTTGCGTGGAGCCGTCATGCCGCCCCGCAGATCGGCGTCAGCAGCGCTGTTGTCCATTCGCGCCATGCTACAAGCGCCCGTTCCGATCGGTACCCCATGGATCGGTCCCTTCCGTTGCCTTGACATGAATTCAGGCAGCTCCCTACGCTCCCTGACGTAGAACGTTACACAACACCGGCCCCCTCAGGTGGTTCCTTCCCCTGTGTGTGAGGGCGTTCCTGAGCGGAGCCACACAATGCCCGCCTCGGGCCCGGTCACCCAATGCTCGATGAGTCTGGAGACTTACATGGTCGTGGCTGCCGCTCCCTGCGCCCCCCGGTTCGAGCACCTCACCGATCCCTCACCGGTCCGCGGTGTCGGCACGGGCTCTCCCCGTCTGTCGTGGTCGGTCCCGCAGGCGGACGCGGACTACCGCCAGACGGCCTACGAGATCGAGGTCCTGCGGGGCGGCACCACCGAGACGTTCCGGGCCGACAGCGCCGAGCAGATCCTGGTGCCCTGGCCGGCGCGGCCGCTGGCCTCCCGGGAGTACGCCGCCGTGCGGGTCCGCGTCGCCTGCCGGGACCGGTGGAGCGAATGGAGTGAACGAGCTGTCGTGGAGGCCGGCCTCCTTGACGCGGCCGACTGGACAGCGGATTTCATCAGTCCGGTCGGCATCGCCGGCACGCGTATGCCCGCTCCGGTGCTGAGCGGATCGTTCGAGGTGCCGGGCGAGGTGCGCACAGCCCGCCTCTACGCCACCGCGCACGGCCTGTACCTCGCCACGCTCAACGGCCGGCGCGTCGGCGACCTGGTGCTCGCCCCGGGCTGGACGGCCTACGAGCACCGGCTGCGCTACCAGACGTACGACGTGACGGAACTGGTCCGCAGCGGGGAGAACGTGCTGGAGGTCCTTCTCGGCAACGGCTGGTATCGCGGCCGACTGGGCTTCAACGGCGAGCGTGCCCTGTACGGCGACCGGCTGGCCCTGCTGGCCCAGCTGGAGGTCACCACCACCGACGGACAGGTCCATGTGCTCGCCACGGACGGCACATGGACGGCTCGGGAGAGCGAGGTCCTCGCCGACGACCTCTACGACGGCCAGCGCACCGACCTGCGTCGCCGCGGCCCCGGCTGGCGCCCGGCAGCCGGCGCGGTCGAGGTGGTGGCGGGCGACGTCACCCGCCTCGTCGCCCCGGAAGGACCGCCCGTCCGGGTCAGTTGCGTCCTTCCGGCCGAGAAGGTGTGGATGTCACCGTCGGGCCGGACTCTGGTCGACTTCGGACAGAACGCCGTGGGATGGGTACGGCTGCGGGTGCGCGGCCTGGCATCCGGCGCCGAGGTCGTCGTCCGCCATGCCGAAGTCCTGGAGGACGGCGAGCTCGGCACCCGTCCGCTGCGCGCGGCCGAAGCCACCGACACGTACCTCGTCGCGGGCACGGGCGAGGAGATCCTCGAACCGTCCCTCACCTTCCACGGCTTCCGCTACGCGGAGATCTCGGGCGTGCCGGGCCTGCGTGCCGAGGACGTCGAGACCGTGGTGATCGGGTCGGACCTGCGCCGCACCGGCTGGTTCACCTCCTCCCACACACTGCTCAACCGCTTCCACGAGAACGTGGTGTGGGGCATGCGCGGCAACTTCGTCGACGTACCCACCGACTGCCCGCAGCGTGACGAACGCCTCGGCTGGACCGGCGACATCCAGGTGTTCGCCCCGACGGCGACCTTCCTCTTCGACAGCGCGGGGTTCCTCAGGTCGTGGCTGGCGGACCTGGCGGCCGAACAGCACCCCGACGGATCGGTGCCCTACGTCGTGCCGGACGTGCTGCGCGACCGCGCGCCGACCGCGGCAGCCTGGGGCGACGCCGCAACGATCGTGCCCTGGGCGCTGTATCAGCGCACAGGCGACCGTCAAGTCCTGGAGCGGCAGTGGCCGAGCATGCGCGCCTGGGTCGACCGGCTCGCGGACCTCGCTGGCCCGGACCGGCTGTGGTCGGGCGGATTCCAGTTCGGCGACTGGCTCGACCCCACGGCTCCGCCGGAGGCCCCCTCCCGGGCCAAGGCCGACCCCGACGTGGTGGCCACCGCGCACTTCGCACGCTCCGCGGAGATCGTGGCCGAGGCCGCGCGAGTGCTGGGGCGCGAGAACGAGGCTAAGCGGTACGGCGCCCTGGCGGCCGAGGTGCGTGCGGCGTTCGCCCGCGCCTACGTCACCCCGGCCGGCCGGGTCCTCTCCGACGCGCAGACGGTCTACGCCCTGGCCATCGAGTGGGCGCTGCTGCCCGGCGCCGAACAGCGCGAGCGGGCCGGCCGGCGCCTGGCGGACCTCGTCCGCGCGAGCGGCTTCCGCATCAGCACCGGGTTCGTCGGTACGCCCCTGGTGACCGACGCCCTGACCTCGACCGGACACCCCCAGGTCGCCTACCGGCTGCTGCTGCAGACCGGCTGCCCGTCCTGGCTGTACCCGGTCACCATGGGGGCGACCACCATCTGGGAGCGCTGGGACAGCATGCTCCCCGACGGCAGTATCAACCCCGGTGACATGACGTCGTTCAACCACTACGCGCTCGGCGCCGTCGCGGACTGGCTGCACCGCACCGTCGCCGGCCTCGCACCCGCCGCCCCCGGCTACCGCGAGATCCTCGTCCACCCGCGACCGTCCGCCGACCTCACCTCCGCCTCGGCGCGCCACCTCACCCCCTACGGCGAGGCCCGTGTCGCCTGGGAGCGGGCCGGCGGGACGTTCCGGCTCGATGTCCGCGTTCCGGTGGGGGCCACCGCGCTGGTGCACCTGCCCGGGACGGCCGAGCCGAAGGCCGTCGGTCACGGTGAGCACCACTGGGAGGTTCCCGACCCGATGGCAGACGGTGCCACCCAGCACGCGACGGCCACCGTCCGCGATGTGCTCGACGACCCGGACACCTGGGCCGCCGTCGTTGCAGCCGCCGTCGAGACAGGCGTCGTTCCCGGAGGGGAGGCGCAGGTCGCCGGCCGGCTCGCCGCGTATCTCGACGCACCCGCCGCCGAACTGGTCCTGGCGCTGACACCGCAGGAGTCGCCGGCGGGCTTGGCCTCCCTGGAGCGACGGCTGGAGGCGATCCTCGGTCTGCGCCCTGCCTGACGGCGCTCCTGCGCGAGCCCCGCCCCCGAATCACCCGACGACCAGGAAAGCAGCCGGTCATGAAACACGGCAGCCAGCAGGGCAGCAGCTCGTTCAGGCCCGGCCAGGTGCGCCGCGACATCCCGGCCGGACTCCCGGCAGCTTCCGGGCACCCCACCGCGAGGAACGAACGTTGAGCAAGCCGACCGACAACCACCGTGACCGCCGCCTGCCCGCCGCCACGCGCGCCGAGCTGCTGCTGCGGGAGATGACCCTTGAGGAGAAGTGCCACCAGCTCGTCTCCGTCATGCCCTGGACCCTGGTCCGCGCCGACGGGTCGGACTCCGGCGAGCTCGAGGAATGGCTCGGGCACCCGCCGGGCCATGTGGCCGGACTGATCGTCGACACCCCGGCCAAGCTGGCGCACCTGGTCGGCAGCATCCAACGCCAGGCAGTCGAACGCACCCGGCTCGGCATCCCCGTGCTGTTCCACCAGGAGGCGCTCAGCGGCTTCCTGGCCGGCGGCCACATGGCCTTCCCCACCGGTACCGGGCTCGCGGCCACCTGGAGTCCTGACCTCGTCCAGGACATGACCGAGCTGATCCGCGCCCAGATGATCCGCACGGGTGTCCGCCACGCGCTGTCGCCCGTCATGGACGTCGCGCTCGACCCGAGGTGGGGCCGGGTACACGAGACCTACGGAGAGGACCCCTACCTGTCCGCCGCGCTCAGCGTCGCCTTCACGCGCGGCCTGCAGGGCGACGACCTCGCCCGGGGCGTCATCGCGACCGGCAAGCACTTCCTCGGGTACGCCCTGCCGATCGGCGGTTCCAACACCTCGGCGTACGAGGGAGGCGCGCGCTGGACCCGGGACCTGTTCGCCTACCCGTTCGAGGCCGCCATCCAGCTCGCCGGCCTGCGCTCGGTGATGAACTCGTACGCCGACGTGGACGGCATCCCCGTGGGCGTCTCCCGGGAGGTGCTCACCGACCTGCTGCGCGGGGTCCTCGGGTTCGACGGGTTCATCTCGTCGGACTACACGACCCTGGAGCAGGTGGTCGACCGCCAGCGCGTTGCGGCCGACGCAGGAGAGGCGGCGTGCCTCGCGATCTCCGCCGGCCTCGACGTGGAGATGCCCAAGCCGTACGCCTACGGCCAGGTGCTCGCGCGACAGGTCGAGCAGGGCAAGGCGGACGTCCGCGACGTCGACACGAGCGTCCTGCGCGTTCTGAAGGCCAAGTTCGAGCTGGGCCTGTTCGAGAATCCCTATCCGGCCGAGCACATCGACGTGTCCGCGGTCGCGGCCGAGGGCACGGAGCTCTCGCACGAGCTGGCCCGGCGCTCCGTGGTGCTCGCCAAGAACGACGGAATCCTCCCCCTGACCCCTGGGACGCTGAACGTCGCCGTGATCGGCCCGCACGCCCATGCGGCCAAACTCCAGTTCCCCACATACACCTACGCCTCATGGCGGGAAGCGACCGACGCCGTCACACGCGGCGAACTCGGCAACATGCTCGGCGCGGAAGACGTCACGACCTCCTGGTACAAGGCGATGTTCGAACCCGTCGACCCGGAGGCATTCGTCCACGAACGGTTCGGGGCCCGCTCGATCTCGGAGGAGATCGCCGGATTCGCCCAGCAGGTGCGCAGCGAACAGGGATCCACGCTGACCCGTCCGTTGGAGCAGGAGGCCATCGACCGGGCTGTGGACATCGCACGGGAATCCGACGTGGTGGTGCTCGCCCTCGGCGGCGGAAGCCTGTGGTTCACCGGAGAACGCACCGAGGGCGAGGCCAGCGACACCGCCGACATCTCCCTGCCGGCCGCACAGACCCGTATCGCCGAGGCGGTGGCCGCCACCGGCAGGCCCCTGGTCGTCGTGCTCGTGCAGGGACGTGCGTACGCACTGCCCGAGGTGGTGCAGAACGCCTCGGCGATCGTGATGGCGCCCTACGGCGGACCGTTCGGTCCGAAGGCGATCGCAGAGGTCCTCTTCGGCGTCACCAACCCCAGCGGCAAGCTGCCCTACAGCATCCCCCGCCACTCCGGGCAGGTCCCCGTCTACCACCACCAGAAGGCCGGCTCCGGCTACCGCAACCCGCTGCCCCCGAACGTCACCCAGCACTATCTCGACCTGGAGGCCACACCGCTCCTCCCATTCGCGCACGGTCTGAGCTACACCGACTTCGAACTCGGCGGCCTGTCCCACGACCCCCGGATCGACACCGACGGGACCGCACGGATCGCCGTCACCGTCACCAACACCGGCCCGGTGAAGGGCGCGGCCGTCGTCCAGCTCTACGTCCGGGTCAACACCAAGGGCCTCACCCGGCCCGCGCAGCAACTGGCCGGCTTCAGCCGCATCGAACTGCCCCGAGGCGAATCCCGCCGGGTCACCTTCCGCCTCGCCGCGGCCCAGCTCGGCTACACCAACCTCGCCCGTGACTTCGCGGTCGAGCCCGCGCGCGTGGACTTCTTCCTCGGCTTCGACTCCGACGACCGGCGGGTCGAAGGAGCCTTCGACCTGGCGGGCAAGCCCCGTGTCCTCACGAGCGCCGACCGCGCCTTCCTTTCCGACGTGGAGATCGAGAATGTCTGAGCTGCCCAACCCGCTGATCCCCGGCTTCAACCCCGACCCGAGCTGCATCCTCGTCGACGGGACGTACTACCTGGTGACGTCCACATTCGAGTACCTGCCCGCCCTCCCCGTCTACCGGAGCACGGACTTCGTCACCTGGGAGCACATCGGCAACGTCGCGACCAGGGAGCAACAGGTCGGCGTCGCTCAGGTCACCTCGGCCGCCGGCGTATGGGCCCCGACGATCCGTCACCACGACGGACTGTTCCACGTCATCGTCTCGGTGACCGACAGTCCGCGCGGATGCGTCGTGTTCACCGCCGAAGACCCGGCCGGGCCCTGGAGCGACGGCATCACCCTCGCCGGCATCACCGGAATCGACCCCGACCTCGCCTGGGACGAGTCCGGCGCTGCCTACGTCACCTACAGCGCCCTGCACCTCGACGGCAGCGAGCACGTGGCCTTCAACGGCATCCAGCAGGCACGGGTCGACCTCGAAACGGGCAAGATCCTGGAAGAGCCGCGGCCGATGTGGTCCGGCACCGGCCTGATCGCCCCGGAGGCCCCTCACCTCTACCAGCGCGACGGCTACTGGTACCTGCTCATCGCGGAAGGCGGCACCAGCCAGGGCCACGCCGTGAGCGTCGCGCGCAGCCGCTCCATCGAGGGCCCGTTCGAAGGTGCGCCGCACAACCCCGTGCTGCGCGAGGCGGGTTGGAACCACCCGGTCGAATGCACGGGCCACGCAGACCTCGTCCCAGGCCCGGACGGCGACGATCTCCTCGTCCTGCTGGGCACACGCCGCGCCGGCCACGGCTCGCCACTGGGCAGGGAGACCTATGTCACCGCCGTGGAGTGGCGCGACGGCTGGCCGCAGCCCGCGCACGTTGACCTCAACCCGCGTCCGGAACCGGTGGAGGAGTACTTCGACTTCGCGGACGGCTCCGCCCTGACCGACCCCGGCTGGCTCGCCGTCGGTCGGCCGCCCGCCGAGCTCGCCTCTGTCGGCGAGCAGCCCGGTCGGCTCACGATCCGCGCCGCCGCCGACGGCGGCCTCGACGCCTTCCGCCCCGCCTTCGTCGGGCGCCGCCAGCGCCATATGACCAGCGCCTTCGAGACCCGGATCGACCCGGGAGACGGTCGCGGCGGCCTCGGCCTGCGCTTCGTCGAGGACTTCACCCTCTGCCTCGTCGCCGAGCGTGCCCCTTCGGGAGCCGGTACGAAGATCACGGCACGGGCGAGCATCCCGACCCTCAGCCAGTCCTGGAGCACCGAGGTCGCGGGCGACCAGGTCACGCTCCGCCTCACCACGCAGGTACCTCCGCGAGGGCGAGCCTCGTGGTTTCCCCCCGGTGACCGCATCCGGCTGATCGTCGTTGACGACACCGGCGCCGAGACCCAACTGGCCGAAGTGGACGGGCGGTTCTGGTCGGTCGAGACCTCCGCGACCTTCACCGGCCGTGTCACCGGCATGTTCGCCGAGGAAGGCACCGTCCACTTCGCCGACTTCCGCTATCGCGGCGAGGGCGGCTCATGACCACCGGATCCACGGGCACACCCAAGGGAACCACCATGTACGACTCCTTCCGGCCCGGCCGGACGTGGCTGGACACGAACGGCCACCGCATCCACGCACACGGCGGGTCCGTGCTGTTCGAGGGCGGCGTCTACTACTGGTACGGCGAGAACAAGGAGCACTCGAAGCCGGGGAGCGGCATCTGGACCTGGGGCATCCGCTGCTACTCGTCCACCGACCTCTACAACTGGCAGGACCGCGGGTTGATCATCCCGCCGGTCCTCGACGACCGCATGTCGCCCCTGCACCCGTCCCAGATGATCGACCGCCCGCACATCATCCACAACCCGCGCACGGGAACGTACGTCTGCTGGCTCAAGATCATGGGTGTCGGCGGCGAACAGCTCTGCACGGTTCTGACGGCGGACTCGCTCCTCGGTCCTTACGAGATCGTCCGTACGGGGCTCAGCCCGCTCGGCATGTCCGCAGGCGATTTCGACCTGGTCGTCGATCCGGCTGACGGCAAGGCGTACTACTACTTCGAGCGGGTGCACAGCGAGCTGATCTGTGCCGAACTCAACGATGACTACACGGATCTGACGGGAGCGCACTCGACTCACCTCCCCCGCCCGCACCCCCCACTGGTACGTGAAGCGCCCGCCTACTTCCGGCGCGGGGACAAGCACTACCTGATCACTTCGGGTACGACGTGGTACTTCCCGAACCCATCGGAAGCGGCCGTGGCCGACACGTACCACGGCCCCTTCACCGTGCTCGGCGACCCGCACCCCACGGACCCGAGCGGCACCTCGTTCCGGTCGCAGATCAGCTCCGTCTTCCAGCACCCGGACCACGACGACCTCTACATCGCGATCGCGGACCGGTGGCTGCCCCAGCTTTCGGAGGAGGAGTCGAACTGGGGCGAAGCCTTCCAACGGCACTACTCGGCGAAGGCGGAGGGGCGCGAGGCTCCTTCCCTCGTACTGCCCGAGGCCGATACATCGGTCGCGGACCATGTGTGGCTCCCCATCCGGTTCGACGGTGAGATGCCAGTGATCGAATGGCACGACGAGTGGCGTATCGAGGACACCAAGTGACGTTCACCTGGATGGACTTGGCACCCAGGGGCTTGCTCGAAGTCACGGGCGGTTGACGATGCCGACATCCGCCTACCGGGACCTGCTGCGCACGCCGTCGGTGCCCTGGCTGCTCGCGACCTCGGTCATCGGCCGCCTCAACCAGGGCATGACCGGTCTGGCTCTGCTGATGCTCACGACCGAGCATGCGACCTACGCCGTGGCCGGCGTGGTGTCGACGGCCGGTGTGGTGGGAGGCTTCATCGCCGGGCCGGTCCTCAGCCGGTGGGCCGATGCCCGTGGCCGCCGCCGAGTGCTCACTGTCACCGCGGTTCTCAACGCGTTCACCATGGGCGCGCTGGTCCTGGCACCGCCGCAACCGGCCCTGCTGACCGGTCTCTCGTTCCTGTGTGGGCTGTGCACACCTCCGATGACGGCGTCGGTCCGGGCGACGCTGCCTGCCCTGGTCGGTTCGGACCGACGTCGCAGCGTGTTCGCCCTGGAAGCCGCGCTTCAGGAAGTCATCTTCGTCCTCGGCCCGCCGATCGCCGCACTGCTGGCCGCGTTCGGCGGTCCTCGCCTCGCCCTGGGCGTGTGCGGGGCGCTCGTACTCGTCGGAACCCTCGCCTACGCACGCGACCGCAATGTCGACGCCGGCCGCGAGCCTGGCCTTCGTAAGAAGGATCGCCGTGTCCTGCGTGTGACGGGCGTACCCCGAGTCATCCTGGCCGGCACCCTGCTCTTCGCCGCGCTGGGGTGCCAGGCGCTCGGCGTCATCGCCATGGTGAGCGGCTCGCGGGTGTCCGCGGACGCCGGACTGGTCGTGGCGTGCGGAAGCCTCGGGTCGCTGTGCGGCGGCCTGGTCTACGGTTCACTACCGCGTCACCGGGCCGGGCTGCGGCGTCTGATGCTGTACGTGGCGGCCGGTCTGGCCCTGCTTCCCCTGGCGCCCGGCCAAGGGCTGCTGTCTGTGCTGGTGTTCTGCTGGGGGCTGACCCTCGCTCCTGCGATGTCCGGGCTGTTCGACCGGCTGTCGACGCTCACCCCGCGCGAGTCCGCGACGGAGGCGTTCGGCTGGATGAACAGTGCGGTCGCCGCCGGCAACGGTCTCGGGACCGCGCTCAGCGGTCTCCTGATCACCGAGTTCGGCGCCCGTGCCTCGCTGGCGGTGGCATGTGCGGCCGCTCTTCTCGCCGCGCTCGTCTGCGAGCCGTGGCCCGCTCGTACCCCCATGTCCGATCGATCAATGGAGTCTGTCATGCCTTACGGCCCCTCGTCCGTTCTAGGTGAGGTACTGCGCAACAAACAGGCCGAGGCGGTGGTCCGCAAGTACGCGCCCCATCTCGACAAGGAGATCGAGAGCGCCCAGATGCGGTACGGCACGCTCGCGCAGGTGACCACGATGCTGCAGGGGGTACGGACCGACCCCGCGGCCCGCGACGCCCTCTACGCCGAGCTGGCCACCCTCGAAGAGCCGGACGATCAGCCGGCGTCGCCCCGCGACGAGGAGATCATCCCGGCCGCGGACTACGAGTCAGAAGACGTGCCCTCCGGCAGCGCCCGGCTGGTCGCCGCCTCGCACGGCACCTTGTGGCGGACCTTCGAGCTGGAACTGCACGGCCCGGCGCACGGCAACCCCTTCACCGACGTCACGCTGCGGGCCGAGTTCCGCAACGGCGACCGCTCGGTGACGGCGCACGGCTTCTACGACGGCGAGGGCATGTACCGCGTCCGGTTCCTGCCGGACGCGGAGGGTGACTGGTCGTTCCGGACGACCAGCAACGCCCGTTCCCTGGACTCGGTCACCGGCACCTTCCCCTGCGGCCCGGCCGGCCCCGGCGACCACGGCCCGGTCCGCGTCCACGCGCGCGCCCACTTCCAGCACGCCGACGGCACCCGCTTCCTCCCGCTGGGCACCACCCTGTACGCCTGGACCCACCAGGGTGCGGAGCTGGAGAAGCAGACCCTCGCCACGCTCGCGGGCAGCCCGTTCAACAAGGTCCGGATGTGCGTCTTCCCGAAGTGGTTCGTCCACAACGAGACCGAGCCGCCCCGCTACCCCTTCGCGGGTTCCGTCGAGGAGGGCTGGGACTTCCAGCGGCCCAACCCCGCGTACTTCCAGCACCTGGAGCAGCAGATCGCCCAGCTCGACGCCCTCGGCATCCAGGCCGACCTCATTCTCTTGCACCCGTACGACCGCTGGGGCTTCTCCACCATGTCCCCGGCCGAGGACGACCGCTACCTGCGCTATGTGGTCGCCCGGCTCGCCGCCTACCCCAACGTGTGGTGGTCCCTGGCCAACGAATACGACCTGCTGTGGTCCAAGTCCACCGACGACTGGCACCGGATCGCCGCGGTGATCGGCGACCACGACCCGCACGGCCACCTGATCAGCGTGCACAACTGGGTGGAGCTGTGGGACAACGACGCCGACTGGGTCACGCACGCCAGCATCCAGCGCACGCCCGAGGGCACCCGCGAATGGCGCGAGCGCTGGGGCAAGCCCGTCGCCGTCGACGAGCTGGGCTACGAGGGGGACATCGAGTGGGGCTGGGGCAACCTCGCCCCTCAGGAGATGGTGCGCCGCTGCTGGGAGGGCGTCGTCCGCGGCGGATACGTCACCCACGGCGAGTGCTTCCTGGCGGACGACGACGTGCTGTGGTGGGCGAAGGGCGGAGTCCTCAAGGGCGAGAGCACGGCCCGGCTTGAGTTCCTGCGGACCATCATGGAGGACATCCCGTCGGACGCGGCGGGCATCGATCCGCTGCCGTCCGACTTCGACGTCCCGGTGGGCGGTGTGGAGGGGCGCTACTACCTGGCCTACTGCGGCATCATGCAGCCCCGCCTGCGCACCTTCCATCTTCCCCGGGGAAGCCGCTTCCGGGCCGACATCATCGACACCTGGAACATGACCGTCACCGAACTTCCCGACCTCTACGAGGGCACATGCACCGTGTCCCTGCCCGGTCGGCCGTACCTCGCTATCCGCCTGCGTGTAGTGGAGGGCCGATGACACCCGGGCAGGGAATCGCCTCGGCACGCGTGCTGTTCGGCGCGGCCTACTACCCCGAATACCATCCCGCCGAGCTGAGGAAGACGGATCTCGACCTGATGGCCGAGGCACGCTTCTCCGTCATCCGGGTCGGCGAATCCGTCTGGTCCACCTGGGAGCCCGACGACGGCCACTTCGATCTGGACTGGCTGCAGCCGACGCTCGACGGTGCCCACGAGCGCGGAATCGGCGTCATCCTCGGCACCCCCACCTACGCGGCACCGCCGTGGCTCGTCCGCCTCTATCCGGAGATCGCCGGGGAGTTGGAGAGCGGCCGGCGCATGGGCTGGGGCGCCCGCCAGGAGATGGACTTCACCCACGCGGCGTTCCGCTTCCACGCCGAGCGCGTCATCCGCAAGGTCGTCGCACGCTACGCCGACCACCCGGCCGTGATCGGATTCCAGGTCGACAACGAGCCGGGCCTGCACCTGCTGCACAACCACGGTGTCTTCCAGCGCTTCGTGAACCGGCTGCGCGCACAGTACGGCGACATCGAGAAGCTCAACGAGGAGTGGGGCCTGGTCTACTGGTCGCACCGGCTCACGGAGTGGGCCGATCTGTGGACCCCGGACAACAATGCCCAGCCGCAGTACGAGCAGGCCTGGCGGCGGTTCCAGGCCGACCAGGTCGGCGAGTTCATCGGCTGGCAGGCCGACATCGTCCGCGAGTACACCCGCCCCGACCAGTTCGTCACCACCTGCATCGACTACGGCCGGCCTGCTGTGGCCGACGACGACCTGACCCGGCGTCTCGACGTCACCGCCGGCAACGCGTACTACGTGATGCAGGACGGTCTGTCCCTGCCGGCGCGGCCCCGGCGCGGCGAGGGGCAGACCTGGACGGCGCAGGATGTCTGGGAGTTCTACCGAACCGCGGACCGGATGTACTCCTCCCGCCAGGAGCCGTTCCTCGTCACCGAGACCAACGCCCAGGCCGTCGGCCCGTCCTGGTTCAACCAGCCCGCCTACGACGGCCAGTGGCGCCAGGCCGCCTGGGCGCTCGTGGCCCGCGGGGCATCGATGATCGAATACTGGCACTGGCGGACGCTGACCTTCGGCGTCGAGACGTACTGGGCGGGTGTGCTGCCGCACAGCGGCCGTCCCGGCCGCACCTATCGAGAGGTCGCCCGCATCGGCGCCGAGTTGGAGCGCGCAGGGAGTCTGGTGGCCGATCTCGTCCCGGACGCCGATGTCGCGATGCTGTACTCCCACCCCAGCAAGTGGGCCATGGCCGCCCAACCGGCGGTGACCGCGCCGGACGGCGATCCGGATCCACGCTCGTACGAGACCATCTTCGGCGCCTTCTACCGGAGCGCGTTCGACGCGGGCCTGCAAACCCGGGTGCTGCACGCCGGGCAGGCCACCGCCGAGAATCCGGCTGAGCTGGCCGGGAAGCATCCGGTGCTTGTGGCCGCCGGGCTCTATATCGCCGACGACGCCACGCTGGACTGGCTGCACTCGTACGCCGATGCGGGCGGCCATCTGGTCCTCGGTCCGCGCTCGTGCTACGCCGACCACGAGGCTCGTGCCAGGCGCGACATCCAACCCGCCCGTCTCGCGGATGCGGCCGGAGCCTGGTACGACGAATTCTCCACGCTCGACGCCGACTTGGCGGTCCGGGCGGGGGGCGATTCGCCCTTCCCGCTGCCCGAGGGCGCGGCCGGCACCCATTGGGCGGACGGACTCCACGCGGACACCGCCACCGTGCTCGCCGGCTACGACCACCCGCACTTCGGGCAGTTCGCCGCCATCACCACGAAGGCGCACGGCAAGGGCCGGATCACCTACGTGGGCACCGTCCCCAACGCTGCTCTCGGCGAGAGCCTGTTCCGGTGGCTGCTGCCGGACACCGGACCGTGGAGGTCGCTCCCCGCCAGTGTCACCGCCACCGGCGCGACCGCGCAGGACGGCCGTCGGGTCCGTTTCCTGCACAACTGGTCCTGGCAGGAGACGGCGGTGACCGTCCCCGTCCCGGTCAGCGACGTTCTGGACGGAGCCAGTTACGAACCGGGTACCCCGGTGCCACTCGGCCCCTGGGATGTCCGGGTACTACGGGAGACGTGATCACAAAGTCCGTTCGCTCTCCCCGCCCCAGCAGCGGGGATGCGGCCGCGTCGAAGACGCCTGTGGGAGATGAATAGTTCAGATAAGTGACCAGGCCAAACGACTTGTCGGTTTCGCCAGAGTGGTGGCCCGTTCCACCCGCGGACACGACCCCTCCTCGGATGGACGCCCCGGAGTGCACTGGCGATGCCAGCGGCTTAGTTTCGCAGTGCTATGCCGCGGGCCGTCCGGACGCGGCGCTTACCGGCGGCGAAAGGAACTCCATGGCAGTCGTGATGACCTTTTCCTGGCCCGAGATCACACCCGACGTCTACGACGCGGTGCGCAAGAAGGTGCGCTGGGAAGAAGACGCACCGGACGGGTGCGTGCTGCACGCCGCCTGGTTCGTCCACGGTGGCCTCAACGTAATGGACATCTGGGAGTCGGAGGACCACTTCAACCGGTTCATCGAGGCCAGGATCGCCCCCGTGCTCAAGGGTGAACTGGGCGTGCAGAGCGACCCCGAACCCCAGTTTCACCCCCTGCACCGGCGCTTCGTCGCCCCTGGGGTCAGCGGCGCCGGCTCCTGAGATGCGCCTACATGATCATAGGCCGGCTGAAGACGGGGTGGCCCAGCCGTTCATAGATCTTCGGGTCCTCGGCGGCAACGCACCGCTGCTTGCCACGTTCACCCGTCAGTGCCTCGCCTACACCACGTCGTACGCCTTCTTCTACGGCTACAGCCAGTGGCTCCAAGAGGGCCGAGGGCTCAACGCGTCACAGGCAGGTCTACTTCTGGCGCCGCTGTCCGCCACCGCCATCGGTTGTCACCGCACTCACGGGACGCCGCGGCCGGGTACGGGGCAAACTCGTCTTCGGCGCGCTCTTCCAATGCCTCGGCTGCGCCGCGTTGTTGCTCCTGCACGCCGACAGCCCGATGTGGCTGCTTGTCGTGCTCAGCGCGGTCGTCGGCATCCCGCACGGGCTGATCGGACTGGCCAACCAGAATGCCCTGTACGCACAGGCCGACCCGGCCCGCATGGGCTCGTCCGCGGGACTGCTGCGCACATTCATGTACATCGGCGCGCTGTTCGCGGCAGCGGCGAGCGCCGTGTTCTTCCGCGACGGCGCCACCAGTCCCGGACTGCATGCCATGGCCTGGTCGCTCCTCGGCGTGGCCGCCGTGTTCCTGGTCCTGTGCACCGCCGACCGCTCGCTGCGCCGCGGCACGACACCTGGCCAAACGACCCCCGCTTCCCGCAAAGGGGCTTACCCGTAGTCGTCGTACCTGACCGGACATCCCCAGTTGACGGCCTGAGTTAAGCGTCACTCAGATGGGAACAGGCCGAGTCAGAGGTCGAGCACCAGCCTGGGCCGCGGACACGGCAGACGCAGATCAGCAAGGCACCGCCGGAAGCGCGTTCGTCCTCGTTCAGCAGGGAGTCCCGGTGGCCGGGGGCGCCGTCAAGCAGGGCCGTCTCGCAGGTGGCGCACGTGAGTTCTGCCGCGTCCGGACCGGCGTGTACCGCCACTCCCCCGCCGACATCAGCCGCAGCGCCGGCGGTCGGTGGCGGGCCAGGTCCACACCTCGGGCCGTGGCCCATCTTCCCGCCGCCAAGGGCGGGCCGGCTGCGCGTCGGGATGCTGCTCACACTCCCGACTGCAGACATCCGGGGGCGGGCCTCGCCAGCCGATACGCCGCCTGGTGAGTCGGCGGTGACATATGAGTGTCGCGGCGATGGCGGTGAAGGCGAGGAAGTGTTCAGGCTTGCGCTCGTAGCGGCGGTGCAGGCGTCGGCAGCCGGACAGCCAGGACACGGTCCGCTCCACGACCCAGCGGTGCCGGCCCAGGCGTTGGGATGACTCGATGCCTTTACGGGCCAGGCGGTGCCGGATGCCACGGGAAGCCAGCCATCGTCGCAGGTGGCGGTAGTCGTAGCCCTTGTCCCCGTGCAGCTTGCCGGGCCGTCGGCGGCGGGGACCGCGACGTGAACGGATCGGCGGGATGCCGCGGACCAGCGGTATCAGTGCCTGGCTGTCGTGGAGGTTCGCCGCGGAGATCCCGATCGACAGAGGCAGACCACGACGGTCCACGATCAGGTGGATTTTCGAACCCTTCTTGCCGCGGTCGGTCGGATTCGGTCCCGTCAGCTGCCCCCTTTGAGGGCCCGGACGCTGACGGAGTCGATCGCGCACCGCGACCAGTCCAGTCCGCCGCGGGAACCAAGTTCGTCCAGGACCAGCCGGTGGAGCTTGGCCCACACCCTGGCCTCGGTCCACTCGGTGAACCGGCGAAAGGCGGTCACACCCGACAGGCCGAAACCCGGCGGCAGTTGGTTCCAGGTGCAGCCCGAGGTGGCCACGAAGATGATCGCGGCCAGCACTTCACGGTCCCCTCGTCGCCGATGCCCTCCGCCCTGTGGGCGTTCCGGGGCCGGCGGGACTACCCGCTGGAACAACTCCCACAGGTCTTCCGGCGCCAACCGTTCGACAAGCGCAGCAGTCATCACCCCAGACTGCCGCAAGATCACACCAACTGAAATGACGTCTTAGAACTCCGGGGCTCCCGTCACATCCCGCCCAGTCCGCACCCGGTAGGAGATCCGCAACCCTTCAGGCCCGGAAGCCCGAATGCTGCCCCAAGGAATGGTCTGCCCGAACTTGAGCCCTGCGAAGTTGGGGTCGTCCACCACATCCAGCTTCACCCCATTCAGGCGCCGAGTGAGAGCGAGGATATCGCGGGGTTCCTTGATCTCGACTGTGCACTGCTTGGACACGGCAACGTCAAGCACTTCCAGCCCGCTGCGCCCAATAGTGCGCACTTTGTCATGGACCGCCATAAAGAGTCCTTTCGTTCCGAAACCGCCGTCAGACAAGAGCTACCCTGAACCTGTACGACGCCTGGCGGCGGCGCGCACCAGGACACCCGAACGGGTGACAGCCACCGAGCGGCCGGGCCGCCTGGCTACCTAACCTCGCGCTTTCACGAACAAGCCTGTCCGAAGCGTGATCAACAAGCTGAGGAGTCCTCTGACACGGGGCGATGGGACTTGCCTAGGTTCCTGGCCGTCGTTCGGCTGGCTTGACCGGGTCTGCAGCAGGTTGCTCTCGCCTGAGGTTTCCGGGTAGCGGGCCATGACGAAGGTACTGACCACGCCCTCCATTGCGGCGCAGGAGCCGAGGTCAGAAAGAGTGCCCCAGGGTACTGGTTGCTTTGGCTGCGACCTGTCAGGGACTCTGCGGGTGCAGCACGTAGGCACACAGTCCCGCAGTCGTTCCTGCAATTACAAGGCGTCCATCGGGGCTGTAGACGCAGGACGACACGCTGCTGCCCGTCCGCATCATGGTCACTGCCTTGCCGGTCGTGGGATCCCAGATCCGCACATTCCGGTCACCTGTGCGGTGCATTTTCCCATCTCGTCCTCGGGGACGCTCACCTGCGTAAATGAGCAAAGGAGTGCGGTCGCTGGGTGTGGCCAGTAACCCATCCGTCCGTATGTCGTGTTGCAGCCCTGACGATCTGTCGGTTTTCTCATGAGCGGAACACAACCACGGTGCCACGCATTCCGGCTGGCCACTGCTTCCCCGGAGGAACTTCATGAATATCAGGTGTGCAATCGCCGGAATCGGTCTGGTTCTCGGTGCCGTCGGTCTCTCGAGCCCAGCCGCAGCAGCCGGGAGCGGCCCCAGTGGAGATTCGGGTATCCACATCAGCACGAGACACGCCGCCCCAGGCTCTACCGTCAGCGTCAGCACCACAGCCTGTGGCTCGGAGACCTATGGGAAGGGCGAGGCTGAGGCAGGAGGCAAGTTCCACCTCTTCCCAGGTGACCGCAAAGGCGTACTGACCGGCGAATTCCAGGTGCCGAGTGGTACCGAGCGCGGTGCTTACACCGTCACTCTGAAGTGCCCGCCCCGAGTCAAAGTCACAGGCACGTACCTCGTCGGCATCGGCAGCCCCAGCGGAGCGGTCAATGCTGGTTTCGGGGCGGGCAACGACAAAAACACACAGCTTGCCCTAGGGGCGGTGCTGATCGCCGGAGCCGCCGCCGGAGGCGTGATCAAGATGCGCCGCCGCCCGGCCGGTGCCCGCACCTGACGCTCCTCTCTGTCGGCCCAGCCCCCGGGCCCGTGTCGGGTCCGGGGGCTCGAGTCGCACCCCGTTTCCACTCATTTCGGCCGCGAAGCGGAGGCGCCAGAGCGATGGCACCCGGCGACGAACCCGTCGATCCTTCTCCCCCGTTCACCCCCTCCACCAAATTTCTCGCCTGCACCATGCTGGCGGGCTTGATGCTGGTGATCACTGCGCTCGGACAGCCTCCGCAGCCTTCGCCCGCCCAGTCCTACTCCCCCTCCCTACGGCCCGGTCCCAGCAACACCGCATCCGCCCACCACTCATCCGTGTCGGCGCTGCCCCCGTCCGAGCCAGTCCGGCTGCGGATCCCCGCCATCGGCGTGAATGCCCCGATGACGGAATTGACCCTCGACGAGACAGGGGCACTGCGCCCACCATCGGCAGATATGCCGGCCTTTGCCGGGTGGTACGGCGACGGCACGCCCCCCGGCTCAGTGGGGACAGCCGTCACGACGGGACATGTCGACACGCACGAAGGTCCCGGGGTTTTCTACCGGCTCGGGGCACTGGCCAAGGGCGACACCATCGAGATCGCCCGGGCAGACCGGCGAACAGCAGTCTTCGCTGTCGACGCCGTAGAGCTCTACGACAAGGAGGCGTTTCCGGACGAGAAGGTCTACGGCAGTTCCCACCGGCCCGAACTACGCGTGATCACCTGTGGGGGTGAATATGTGGAAGAAACTGGTTACCGGGGCAATGTCGTGGTCTATGCAACGCTGACCGCGGTGACGTGAGCACACCGAACCAGCCTCTGTAGCTGGGAACTGACCGGTCCGGGCGGTGAACGTGTCCTTCGCAGAAGCTGGGTGACGTCGAGGTTGAAGCCGCTGGCGGGCCCTTTGAATGTGGGTGGGTCAGCGAACTCGTGCTGAGGCGTGGTGGATGAAGGTGTCGAGGGCCGTTCGTACGGCGGCCGCGCGGGCACTCATCTCCGTCCGGTCGGCGGCGCGGTGCACGGTGTTGGCTTCTTCGAGGATCTGGCGGGCTTCGGCGACCAACTCGGCGTCGCCTACGGTGATCAGCAGACCGTTGATCGTCTGCCGGGCCACGCCGCGCAGCCGCTGTCCCTCGATGCGCGCGGCCTCCTTCTCTGCGCGGCGAGGCGGTCGGATGGTGCGAAGCGACGTGATTCCAGGGCGAGTTGGCGGCACATACGGGTGTCGCACCCGGGGCTCGTGGGGGTGGTGTCCGGATGACCGGGATGGTCGGCAGTGTGACCGGCAGCGCTACGACGGGCGCTGTCACGTTGGCTGACAAGTGGGATGATCTTCCGGTTGATCGCGCTGGAGGTGGCTGTCGGTGGCGCCGTGTCGCTGTCGCACAAGGGGCACCGGTACCCGGTCGAGGTCATCTCCCACTGCGTGTGGCTGTATCACCGCTTCCCGCTCAGCTTTCGCGAGGTCGAGGAGCTGATGCTCGAGCGCGGCGTGACCGTCTCCTACGAGACGGTGCGTCGCTGGTGCGCCAAGTTCGGACAGCGGTACGCGAGCGCGCTGCGCCGCCGGCAGCCTCGGCCTGGGGACAAATGGCACCTGACGAGGTCTTTATCAAGATCAACGGGGAACAGAAGTACCTGTGACGGGACGTCGACCAAGGCGGCAACGTCCTGGACATCATGGTGCAGAACCGGCGGGACAAGGCCGCGGCCAGGCGTTTCTTCCACAGGCTGATGAAGAAGAGCCGAATGGTGCCGCGGGTGGTCGTCACCGACAAGCTCCGCTCCTACGGCGCTGCCCACCGCGAGGTCATGCCCTGCATCGAGCACCGCTCACACAAGGGTATGAACAACAGAGCGGAGAACAGCCACCAGCCCACCAGGCAGCGCGAACGCGCGATGAAGGGGCCTCCGCGGCGTTGGTGCGGCCCAGCGGTTCCTGTCCGCGTTCAGCGGCATCTCGCCCCGCTTCCGGCCCCGCCGACACCTGATGCCCGCACACCACTACCGCGCCGAGATGAGCATCCCCTTCGCAATCTGGGAGCAGATCACCGGCGTCGGCGGTCTTGCCACCGCTGCCTGAGCACAGGCCCGGTGCCCAAGTCCGCCCTGCCCCGACGCGCCGTCAGGCAGTCACACAGCCAACAACGTGACAACACCCTTCGCTGACCATGTCGGCCTCGTCGGCGTTGGTGACCTGCTCCAGCGCGCTCAGGTAGGCCGCGAAGCGGAGGTGCTCTGCCGGCTCCTCTCGCGCTGTGTCGTGGTGGTCGTGGTGGTTCATGCGGCCTGCTCCTGCCGCTCGACCGGGACGCCGTTCTCGATCCACAGGGTCTCCAGCGCTCGGCCGGACGCCACCAGCCGGTGCTGAAGCGTGCGGACAGCCGTCAAGGCCGGGTAGGTGTGTCCGCCGGTCCCGCCGCCGGTCACAACCAATCGCAAGACATCAGGCGCGGCGGCGTGAGCACTGTTCACGAAAGAGATCCCGTCTGGGCCGGCCTGCGGAGTCAGGCTCGTACCGTAGCGGACCCGTGAAGGTGCCCGAATCCGTGCCGCGGGGATGGGGAGTTGTCTTCCAAGAGAGACCCGCGCATACCCCGCGATCAGCGGACTGAACGTTGCCACGGTCGGGCTGGATGACGTCGAACTCAAGGCCCCCTACAGCCTGGCCGAGTCCCTGAAGCGGGCCACGCCCGCCGGGTCGCAGGCGCCGGCTGTCGGCATCGCCCTCAACGGCGAGGAGTACGACTCCTATCAGAAGCTGTGCAAGGACATGGTCGCCACAGCCCTTCGGCCACGGCGGCATAGTGGGAGGGGTCGACCACGCTGTTCAACAGCGCAGGTGTGAATGAGTGTTTCAGTGGACGACGTTCGTCACCTGTGTCGTGCTGGTGGCGGGGCGCGGGTCACAGGCGGAGGACGATCAGGGCGATGTCGTCGCGGGCGCCGCTGCTGACGCCGAGGTGCGCGAGCAGAGCGTCGGCGAGTCGTTCGGGGCTGTGGCGGGCATGGCGGGCGAGCGCGTCGGTGAGGCGTTGCAGGCCGGCATCGATGTCCTCGCCGCGGCGTTCGATGAGACCGTCGGTGTAGAGCACGAAGGTGTCGCCAGGGGTGTAGGGCAGGTCGGCCTGGAGGCGGGGGACGGGTTCGGGGCGGGCCCCCAGCGGAGGGTCGGTGGCCTGGTCCAGAAGCTCGCAGGTGCCGTCCGGGTGGAGCAGGACGGGAGGCGGGTGGCCGGCGCTGCTGTACACAATGCGGCGAGCGCGGGTGTCGATGACGGCTTGGACGACGGTGGTGGCCAGCGCACCCTCCACATAGCGTGCATACCGGCCCAGGACGTCCAGGGCTCTCGCGGGCCCGTCGACTGCCCGGACGACGGCGGACAACGCGCTGCGCAGCATGCCCATGACGGCGGCGGCCTCCAAACCGTGGCCGACGACGTCACCGACCGCGACGGCGAATCTGTTCTCGGGCAGGTCGACCACTTCGTACCAGTCGCCGCACACGTTCAGTGATCCGGCGGCGGGCAGGTAGCGCACCGCGGTGTCCCGGTGCCGGGCCAGGTGGGGTGAGTGGAGCATGGCCTCCTGCAGAGTGACCGCGACCTGGCGTTCCCGGGCGTGGGCCTGGCGCAGCTCCTCGTTCAGTCGATGGAGCTGACGCGCCCGCGCGTACAGCTCGACCTCCATCGCCTCCACGTCGCTGAGCGCCCCGCCTCCTCGTCGACGAGGGTGGGAGAGGATGAACGAGGTCACGTCCTCCCCCCGGTGGAGGATCCACTCCACCTGCCCGTCCGGCCCGAGCACCGGTGTGTTGATCGCGGACCACCACCGTTCCTCGAACACCCCGGGCCGGTCGGCCACGGGAATGTCGTACTTCATCGGCGCCATCATGTCCGGCACCTTCGAGCGCAGGACCCCGTGCAGGGAAGCGTGCAGATTCCGCACCCCGTCAGCATCCGGGTCCGCCGGATTGTCAGGGAAGGCATCGAAGAGGTACCGCCCGAGCAGGTCCTCCCGAGTGCGGCCGGTCACCCGGCAGGCCGCCTCATTGACGTCGAGGAGCACCAGATCCGGGCCCAGCACCATGCAGGGGCTGGGGGTGACCGTGAACAGCGCCTGGTAGTCGATCCCCGGCCTCGCCATACGGGGTGGCCGGGCATCCTCAGCAGGGCTGGTCTCATCCCTCACCCTTACGTTCTACCGTTCATGGAGGTCCTCGGCACCTGGGCGCATCACCTTCCCTCTCCTCGTAGCATCTGTCACGTGCCCTCATCACGCCGGCCTCCAGAGACCGCAAAAGCGCTGGTGCCTATTCGGCCCGCTACGGGGCATCGCTCCCCCGCGCTCTCGTGCATCCAGATCGGCTGGCTCAGAGAGGCGGGTAAGCCCCACTCCTGCAGCGGGCGCAGCGGTCGGCCGTCGCCTGATGCCCGGCCAGTATGGCCCCCGCCGGGCCCGCATCGCCTTCTCTGACGCCGCCGCCAAGCAACTGGAGACCATCTCCGGCGAGGCGGAGCTTCACGCCCTGGACCGCGCCCCTGGTCGTGCTCTCCGTCGACCCCGACGCCGGCACCCCCATCCCCGCCACCACCGGCCCCCAACTGCGCCAGTACTCCGACGACATCGAGCAGATACAGACGGCGGTCGATCAGCGTGCCTCCGCGGCCGGTGGCGTAGGCGAGGAACACGCCGATCTGGCAGTTCTCCGTGCGGCCGGCGGTCCCGGAGTACTGCCTATGCACCCCAGCCGAACGGATGCCCTTCTTCAGAAACCCGGTGTCATCGACGATCAGGACGGCATCGCTGTCTCCGAGTTGTTCCACCACGTAGTCGCCACGTCGTCCAGGACCTCGTCGGCGTCCCACTCGATCCGGTTCAGCAGCCGGTGGATGCGATCGGGCCCCGCGTGCCCGGCCTCCTCCGCCAGCGTCCAGCCGTTCTTGCGCTGCAGCGGCGCAACCAGCCCACGCATATGAGCCAGCGCCGACTGACGCGGCTCCTCCCGGTTGAACCGGTGCACGAACCGCTCATGCAGAGCACCCAGTTCACCTGCCCACAACCTCACGGCAAAGACCGTTGCAGTGTTAGTGATCAAGTGGCTCAGAAATGTCGATGCGAACTGACAACGCTGGAACGGCCGAGCGACCGTGGCAGCGGATGTGTCATTGAGGGAGCGGGCCCTCCGGACGTCTTGAGTCGGAAGCCGATCGGGGGGGAAGCCCCGGTTGGCAGTTTGCGTCAGCCCCAGTTGTGATCTCCGGTGAAGCCGTCGATGGACTCGCGCAGGATGTCGGCATGACCGGCGTGCCGGGCGACTTCTTCGAGCATGTGGATCAGTGCCCAGCGCAGTGAAACGGTGGCGCCGTCGAAGAACGCGAAGGCGGTGCCGGTGGCGTCGATGTCGAGGCTCCCGATCGCCTCGTCGGCGGCAGCCCGGGCGCGGGCATAGAAGTCCATGATGTCTTTGGTCGGCTCGTCAGCAGCCACGTGCCAGTCGGACGCCTCGTCGCCTTCGACTTCGAAGGGAAGAGGATGGCACTCGCGGCCGAACGTCAGGCAGAACCAGCCGAGTTCGGCGCCGGCCAGGTGCTTGAGCAGCCCGATCAGGCTCATGCCCGATGGAGTTACCGGGCGGCGTAGTTGGTCGTCGTCGAGGCCCTCGAGTTTCCATAGGACCGCGTCGCGGTGTCGGTCCAGGGCGGTGTGCAGGCTTTCCTTCTCGCCGGTGAACGGCACATGCTTGATCATGCCCAGACCCTAGTGGCTGGGAGGTTCTGTGATTCCGACTCTGTCTCCGCAGGCCGCACGACTCTCGGCAGCGCGGCCGGGGCAGCAGGGCTTCGCGACGTAGAGCTGTGGCGTGTCGATGACGGCGTCCTGGTGTTGCCGCTCACCCGGCACCGAGAGACGATGGTCAGTGGGTTCCCGCCACACTGTCTCATCGCACACGCAGAGGCGCATCATGGGCATCTCCGACGAAGAAGTCGCCCGGGCCAAGAACATCAGCGTCGAGCAGGTGAAGTTGCTCCGCGAGACGCGGGGAACCACCAACGAGACCCTCGAGAGCCTGTCCACCGGGGCGATACGCAAAGCGCTGCGCCGGCTGGACTTCCCCGACTTGCCCAACGCGCGCGGGCTGTTCAGACTTCAACAGGAACGGGGTGACGACGGGCGGGTCCCCGCTCACCCCAGGGGCACGGCCCGCGAGCAGGCCCGGACCCGTCTCCACGCCGCCACGCAGCCGGAGACGGCCGGTGTGCCGACCGGCCCCCATCCCGCGCCCGGCGAGCACGGCGTGACGCCCACGGCGGGGCTGGCGCTCGCCCGCTGGAAGTGGCTCGGCCCCGGGAACATCGGAGGCCGCACCCTCGGCATCGTGATCCACCCGGACCACCCGGAGCGGATGTGGGCCGCGAGCGCGGGCGGCGGGGTCTGGCACACCGGGGACGCAGGCAAGGCCTGGAGGCCCGTGGACGACTTCCTCGCCAACCTGGCCTGCGGGGCCCTCGCGATGGACCCCTCCGACCCGGACACCCTGTACGCCGGCACCGGGGAGCTCCTCAACATCGACGCGCTGCGCGGCAACGGAGTCTTCCGCACCAGCGACGGCGCCACCTGGAAACCCCTGCCGGCCACGCAGACGAACGACTTCCGCGCCGTGTCCGGGATCGCGGTGTCCGCGTCCGGCGAGGTCGTCCTCGCGGCCACCTCCACCGGCCTCTTCCGCAGCTCGGACCCGGCGCACAGCGACTGGACACGGGTCCTCGGCGTCCCCGTCGGCACGGTCGTCTTCGACCCTTCGGACAGCGGCCGGGCGGTCGCCGGAGCGCTGCGCGGCGCCAAGGCCTGGTTCAGCGAAGACGGCGGCAAAACCTGGCAGGAGGCGGCCCACAGCACCTGGCGGGGCAGGGTGTCGGTGGCGTACGCGGCGAAGGACCCGGCGGTCGTGTACGCCTCGGTGGAACTGGACGGCCTCGGCGGCATCTGGCGCTCCGACGACGGCGGGCGAACCTACCAGCCCCGGCCCGGCCGCGGCCCGGACGGCAAGCGGGCCGACTACCTGGGCGGCCAGGGCTGGTACGGCAACGCCGTCTGGGCCGGGGACCCCACGGACGAGGACCTGCTCGTGGTGGGCGGCATCAACCTGTGGCGCAGCACGGACGGCGGCGACCACCTGGCCGAGATCAGCACCTGGCAGGTCGCGCCGGAGTCGGCGCACGCGGACCAGCACGTCATCGTGTCGCATCCCGCCTACGACGGGGTGCACGACAGAACCGTGTTCTTCGGCACCGACGGCGGGGTGTTCATGGCGGACCTGGCCAAGGTGGGGACCGAGCCGAAGGCGCCGTTCGTGCGGGGCTGGACCGAACTGGTCAACAACTACGGTGTCACCCAGTTCTTCGGCGGCGCCGGGAACCCCGTCACCGGAAGGATCATCGGCGGCGCCCAGGACAACGGCTCCCTCGTCCTCGACCCGGAGGCCGGCACCGAGGGGTGGCAGGAGTTCTCCGGCGGGGACGGCGGCTGGTGCGCCTGCGAACCCGCCGACCCAGGCGTCTTCTACGGCGAGTACGTCAACCTGAACATCCACCGCAACACCGACGGCGGCGCCACCGAGGACGACCCGCACCGCTACATCAGCGGAATGTTCTTCAACGAGCAGAAGCGCAAATGGGACTGGAAGCCGGAGCCGTTCCGGATCCCCGACGCCAAGGACGGCACGGCGCTCTTCATCGCGCCCTTCGTGCTGGACCCGGGCGAGCCCGAGCGGCTGCTCGCCGGCGGCCTGGACCTGTGGCGGACCGACAACGCCAAGGCGCCCAACACCCCCACCTCGGGGCCCGCCTGGCACTCGATCAAACCCAGGACCGGCCCCGACGCCAAGAGCAGCGCCCCGATCAGCGCCCTGGCGATCTCGCCTGCCGACTCCGATGTGGTCTGGGTGGGCCACGACGACGGCCAGGTCTTCCACTCCACCGACGCAACCACGGCCGCTCCGGCCTGGCGGCGCGTCGGGGTGGGTGGCCCGAACCCGCTGCGTCCGAAGCGCTATTGCGCCTGCATCACCGCCCACCCGACCGACGTGGACACCGCCTACGTCTCCTTCGGCGGCTTCGAACCGGACAACCTGTGGGTGACCCACGACGGCGGCGCGCGGTGGGCCGACCTCTCCGGCACGCTGCCCGACGCCCCCATCCGCGCGGTGACCGTGCATCCACGGCGCGACGTTCTCCTCTACTGCGGCACCGAGGTCGGTCTCTTCGCCAGCGAGGACAAGGGGGCGACCTGGTCGCCGACCAACGAGGGCCCGACCAACTGCTCGGTCGACGACCTGTTCTGGATGGACGAGACCCTGGTCTGTGTCACCCACGGCCGCGGAATGTTCGAGATCGACCTGTCCGCGGTGTGACGCGGCCGACCGAAGGCGAAGGTGACGACGATGATGCGGAACGTGCGCCTGCGCGGCCGGATCGAGGCTGTCCTGGCCGTCGTGAGCGGCCTGCTGTGCCTCCTCACCCTGTTCTGGCCCGACTGGATCGAGGAGGTCTTCGGGGTCGATCCCGACCAGCACAGCGGCGCCCTCGAATGGGCCATCGCCGTCGTCGCCCTGTGCGCCACGGCCGTCTTCTCCCTGCTGGCCCGCGCCGAGTTCCGCAGGGCACGTACGCCGGTCGGAGACCAGTAGCGCCGCGCACGGCGAAGGCCGCCTCGTGCAGTTCACGAGGCGGCCTTCGGGGTCAGTGCTTGTGCGGAGTGCACCCCGGGGGATCGCAGCTGAGCGCGACGAGGCGGGCTCTGCTCCAGGCGGGTGCGCCATCACCGGCGCGGCGTCGTCGTCGGTGAGGTGGGTGTCGGCGGTGACGGTGCTGTCGAGGGCGGGGCTGAGGACTCGTGGTGGTCGGTGCGTGCCGGTCACAGACCGCGCAGGAAGGAGAGCGAGGGCATGAAGAAGTACTCGCCGCCCTTCATGGTCACGGCCTGCACCATTGCAGTTGCAGGGACTTCCTGGCCCTCCGCCTCGCCCCACACCCGCGGCCAGGTCGCCGGGGGGCGATCGCCTTGCCCGATGACCTGGTCGAGACCGGGGGCCGACTCACCTTCACCGGGCTCTGGGAAGCCGGGATTGTTGGCCCAGGTGTGCTGCGTGAACTCGAACTGTTTGTTCAGATCGGAGTTGAATGCCATGAACAGCAGGCCGACGCCGGTCTCGGGAAGGTCGCCCTCGGACCGCTCGCCATAGGTCTGCCCGCGCCGCGCCATCAGGTGGCGGCGTTCGGCTTCCGGTGGCTGCCCGAAGCCGCCGGAGCCGCGCGGATTGGTCTTGCGGATGTGTGCCTGGTACGGACACTTGTCGGCGGCGCCGTCGCTCGCGTAGTTGAAGTTGTTCATCACCGGGCTGTGTGCTCCGGGCGTGGCCTGCAGCGTGAGCGGAGTGCCGTCCTTGAAGCGGCCGACGAGCATGGCACCGGCTCGCTCGCGGTCGTTGTTCTCAAGCTTCAACGCATCGGCGAGGGCTTCCTCCGCCTGCCTGAACGCCAGGACGTTCTGCTCCAGCTTGCGCAGCACGAAGTAGCTGCCGAAGTCCGTCGCTGGGTCGGGTGCGGCCGGATCCGCGACCAGTACGCGTTCCAGTGGCTGGGCCGGGTCCCATACGGAGACTCCGTCGGTCCGGCGGAGCTCTTCCTCCAGGTCCTCGGTAAGGAACAGGGGCTGGCTGCGGCCGTCGACATAGCCGAAGTGCTCGATCCCATCACCGTTCGCATTGTGCATGCCGCGTCCCGTCTCCTTGCCGAGCACACGGATCGAGCCCGTCAGCAGGCCCTCAATCTCCTGGCACTTGCTGTTTACCGGGCCGGCTTCGGCGCCGCCGACCAGAACGACGGCGTGGATCGTCTCCTGAAAGCCGGCTTCCCACTGCGCGACCTCCGGGTCTCCCAGTTTTTCCCGGGTCCCCTCGTCCCGCATCCCCCTCCTGAACGCCTCATCGGAGGGAGCCCGGTCCGCCAGTTCCAGCTGTTCGTAGCCCGCGAATGTCAGTCCCACACCGACGTATGGCACGTCCGACACGTCCTTCGGCCCGTTCTCCTTGAAGGCCTTCACTTCCTGAAGTTGCGTCTTGGCCGACTTCACCAGCGGGGCCAGCCCGGTCAGGAACGCCCGCGCCTCCGCAATGGCTTCCGCGCCCTGGCCGAACTGCAGCAGCCGGATTTGAAGGTGTTCGCGTACGTGGCCCTTCAGAATATTGGCCTGCAGATTCTGCAGCATCGTGTCGGCTTCACCGGTGGCGTTCTTCCACGACAGGGGGTTGTTGAGATCGACGGGCATGCGGGCCCCTTTCATCGAGCCTGGAACGTGAGGTCTTCCGGGCTGGCCTACAGGGTGGCCGGTGCCGGAACAGAAGCCCGCCCCGTGGATGGGTCCGTCTGACCTGGATCAGTCGGAGGCAGCAGAAGGCTGTCGTGGGCGGTGCAGGACCTGATGTCCAGCCTGGTGGATCATTCAGTGATACGCGACTTGGCCATCACGTCCTCAGTTGCTCCCGACTGCCGACTTGCGTTCACCTGAGCACGAGGTTGCTCGACAGCTTCGCGAGTGAAGGCGGGCTCCAGGAGCACCGTTCCTCTTCTACGGTCACCTCCGGGGAGGCCTGTCGTGCCGGATTGCACTCCGACGAGCCGCGGCCAAACAGGTGAATGTGACAGCAGTCGACACGGGAATCCCTACCGGGCGATAGGAATTCCTCCCCGAGCACCGCTTCGACGTATCGCAACCCACGACCACCGTACGGATGAACTCTGCCAGCGCGGTCTCGCACCTCCAGTGACGCACACCCGCCGTATTTCACAATGAATCAAAATCCCCCGTGAGCGAGAAGGAGACCACTGTGTCCACGGTTCTCAACTATCGAAGCAATATGATCGTCGAACTGATGCGGATGCCCGCCGAGGAACACGACGAGCTGTGGCTGAAAAACGCACTGCAGCAGGCAGTCCTGCTGGAGCTGGCGACGCTTCCCCCTTACTTGTGCGGTCTCTGGTCGATCGAAGATCCGGACCGTGACGGCGACGTCTCCGAAACGATCAAGGAAATCATCTTCGACGAGATGTCCCACATGGGCCTGGTCTGCAACATGCTCACCACCATCGGCGGCACCCCCCGGATCGCCGACGCGGCACTGGTGCCGAAATATCCCGGCCCACTGCCCGGCGGCGTACGGCCCGAGCTGTCCGTTTCCCTCACCGGCCTGACGAGGGAGGCGGTCAACATGTACTCCCAGATCGAGAGGCCCGACGACCCTGTCGTCGAGGACGCGGAAGTCCACACGTCCATCGGGGCCTTCTACACGCAAATCCTTGAAGCGTTCCGGAACCAGCCGCAGCTCATCAAGGGAACCAAGCAGGTCACCAGGGACATGTCGTTCCACGGCATGGGGAACGATGTCGTCGCCCTCACATCGCTGGATGACGTAGATGCTGCCATCACGATCATCAAGGAACAGGGGGAAGGAACTACCTCGTCGCCGGACAACCCCTTCCCGGGGCAGCCGGGGGAACTGGCCCACTTCTACTCCTTCCGGGAGATTTTCCACGGCCGAAAACTGGTCTTGGTGTCAAGCGACCCGCAGCGGTTCGACTTCCAAGGCGACGAGATTCCCATGCCACGCACCTCCCGCATGGGGACAGTCCCCACCGGCGGCTGGGAGCAGGGAGGGATTCCGATCTCCAGTGAGGTGCGTGGACTCCTTGACACCTTCAATCAGCACTACAGTGCGATGCTTCGGTCCCTCGAAAACGCCTGGGGCGCTGATCCGTCAAGTACGCCAACATCGGCACAATTCCTGAACCAAGCCGTCAAGGAGATGCGCAAAATGGAGACTCCGGCGCGGCAGCTGATGCAGATCCCACTGTCGGATGGCAGCGAGATGACCTTCGGTCCGGAATTCCGGTACGTCGAGGCCGGAGGGTGACACAGAAGATCGGACCGGCACACAATACGGACCCGCCGACCGGTTCGTGGGAGGCCCGGTTCAGTGAACATCCTGGGGTCTGAGGAGTGAAACAGGCTGGTCAGATGGGGTGACGTGGCGAAGCCCCTCGTCGTTGGTGTGGTGATCTCACTCAACACGCCGACGGCCGGGGGGCTCGTTGGTTCCGTATCCTCCACGCTCGACGTCCCGCACGAGCTGGTCGAGCATGTCTCGTGGCGGCGCTGTGACGTTATTGGGTGAGTAGGTGTCTGATGGTGCGTCGGGCCTGGTGGAACCCGGGTCCGGGCTGTGCTCAGGCCGTGGCAGCGACGTCGGCGACGCCGGTGATCTGCTCCCAGATTGCGAAGCGGACGGTCATCTCGGCGCGGTAGTCGTGTGCAGGCATCAGGTGTCGGCGGGGTCGGAAGTGGGGTGAGACGCCGCTGAACGCGGAGAGGAACCGCTGTGCCCCCGCCCACTGAGCGGAAGCCTTTCATCGCCCGTTCGCGCTGCCTGGTGGGCTGGTGGCTGTTCTCCGCCCGGTTGTTGAGGTACTTCGACTGGCGGTGCTCGACGCAGGGCATGACCTCGCGGTGGGCCGCGCCGTAGGAGCGGAGCTTGTCGGTGACGATCACCCGCGGCACCGCGCCGGTCTTCTTCAGGAGTCCGCGGAAGAAACGTCTGGCCGCGGCCTTGCCCCGACGGTTCTGCACCAGGATGTCCAGCACGTTGCCGTCCTGGTCGACGGCCCGCCACAGGTACCGCTGCTCGCCGTTGATCTTGATGAAGACTGCGTCCAGGTGCCACTTGTCCCCAGGCCGGGGCTGCCGGCGCCGCAGGGCGTTGGCGTACTGCTGCCCGAGCTTGCCACACCACCGCCGCACCGTCTCATAGGAGCTGTCATACAAGGGCCACCGGTACCCGGTCGAGGTCATCTCCCACTGCGTGTGGCTTCACCACCGCTTTCCGCTGTCGTTCCGCGAGGTCGAGGAACTGATGCTCGAGCGCGGCGCGACCGTCTCCCTGCGGTGGACCGGCGGCCGGCCTTCCCGCGCGGCACGGCGACGGGCCGCCTCCTTCTCCGCACGCAATGTGATCCTCGCGAGATCGGACTTGATCCTGGGCGTCTCGTACGGCTGGTCGCCCTTGCCCGTCATCCGGCGGTGCTGCGGGTGAGCCGCACTCGCATGGCCTGCCGCAGCTCCCCCGCCCCCCGACTGGTCGTGGGCCGACTCGCATGCCGCCCCAGACAGCACGCGTTGTGGTCGACCTTGGCACTGCCGTAGTCACCGTGATGCGGGCCTGGCCAGGCAATCCCGCCGACCAGGTGGTAGAGCTCGGTGTCCGCGAAGAGCCTCGCCGGATAGTCCCCCGGCATCAGCGCGATCCACACCCGCTCCAGCGACGGATCCTCGCCCTACACCACACCAGCCGGATCAGGGCCGGACTGGGACCGGTAGATGTTCACACCGTCGAAGTCCACGGTGCGGTGACGCTGCGTCGCCAGGGTGCAGCGCGGACACGTTACCGTCGGCTTGCGCCCCCACAAAGGGACCAGATCCTCGCCCCGCCCCTGCTGGGCAGGAACACCCACGTCGGCTCAGCCTCCCGTTACATGTATCCCGGCAGCCCGGCCGCGAATGCGGCCAGACAGCACATAATGCAGCAACTCCCAGGCCAACTGCAGGCATTGACGCTCCCACAGCCGTCACGCGACGCCGCGGCGGGACCGGCTGGACGCCATCCGCGCGCGCAGCACCGTCGGTTGATGTCGAGCTAAGACGCCGTAGCGGAGGCGGATGTCGCGTACGAGGCGGAGCGGCACCCGGACAGGGTGGACGAAGTCATCGGGAAGCCAGCGACCGTAGCAGCGCGGCTCGGTTCGGGTACGGGGTGGTGGGTGCTTCACCAGGTGTGGGCGACGTCCACGACGAGGTGTCCGGCCTGCGGGAGTACGCGGAAGGGCAGTCGGGCTCGTAGTCCGAGTCCGAATTGGGACTGGCCTTCGAAGGTGCCGGCGAACTTGGCGTCGCGGAAGGTGCGGTAGCCGGTGAGGTTCACGCCGGGCAGCAGCTTGCCCGCCCGGCCGGGGTAGGTGGGGGTGCCGGAGTCGATGTCGTAGGCGGGTGCGCGCACGATCACTTCGAGGATGGCGCCGCCGCTGACGGGGATGCTGTGGCCGGTCGGGTCCTGGATCAGCTGGTCGACGTACCGCACGCTGTAGCCGAGCTGGTCGGCGGGCGCACCGGGGACGTCGATGACGAACCGGTCATAGCAGTCGTGGCGGCCGGTCCTGGCGTTCGTGACGTAGTGACCGGCCGTGCTGGCCGAGTTCGTCTTTCCGACGCTGCCCCAGCCGGCCGGGCAGACGGTCGCCGCCTGCGTGGCGGAGGCGGTGTCGGCCATGGCCGGCACCGTGGCCGCTCCCAGCGTAGTGGCCATGAGAGCCGCCGTAGCCCAGACTGTCCTATTTCTTACCATCTCGTCCCCCAAGAGGGTGAATGTCCTGTTAGGGGAGACAGCTGGATTGGCCGCAAGGTTGCACGTTTTTCTGCCGGAAGTATGGAGAATCCGATGCCCGGCGCCCCGACGACCCACTGCTGCACGCCCCGGCGCGGGGGTCGGCCCGCAGGCGGGCCTGAGACGTGGGCCGTCCCGGCCCCGGGCGATCAGGAACGCGCTCCGCTCAGCCGCCCGGTCAGTCGCGTTCTGTGCGAACGGGGCCCGTGCGCCCCAGGGCCAGTCGCTGTCTGTCTTCACCTTGGCGCACCTGCTGGGCTTCGACTTGATGCTCAGGATCAGGAACTGGAAGGGGCCGGCCTTCTACCGGCCCGACACGGCGACGGCAAGGGATCCTTCGGCGCGCGGGTGGGGATCGCCACCGGCTGGCAGGGCTATAAGGGCCTCGTCTGGACAACCAGGTGGCGGGCCGTGGCGCACGAGCAGGAACCGGCCCGCCGCTTCAAGGTGTTGGGCCGTTAGGTCGAGCGTGCTCCAGCCGGTTCCGATCCGGGCGAGGCCCGGGCGGACGGTGTGCTGAGCATCCATACCGGCCGCACGACCGGGGTGGCGAGAACGGGACGCCGGGACCGGTGTGGTCCGGCCCGGCGGTCGCTCCTCCGTGGCGAAGGGGGCGCTACGGCCGGTCGAGAGTGATGGAATTGATCGGCGTGAGGTTCTCGTACGCCCAATCGTCCTGGAAGAGGATCTCGACGCAGTTGGTGCCGCCGTAGTTCTTGCACAGGTGGGCGGTGGCGCCGCCGTACTGGTTGTTGAGGACCGCATGCTCCCCGTACTGGTTGCTCAGGTTGTGGTAGCCGTAGCTGGAGTACTGGACCGTCGGGTGCGGGTCGTCGAAGGGTTCGACACCCTGGGCCCAGATGCACACGTTGCCGGACCTGCATCCGTACACCGTGGAGTCACCGGCGGGCGCGGCCTGGGCGGCGCCGCTCATCGACAGCACTGCCGTGGCGGCGGTCGCCAACGCGGCGGTGGCGCTCATCACCTTGCGCATGGTTCCCCCTAGCGGGTGGCCTGCGTCGTCGCAGGCCGAGCTTCGACTTGACGGGAGCAGCCTGTTCCGGGGGGACGGTCGGGGTCGACGGGTTTCCTGTTGCCCGTTTGGAGGTCGGCAGGGAAACCCCGTGTGAGCTGGGGTTTCTCGGACGGTGGTCAACCGGTGGATCAGACGGGGCGACCGGTCGGCGGGCACGTGACCGCTTCACACGGCACCGGATTCCGGTAAACGCAGGAGGAGACAGTGCGCAAAGCCGTCATCGGCCTGTTCAGGCCCTGACAGCGGTACTCGCAGGAGCACCGCTCGCCACCACCGACCACACCCAGACCACCGCCTGCTGCGGGGCGGCGGCGGTGTCTCCCGTTCAGCGGATTGGCGGCAGGGCCGCCGCGTGCATGTGCCCGTGGCCCGGCCGAGGTCGGCGACGACCGCCGCGATCTCCCCCGGAGCCAGGAGGGCGCGCTGGGAGATCACCGTGCGGTGGCCCTCTGCTGGAAGTAGTCGCGGGTCGGTGACGTGGCCATCCCGCAGGACGCCCTGATGCACCAAACTCACGACCACGGCCTTCGCGCTGATCCACTCTGTGACCCGCCGACTCCAAAAGTCGGCGTAGGCGTCGCCCGCGACGCCCGCGGCCGGTGGCGCCACCCCGCACGCCTGCACCGTGCCGGACCCGGCCTCTCCCCCGCCGACGCGCAGCACGACCTTCGTGACGAGACGCTGGGTTTTGAGCGCGGACTCGTGCCGCAGGTCGCCGCCGACGGCGATCGCGCTCTCGGCCGCGAACCGCGGCGCCGCCGCGCATCCCTGACAGCCGTATTCAATTCGCCTTTGAACTCGCAGCAGTCGGTCCGGCAGCAGTCGGACGCAGAGCGTCCGAGATGGACTTGACGCCGCCGTGCGCGGTGAGTCCGCCGTCGACCGGGATCTCGGCGCCGGTGATGAAGGAGGAATCGTCGGACAGGAGGAAGACCACGAGCGGGGCGACCTCGTCCTCCGTGCCGGTGCGGCCGAGAGGGGTCTCCCGGATGTTCGCCTCGCGGAAGGCGGGGGTGGCGGAGGCGGTCATCTCGGTCTCGATGAAGCCGGGGTGGATCGTGTTGACACGGATGCCGCGCGGGCCGAGCTCCGTGGCCGCGGTCTTCGACAGGCCGCGCAGCGCCCATTTGCTGGTCGTGTAGGCGACCGGGTAATGGCCGCTGAGCGCGGCGGCAGAACCGACGTTGACAATGGACGAGCCGGACGGCATCAGCGGCGTCAGGTGCTGGATGCCCAGCAGCGGGCCGGTGACGTTGACGGCGTGGACACGGGCGAAGTCGTCGGGGGTCACTTCGTCGAGGCGGGCGCGCCAGGTGATGCCCGCGTTGTTGACCAGGCCGTGCACCTGGCCGTACGACTCCCTCAGTTCGGCGGCCAGCTGTGCCCAGTGCTCCTCGTCGGTGACGTCGAGGCGGCGGCAGCCCGGCGCCCGAGCCACGTCGGTGGCGATGACGTGGGCGCCCTCGCGGGTCAGGGCCTTGGCCTCGGCGGCGCCCTGACCGCGTGCGGCGCCGGTGACGACGACGACCTTGCCGAGGAGTCTCTTGGGGTGCAGGTCGTTCACGGCCGCTCCCGGGTGCGGCGGCGGGCGGTCGGCAACGGCTCGGGCTCCCTGCCCGCGATCACGGTGTTGGAGACGGTGCCGATGCCCTCGACGGTGAGGGTGACGGTGTCTCCCGGCTTCAGCGGGGGCGGGGACTGCTCGCCCCGGACACCCCACAGTTCGGCGAGGCAGCCGCCGTTGCCGCAGGTGCCGGAGCCGAGGACGTCGCCGGGGCGGACGACGGTGCCGCGCGAGGCGTAGGCGACCAGTTCCTCGAAGGTCCAGCTCATGTTGGACAGCAGGTCCCTGCCCACGACCTCGCCGTTCACCGTGGCGGTCAGTGCCAGGCGCAGGAAGCCGTCCGCGTCCCGGTACCGCTCCAGTTCGTCGGCGGTGACCAGGTAGGGGCCCAGGGTGGTGGCGGTGTCCTTGCCCTTGCAGGGGCCGAGGCCGACCTTCATCTCGGCGGACTGCAGGTCACGGGCCGTCCAGTCGTTGAAGACGGTGTAGCCGACGATGTGGTCGCGGGCCTGCTCGGGGGTGAGGTCGCGGCCCTCCTTGCCGATCACGGCGGCGACCTCCAGCTCGAAGTCGAGCAGGCTCGACCCCGGGGGCACGGGGATGTCGTCGTGCGGGCCGTACACGGCGTAGGGGTTGGTGAAGTAGAAGGTCGGCGCCGCGTACCACCGCTCCGGCACCCCGGCGGCCCCGTCCACGGAGCGCCGTACGCCCTCGACGTGTTCCTCGAAGGTGACGAAGTCCCGCACGGTGGGCGGCTGGAGCGGCGGCAGCAGCCGCACTTCGGAGACGTGGGGGCCGGCCTGGGCGTCGAGCAGCCTGGTGCCCGCGTCGAGCAGTTCCGGCGTGCTGCCCGCCTCGGTGAGCAGTCCGGTGAGGCAGTGGACACCGGACAGGGGGCGGAGGGTGCCGTCCTTGTCGATGACGGCCACATGGTGTTGATCGCGGTGTTCGTAAGTGGCGAAGCGCATGGCAGGGTCCAGTCGGCGTGGGGCGGGCGGGCAGGCACGAAGGAGCCGGGGGCGCGGAGGTCAGTCATGACACGGAGTTCAGTCATGACAGGACAGCGGATCACCGCGCCCCCGGTGGCCGGAGGATCTTGCCGGCCGGGCGGTCAGACCGGCGGGGCGACGAACACGCCGCGGTCGACGTCGTTGAACGACTCCTTGACGATGAGTTCGTTCATCGGGTTCGCCGTGCCCCACTGGTCGGTGACCTCGGGCTGGGAGAAGTCGTAGACGTGGGGGTGCCAGGTGTCCTCGTCCAGTTCCTCCAGCTCGGTGGTGTACTCGACGGTGTTGCCGTGCGGGTCGAGGAAGTACGTGAAGGTGTTGTCGCCCGCCAGGTGCCGGCCCGGGCCCCAGAGCTTGCGGGCGCCGGAGCGGATCACACGACCCGAGCCGCGCATGTACTCGTCCAGGCCGCGCATCTCGAAGGAGACGTGGTGCAGCGAGGTGTGCGGGCCCTTGGCGATGGCCATCGAGTGGTGCTGGTTGCTGATCCGCATGAAGTGCATGACCTCGCCCATGTGCGGATGGCCCAGCGTGTCGGAGAGACGGAAGCCGAGGTGGCGCTCGTACCACTCGCGGGTCCTGTTCAGGTCCGGGGAGTTGAGCACCACGTGGGACAGACGGACCGGGATCGCCTCCTTCTCCTCCACCCTGCGGTGCTGCCTGGACTCGACGTCGGCGGAGACCTCGATGGTGCGACCGTCGACGTCGAAGAAGCGGAAGCCGTAGCCACCGCCGGGGGTGTCCACCTTTCCCGGCTGGGAGATCAACTGCACGCCCTGGGTGAGGAGTCGCTCGGCGAGGGTGTCGACGTCGGCCGGGCTGCCCGCCCCGTAGGAGACCAGGTCGAGGCGCTTCTCGTCGGCCTGGCGCAGCCGTACGACGTACTGCTCGGGGCTGCCCTCGGCGGCGAGGAAGGAGATCCCGGAGTCCTCGGAGACCTTGGTCAGGCCCCAGACGCCGGCGTAGAAGTCGAGCTGCTTGTCGTAGTCGGGCACGGCGAGGTCGACGTGCCGCAGGTGGGTGAGCAGGCGGTTGCTCATGGGGCCTCCTCAGGCGAGGTTGAGCAGGGTGGCGGCGTTTTTGCCGCGGATGGCGTGAAGGTCGGGGTCGGGCAGGTCCGCGGCGCGCAGCGCGCCCAGCGGGTCGTCGGTGCCCATGTCGAAGGGGAAGTCGGAGCCGAGCAGGACCCGGTCCGGACCGGCGGCCCGGACCAGCTCCCGCAGCACGTGCGGGTCGTGGACGAGGGAGTCGAAGTACAGCTGCTTCAGGTAGCTGCTCGGCTCACGGGCACAGTCCCGGGCGTCGGGGCGAACCCGCCAGGCGTGGTCGGAGCGGCCGATGTGGGCGGGAAGGTAGCCGCCGCCGTGCGCCGCGATCAGCTTCAGACCCGGATGGCGGTCCAGGACACCGGAGAAGATCAGGTGGGAGAGGGCGACGGCGTTCTCGGTGGGCTGGCCGACCGTGTTGGACAGGTACCACTGGTCCAGGCGCTCGTCGAGCGTGCAGCCGAACGGGTGCAGGAAGACCAGGGCGCCGGCCTCCTCCGCGCGTGCCCAGAAGGGGGTGAGCCGCGGGTCGGACAGTTCCACCGCTCGTGTCCCGCCCGGCCCCGGCGCGTGCGAGGACAGCTCCACGCCCCTCAGTCCCTGGTCCAGTGCGTGGTCGAGCAGGGCGACGGCGAGGTCGGGGTGTTGCAGGGGAACCAGCCCGAGGCCGTGCAGCCGGTCGGGGGCCTTGGCGCGGTGTGCCGCGGTCCCCTCGTTGGCCAGCCGGCAGACCCGCTCGGCCAGCCGGGGCTCGGCCCAGTAGTGGTAGTGCGACGGCGAGGGGCTGACCAACTGCACGTCCACGCCGGCCGCGTCCATGGCCGCGAGGCGCACGGTGACGTCCGTCAGCTTCGGCACGCGTGCGCCGACCATGGGACCGTTCACGGCCAGGGCCGCCGACCCGTTGCGACGGGCGTCGAGGTCGCGTGCCTCGGCGAGGCCGGGGTGACCGGCGACGGCCTCCTCGACCTCCGGGAGCAGGAGGTGGGCGTGGACGTCGATCGTCGGTGTCGGCAGGGGCTCGGTCACGGGCGTTCCTTCAGCGCGTTCATGGTGCGGCCCACCAGTCCGGGCACGTCCGCGTCGCGCACCCCGTCGAGCAGCCACTGGCCGAGCTGGACGGAGGCGTCGACGACCATGCGTACGCGGGGCAGGCGTCGTGCGTGGTAGTCGGTGAAGAGCTGGTCGTCCCAGTCGCTTCGGGTGGTGAGCAGCTCGGCGAGGACGGAGGCGTCCTCCAGGGACATCGCCGCGCCCTGGGCGAAGGTGGGCGGGCAGCAGTGGGCGGAGTCCCCGACCAGCACGACCCGGCCGCGGTGCCACGGGCCCTCCACGAGGTGGCGGTGGAACCAGGTGTAGTTGACCTTGGCCGGGTCGTCGATGTGTTTCGTGATCTCGGGCCAGTAACCGCCGTAGGCCTGGGCGAGCCGGCGCATCTCGTCCGCGTAGGTGGCCGGGTCGATGGAGGCCCGGTCGCGGCCGGCCTCGACGACGTACGCGTAGATGGTCTTCTCGCTGGTGGGGCAGTAGCCCGCGATGTAGGCCGGGCCGCCGTACGCCAGGTCGGTGCGGTCCAGGCCCTCGGGACGGGGGGCCGCGATGCGCCAGATCGCCATGCCGGTGGGCTCGGGTGCGTCGGTGATGCCGACCGCGGTGCGCGTGGCGGAGTTCAGGCCGTCCGCGGCGATCACCAGGTCGTAGCGGCCCTCGGTGCCGTCGCTGAAGCGGACCGAGACGCCGTCGGCGTCCTGCTCCAGGGTGTCGACGATGGTGCCCAGGCGGACGGTGGCGCCGGAGGCGCGGACCGCGTCGATGAGGATCTGCTGGAGCTGCGGGCGCTGCATGCCGAGGGTGGCGGGCAGGTCGTCGCCGCCGGTCTGGAGGTCCTCGACCACGAAGAGGACGGTGCCGTCGGGGGCGGCCACGCCCAGCGAGCCGAAGGCGAATCCCGAGGCGCTCACCTGCTCCCACACGCCCAGTTCGCGCAGGACGCGCAGGGCGTTGCCCTGGAGGGTGATACCGGAGCCGGTGGTGGCGTTCCAGTCGGGCTGGGCCTCGATCAGGTCCACGCTGACACCGGCACGGCGCAGCAGGATGGTGACGGCGTTGCCGGAGGCGCCCCCGCCGATGACGAGGACGGTGGGGCTCCCCCCGCTCGAGCGAGGTCGAGAGTGGGTGAGGGTGTCAGCCATGTCGGGGAAACCTCCCGAGGTTGGGCCGCGCGGCTTCGGGCGGCGGTGTGCGGCTCGCCCGCTGGCAGCGCGGGCCGGGGGTGGGGACGGGGTGCGAGCTGGGGACGGGGTGCGAGGGGACGGGGTGCGAGGTGGGACGGTGCGCGGGGCCGGGTGCGCCGCTGCTGTCGGAGGAGGGTGGCGCCGCACGCGGCGGGTGAGCGGGTCGGCGCCGCTGGTCTGCGGCTGGGGCCGAGGCGGTCGGAGGCTGGGGCCGAGGCGGTCGGAGGAGGGTGGCGCCGCACGCGGCGGGTGAGCGGATCGGCGCCGCTGGTCTGCGGCTGGGGCCGAGGCGGTCGGAGGAAGGTGGCGCCGCACGCGGCGGGTGAGCGGATCGGCGCCGCTGGTCAGCGGCTGGGGCCGGGGCGGTCGGAGGCTGGGGCCGAGGTGGTCGGCCGGCACCGGGTTGGCGGCTGGGCGCTGGGAGTCCGAGCGGGGCGACGGCCGGGCCCGTCGGCGGCCGGGCGGGTTACTTGACGGCGATGGGGTTGACCGGGGAGCCGACGGCTCCGGTGATGGGCAGCGGTGCGGCGGTCAGCCAGAACTCGTACACGCCGTCGGCCGCGCAGTCCTCGGCGAGGTCGTCCAGGTCCCACATCTCGCCGATCAGCAGGCCCATGTTGGGGATGACGACCTGGTGCAGCGGCTGGAAGGCGCCCTCGAACTCGTTGGGCCGTACCTCGAAGCCCCAGGTGTCGGTGGCGATCCCGGCGATCTCGCTGCCGTGCAGCCATCCGGCCGTGGTGAACGACAGACCGGGCGCCGGGCCGCCCGCGTAGTCGCCCCAGCCGTCACGCCGGGCGCGGGCGAGGCGCCCGGTGCGGACGAGGACGATGTCGCCGCGGCCGACGCTCACGCCGTGGGCCTCGGCGGTCGCGGTCAGGTGCTCCGTGGTGATCGCGAAACCGTCGGGCAGTTCCGGCGTGCCGTCGTCGTCACCGACGACCCGGGCCACGTCCAGCAGTACTCCGCGACCGGCGACGTGGGGGGCCATGTGCTCGATCCCGGTGACCAGGTCGCCGGCGGAGGTGACGACCTTCTCGGCGTCACGTCCGTTCCATGCCTTGCCGTGGTCGAAGATGTGCCCGAGGCCGTCCCACTGGGTGGAGCACTGCAGCGGCATCGCGATCACGTCGTCCGCGCCGCCGATACCGTGCGGGAAGCCCTGGTTGCCCAGCGCCGCGTCGGTGCCGGTGTCGAGCATGGTGTGCACCGGGTTGGTCCGCCGGCGCCAGCCCTTCTGCGGGCCGTCCATGTCGAACCGCTGCGCGAGGGAGAAGCTCACGCCCCGGCGCACCAGTGCCGCGCCTTCGCGCCGCTTGGCCTCGTCGAGGAAGTTCAGCGTGCCGAGCACGTCGTCCTCACCCCAACGCCCCCAGTTGGAGTACACCTTGGCGGCCTCGGCGATCGCCCCCTCCGGGTCGTGGCGGTCCAGGCTCATGACTTCTCCTCCACGCAGCGGGTGCGCTGCACGCCCAGACCGGTGATGGACCCCTCCATGACGTCACCGTCGCGCAGCAGCCGTCCCCAGTGGATGCCGTTGCCGGCCGGGCTTCCGGTCAGCACCAGGTCGCCGGGCAGGAGCCGGGAGGTCTGCGAGATGTACGACACCAGCCGCGCGACGCCGAAGAGCATGTCCTTGGTGGACTCGTCCTGCATCGTCTCGCCGTTCAGCTTCAGCGTCACCCGCAGGTCACCGGGGTCGGTGACGGACTCGGTCGGCACGATCCAGGGCCCGAGCGGAGTGAAGCCGGGGGCGTTCTTGCAGCGCAGCCAGTCGGTACCGATCGCGGGCATGTCCGGCCGGAAGACGGTCGCGCGGTCGGTGAGGTCGTTGGCGATCGTGTACCCGGCGACGTACTCCAGGGCCTCCTCGACGGAGACCCGGTAGGCGGACTTGCCGATGACCGCCGCCAACTCCAGCTCCCAGTCCGGCTTCTTCGCCCAGGAGGGGAGTGCGACGTCGTCGTACGGGCCCGCGATGGTGCTGGGCAGCCCGATGAACACGTACGGCAGGTCCTCGGCGGCCCGGCGGTCCATGAGCGCGGCGATCTCCGCGCGGGCCTCCTCCACGGTGCGCGGGTCGTCGGGCGAGCGGTGGGCGACCTCCAGGTCGATCACATGCTGGCGGTAGTTGGCGCCGGACTGGAAGATCTGGCGCGGCTCGACGGGAGCGTGCACATGGAGGTCGTCGATCGGCAGCCAGTCCAGGGTGTCGTCGTCCACGAGGGTGTGCAGGAGGGGAAGGGCCTCCTCCCAGCGTTCCAGCACGGCGCGCGTCCCGGACGGTGCCCAGTCCAGGGTCCGCCTCAGGTCGAGTACACGGTCCCGGGCCGCGAGTCCGGGGAACGGTTCCCCGCCCTGGGCGGCGAGCGTGCCGAGCACGAACGGGCCGGCAGGTTGCGCGAGCGTTGCCATCAGATTTCCTCCCGCTGGGTTGCGGTCTACTCTGAACCTGATCGTTGAATCACGGAAATCAATCCTGTGGATGCGTTTCATCCATGGCATGGATGCCTCTTGCTGGCGTAGGTGGTGCCCGGTGAACCTGTCCCGACTCGACCTCAATCTGGTCCTCGCGCTGCGCGCGCTGCTGGAGGAGCGCAATGTGACCCGGGCCGGCGAGCGCGTCGGGCTGAGCCAGCCCGCGATGAGCGCGGCGCTGTCCCGGCTGCGCCGGCACTTCGACGACGAACTGCTCGCCCGGACCGGCAACGTCTATGAGCTGACACCGCTCGGTGTCGCCCTGCGCGACCGCAGTGCCACCGCGTGCGACCTGCTGGAACGGGTCTTCTCCAGCCAGGCCGAGTTCGACCCGGCCGCCGAGGTCCGCGAGTTCACCCTGCTCGCCGCCGACTACGGCGCGGCCGTGTTCGGCGCCGCTCTCGCCCGCGTCCTGCACCGGGAGGCGTCAGGGATCCGGCTCACCTTCCAGAACCCGGCACCGTCCGTCGTGGACAACACCGCCACCGTGCTGAGCACCGTCGACGGACTGCTGATGCCGCACGGCGTCATCGACGGCTTCCCTTCCGTCGACCTCCATCAGGACCGATGGCTGTGCCTGGTCGCCGACGACAACCCCGAGGTCGGCGACGAACTCACCCTGGACCATCTGGCCCGCCTGCCCTGGGCCGTCTACCAGCGCCCCTACGACGCTCCGGCCGCCCGCCAGCTCAGCATGCTCGGCATCAGTCCCCGGGTCGAGGTGTCCGTGCAGACCTTCCAGCTGCTGCCCCACATGGTGGAGGGCACCCGGCGGGTCGCGATGATCCAGGAGCGCCTGGCAGTCAAGGCGGTCCGCTCCGCCGCGGTGCGCGTCCTGCCGTGTCCCTTCGACGCCGTACCGGTGCAGGAGGCGATGTGGTGGCATCCGGTGCACACCCAGGACGCGGCCCATATCTGGCTGCGGCAGAAGGCCGCGGAGGTGGGCGCGACACTGACGGGCCACGGCACGGCGGAGGCACCGTCCGCCGGACAGGGCGCCGGGCCGGCGCCTGGCCGGCTCTGACCACGACCCGGGACCTGCACGGCCCGTCCCCATGGGCCGCCGTGGGGACGGGTTCTGCGGCGTGCGGCCGGTCCGCGGCGGAGTTCGCTGCGTCTGCAGCGTCTGCTGTGCTCAGGCCGCCTGCTCCGGCAGCGGTTCGGACACGACGGCGTCCGCATGGCGGCGAGCCGCCGACAGTCCCGCCGCGACAAGCGCTGCGGCCAGCCCCAGCGTGCCCACCGCACCGGCGAGAGAGCCGACCGCCGACTCCAGGCCCAGCAGCACCAGCGGACAGACGAACGCACCGCCGAAGAAGGCCGACGTCCACAGCCCCGTGCCCCGGCCGCGGTCCTCGAACGCCAGCCGGGACATGGCACTGGTGAGGAGGGCGGGCAGCAGCATGCCCGTACCCAGACAGTTGACCACCGCCCCGACGACCAGCAGCGGGGCGCTGCCCGCGAGGAACATCACCCCGAAACCGGCCGCGCAGACCGCGAAGACGACCGGCAGCATCGGCTCCGGGGCCCGCTTCAGCCGGACGAAGATCACCGCTCCGGCCACGGTGGCGGCGCTCGCGATCGCTGTGGCCGGACCGATGGTGCCGGGGTCCTCCACACCGAGGTCGTCGAGCAGGTACGCCATCTCCACCGGGACCGTGTAGAAGACCATCGCTCCGAAGAAGGTGAGGGCGCAGATCCCCGCCAGCGGCCGCCAGGGGAACGGACGACTGGTCATGGCCACGGCCGGGGCCTTGTGGGTGGCCGCGCGGGCCACGTGGGTGGACGCACGGGCCACGTGGGTGGACGCGCGGGCGGCCGGGCTGGGCAGAGCGGCGGCCATCAACGGCGCGATCACCAGGCTCACGGCGTAGATCCAGAAGGGCACGCGCCAGCCCGCCGCGCCGACGGCTCCGCCGACCACGAAGAAGGCGGTCGCCGACGCGGAGGTACACACGGCCTGCAGCGCCAGGTACTTCGCCCGCTGCCGGCCGCTGTAGTAGTCGCCGATCAGGGTGGTGCAGCAGGTCATGATGGCGGCCTCGGCGACACCGACCAGGGCGCGGCTGGCGATGATCGCGCCCAGCGAGTCCAGCCAGAGCGGAGCCGTTCCGAACACGGCGTACAGGACGGTCGCCACGATCAGCAGGCGCTTGCGGCCGAGCCGGTCCACGATCACCCCGGCGAAGGGTGCCAGCAGTGCCAGCGACAGCGCCGGAACCGTCAGCGCGAGGGGCACCAACGCCTTGGCCCCCGGCGTCGAGGTGAAGTGATCCTGCATCCTCGGCAGCACCGGGGCGATCAGCACCGCACCCAGGATCGGCAGACAGCTGCCCGCCATCAGCAAGGTCAGGCGCACCACATGAGCGGGGCCCGACACGGCGACGGGTGACGGAGCACCGCCGTCGACCGCGGCGGCGGGCGGGGGCGGGGGCACGGAACCGGGCATGGCGACTCCAAGGGACGGCGTACGAGGGCGGGCATGCCTTCTCGGGCGCCGACGGCGCACGGCATGCTGGGGACGACCGCACGTCGGCGGCTGGTCCGGACAGCGGCGCGCGGGTAGCGACGACTATGGGCCGCCGGGGGCCGCACCACCACCCTCCGCGCGATCCGGATCCCGTATCCGGCCCATCCACGGCGTGGATGGGCCGACCAGTGGGGCGCGACATCCTTGCGGAGGCTTGTCCCCGTGCGGGAGGTGATGTCGCGCTCTCCAGGGCTTCGAGTGCCACTCTGGCGAGCGCCGAACTGGTCGGCCGGCTCCGGCCAGGCAGGACGTAGCCCATCCCCCGTCAACACCCTGTCACCCGACCGTCCCCGGACACCCGTTGGTACACGGCGGGCATCAACAATGGATTTGCCCGCCTCCCCCGGCGTCGCACCTTCCAGGTCTGGTAGGCACCGGCGGCCCCCTCGTACTCAAGAACCACCGGAGAGAAAACCGCCCGTGGCCGGCGTCAAAGACACGGATCCGCCTCGCGCCGGTGATTCGTCCGCGCGTTTGAAGGGCGGCGGTTGGGGATGTGCTGGCCGTACATCCATTCGGTGTGATCGCTCATTGGTGAGTTCCCCCTTCTCTCCGCCTGGTGTGGCAGGACGCTGGAAGAGCGCGGCGGGCAACTGGCGCCTTCACATTCTTCCGTGGGTGGGGGTAGGCATGACTCGGGGAGCGGAACGCTCTGTAAATCCGGAACAGCACGTGGTGCTGTTGGTGGCGGGGCTGGCCGATCTGGCGGTGAGCACCTTGGGTTCGGCGCTCGGCACGGTGCGAGGGCTGTTTCATCGGTCGGACACGGCGGAGTTGGCGGCTGAGGCCGAGCAGGAGTTGATCGCGCGCGGGCGTCTGGTGCTCGACCGGTACGCAGCCGCGCCCCCGGCCCATCTGGAGGTGCTCGCCCGGCAGGCCATGGCCCGGCGGGCCGGCGATGGTGTCTGAGCGCTGGGAAGCGGCCGCGTTCAAGGCTCGCGTGGATGAGGTGCTGTACGACTTCGTCGGGCGGGAGGCCGACGAGTTCGCGGCGGTCGATCCGGCTCTGCATCCCGTCGCCCGGCAGCTGGAGCAGGCGGTCGCGGACGGCAAGCGGCTGCGGGCGGCGTTCTGCTACTGGGGCTGGCGTGCGGCCGGGCAGCCGGACAGTGCCGCGCTGGTGCGGGCCGCGGCTTCCATGGAGCTGGTGCACGCCGCGGCGATCGTGCATGACGACCTCATCGACGACAGTGCGCTGCGCCACGGCCGGCCCACCGCACACATGGCCCTGCGGAGCGCGTCACGGTGCCGCCCGCGAGCGGCGAACGCGGCCCGCTCGCTGGCGATGCTGGTCGGGGATCTGCTGATGTCGCTGGCCGGTCAGCTGTTTGTCTCCAGCGGCCTGCCCGCCGCCTATCTCGGCCGGGCCCGCCCGCTGTGGGCGGCGCTGGCCCGCGAGCTGATCGCCGGTGAGTGCCTGGAGATCCTGCACACCGGAGCAATGCCGGACACCTCCGCGTCGCTGAAGGTGATCCGGTACAAGACCGCCAAGTACACCGTCGAGCAGCCCCTGTTGATCGGCGGCGCGCTGGCCGGCGCCGGTGAGCGGCTGCGCGAGGGGTATTCCGCGTACGGGTTGCCGCTGGGCGAGGCATTTCAGCTCAGGGACGATCTGCTGGGCCTGTTCGGGGATCCGGAACGCACCGGCAAGGCCAACCTGGACGATGTGCGCGGCCACCGGCCCACCGCCTTGCTGGCGGAGACCTGGCGTATCGCCGGTGGCGAGGAGCGTGAGCAGTTGGGTGCCCTGCTGGGCCGACGCGACCTGGACGGAGACGGTCTGGAGGCCGTACGCGCGCTGATGCTGCGGTTGAAGGCGCCGGACCGTATCGAAGAAATGATCACCGCGCGGGTCGAAGAGGCCACGCGCTGCCTGCACGACCTGAACCTTCCCGGGCATGCCGCCATTGCCCTGACCGCGCTGGCTCAGTCGGCGGCGGTACGTCACCACTGACGCGCTCGCACAACGGCAGCGGCCCCGCGCCACCTCGTGCCCGCGAAGGCACCCGCTCGCCCCACAGATCAAGGAGCCCTGCGATGAGCTACACCGAGGCGTCGATGGATGCCCTGCGCCAGGCCGGCGACGAACTCGCCGATGCCACCGTCGCCGCCCTGTTCGAACGCGGCGAGGTCGGAACGTTCAACACCCTCATGCGGTACGTGTCCACCGCCGGTGCTCCCCTGCCCGACGGGCTGCCCGACGTGGCCCGGGAGTACCTCCAGGTCACCAGCGCCCCGCCGGCCTGGGTGGACTGGGGTGAGATGGAGCGGGCCCGCCTGTTCTTCATCGACAACAACGTGCACATCTCCACCGCGCTGTCGTTCGCCTCCATGCCGGCCTGCTACGTCGTCCCGCACGTGGCACGCCTGCTGTCGGCCACCCACGGACTGAAATACCCCTCCAGGAGGATGGCGGAGACGGGGCAGTTCACCGTCTACCTCATGCAGCCCGGCGCGTTCGAGGGCGGCAGCCGCTTCATTCCGGCCGCCCAGAAGGTCCGCCTCCTGCACGCCTCCATCCGCCAACACCTCAAGCGTGAGAACCGCTGGGACACCACCACACAGGGCATGCCGATCTGCCAGGAGGACATGATCGGCGGGCAGATGTTCTTCTCCCTGCTCGTCCTTGACTCGCTGCACCGCCTCGGCATCCACATGTCCACCGAGGGCGCCGAGGCCTACTTCTACGCCTGGCGAGTCGTCGGCGCGATGCTCGGCGTCGACCAGGACACCGTGCCCACGACCCTGGAGGAGGCCCGCGCGTTCCTGGACCTGTACATGATCCGGCACATGGGGCCGTCCGAGGAGGGCGCGCATCTGACCCGGCAGCTGATCGACCTGTACGAGGACGTCGTTCCCGGCACGTTCTTCGACCCGATCGTCTCCGCGCTGATCCGCCACCTGATCGGCGACACCTGCGCCGACTGGCTTCAAGTGGCCCGCACCCCCTGGGACACCGCCGTGAAAGCAGTCCCCCACCTGCTCGGGATCCTCGAGACCATCGAGGACCGCTCACCGCTCGGGGCCTGGGCCCTGGACCGCCTCGGTCACCTCACTACCATCCTCGAACTGTCCTCCCTCACCCGCGGACGCGTCATGCACTACGCCATCCCCCAACAACTGAAGAACGACTACGGCATCACCGGCGCCGTGCCCCGCACCCACCGCTGGACCCCACCCGCACCCAGCAACATCTGACACGGTCCAGACAGAACGCCACGGTCACAACGACCGCGACGAAGGGGGCAAGGCCCGACTGCCACGGGAACTCACCATTGCGTCGATCTGCCCGCCGCGCCGGCCCAGGCGGAAGCAGCCCAGCTCCACACACATGCCATTGCCGCAGCGGGTGGAGGGTTCCGCGACTGCGTTTCCTGCAGAGGCCTCCAACTGAAGGCCGGCACGCGACGCCGACCACCGGAATCGTCCTGGCGACGGAACACCGCCGGGATACGACCGTGCAGGCAGACCGGCTGCCGGCCACCAGCCCGCGGTGAGATAAACGCCGTGGAGGAACTGAGTCCAGTTCCCGCAGGAGCAGTGAAAAAACCAGGGAAATCGACCGTGTGTTCTTACATTCGCCGGGCACAAGGAGCGGCGGAGGTTGATAACTATGGTTCCCCTGCTTGTGGTTCTTCTGCTGGCTCTGCTTCTCTTCGGCGCGGGTTTCGCGCTGAAGGCACTGTGGTGGCTCGCCGTCATCGTGCTGGTCGTCTGGCTGCTGGGCTTCGTCATGCGCTCCGCAGACGCGGGCGGGCGCAAGGGCCGCTGGTATCGCTGGTAACCCGCCAAGCAGCAGCATGCCTGTGGCTCCGGACGTATCCGGAGCCACAGGCATGTCCCGGATCGGGACATCTCTCCCGTAAAACGGTGTAACGGCTACCTTCCGGGAACTTGGCCCTCACAGCTGGGGCCCGGCGGGCAGTTGAATCTGCTCTCCTCCATACCACCGGACCCCGACGTGAAGGCGAACGCGGTGGCACATGGGGAAAGCCGTGCAGCTCGGCTGTGCCGCCGCGATGCTCAACGGCTGATCCACCCCGAGCCCCCTCGTCGAATCGGAAGATCAGCCAATAGAGCGCCACACAGCGAGCCGCTGCGCACATTGCCGCACAGGCCTGCCATCACCCCTCAGCCACCACCGCTCGCCCGGACTCAACGCTCCCGCGCCGGGTCGCCCCAAGTCATTGTTCAAAGCTGCTGGCGGACCAATGCGCGACAGTTGATCACCCGAGTCCAACCGGCAAACCAGTACAGCGTCTTACCTCTCAGCTGCTCAGCCATTGATCGATTTCTGCGCTGACCTGCGGTTTCAACTCTGCTGGAGCGAAGCTGCCCTCGACCGAGGCACGGGCCACGTTAGTGTTCACGGTGACCGTCAGACCGGCCTCAACCAGGCGCGGCAGCGGGTGCTCACTCCAGCGGCACACGACGTGTCCGCAACTCGGCCACCAGAGCCGGGTCCTCCAGCGCCCGAATGCCGTGGCCTATCTGCTCCACGTTCCCCACCATCAGGGCTTCCCAGATGCTGGCTGGCCCGGCCGTCTCCCCCGCCTGGTGCACCAGATGCAGCCCTGCCTCGCGGGCGGCCTGGAGCACCTCGGCGAACGGCGCCGCCGGTGCCGGATAGCCAGTTCGAGGCTGCGCCACAGCTGGTCGACGGAGTGACGCCGCGAGTGGTCCAGGGTCACCGGCGTTTGGACACCGTACCGCTCCGCACCGACAGCCAGTCCCTCCAGCACCGCTTCCAGCGGCATGTCTGGATCACCGAGGCGCTCGCCGTGAGCCGCCGCGGTGAAGGTGACCTCCGCGTAGCGGACACCCTGGGCCGCCTCGTCCTGGCAAAATTCCTCTGCGATACGGCGGAAGTGCCGACGGTCTCGGAGCAGCGCACGTACCCTGGCCCGCTGGTCGGCGAACTCCCTGAAGCTGGTGAACGGCCGGTGCTGGACGGGCGATTCGCCTCCCATCGCGCGGATCGTAGCGCGACGGATGGTGCTTTCCAGGTGGGTGTGCAGGTGGGCCTTGGACAACAGGAAATGATCTCTCGCGGCAAGACTTCAGACAGTCGAGACCCGCAGCACTGCTTGCCCGCACCCTGCTCCAACGGCCGGATACTTACGACCTGGGCGCTCAGGTCACGACTGGGGCGGTTGCAAGGCGCCGACGAGGACGGTGGTCACCATCTTACGGATGGCGGTGGTCTGCGGTGGGGCGCTCGTCCGGTCGGCGAACAGCAGGTGCCCCGCCCCGACGAGGGTGGGGGCGAGTGTGTCGATGTCGGCGTCGCCGGCCAGACGCCCCAACTCCCGCTCGGCAGTGAGGTATGCGGTGATCATGGCGGTGCCCTGCATGGCCAGAGGGATGCCGGTCAGACCGGCCTCACGCAACCGGGCGCGAAGGCCGTCGCGGAAGGTGATGAGCGCGACGATCGCCACCGTGACCGGCCCGAACAAGTCCTGCAGCGCGTCGGCGATGTTGTCCACCACACTCCCGGTACCGGCGGCCGCGCGCAGAGTCGTGGTCCGGACCTCGATGTCGCGGACGCGGTCGAGGACCAGTTCTGCCAAAAAAGCGTCGAAGTCGGTGAAGTGCCGGTGCAGCACACCCTTGGCGCAATTCGCCTCCTCCGTGACCGCCCGGCTGGTCAACGCGTCCGGCCCGTCCCGAAGCAGGACACGCTCGGCGGCTTCGAACAACTGGCCGCGCACGTTGTGGATGTGCACCCCTGACGGCATTGTCTCCCCTTTCCGCGCCGCCCCGCCTTAACAAGTGGGCAACCGCCCATTACTGTGGGCGCATGCCCACTTTATCGCAGGGCCAGCCGGACAAGTCCGGCCCCGAGCCCCACCGCCACCGGCAGACGGCCGAGTCGTTCGGTGTGGATGCCGAACGCTACGACCGCGCCCGACCGCCGTATCCCCAGGCCCTGGTGGACAGAATCATCGCGGCAAGCCCCGGTCGGCACGTCCTCGACGTCGGAGCCGGGACCGGTATCGAGGCCCGGCAGTTCCAGGCCGCCGGCTGCACGGTGCTCGGTGTGGAGCCCGACGAGCGGATGGCCGCCTTCGCGCGACGCAGCTGTGTCGAGGTCGAGGTCGCCAGGTTCGAGGACTGGCAGCCGGCCGGGCGGCAGTTCGACGCGGTCATCGCCGGCACCGCCTGGCACTGGGTCGACCCCGTCGCCGGCGCGGCCAAGGCGGCACAGGTGCTCCGGCCCGGCGGCCGACTCGCCCCCTTCCACCACGTCCCCCAACTCCCGGCCGAGGTGGTCGACGCCCTCGCCGAAACACTCCAACGCGTCGCCCCCGATTCCCCGTTCAACCCCGGCCTGCTGAGAGGCTCGGCCGTGGACGCATACCAGCCACTGTTCGCGAAAATCGCCGACGGAATCCGCCAGACCGGCAGCTTCAGCGAGCCGGAACAGTGGCGCTTCGCCTGGGAGCGCACCTACTCCCGAGAGGAGTGGCTCGACCAGCTCCCCACCTTCGGCGGCCTCACCCAACTCCCCGCGGACAAGTTGGCGAAGGTCCTGGACAGCGCCGGGACCGCGATCGACAGGCTCGGCGGCCACGCCACCGTGCCCTGCACATCCGTCGTGATCACCTCGACCCGCTCCAACACGCCCTGACCACGACTTGCAGCCGGGGAAGGTTCCCCGCCTTCTTGCGCCGGGCCTCGGCGGCCCGGCATCTCCGCGCCGACCAGTGGATTCCGCGATGCGCACGCTTTAGGCGGCTGCCTACGGTTGAGCGGGACATCGACCGCCGACCTGTCCCACTCAACCGTGGGCATCGCAGGTCAGAACCGCGCCCTGCCCACAGTTGTCTGGGACAGGACATAAGTTCCTCGAAGCGGAACTGGACGAGGCGGCGACCGGCAACACCGCTGACTCCACTGGACGAGGCGTATATCGCGCCTGCCGATGCTTTTTACTCTGTGGTCTGCCAGGTGATCGCCGACTTTCCGCTCAAGCCCCGCACGACGTCGGGGCGACTCCGCGCGATGCACTGGATCCTAGGCTTCTCGCCGACGCTGTGGCGGAGAGCGCCGTCATCGTGGAACGGGAGAGGGGCGCCAGCTGGAGATCGATCGGCCAGGCCGCGGACAGCACCAAGCAGAGTGCACACGAACGGTGGGCCGACGCCGGCCACTTGTGGACTCTGCACGGCCGCCGACGGCGCCGCATGCTCGGACCGCTCGCCGACGCCCACGCCAGGGATGAGTGGTATGCGGATCTGACCACGGCGAACGAGAGGTATCCGACCGCCGACTACGTGATCACCGCCGGCCTCGCAGCGACCGACCCATGCAACGTTGTCGAACGGCGAGCCGCGGACAAGTCGCGATCCACCGCCCAGAGCCTCTACCGGCGTCTGGACGAGCTACGGCAAAAGAGCACCACGGCATACTCAGCATCGTTCGAAGCCATCGGCACGGATGGCCATACGGGCCGCCCGGCGGCGGTGGGCAGACGTCCACGTCACGATGGCCGAGGCGTTCGACGAACTCGCCGCGGCCGAGCCCACCATCGCAAGGGCGGCGACCACAGCCTGGCGGCGCTGGAGTCGATCCGGGCAGCCCGCCCCGACATGGGCAGTTCTAACCACCCCAACCACACCGTGCTCGCCCGCAGACTCCAGGACTACCTGCGGTGGCGCAACGCCAACGCCCGCCATCCCGGAGTCCTGGCCGCCCAACGACGTGAACGCGGCAAGGTCCGCAGCGAACGCGACCTAATCAGGGTCGATTGTCGGATAGGTGCTCAGCATGGTGTTGAAGTAGCCCTCCGGGGCTTCTTCGAGGTAGTCCAGCACAGCCGGTCCCACAGCTCTACATGACGCTGATCTCCCTCTACGGTTTCCTGCGGCCCAGGCCGGAGCGTGCCGAGGAGGTCAGGCAGATCCTCACCTCTTTCGTGGAACCCACCCGGCAGGAGGAGGGAAACCTGCAGTACCACCTCGCTTTCACGAGTTCGTCGATGACCGTCTCGTAGTCGATGCCGAGATCGCCCCAGGCCTTGCCCTGCTTGTCGAGCCAGAGGGTGAGGTCGGAGAAGAAGACGGCCTTGCCCGGCCCGTCGGCGGGGTCGCGGGCCAGGCCGGTCGCGAGGTCGAGCGCGGTGCCGGCTCCCTTGCTGACGAGGCTTCGGGGGATGGTCTGCGGGGCGATGGCCAGGGCGCACTCTCCCCAGCCGTCTTGGGTCTGCTCCGGCCAGGGCAGCCCCAGCACGAGCCAGCCGTCCGGATGCAGCAGGGTGTTGCTCACCGCGTTCTTCCCCCTCGGTGGTGACCTCCATGATCTGTTCCGATCTTTCCGCCCAGTGGTGACAGCGGACAAGGCGGCCTCCGGTCAGCCCTACGCGGCCCGGCCGGATGAAGCTGCCCCTCGCGGCCGAGTCAGCCGCCGCGAGACCGTCGCTCTCGAACGACGCCTGCGCAAGGCGGAGTTCGAGCGGCAAGCCACCCTGGCGGACCTCGCCTTCAACGCCTCTTCGAAACTGCCCGCCGCCCAGATCCGAGACGTCGCGGCCCTGCGCCGGCTCCACTCCGGCGCGTCGAGTCCGTCATTTTGTTGGGCCCGGTCGGCGTCGGAAAGAGACACACGTCGCCCAGGCCCTCGGCCACCAAGCCGTCCGCCAAGGCGCGAACGCCCCCTTCACCCAGACCAGCAGCATCCTCGCCGAGCTCGCCGGCGGCCACGCGGACCGCACCTGGGACAACCGCATGCCCGAACTCATCCGCCCCGACCTGCTCATCCTCGACGACTTCGCCATGCGCCAGATGACCGCACCACAGGCCGACGACCTCTACGAACTGGTCTCCGAACCGCATGGCCGGTCCCTGATCATCACAGCAACCGGGCACCCAGCGACTGGTAACCCCTCTTCCCCAACCCGGTCGTCGCCGAGTCGCTGCTGGACCGACTGATCAACGCCGGCCACCAGACCATCACGAACGGCCCCCAGCTACCGCCCCCACAAGCGACCGAAGAACCCTATCGCCGACGGGACTTGATCCACGGATCACCTAGCCACGCAGCCAGACCCGCAGCGGGCCCACCGCCTCGAAGCCATGGCGGACGGCGGCATCCAGGTCCGCGCCGTGCTCATAGCCCACCAGGGGCAGGGTCGGGAACAGCCGGTGCACTGCGTCCAGCACCACCGGCCAGGCCCGGTCAGCGCCGCCCTCCACCGCGAAGACATTGGAGATTCCGACCACATGGTCGTTGCGGCTCGCCACCGCCCCAGCGGCCACCAAGCCGTCAGCGGAGTGTCCGACGAGCACGGACGTGGCCGGGTCATCGAGCAATTGGTGCCGGAAGAGGTCCGCGTTGCCGTCCCCGTCATCCCAGGCAAGGGCCCAGGCCCGCAGCATGTCCGGGCTGCTGACCACATCCCAGGTGAGATCCGGAGAGGTGGTCGGCGCGCTCGCCGGACGGTGGATCCACTGCGCGTCGAACAGCACCTTGAAGCCGGCCCCCTCCAGATCGAGGTCGGCGAAACTGTCCTTGACGCAGGCGCCGGGAGCGGCGGTATCGATCCGGTCCACCAGCGCGGCGGCATCGGCCCCCGGCACGAGCGTCACCGCATCGGGGTAGTACAGCGGCGGCCGGGACGGGACGGCCCACGCCTGCAACCCGAACTCGCCCGCCAAACCGTGCGATCGGCTCATCGACGCGCACCACTCGGCGTTGTTGCGGGCCGCGGCCCGGATCGCGAACTGCTTCATCGTCGTCACGAGTGCGCATCATCGCCTGTCTCGGCCCGGTCCGTCGAACAGTTTCCGTCAGCCAGGAGGACGCCCCACACACCGTCATCTCGCTGCGTTGCGCGACCTCGCGCACCGGCTCGCGGCTCTGGCCCCGTCACTCACCGGGCGTTCCTTCCGCGCGGTCCTGCGCACTGCGCAGGCCCCAGGCCCGGTGGCGGTGCGACGAAGCCGCCAGTCCAAGCTCAGCCGGAGGGAACCATGACCGGGGACCAGACGCCGAACCACTGCTCGGCACCCCACCCCTCGAACCGTTCCACCTCGGTGAAGCCCAGCTTCGCCGCGAGGCGGGTCGAATGGTGGTTGGCGGTCTGGGTGCGGAGCACCACAGCACGGGAGTACGCCAGCAGGCGGCCAGTGTCCCAAAGGCGCAGGCTGGTGAGGTGGAATGGCCCCGTGGACGTCGCCCTCGCGAGTTGTGAATGGGGTTTCGTTTTGTCCGTTGTCCCCTGCGGGCATGGCTCAGGGTCCTCCGGTGTGAAGGACCCTGGACCAGTGGTGGTGTTGGTTGGGGAGCCGTTGACGAGCGGTCAATCAGGTGCCAGGTAACTCGGGAATCGCCTCCGAGTGGGGCTGGCGCATGGACAGGCGTGGCGTGACCGGGGGCCTCAAGCCGCTTCGAGGAAGGGGTAGTCGGTGTAGCCCTCGGCGCCCGGGCCGTAGAACAGTTCGGGCCGTGGCTCGTTCTCCGGGTGGCCACCCTGCCAGCGCGCGACCAGGTCGGGGTTGGCGATGAGGGCCCGGCCCACGGCCACGGCGTCGGCGTGGTCGGCCTCGATCAGCTGGAGCGCCTGCTCGCGGGTGGTCTGCCCCCCGAAGGGGCCGTTGTTGACGATCAGCTTGCCGTCGAAGCGCCGCCGCAGTTCCTGTACAAGGTCCCCGCCAGGCTCGGCGTGCAGGACGGAGAGGTAGGCCAGGCCCAGCGGGCGCAGTTGGTCGAGCAGGGTGCCGTAGGTGGCCAGGACGTCGTCCCGGTCGGTCTCGAAAACGTCCCCGAGGTCGACCTCGGGCGAGATCCGCAGCCCGACCCGGTCGGCACCGACGGCCTCGGCGACCGCCGTGACGACCTCGACGACGAAGCGGGCGCGGTTCTGCGGCGAGCCGCCGTATCCATCGGTGCGCTGGTTGGCCGCCGGGGAGAGGAACTCCTGGAGCAGGTAGCCGTTGGCGCCGTGGATTTCCACGCCGTCCGCACCCGCCTCGATGGCCCGGCGGGCCGCGGTGACGAAGTCCTCCAGGGCTGCCCGGATCTCCGCGGTGGTCATCGCTTCCGGTACGGGGTAGGGCTGCTCGCCCTTCTCGGTGAACGTCTTGTTGTCGATGGCGATCGCGCTGGGGGCGAGGATGCGGCGGCCGCCGTTGATGTCGGGGTGGGTGCCGCGGCCGGCGTGCATGATCTGCAGGACGATGCGGCCGCCCTCGGCGTGCACCGCCTCGAACACCCGCCGCCAGCCGGCCGCCTGCTCGTCGGTGGCGATGCCCGGCTCACCGACATACCCCTGCGACGCGTGATCGGGGTAGGTGCCCTCGGTGATGATCATTCCGACGCTCGCCCGCTGCCGGTAGTACTCGACCATCAGGTCCCCGGGAATGCCGGAGGAACCGGCCCGGACCCGGGTCAGCGGTGCCATGACGATGCGGTTGGCGAGCTCGATCTTCCCGAGAGAGACGGGGGAGAAAAGCGATGGAATGGGCGAAACTTCTGACATTTTTACGACCATGGGTTTCTTTTCTTCTTTCTGCAATATGGAGGAAACGGGATGAAGGTCTGCGACGCAGGGGGTCCAGGCTGTCCTGACGGAGTGTGGGCGTTCGCTCCTGGGATCGGTGTCTGCAGGCCGCGCTGCGGCCGACTTCTTCTCCGCGCGGCGACGGCGATCTCAGTGATCCTCGTTCTCACCGGCCTCAGGTACGTCCGTCGACCGATCACCCATCCGGCAGCCTGTTTCACGAAGGCGGGCTCAGACGAGCGGTACGTCCGCGACAGCCTTGACGTGGCTGAACGTCTCGAGGGAGTACCGGCCGTGGTAGCGACCCATGCCGCTTTCGCCGACGCCACCGAAAGGCAGGCCGGTCATGAGCAGTTGCATCGCGGGCTGGCCCCAGGCGACGCCGCCGGAGGACGTCTCGTTCAGGAGGCGCGACTTGGTGGCCTCGGAGGTGGTGAAGGCGTAGAGCGCGAGGGGCTTGTCGCGTTCGTTGATGAAGGCGATGGCGGCATCGAGGTCGGCGACTTCGACGACGGGGAGGAGGGGACCGAAGATCTCTTCCTGCATGACCGGCGATGCGGGGTCGACATCGGTGAGCACGGTCGGTGCGATGAACAGGTCGTCGCGGTCATGCCGGCCTCCCACCACCGCCCGGCCGGAGTCCAGGAGGCGAGTGAGCCGGTCGAAGTGCCGCTCGTTGATGATCCGGCCGAAGTCGGCTGAGGTCTGCGGGCTTGTACCGAACTGGGCTTCGATCGCCACGCGGAGGGCGGGGACCAGTGCGGCGGCGGTGGCAGGATCGGCCAGAACGTAGTCGGGGGCTATGCACTGCTGCCCCGCGTTGCCGAACTTGGCGCCGGCCAACCGCTTCGCGGTCTCGTCCACGTCGGCGTCGGGCGCCACGAAGACGGGAGACTTGCCTCCGAGTTCGAGCGTGACGGGGGTGAGGTTCTTGGCGGCTGCGGCCATGACGACCCGGCCGACGGTGCCGTTGCCGGTGTAGAAGATGTGGTCGAAACGCTGTGCCAGGAGGGCCGTGGTCTCCTCGGCTCCGCCCTCGACCACGGTGAGCACGTCGGCGTCGAAGTACTGGCGCAGGAGGCGTGAAGCCACTGCCGATGTGTGCACCGAGATCTCGCTCGGCTTGGCCACCACGGTGTTCCCGGCGGCCAGGGCGCCGATGATGGGGTCGATGAGAAGGTGCAGCGGGTAATTCCACGGAGCGATCACCAGGACGACACCGAGCGGGTCGTACGTGGTGTAGGCCGTGGTCGTGGGACCTCCGAAGTGTGCGGGAACCTCCACCGGACGAGGCTGAAGCCAGCTCTCGAGGTTAGCCACCGTCTCGTCGATGTCGGCGACGGTGAAGTCGATCTCCTGTGTCTTCGCCTCGGCGGGGTTTTTCCTCAGATCCGCCCAGAGCGCTTCGAGCAGCTCCTGTTCGTTTTCGACCAGCAGGGCCCGCAGCCGCTGCAGCTGGTTGACACGCCAGTCCAGTGGGCGGGTGACGCCGGTGTTGAACGTCGTGCGAAGGCGGCCGACCACCTCCGCGGCCGGTTCGCTCTGACGCGTCCTCGACTCGGTCCCCTGTGTTGCGCTCATGAGGTGTGCTCCGTTCCTGATGCAAGCCACGCCCCGGCTGCCTTCCAGCCGGGCTCGGTCCCCAGCCTGCTGGACGATCCGGTATTCACCCAGGTCACGGCCTTGTGTACATCCGCTGTGACTACCACTGACTGGGGCAGGCTGGCGTGTGTCCGACCGTGGATACTCGGAGGCATGGACGAATACCCCGAACCGGTGCACGAGCCCGCCGACGGCGCTCTGGACCCGCGTGCCGAGCTCAGCGAGTTCCTGCGCACCCGGCGGGCCCGGCTGAAGCCGGAGGACGTGGGCCTGCCGGACTTCGCCCGGCACCGACGGGTGCCGGGGCTGCGCCGCGAGGAGCTGGCGCAGCTGGCCGGGGTGTCGGTGGGGTATTACACGCGCCTGGAGCAGGGCAACGGGCAGCACGTGTCGGCGGAGGTCCTCGACGCCATCGCCCGCGCGCTCGGGCTGAGCGACGCAGAGCACGCCCACCTGACACACCTGGCCAAGCCGAAACAGCACAAGAAGAAGCCGGCCGGCCGCACCCAGCGGGTGCGGGGCTCCCTGCGGACGCTGCTGGACACCATGGAAGGCGGCCCGGCGATCCTCGTGGGACGGCGGGGGGACATCCTCGCCTGGAACCGGATGACCGCGGCGGTCTTCGGCGACTGGGCCGAGCTGCCCGAGCACGAGCGGAACTGGGCGCGGCTGGTGTTCCTCAGGCCTGAGTACAGCGACCTGTTCGTCGACTGGGAGCAGAAGGCGAACGACGTCGTCGCTCAGCTGCGTATGGACGCCGGCTCCCATCCCAACGACCCCCGGCTGTCCGCGCTGGTGGGCGAACTCTCCGTGAAGAGCGAGGAGTTCAGGCGGCTGTGGGCCGCCCACGACGTCAAGGACAAGTGCCACGGCGTCCAGCGCCTGCACCACCCGCTCGTCGGCGAACTCGATCTGCGCCTCGAGTCGTTCCACCTGGCCGACAACCACGAACAGACGCTGGCGACCTACCACGCCGAACCCGGTTCCCCGTCGGCGGAGGCACTACGGCTGCTGGCCAGCTGGGGCACCGACGCGACACGGGCGGGAGCCGGGACGCCGCCGACACGCACGGCTTGACGACCTTCCGTCCATCATCGGTACGGCCCGGCACCCCGAAGATCTCGCCGTACGGCTGCCCGACGGGCGGGGGGCGCTGTCCAGGCGGCTGGCGACGGCACTCGCGTCCGTCACCGGCCCGCGCCTTGCCCCCCGGCCGGGTGGGCGTTCGCGAAGGCCCTCCTGACGCCTCCACGCCTGCCGTCGGCGACTTGGTGTGGAGGTCGTGGCGGGCACGGCCCGGCATGATCCGCAGCGGCACCGTCTACGCACCTCGCGCCCTTGCCTCGCCGCCTGACATCCACACCCACCCCTGCCCCCTTCCGAACCGCCGCACGGGGCTGCCCGCGCTGCGCCCAGACCAGCGGGAGTGTCCGCTTCGGGGGGACGGTCCCGGAAACCAGCACGAGTCCTTGCAGGGCACCCACACCAGGTCCCTACGAACCACGAGCCCGGTGAACCCTGCGTACGACCGCGCTGCTTCTGGGACCTCGGCCTGACCAGCCGTAAACGCGAAGGCACCGGCCTGGCAGTGCAGGTGCGGGCGGAGGTTCCGAAACTCCCGGCGGACTCGGGCCGGGGTGAGCCACCGCGCTCGGCGGTTCAGCGCTTCGTACATCGCGCCGTGTCCGCGCCGGTGCTCGGCCACCAGCGTCAGGTCCGCCGGCGAGGTCACCCGACCGGCGGTCAGGCTGTCGAATAAGACGGCGTTTCGCTCCAATGTTTGGTCCCTGGATGCCCCTTTTTGGAGGGTTCTAGGTTCCGCGCCAGGTCGGGGTGGATTCGGCGGTGAGGCGGCGGGTCATGAGGTTGATCATGGTCAGCTGGACCATGGCTTCGGAGCGGTGGGGGTGGGCTTCGTAGTCGCGGGCCAGGCGGCGGTGGTTCATGAGCCGGCCCAGGGTGCGCTCGACGGTCCAGCGGCGGGGCAGGACGGTGAACCCTCTGTTGATGGGGTCGCGCCGGACGATGTGCATGTCGATGCCGAGGGTGGCGGCATGCTCGACGAGGTGTTGGCGATAGCCGCCGTCGACCCAGGTCTTGCGGATGGTGGGGCCCGGCCGGCGACCGAGTCCTGCACGCTCGCGGCCGTGACCAGCACTGCCAGGAGCAGGCCGGCGGTGTCGATGACGATGCTCCGTTTGCGGCCCACGATCTTCTTGCCTGCGTCGACGCCCTGGCCGGCCGCGGGGACGTTGATGGATGTCTTGATGCTCTGTGAGTCGATGACGCATGCGCTGGGTTCGGCCTGGCGGCCTTCCTGCCTGCGGACTTGACGGCGCAGGAGGCTGTTGAGCTGGTCGAAGACACCTTCCTCCTGCCAGCGGGCGAAGTAGGCGTAGACATACATCCACACGGCCCACCCCCACCGTGGCAGCCCCATCCCTCCATGACGGCCTTGGAGTCCTGGCTCGGACACGAGCCCCAAAGTAGGTCGCGGGTAGCCGGACGAGCCCCTCACGGTCGATAGGACTACGGCTTCTCGCCGCAGCTGACGCCTGGGTGAACGTGCGATGGGGTTCTGGTTCAGTCGTGCCGACAGTGCGGCGGAGCTCGGTGCCGAAGCACAGGAACGGAGGTGAGGCGAAGTCAGGTAGAAGTCAAGGCGCCGTCGCCTTCCTCTTGTGGTCCGAGTGGGCCGAGCCGGTGGTTGAGCGCGGCACCGACCTCGGGGCAGTTCTGGCGGATGATGTCGAGGAAGGCGTTCAGTGCCGGGGAGCGGTCCCGGGCTTGGAAGGACAGGACCAGATCCGGCAGAGGTGTGTGCGGGGTCACCTCGCAGAACCACGTGCCCCGTCGTTGGGCCGTCAGCATGCGGGAGGGTCCCAGACCGACGCCCACCCCGCAGGCGGCGAGGCCGATGATGGTGTGGATGTCCCTCGCGACGGTCGCGCCGGAGAGCGCCGGGGAGTCCTCGCCCAGCAGGGTCCGCAGGCCGGTGACGACGGCAGGCTCGTCCTCGCCCGGCGCCACGATCAGCGGCTGTCGCCGTAGTTGGTCCACGTCCACCGACGACTGCCCCGCGTACGGGTGCGTGCTGCTCACGACCGCGACCAGGTGGTCGTGTCCGATCGGGACCGATACCAACTGCTCGGCCCCGACGCCTCGCGGACGGCCGAGGCCGATCGCGACGTCAAGTTCGCCGGCGACGAGCGCGGCCGTGCTGCGGTTGGTCGCCATCTCGTGCAGTTCCAGCCGCACGTTGGGCCGTTCGCGGCCGAACCGGCCGAGGACGTCCGGCAGGGGTTCGAGCAGAGCCGAGGCGATGAACCCCAGGCGCAGCCGTCCCGTCTCGCCGCGCGCTGCCCGAGCCGCGTCGACCGAGGCCGCCGTGATCTCGTCGAGCGCCCTGCGGGCCCGGGAGAGAAAGGCCGCGCCCGCAGCTGTCGGGAACACCCCCTGGCGGGTGCGGTCGAACAGGCGGGCGCCCACTTCTCGTTCCAGGTCGGCGATCTGCTTGGACAGCGGAGGCTGCGCGATGCCCAGCGCACTGGCCGCCCGGCCGAAGTGTGCGTGCTCGGCGAGGGCCAGTGCGTACCGCAGGTGCCGCGCCTCCATGCCAGCCTCCCAGTCATACCTCATATGTATCGCGGGGCAGCTTGTCAGATCTTTCGCTGGATGGTGAGGGCTGGGTCACGTGGAATGCGGTCATGACTGCTTTTTCTTCGACAGACACCGTCTTCGTCTTCGTGCACGGGGCCTGGCACGGCTCCGGGCAGTGGGCGGCGACGCAGCGCGCACTCGCCGCACTCGGTGCCGCGAGCATGGCAACCGACCTGCCGGGGCACGGCTTCGACGCGCCACTGCCCAGCGGATACCTCCAGCCGGGCCAGCCCGGCCTGCTGACCGAGAAGTCCGCGCTCGCCACCGTGACGATGGACGACAGCGCCGGGCCCGTGCTGGACGCGCTGCGCCAGGCCCGCCGCCACCGTCGTGTCGTGCTCGTCGCGCACAGCGCGGGCGGCGGCCCCGCGTCACTGGCCGCCGAGCGCGCACCCGAGCTCGTCGACGAGATCGTCTACCTCTCGGCCTTCGTGCCCGCCGGACGGCCCCGGTTCTTCGACTACCTGGGCTCGCCCGAGAACGCCACGGCACGAGGCCAGAGTCTGAACCTCGGCGACCCCGGAGAACTGGGCGCCGTGCGGATCAACCCGCTCTCCCAGGACCCCGCCTACATCGAGGAACTGCGGCAGACTCACTACCACGACACCCCCCTGGACCGCTTCGACCGCTGGCGCACGGCGCTGAGCCCCGATCTACCTCTGGCGATCCCCACCACCCCGGTCATCGTGACCCCGGGCCGGTGGGGGCGCATCCCGCGGATCTTCCTGCGCTGCGCGGACGACCGGGCACTGCCGGCGGCCGTGCAGGATCTGATGATCGCGGAAGCCGACCTGGCCATGCCCGGCAACCCGTTCACCGTGCGCACCCTCCCGGGCAGCCACAGCCCGTTCGCCGCCCGGCCCCATGAGCTCGCCGCGGCGCTGCTGCCGTGAGCGGCGGACGCCTCGTGCTGCCGGTGGTGCTCAGCGCCACTTTCGTGCAACTGCTCAACGTCACTGTCGCCCAGGTGGCTGCGCCGGCGATACAGGCCGGCCTCGGCGCCGGTCCGGGCGCCGTGCAACTGGTCCTTGCCGGATACACCCTGACGTACGCGTGCCTGCTCATCCCAGCCGCACGGCTCGGCGACCGGTACGGCTACCGCCGCCTGTTCGTGACGGGCACCGTGGTCTTCACCGCGGGCTCGGTGGCCGGCGCGTGTGCCCCCGACGCCGCATCACTGATCGCGGCCCGGCTGGTGCAGGGCGCGGGCAGCGGCCTGGTCGCTCCCCAGGTCCTGTCGCTCATCCAGGCCGCCACCCCCGCGACACGCCGGCCGCGCGCCCTCGGCCTGTACGGCGCCACCATGGCCGTCGCGTCACTGGCCGGGCCCCTGATCGGCGGCCTCGTCCTCAGTGCCGATCTCTTCGGCCTCGGCTGGCGGCCGGTGATGCTCCTCACCGTGCCGGTGGCGCTCGCCTCGCTGGCCGGAGCGACCGCGCTGCCCCGCACCCGCGGGGCGGACGGACTCCGCGTCGACAGGCTGGGTGCGTTGCTGGTCACCGTGGGAGCCGGCGCGCTGGTCCTGCCCCTGGCGCTGGGGCGGGAAGCAGGCTGGCCCTGGTGGACGTGGGCCGGATTCGCCGTGGCTGTTGCCGCCCTCGGCCACTTCGTCCACAGCCTCCCGCACCGGCCCGACCCGCTGATCCATCCCGCGGTGCTGCGTGACCGGTCGGCGCGCCAGGGCACGCTGGTGGTGTTCGTGTTCAACACGGGCGTGCCCTCCTTCACCTACCTGCTCTTCCTCCACCTTCAGTCCGCCGTCGGGTACTCGGCCCTGGCGGCCGCGCTGACGTCGGCACCGTTCGCCGCCGCCGCCGTTGTCGGCAGCAGAGCCGCGCCCGCTCTCACCCGCCGACACGGGCCGACGGTGCTCACCGTCGCGTCCCTGGTACTGGCCGGGATGTGCCTGGCGCTGGCCCCGCTCATCGGCTCGGCAGCGGGACGCCAGGCGGCACTGCCCGTGCTGGCCATCGGCGGAGCCGCGTTCGGCGTTTTCACCGCCTCGGTGTTCACGCTGGTCCTGGCCGAGGTGCACGGCCCCGCCGCCGGTTCGGTCTCCGGACTGCTGCCCACAGCACAGCAACTCGGCGGATCGATCGGAGTGACCGCGGCCGGACTCGCCTACTATGCCCCCGCCGCCGATGCGGACACCGCGTTCCGGCACGCCATGCTCTACCAGGTCGCTGCCTTCACGATCACCGCGCTGATCAGCCTCCGGCTCCGTGACCGGCCTGGCACCGAGCCCGTGCACGCCCATAGCAGCCACAACGGGAGGGCACGTATATAAGAGGTCGCTCTCTTTCCGAACCTCGTGTGCGGATTTCGCTGGTCAGACATGGGATTGCAGCTGTCACGGGATTCTCGGCTCGTTGCCGGCCAATAGGGGATGTTCATGGTTCCCGTTCATGGGCCACCGGTTTGCAGGGCCCCGTCGGTTGCGTGTGTGCGGGGTATGGGGCGATCGTCTCGCCTTCGGCGGGACCCACCACCGATACGGCGGGGTCAGCCTGCGTTTCGCCGGTCTTGGCTTCTTCGGTCATGCTCACGGGTGCACAGCCGGGGCTCTCCCCAGTGTCCAAGACCGATCCCGCAGTGCCGATACCTCGTCGGTATCGTTGCAGCGTGGAGCTACGAACCCTGCGTTACTTCGTGGCGGTCGCCGAGGAACTCCACTTCGGCCGGGCCGCCACCCGGCTGCACATGAGTCAGCCGCCGCTGAGCCGGGCGATCAAGCAGCTGGAGGCCGACGTCGGGGCCCTGCTGTTCACCCGCTCGCCTGTCGGCGTCACGCTCACTGCGGTGGGCACGGTGCTGCTCGACGAGGCGCGGGCCCTGCTCGACCATGCCGACAGCGTCCGCGTGCGCGTCAGCGCGGCGGCCGGCGTCGCGACCATCACCGTCGGCATCCTGGGCGACGGCACCGACCCGGGAATGACCAGGCTGGCCGCCGCCTACCGCCGACGCCACCCCGGCATCGAGATCCGCATCCGCGACACCGATCTGACCGACCCGACGTGCGGGCTGCGCGCCGGCCTGGTCGACGTCGCCTTGACCCGAGCTCCGTTCGACGAGACCGCCCTGACGGTCCGTGCGCTGCGGACCGATCCAGTCGGCGCGGTCCTGCGCGCCGATGATCCGCTGGCCCGCCGCGACCGGCTGCGCCTGGTCGACCTGAGCGACCGCCGCTGGTTTCAGTTCCCCGCGGGAACCGACCCCATCTGGCAGTCGTACTGGAACGGCGGCAAGCCGCGAGCGGGCCCAGAAGTGCGCGCCGTCCAGGAATGCCTGCAGGCCGTGCTGTGGAGCGGAACGGTCGGCCTGGCCCCGCTCGGACACGACCTGCCCGCGGAGTTGGTCGTGGTACCGCTGATCGACATGGCACCGAGCGGAGTGGTGGCGGCGTGGAACGAAAGTGACACCAACCCCTTGATCCGATCCTTCATCGAGCTCGCGACAGCCGCGTACCGCCACTGAACACCGGCAACGGGTGCTGCCGCAGCCCGTGAACAATTCGAACGCCGCGGCCCTCGGGACTGCCTCCCGAAGGGGTGAACATCTGCTGTCCCTTCTCGGGCTCTGCGCATCACCGGGGTGTGGGGGATGTGGTTCGCCTCGCTGCGCATGCTTCGACATGTCGGTTTGTTGCCCCCATGGCACGCAGGATGATCTGCGTGACTCCGCGTTGTCCGCGAGCGTTGGGGTGTATCGGTGCCGCCGGGCTACTGGGGATCAATGGCTCGATCCATCGTGTGTCCTGGGCTGAGCAGACGCCGTGCTCCCGGGATTCGGTTTCGGTGTCCACGTAGGTGGCGCCGGCTGTTTGGGCCTGTTGCCGCAGCACCTTGTTGACCTGGTCTTCCCTCTCCCACAGGTAGGCGATATCGCCGGGAGCAAGGGGAAGGGCGCGTCCGCATCCCGTGCCGCCGGGCGGCAGGATCGCGGGGTAGCCGACGATGTAGAGGTGCGCCCCGGGCGCACGCCGCCTGATCTCTTGCGTCAAGTCGGACAGTGCCGTTCCCAGCGCTGTCATCCGCTGCTGCGTCCTGTCGGTGCCGTCCTTGACGTAACGCTCTCGGCAGGGAGCGTCGACCGAGACGTCCTTGTTGCGAGTGATGAGCTTGTACGCCGTTCCCATGGTGAGGCAGCGGGTGAGCATGCTGCTGAAGCCGATGTCATTGCCTCCGATACCGACGGTGACGAGCCGGGTCCGGCGGGACAGGGCGGAGAGCTGTGCAGGATTGCGGCCGTCGTCGGTGGACTGAGGCGAGGTGAAGTCCGCTGTCGTCGCGCCGCTGCAGCTCATGTCGCGGAACATGCCCGGTTTGAGCTTGAGCCGGGCGGCGAGCAGCGCCGGGTAGTTGTGGTCGGAGCGGTCACAGCCAGCGGGTTTGCCGCTCTGAGCTGGTATGCGTGGACCGGAAGTGTAGGAGTCGCCGAGAGCGACATAAGGGCCCTGCAGGACGCTGTCCCTAGCAGTGTCGCTGTCCTGACGGGTCTCGGCGACGGCGACGGTCAGGACTACTGCGGACAGGAGGATGCCGGTCAGAACGAAGCGTGGGTGCGTCACGATGTCTTGTGTCCCGTCTTCTGAGTGGCTTGATCGGTCAGGGACAGGGCATGCCCGATGCCTGCGAGAGCGGCAGCGTCGACAAGGGATGGCGGCCCTGTTGCGGCGTGCGGCGGGGGCTCGGCGACTTGGCGGCGTCCCTGGGGGCCGGTGAAAGGCGCTGGTCGCCTCGTCTGTCACCGCGGCGGTTGCGTCAGACCGGACTGGTAGGCGAAGGCGACGAGCTGTGCACGATCGCGGGCGCCCGTCTTGGTTTTGGCGCGCTGTACGTGGGTGCGGACGGTCAGAGGGCTGAGGAAGAGTTCCTCGGCGATCTCGTCGTTGGATTTGCCCTCCGCGACCACGGCCAGCACCTCGCGCTCTCGCGGAGTAAGGCTGCTGAATCGCTCGGGGGCAGGGGCGACGGAGGTGGGCACGGGTAGGGCAAGGAAGCGAGTGATCAGTGAGCGGGTGGCTACGGGTGACAGCAAGGCGTCACCGGAGGCGACCGTGCGAATGCCGTCGAGGAAGGCGTCGGCAGTGGTGCTCTTGCCGAGGAAGCCACTCGCACCCAGGTGCAGGGCCTGGGCGACGTGCTCGTCGGTCTGGAACGTGGTGAGGATGAGGACGCGTGTGTCCTGCAGCTCGCTCTGGTCGCAGATGGCGGCGGTCGCGGCCAGTCCGTCGGTGCCGGGCATGCGGATGTCCATCAGAACGACGTCCGGGCGGTGGATGCCGACCAGCGTGATGGCCTGCTGTCCGTCGGCGGCCTCGGCGACGACCTCCATGTCGTCACAGGAGTCGATCAGCACCCGGAAGGTCGCTCGCAGCAGGGCCTGGTCGTCGGCAATCAGTACGCGGATCGTCATGGAACTCACTCTCTGCTCTGGCGCTGATGGGAAGTTCGGCCGTGACGGCGAAGCCGCCCTCCGGGCGGCGCCCTGCACGGAAGCGGCCCCCGGCGGACTGAGCGCGCTCTCGCATGCCGATGAGACCGAAGCCTCCGCCGGGTGCGCGCGGGGGCGCGATCGGACTGCTGTCGTTGCTCACGGTGATCGTCAACTGCTCCCGGGCGTAGGCGAGGTGGACATGTGCCGTGTTCACCGCGGCGTGTTTGGCAACATTGGTGAGCGCTTCCTGCACAATGCGGAAGGCGGTCAGGTCTACCCCGGCCGACAGGGGCTTCACGGGGCCTTCGACAGCGATCGTGATGTGCAGTGCGGCGGCGGCGAAGGCGGCGACCAGGTCAGGAAGCCGGTCAAGTCCAGGTGCGGGATTGAGCGATTCCTCTGCGGTCTCGGACTGGCGCAACAGGCCCACGGTCGCCTCGAGTTCGCGCAGCGCTGCCGTGGTCGTGTCGGTGAGTTCGGTGAGGATGCGGCCGGTCTGCGCGGGATGAGTGGAGAACAGGTGGGCGGCTGTGCCGGCTTGGGCGTTGGCGAGGGCCATGTGGTGGGCCACCACGTCGTGCAGTTCCCGGGCGATGCGGACGCGTTCTTCGGTGACGCGGCGTTGTGCTTCCTCGTAGCGGGTGCGTTCGGCGTCCTCGGCACGGGTGCGGACGGTGTCCATGTACGCGCGGCGCGCTCGCACCGCCAATCCGTGCAGGATGGGCAGCAGGATCCAGAAGGCCAGGCTCACCGCCTCGTTCGCCCAGGGCTCGTCCTCCGCATCCCAGCGCAGGGCAGTGGGCACGAGGATGACAGCAGCCAGGAGACCGTAGAGGCGGATGGTCTGCTGAGAAGCTTGGAGAGTCAGTTCGTACAGGGCAACGATGACCGGGAGCAGCAGGAGGGGGCCGAAGGTGCTGCCCTGGGCGCCTGCGACGGCGGTGCCGAGGGTGGTGAGGACGACAACGGTGCCGGGGTGTCGGCGGCGCGCCGGCAGGCTCGTACAGGTGACTGCCGCGAGGGCGAAGCCCGGCCACCACAGGGTGTCGTCGCCGGCCCGGCGGTACTGGTTGCTGGTGGCCGCATAGATCAACAGGAGGAAAGCCGCTTCGACGAGGCGGGGGTGCCGATCGATGCGACGTCGCAGGCGGGTGACCATGGTTTCTCCGCAGTGCCGTGACCGAGGGCTGAAGAAGTGGACAGAGTGGAGGCCAGTCCGGGCCGCTCTGGACTGGGTCCGAGCGGCCCGGGCCGGCACGTTCGTCAGACCTTCACGGAGGCCCGTGGATCGTCGGCAGGCAGATCATGCGGCGCGGAGGCCTGTTGGGTGAGTGCTTCGCCCTCGACGTCGACGCGGGGCATCAGCCGGTCCAGCCAGCGTGGGAGCCACCATGCCCGCTTGCCGAGGAGCGCCAGGACCGCGGGCACGAATGCCATACGGACGACGAAGGCGTCGAAGAAGACGGCACTGGCCAGTCCGAAGCCGACCATCTTGACCAGGGATTCGCCGCCCGTCATGAACCCGCCGAACACCGCCATCATGATCAGCGCTGCTGCCCCTACGACCTGGGCGCTGTGCCGGAAACCGGTGACGATGGCCTGGCCGGGCCCTTCTCCGTGGATGTGTGCCTCGCGGATCCGGGAGACGAGGAAGACCTGATAGTCCATGGCGAGGCCGAAGACGATACCCACCAGGAAGATGGGCATGGTGCTCATGATCGGGCCGGTTTCGTCGACGCCGAAGACGCCGGCTCCGTGGCCCTGTTGGAAGACCGTGACGATCGCGCCGAGAGCCGCACCGACGGACAGCAGGAAGCCGAGCGCTGCCTTGAGCGGCACCAGGATCGAACGGAAGACCAGGGCCAGGAGGAGGAAGGCGAGACCGACGACGACCGCGAGGTAGGGAATGAGGGCGTCCTGCATCTTCTGGCCCACGTCGATGTTCAGGGCGGTGGTGCCGGTGACCTTGAAGTCGGCGCCGGTGGCGGACTCCACCGCAGTGCGCTCACTGCGGATGGTGTGCACCAGGTCCTGCGTCTGCCGGCTGGTGGGTGCGGTCGAGGGGACAGCGGCGATCACCGCTGTGTCTTTCGCCTCGTTGAACCGTGCCGGGGAGACGGAGACGACTCCCTTGGTCTCGGCGAGCTTGTCGGAGACCGCGGTCACGGCCGCCCGCGGGTCCTTGGCCTTCTTGACGTCGACGACCACGGTCAGCGGGCCGTTGAAGCCCGGGCCGAAGCCCTCGGCGAGCGCGTCGTAGGCGCGGCGCTCGGTGGTTGCGGTCGACTTGGCCTCATCGCCAGGCATACCCATCCGCAGGTCCAGCGACGGCACCGCGAGCGCCCCGAGGCCGATCACCGACAGGAGCAGAACCGGCAGCGGGCGGCGCACCACGAACTGCGCCCACCGAACACCCCGGGGGGCCTTCGTGGTGGAGCCGGCCGTCTTGGTCCTGCCGACAGGGCTGAGGATCTTGGTGCGGGTGCGGCGTCCGCCCTTGCGGTCACGGCGCGAGAGCACCGCATTGGGCCAGAATCCCAGGAGTGCCGGCACTGCGGTCAGGGCGATCAGGACTCCGACCATGACTGCGCCTGCCGAGCCGATACCCATCTTGCTGAGCATCGGGACGCCGATGACGGACAGACCCAGCAAAGCGATGACGACGGTGAGGCCGGCGAAGACGACCGCGCTTCCGGCCGTGCCCACAGCCAGGGCAGCCGCCCCCTGCGGCTCGTGTCCCTTGGCCCGCTCCTCCCGGTAGCGCGAGACCACGAACAGGGAGTAGTCGATGCCGACGGCGAGGCCGAGCATCATCGCCAGTTCACCGACCGTCGAGGAGAACCCGAGGGCACTGCTCAGGGCGGTGATTGCGGCCAGGCTGATGCTGACGCCGAGGACGGCGGTGAGCAGGGGGAGGCCGGCGGCGGCGAGTGAGCCGAAGGTGATCAGCAGAACCACCGCGGCGACGAGAACACCGAGCATCTCACCCGCGCCCTGCGCGGCTTCGGTCTCCAGCGCGGAACCGCCGACCTCGACGGTCAGGCCCGCGTCCCGGGCCTGCTCGACCGCCTTGGTCAGGTCCGTCTTGCTGGCGTCGGTGAGCTCGTCGCCGGCGACCTTGTAGGTGACGGTGGCGTACGCCGTCGACTTGTCCTTGCTGACGGCGTTCGTGTCGAAGGGGCTGGTCGCGTCGGCGACCTGTGCCCCGTCGGCCACCGCGGCAACGAGTTTGCCGATGGCCGAGCGGTTGGCGGCGGCGGTGACGTCCGAACCGTGTTCCGCGACGAACACGATGCGGGCCTCGGCACCGTCCGCTTCGGCGCCCGGGAAACGCTCATTGATCAGGTCGAACGCCTGCTGGGATTCGATGCCGGGCAGGGAGGACGAGTCGTCTGGTGCCTCGGACGCGGTGGAAGCCCCGAGGAACACGGCGGCCAGCACCGCCACCCAGGCCAGCACCACTGTGCGGCGCTTGCGGAAGGCCCATTGGCCCACCCGATGCAAGAAAGTCGCCATGAAGGACATCTCCATATCTGGATATCGGGAACGTCTCTCACCCTGGCGGGCAGGCCTCTCCATGTCGTCGGCCCTGTCGACAATCCCCTGTACTCAAAAACAAGTAGGACTCGGCGGGTGTCTCATCTCCCGCCGGTAGTCCCCCAGCCGCGAACGGCAGAAGGGGCGCGAACAGAAAGGCGACACACCTGGGTGGAGCACGCCATCGGTGGGTCTTGGATTCGGGTATGCGTCGGCTACATCCGGCCGTTCGCATCGGCCGGCCGAGGAGTTACCGCGCTGTCCTCAGGAATTGCTGACGGAGCTGTCGGGATGCAACGGCAGCAGGACGCGGAACGTGGCGCCCTCCCCCGGCACGGAGCGGACCTCAACACGGCCGCGGTGAGCGGTCACCAGGGAGCGGACGATGGACAGTCCGAGACCGGCACCGCCAGTCTGTGTGCGGCCGCGAGCGGTGTCGGCACGGTAGAAACGGTCGAAGATGTGGCCGGTCTGCTCGGCCGCGATTCCTGGCCCCTCATCGCTCAGCTCCAGGACTGCCTGATCCTCCAGCGTGCCGACACCGATGCGTACCGGCGTGCCGGGCGGGGTGTGGGCGATGGCGTTGCCGACGAGATTGGAGGTGACCTGTCGAAGTCGGGACTCGTCGCCCAGGACGGGGGCGCCACCGGGCGGACCGCCGCCCGGGCCGGTCAGGGTGACGGGACGTTCGGGGGCCAAGGCCCGTAGGTCGTGCAGGGCGTCGGCGGCCAGGGTGCGCAGGTCCATGGGGGTGAGACGAAGGGTCGGATGCACATCACCGGTGGCCTCTTCGTCGAGCCTGGCGAGCAGCAGCAGGTCCTCGACAATGCGGGCGAGGCGGGCTGCTTCGCGTTCGATACGGCTCATGGCGGCATCGACATCGGCGCGCTCGGGCATGCCACCCATCCGATACAACTCGGTGAAGCCTTTGATCCCGAACAGCGGGGTGCGCAGTTCGTGGCTGGCGTCCGCGACAAAAGTGCGCATGCGCTCGTTGGTGGCGGCGCGAGCGGCGTCGCCGGCTTCGATGCGGTCCAGCATGCCGTTGAGCGCGGCGGACAGCCGGCCCAGTTCGGTGCGCGTCGTGTCCGGCTGCGGGACCCGGCTCGACAGATCTCCGCCCGCGATGGCCGCTGCCGTCGTCTCGATGCGCCGCAGCGGCCGCAGACCGGCCCGCACGGCGAACCAGGCGATGATGCCCAAGCAGACGAGCACCAGGGAATCGATCACCAGCATCCACACGCCCAGCTGCCGGATCGTCGTGTGGACCGGCGCCAGAGAACCGGCCACGACGACGCTGCCGACCTCGTCCACCTGGGTGTCGTGGTCGGCGGCCAACTGGGCAGCGATGACACGCCACTCATCGCCGTCACCCTTGCCCAGGACCTGGAAGGGGTGCTGGTCTCGGGCCGCGATCGCTGCCGTGTCCAGGACCGGAAGCCGTGGGGTGGCATGGGTGGCCGGACGCAGCGTACGCCGCAGATGCCCTTCGGCATCGAGGTAGGCGACGTAGACATCGCCCGCCAGGTCGCCCTCCACGGCATCGCGCGTCTCCGGTGCCGACTCGCCGGACGTGTCTTCCGTGTTCGACAGCCGTGCCGCAGTCGTGACAGCGGTGCGCAGCCGGTCATCCAGCTGCTGCACCAGTTGCCGTTGCAGCAGGGTGACGAGCAGGGCGTTACTGGCCAACAGGGCGGCGATGACCAGCAGCAACGTGATGGCCACGACCCGCCCGCGCAGCGACAGACGGCTGATTGGCCCGCGCGTGGCAGCCGCACTCATCCGCGGGGCCTGCGCAGGACATAGCCGGTGCCACGCACCGTATGGATCAGCTTCCGTTCGCCGGTGTCGATTTTGCGGCGCAGGTAGCTGATGTAGGAGGCGACGATGGAGTCGTCGCCGTCGAAGTCGTAGTGCCAGACCTGGTCCAGCAGCTGATCCCTGGACAAGACCTGGCCGGCGTTTTCCATCAGCACGCGCAGCAGGTTGAATTCGGTCGGAGACAGCTGCACCGGCTCGCCGCCTCGCGTCACCTGGTGGCTGTCGAGATCGAGTTCCAGGTCGTCGACGACCACGAGCCCATCGAGCCGGCGGCCGCTGGTGCGGCGCAGCACGGCCTGGATGCGCAGGATGAGTTCCTCGAGGTTGAAGGGCTTGGTCACGTAGTCGTCCCCGCCGGCCCGCAGGCCGCTGATGCGGTCCTCGGCTGCGTCCCGGGCCGTCAGGAAGAGGATCGGCGGGTGCCCGCTTCCGGAACCGGACGGATGCTCGCGCAGGCGGCGTGCGACCTCGAAGCCGTCGAAGTCGGGCAGCATCACGTCCAGGACGATCAGATCGGGGCGCTTGTCGCGGACCGCTTCCAGGGCCTGGCCGCCGGCTTCGGCCGAAATCACTTCGAAGCCGGCCAGCCGCAAGCTGGCAGACAGCAACTCACGCAGCGTGGGCTCGTCCTCCACCAGTAGCAGTCGCTGTGTCGTCGTCATGGCACCCGTCCCCGGCTGATGATCCTCTGTCTTCACTGTCCCGCCTTGCTAGGCGTCACGCTTGCGGAACACGACGAACGCCGCCGTCATCAAGGCCGCCACGCATCCGGCCATGACGCCCACGCCTGCCCAGGGACTCAGCAACATGGGGTCCTGATAGCTGGTGATGATCTGCCCGCCGGCGATCGGCGGCCAGTACTTCGACACCCAGTCGCCGAGTCCTGCGGGCAGGGCCGGGGCGAAGGCCTGAACGATCAGCATCACGCCGAACAGCGTGGTCACTGTTGCCGTGGTGGAGCGGATCACCGTGCCCAGAGCCAGCCCGAAGAGCCCGGCCAGTGCCAGATACAGACCACCACCTGCGATGCCACGCAGTGCCACGCCGTCGGAGAGTGTCAGGTGCGGGGCGCCCGCCCCGGACAGCGACGCCTGCCCCACGAGAAACCCGGCCAGTGACACCGCGATCCCGACCGGGAGCGCCACGCCCACCAGCACCACAGCCTTGGACACCAGCACCCGCGCCCGGTGCGGAACAGCGATCAGGGTGGGGACGATCGTGCGCGCACCGTATTCCGAGGTGATGACCAGGCCGCCCAACAGGCCGAGCGCGATCTGCGCAAGCAGGTAGCCGCGCAGGCTGGTCGCCAACGGGTCGAACGAGGCCTGGTCCGCGGGACTCAGGTCCGCGAACTCACTGCCTGCGGACGAGGCGTTCAGCGCAGCAAGACCAATGCAGAACGCCAGAGTGCCCAGGATCACGTACACCGTCGACCGCATCGTGCGGATCTTGATCCACTCGGCGTGCAGGCAGTGCCAGAAGGTCACCTTCCCACTCCGCGCACGGTCCGGGTCTCGTTGAAGGCGGGACACAAGCAAGTGCCGACGGGCTTTTGTCGACCTGGCAGGGAGTCGCGCAGGGGCGGTCATCGGCTCGTCTCCTTCTCCGACTGGTACTCCACCGCATCGCGAGTCAGATCCATGAATGCCTTTTCCAGCGACACTTGGCGCGGAGCAAGCTCATGCAGCTCCACTCCGCCCAGCGATGCCAGGGCCCCGATCTCGGCGGCTTCCAGACCTGTCACCACCAAGGCGTCACCGCCCTCGGTCCGCACCTGAACGGCCGCGGAGAGCATGCTGCGCAGGGCCTCGGCCTGAGGGGTGCGAACAAGGACCTCACGCTCGGAGTGCGCCTCGATGAAGTCCTTCATCGTCGTGTCAGCGATCAGCTTTCCGCGACCGATGACGATGAGATGGTCGGCGGTCAACTCCATCTCACTCATCAGATGACTGGACATCAAAACCGCGCGTCCTTCGGCCGCCATCCTCCGCATCAGCGAACGGATCCACACAATGCCCTCCGGGTCCAGCCCGTTGAGCGGCTCGTCGAACACCAGCACCGGAGGATCGCCCAACAGGGCCGCGGCGATGCCCAGCCGCTGACGCATTCCGAGGGAGAACGTCCCCGCACGCCGGCGACTCACCTTCTCCAAGCCGACTTCCGCCAGTACCTCGTCCACCCGGCGGCGCGGAATTCCGTTGCCGGCCGCCAATGCCGACAAATGATGACAGGCGGTGCGGCTGGGCAGTACTGCGCCCGGATCCAGGAGCGCCCCGACCACCTTCAGTGGCGCGGGCTGCGCGGCGTACGGCCGACCGGCCACTGTCGCAGTCCCGGAACTGGCGGCGTCCAGACCCAGAATCATGCGCATCGTGGTCGACTTGCCGGCTCCATTGGGCCCCAGGAACCCGGTGACTTCCCCGGGGCGGACAGCAAATGTCAGATCATCCACAGCCAGGACCTCGCCATAGCGTTTCGACAGGCCGCATACTTCGATCATCGAGACTCCAGACCGGCAGTGGTGCACGCGACCGTCGCGTGCGCCACTCACTGTCCGCTGCCGACGTGGGCCCGATCTGGACGAACATGAACGTTTCATGGCAATGCCAAGTCTCTGACCTGGGAAGCTCCCACAGACAGCACTCGATGCCCCTGGGACTCACATGAAACTCACATGATGAGGTCCGACCGACAGTCATCGGTGGCCATACCTCCATGGCAGGTCAGAAACCGTGCAGGAAGCGACCGACTGGGCCGCTCCATTGGTCGCGTACAGCGTGACCGTTTCCAGCCCCGCTCTCCTGCTCGTAAGGAGAGTCGTCCGACACGAGGTACGAGGACAGTGCCGTGGCACTGCAGGCCCGATACCTGGCAGGTATCGGGCCTGCAGATCAGGTATTGGACGCTCGGTTGGCGGTAACGGACCATACCTTCATGTCACCGCTTCCCATACCTTCCGCCTGGGCGGAGCCTCTTCCTGAGGCCGCGCCGCCATCTGAAATGGCGCTGTACCAATTGCCTACTGGAACCTACGAAACCAGGGCGGCATTCGCTTTCAAGGGCGGCTCGTTCCGCGATAAGCGCCGGTTCGCCGCGACGGCGACCCTGCTGCGGCACCCGCAGGGTGATCTGTTGATCGATGCGGGTTTCGGCTCTCACGTTGCCGCGCACATTCAGTCTCTCCCGCGCATGGAACAGGCTCCATACCAGGTGACCAGCACCGCCAGCGATCAACTTACAGCCAGCGGCTACGACCGCAGCGGGCTGCGTGGTGTGCTGCTGACCCATTCTCACTGGGATCACGTCAGCGGCCTCGACGAGCTTCAAGTGCCCATCTGGATCAATGCAGGGGAACTGCAATATGCGAGCGAACATCGCGGCGGGAAAGTATTCCGTGAAGTCTCCGCAGGTCACCAAATTCACCAGTACGAACTCAACGGACCCGCCTATCTAGGCTTCTCGTCGAGCTTCGACGTTTATGGCGATGGCTCAGTGGTCATCGTGCCCGCCGGAGGTCACACGACTGGCTCTGTGATCATCTTCGTCACTCTGCCGACCCGCAAGCGGTACGCCTTCATCGGCGACCTGACTTGGCAAATCGACGGCATCCGCCGTCGTGTCGAACGACCGCTCTTGCTGCGCAAACTCGCCGACACTGATCCCGAACTGGTGCGTGACGACTTGCTTCGTATGATCGCGCTCGCGGACGTCATGCAGATCGTGCCTGCCCACGACGTCAATGCCTACGACGGGATCCCACTGCTTGCCGACTGATCGGCGCCAGTCTCGACGCGCCCGGCCGTTGAACATCCCCAGACAATGTCAGGTCCCTGGAGGACCTAGCTTGCTGCCTCGGCCTGGGCGTCGATTGCAGGTTGTTCCCGTCGTCGGCTTCGGCGGGACACCTGGGGCCCGGGTAACGAAAAGTGTTACGACCGAAGTCACAGCTCCGCCCTGCAGCGGGCGGGCATCTGGCGACCGTTGTGGTCCACCTGGACCACAACGACGTATGGCGAGGTCATGGGGCGAAACCGAGGCTTCGACGAGACCACCGTGCTCGATGTCGTCCGCGACCGGTTCTGGACCACCGGATTCGACGGCACGTCCACCTACGACCTCATGGATGCGACCGGCCTGGGCAAGGGCAGCATCTACAAGGCGTTCGGCAACAAGCACTCCCTTTATGTGCGCGTCTTCTCCGACTACTGCCAGGACCTCGTCGCCCAGGCCCGCGAGGAACTGCGGGAAAGCCCGAACGCGGTGCTCACCTCGCCGATGGCCCGCCTGGAGCGCTACGTCGTCTCACTCGCCGACGCCTTCGCGACCGAGTCGCCCCGCCGGGGATGCTTCCGCAGCAAGGTCACCGCGGACCGCGCCGGAGAGGACGACATGGTGGCGGGCACGGCCCGTCGCGCGTTCGAGGATCTCGCCGGCGCCCTCGCGTCCGCGATACGCGACGCCCAGGACGCGGGAGAGGTGGCCGAGCACGCCGACGCCACGGCCCTGGGATATCTGCTGCTGAGCGTGGTCAGGGGCATCGACTGCATGGCCAAGGCGGGTGTCGACGGCACGACGCTCCGGCAGACGGCCCGGCAGGCGCTGGAGCTGATCCCCAGGGCGGACGCACCGTACGTGCGGCGCTGACATTCCCCCCTCGCGTCCCACGACGGACACGCCGCGACGGTGACTACTCACGCCCTGGTCCGGCACCCGCCGCTACTGACTTTGTTGGCGTGATGTCGTAGCTGACGAGCGGTAGTTGCTGCGGTAGGTCGGTTGTGTGAGGTAAGCGCAGGGGGGCGGGCTGACCGCAGAGCGGCAGGCGTTTCGTGAGCACGTCCGGTTACAGGCGGCTGAGCTGTTCGCGGCTGGGCAGGGCAATGCCGCGGTCGCCCGTGAGTTACGTGTCAGCGTGCGGTCCGTACAGCGGTGGCGCCGGGTCTGGGATGACGGTGGGGAGCGGGCCCTGGCGTCGAAGGGGCCGGCCTCCAGGCCCAGGCTCAGTGAGGCGCTCTTCGCGGTGCTGGAGCAGGAGCTGGCCAAGGGGCCGGTGGCGCACGGCTGGCCGGACCGGACATGGACGCTGTCGAGGATCGAGATGCTGATCGGGCGCCGGTTCCACAAGAGCATGACCTTGTCGTCGATCGCGCGGATGCTGCACCGGCACGGCTTCAGTCACCAGGTCCCGGCCAGACGGGCGGTGGAACGCGACCAGGAAGCCGTCACCGGCTGGGTGAAGGAGACCTGGCCCCGGGTGGAAACACCGCGGCGGCGCTCGGGGGCTGGATCTGCTTCCAAGACGAGGCAGGCTTCTCGATGACGCCGCCCACGATGCGGACCTGGGCCAGGCTCGGACGCACGCCCGTCATCCGGGTGCGGGGACGTTCCCGGCGCCGGTTCTCCATCGCCGCTCTGACCTGCTACAAGCAGGGCGAACGCTCGCGGCTGATCTTCAGGCCCAAGCGGCATGTGGACCGAGTACCGCGACCTGTTGATCGACGCCCACCAGCAGCTCGGCGCCCCGATCGTGCTCATCTGGGACAACCTGGACGTGCACAAGGACGCTCGGCTGCGGGAGTTCATCGACTCCCACGACTGGATCACCAGCTGCTTCCTGCCGGCCTACGCACCTCACCTCAACCCTGTCGAAGGCATCTGGTCACTGCTGCGACGCAGCAGTCAGGCCAACACCGCCTTCACCGACCCCGATCACTTGATGCGCACTCTCAGACAGGGCCTCCGCAAGATCCAGTACCGCAGCAACGTCATTGATGGCTGCCTCGCCGGAACCGGCCTCACCCTGACGACACCACGCCGAGAAAGTCAGTAATGAGCAGGCCACCTCATGCGCAGGCAAACGGTCATCAACAGCACGGCCCGGTACGGCTGTGCGACGTCGTTCGGACGGCAGGAGTGGGCGAACCGCAAATGAACGGACAGTCAGGAGTTCGCAGGCGGTCGACAGGGCATCCTCATATCCGTTGCCATCGGTGGGGGTGGCCGGAGTGACAGGGGGCCCGGGTGGATGCCTCGGCGACGAGACTCCTGTTGGACCAGCAGCGGTATACGGAACTCGTGGAGGCGGTCGCATGGAGTGCGCGACGGCCTGGCCCACACGGCTGGGACGAGGAGACGTGGACGCTCTTGCTCCGATGCCGCCTGGAGCAGGGCCTCGTCAAAGAGGCCGACACCTTGGCGGAAGCCGCCGACGGTCGTTTCGCCACTGACGGTATTGCCGGTCTGTGGAGTCGGTTCGTCAGGGTCTTTGCTCGGGGATCGGAGCTGGCTCCCGGGCCGCTGAATGAGTTCATCAGGCATTGCGAACGAGTCGCTGCCGACGCGGCCCCGGCGCCCGCCGCGCTGGCCCGGGACCTCAGGGCACAGGGCTCGGCCCTGCGGTTCGTGCTGTCGGGCCAGGACCCCGCCCAGCGTGCCGTCATTTCCGATCAGTGGGAGGCCTCGGCGGCCGCCTACCGTCGTGCGGGGCTGTACCAGGACGCCGACCGGGCGATCCGGCGGGCTGCTTCGTTCCTGCGCCGCGCTCCGGGAGCCGACCCTGCTCGGGCCCGTGAGCTTCTACTGGCCCTCTTGGAGTCGGCGGAACGGCGACACGACGATCTGTCGGCCGCCGAAACGGCATTCGCCCTCGCGGAACTCGATCTCGGTCACTGGTTCCAGACCGAGTGGCAAGAGCCCGAGGGGCGAGAGCCCGGGCCGCTGCTCGCCGCGCTGGAGAGCGCGGCGGACCGGATCGCCACCGCCGGCGGCTGTCTAGCGGAACCGCGGGCACATCTGGCACTCGGGCACCTGTGCCTGGAGTACGGGGCGTCCGACGGCGTGGCACTCACCGAGCAAGCGGCAGAAGGCTTCCGGCGGGCTGACGTACCAGGTCAGGAGGTGACTGCCTGGCAGGCGCTCTCCATGTGGCACGTCCATCACGGCGATGCGGCGGCGCGGGCGGTCGCCGACCGCAGGGCTGCGGCTCTGGCCGAGCGTATCGGGCATCCGCTCGCCGACGATGCGAGGGCGATCAGCGACGCGGACATCGCCTTTCGCGGCGGAAACCGTGGCCTGGCCGACACGCTCACTCTGCGGCCGAGCCGGTCGGGGACAGGCGAGTTCGCCGGCCAGGCCGTCGTGCGAGCCTCGGTGCTGTCGGCGATGGGCCTGACCGAGGAGGCCGTGCAACTGCTCCGAGACGTCGAACATCGACTGCGGGACCGTCCGGCGCCCGCGGGCCTGCTGCCCGAGGTCGCGCTGTCGCTGGCGGGTCTCCTCGCGGAGTCCGACAGCCCCGCGGCCTGCGCCCAGTTGGAGCACGGTGCTGCCGTGGCCCGTCAGCTGGGTCTGCCTGTGGACGAGGCGCGATGCCTTTCGTTCCAGGCATGGGTGATCGTGCTGGCTCGTCGGCGCGACGGCAGCGCGGTGGCCAGCGCGCATGACGACGTGGCCGGTCTGTTCGACCGGGCGACACGGCTACTGGAGTCTGTACGAACCCTGGAGGCGCGCGTCCACCTGGTGTCTGTCCATCAGCAGCGCGGCCAGGCTGCCTTCTTCGCCGCAGACTGGGAGGAGTGCGGCGCGTCCCTCGGCCGCGCCGAGGAGTTGTCCCGGGCCCTCGGGCTGCGTCCGCAACTCGCCTTCACTCTCAGCTACCAGGCGCTGGTGTTGATCGACCGAGCCCGACAGGGAGGCGGGGCAGCGCTGTACGAAGATGCCGAGAGCCGTCTGGGCGAGGTGCAGCGTCTGCTTGCCGCCGCAGGTATGCGCCCGGAGATATGGCGGGTGCTGTTCCACCGTGGCATCTGTGCGCTGGAGACCGGAGACCGTTATGCGCGCACGAACCGGGACCGCGACAGCCACTGGGTCCGCGCGGGCACACTCCTCGACGAGGCGGCCCGGGAACTGGACCGGCTCCGTGCCGCCTCGGCGACGGCGGACATGACCGCGCTGCGCGCCCAGCACGTACGCATAGCGCTGGCCGGTGACACGTCTGAGGTCTACCGCCTCGGTTTCGAACTGAGCTGGTACCGCAGATCCGACGCGGCCGGGGCGTTGCGATGGCTCGAACGGACGAAGGGCCGGGCGCTGCTCGACGGTCTGGGCGAGCTCGAACTCGCCGAGTCGGTCCTACGGGAGGCGCCCGAACTCGCCCGTGAACGAGCGCTTCAAAACCGCTCCGCCTCGACCGACTCGGAGGAACTGGCGCTGCGTGAGGAAATCGCCGTACTGCTTGAGTCGATGCGCGACGGTCCGATGGCCGGCTATGCACGCGCCAGGTCCGTCGAGCCTCCGGGCTACGAGGAACTGCGCGCGGCGCTGGACAGCGACCAGCGGCACACGGGCGGACGTCGGATCGTCGTTGCCGAGTACCGGTGCACTCCGCGTGAGACGCTGCTGTTCGCACTGCGCGCCGACTGGCCCACACCGCAGGTGAAGCCCGTCGCGGTCGATCACGCACGCCTGTCCCGTTACGCCGCTCAGTACTTCCGCCGGCCCGGCGGGGTGCGGCTGATGATGCAGGATCTCGCCGACGGGGGAGAGCGCGACTGGCACTCCTTCGCGCCGCTCGTCGCCCCGCTGGCGGACTGGACCAGGCCCGGTGACATTGTCTACCTCGTCCCGCACGGCATCCTCCACGACCTGCCGCTGCACACCCTGCCCGTCGCGGGCGAGCCGCTGCTGTTGCGCAATCCGGTGTGCTACAGCCCGAGCACCGCGGTGCTGGTCGACCTCATGAGCCGCGAGGGCAGGGCGCATCAGGCACGGACAGGCCCGCGCGCGGTGTTCGGCGACTCGCAAGCCAATCTGCCGAGGTCGGCGGAGGAGGCAAGGTCTGTGGCCCGTCTCCTCGCGGTCGAGGAGAAGCTGAGTGAGGAGGTGACAAGGGCCCGGGTCCTTGAGGCACTGGAGACCTGCGCCCTCGTGCATCTCGCGGGCCATGGCCGCCTGTCGACCGGGGACGGCTTTGAACGCGGCATGGAGATGGCGGACGGGGTGTTGCGCGCCTCCGACCTTGTCGGCCGCCGTCTCGAAGCCGGTCTGGTGGTGCTCAGCGGCTGCGAAACCGGGGTCAACGAACACCGCAGCGGTGACGAGCCGGTGGGACTTCCGCGGGCGTTGTTCCTCGGTGGGACCAGGTCGGTCGTGGTGAGCCAGTGGAAGGTGGCGGACACGTCCGCGGCCGCCCTGCTCGAAAAATTCCACCGGGAACTGGCCAACGGGCACAGCGCCGTTGACGCGTTGCATCGCGTGGCCCGAGCGGTGGCCGGTACAGCACGCCGGCACTTCTACCACTGGGGCGCCTTCGTCGCCATCGGCGACTGGCTATGAGGGAGGATCAGTTGCACAACGGTCAGGACGCGGCGGCGGGCGAGCACACCGCCGACTTCGTGATGGACATTGACGAAGCAGCCCTGGAGGAACGCGCCGAACCGGTCACCCTGGACCGAACGGTCCGACTGATGGCACGGGAGAACAGGTTCGCCCTGCGGGCAGGCCCTGACGCGTGGCATCCGCTCGCGTCCGGTCAGGGAAGCACGGTCGACATCCCGCTGCGATGCGTCGCTCACCGGCACCCCGAGTGCCGCCTCCGGTGGGTCAGAGTGAGCGTGGACGTCTCCGAAAGCGACGGGAGGATCCTCGACCTCAGTCCGAAGGACGAGGTCGCCACCGAACCGGTGAAGGTGACCACCCGGTACAGCGGTGGCCTGTCCCTGGAGATCGAGGCCGTCCCCCTGGGGCCCGAGGTCAGCGTCGAACGGGCCAGGGAACAGGACGTGTACCTACCCCGACTGACGTCGTCCGGGCCCATGTTCTCAGCGGCCTGGTGGGACTTCATGCAGGTCGGTGAAGCGCCCCTGCACGTCGACCGCGTGCTGCGCGTGCTGGTCGGCCTTCCGGACGGGGTCACCGCGGCCCGCCTGCACACCACCTTGCGGGCGGGCGTCTCGGTCCAGGGAGCCCTCGGCGTCGTACCGCTCGTCGGCCGCCGGAAAGTGCGGCTGGACGCGCGGGGATCGCTCACCGACAACCCGTAGCACCGCCTCCTGTCCACAGCACGGAAGAGACGTCCAGTACGGGGGATCCGTGGCCACGACACCGAACGGCACCTTCAGCGACTTACTGCTGGCAGAACTCAACGGACGCAACGGCGCGGGCGGCAGACGCTGCCTCCTGGAGACGGGCGACGAGGTCGAGATGACGGCGGCCACCGTGACCGTGCTCCGGGACATCCTGGACCACATCACCAACTACGACTTCGAGAGCACGGACGGCAGCGGTTTCGCGGACTCCTGCCGCGAGGCCCGCCGACGTCTGCTGGCCGAGCCGGGCGGCCCCACCGCACTCGCGGTGGGTTTCGTCTCCCTGATCACCCTCAATGTCGTACTTCTCGATCGGCGGTTCAGATCACCGAACTTGGAGGAGCAGAGGAACGCTGACGCCTACTGCGACTCCCTGTTTCCCGATCAGGCGATCGGCCGGGCCATCGAGTTGGTCTACGGCCCACTTGGCCACCCGTCGACCACGCAGGGCGAGGCAGCGTACTGGTCCGCCGTGGACTTCACCGGCCTTCGGTACCACAAGGCAGGCACCACGTCCTTCATCCTGCGCGGTCACCGACGGCTTCCCGACAACGAGGCGGGCGCACGCAGTCCGCTGGCTGTCAAATGCGTCCTGTTCCCCTGGAACAAGCTGGCCGCCATCACCAGAGCCACCGACGAGTACGCCCTGCGCTACGGGCAGGAGTCGGTCTCCGCGCAGGTCGTCAAACCTCAGGCGTCCTCGGGTCAGTGGGTGCTGATGCCCTTCCAGGAGGGCCGGACACTCGGAGAGGTCCTCAGCGAATTCGAGGCCGGCTCTCCCACGATGGCCGACCGCATCGCCATGGCCGAGGACATCGCGGGCAAACTAACTGTCGCCCTTCACGAACTGGGTCGCCACGAGGCGGTCGACGCTTCCGATCCGAAGCGTCAGCATCTCGATCTGTCGCCCAACAACGTGATCATCGATCCGCAGGGAAACGCGAAGTTCATCGACCTGGGTGTCAACCACCTCTACAGCCGGCAGGTCGGCATCGCCGAACATGACGACGCCGTCTACACGGCCCCGGAGATCAAGAACAAACGCATCGCGTCGAAGACGGCCGATGCCTACTCGCTCGGTGTCATCCTGCTGCAGACACTGGCCGGCGCTCCGCCACGTGATGGACGGACACCTGAGGTCGTCTGGTCCACCAGTCCCAATCTGGGACGTCTGTTGGAGGACCTGATCGAGGAGCGCCCCGAGCACCGCCTGCTGGCCGTCCCCCACGCACAGGGCCTGAACTTCGACGAGCTCCGCCGCCACCTCGAGTTCTGTTTTCAACTCGTGCAGCAGGAACCGGTGGCCCAACCGAAGCGCTCCAGGTACCTGTGGGCCCGTGTCGCTCCCACGTCCCGCGAGTTCGCGACCCAGTTCCAGCAGTGGCTCCAGTGGCGAAACGGCGCCGAGTTCCGTGGCCCGCACGAGCGCTACCTGCTCTTCTTCACCGCTCTGTCCACCCTGGCCTGGTGGTTCATCGTGTCCAAGACCGCTCTGGTCACCGTGGGCGACATCGTCGTTGGTGAGGCCGACGCGCTGCCCACCGGCCCAGAGCTCTACGCCAAGGTCATCGCCCTGTCTCAGGGGCTCGTGGCAGCGAAGTTCTATCAGACGATCCTTGCCAGGCTGACCGCGCGCGGCATTCCGGGCCTACGGGCCCGTTGCACCGAGGTGGCGATGCGCTCCATGGCCGTCGTGGCTGTGCCGACCACGGTGCTCTCCACCTTTAGCGCCCATTGGTACTGGGTCTGGCCCTGGACCTGCACGGCAGGCGCCGTCGCCGTCGCGCTGAGCAACTGGGCTGCCTGGTCGACGGCCGACATCCTGTTGCGGGAGGCCGAGCCCACGCTGTCGACGACGCCTGATCCGAGCCGCCGTTTCACCCGCGGATTCGAACAGTGGTGGTGGACCATGCTGCTCTACGCCCTGATCATCGGAGCGATCGGCACCGGCATCCAGCTCGGCTGGCTGAAGGACTTGCCCGCCTACGTCTTCATCCTGGTGGTGATCACCGTCGGGGTGCACTACGGATCCAAATGTGCGGCTGCGGGACCAGCGGTGTGCGGCAGCATCGCACGCGCCATGTGCGCCGGACAACGACTGGAGACGCTGCGGCGCAGGGGGATTTCGTAGGAGCCAGTGACGACATATGGAGCGCCCTGACGAGCAGACCTCTGACAAGGCGCCTAACACTCGGGAGGGGGTTTGTGGGAACCCACGAGACGTCATCTACCGGCCGGACGGAACGCCCGTCACCAACCGCACCACCCGCGAGGTGATGGAGAGCCATGCCTCCGCGTTCGCCGTCGAGTTGAGGACCGGCGTGTACGCCGCGCTCGAAGAGCTGACGAACACGGCCCGGCTGTCGCTGGAGTCCCTTCCGCACCTCGGCACGCAGTGCCTCTGCAGCTCGCCGACCTCGCGATCGGCGAACAGATCGCCGATGTACCGGGACTGCCACCACCTGCCGACTACATCGAGTCCATGCTGCCGTACGTCCGGTACGGGACGGCGATGTCAGTCGGCGCGCTTCACGTGGCGGACCAGCCACATCAGCAGGGCATCCAGGTCGGCGGCAGCTGAGAGGACCCGGTCGACGGCTTCGGGGGTGTGCAGCCACTCCTCGCAGCCCAGGGGACGGGCGGCGACCAGAGAACGGTGACGTAGCAGGTCCGTTCGGGAGTGGTCCGTCGGATACCCGCGCGGAGGGCGTTTCATCACGTCCCCGGAGATGTCGTAGCCCTTCTTCCGCACGTCCTCGACAATGGCCGCGAGTTCGCGGCCGCTCCCCTCGGAAGCCACGGCTTTGCGGAACATGTCCACCTGGCCCGGATCGGGGTACCACCAGGCGCCCTGGATCCGCAGGCCGTCCAGGGAGAACCGGAGACCGATCTCGATCTTGCGGCCCAGCCGGATCACCGCACCCTGGTGCTGCCACCACCAGGAGCCGGTGCGGTAGTGCCAGACGGAGAAGTCCTCGTACCGGGGGTCGGTGTCCGCGACCTCGTTGAGGAGGGCGATCATCGGCTGCCGGACCAGGCGTTCGCGGTCCGTGCGGTAGCGCTCGCGGATCGCTTGGGTCGGTTCGCCCTGGAGCTGCCACAACACGTCCATGGCCTGCTCCGGCCAGCCGATGAACCGCCCACGCATGGGCGCAGGATAGCTCACCCATGATGCGCGCACCGAGACACGGAGACCGCAGCCGATATGGAGCGGTCGTCGAGCGCGTCCCAGACCTGGCCGGAGAGTTCCTCTTCACGCTCGGCCTTCTCCTTCGGTTCCTCGACGACATCGCTCAGTGCGGCGCGCGCATCACATGGGCCGTTCCGGATGAGCCGCTGACGCCAACGAAGCTACGGCGGGCCTGCTTTGGTTGAGGTGCCGCGTGTGACGTCTGACAACCGGCTGCGCCCAGCGTCGGCTCTGGGTGCGGACGGCGCCGAGGCGGTCACCGGCCGAGTCGTTCCGCTGCGGGCGCGCAACTGGTCGGGGCACGGGTGGTGTGGTGGGCGGACGTCTGCGGATCGGCGGCCGCCGGCACGGAGCCGCCCAGCGGTCGCCGCCGCCGACAGGGCGGCGGTGCGGTCGGGCTGCTCTTCGGCTTCGACCATGCCGAGCGTGTGGGCCCATCGTCGCAGCGCGGACGTCGGTTTTGTACTCTCTGCGCACTCTGGGGGGCTTGCTGGTACACCGTTTCGGCGTCAAGGCAGATGTCACCGGAGCCGCATCTCAGCCTCGTTGACCGGATGTTGTGGCGCGCAGCAGGGGCGGATTGAGCAGCCATGCCGGTCCTCGGCGATAGAGGGCGGCTGGACGGCCGGTAGGGGGCAGCCACTGGTCTCCCGTCGGCTGCACGAATCCTGCGGTGTTGAGGATTTTGCGGCGGAAGTTGCTGGGGTCCAGTTGCTGGCCCCAGATGACTTGGTACACGGTACGCAGGTCTCTGAGCGTGAAGGTCTCTGCGCAGAAGGCGGTGGCCACTGCGGTGTACTCGATCTTTCTGCGGACTTCTTCCAGGGCCTGCGTCAGGATGGCGTGATGGTCGAACGCCAGGGTGAGCGTGCCGTCTTCCAAGCGCGCCACGGGCGCCCAGAATGCACGTGCGGCGTCGGTTCCGCCGACGGGGGCCGGCAGGTCGGGGCCGAGTGCGAGGTAGGCGACCGTCACCACTCTGCCCCGCGGATCGCGTCCTGGGTCTGCGTAGGCGCCGAGTTGCTCCAGGTGCAGTCGGCTGCCGTCGATGCCGGCTTCTTCCGCCAGCTCGCGCAGGGCCCCCTCGCGCAGGGTCTCGTTCTTCTGTACGTAGCCTCCGGGCATCGCGGGCATGCCGCGGAAGGGGTCCAGGCCGCGCTCGATCAGGAGGACCATGAGCTGTTCGTCTCTGAGGGTGAAGATCGCGAGGTCTACGGTCAGCCAGGAGGGTTTGACCTCGTCCGAGTCTTTCAGCCAGTCGTCCACCGCACCCCTAAAGGTCTCATTGACTTAAACCCTGCCGACACTTATGGTCACAGCAACCATAACTGTAGGAGCCGGGGGTAGGACATGACCACGTCCGAGGCGCCACCAGCACAGGAGACAACGCCCGAACCCACGGCCGCCACCCGCCATCTGTGTGCCGGCGTGTACGTGGACGAACGCTTCCGTGACCTCGTGATCGACGAAGTCTGCACCGCGCCGCACCGCCGGGTCGCCCCGTCCTACGGCTTCGACATCGTCCCGGTCATGCAGCACGCATGGCGTGCCGCTGCGCTCAGGGCTCTGCCCCGTACCACGGTCCTCGCCATAGTGGCCGGTCCCCTGCTCACCGGAAGCGTTCCCGCGGCCGTCCTGATTGCCAGCGGTTTCGCTCTGCTGTTGCTGCTGCGTCTGGCCGTACGGCTGCGGGGCGCCGACAGCCAGTCGGCGGCGGCCGGCAGGTCCCGCCGTCGCGTCCCGGATCCCTTACGCGCTCACCGTTTTCTCCTCAGGTTCCTCCTCCCGCGGGTCACCACGCCCACAGCGCGCGTGATCAAACACGTCATCACGGCCGCGCTGTGGCTGGCGCTGACCATCCTGGCCATCGGCCTCCTCTTTCCAGGGCAGGCACTGGCGGCGCTCCGGCTGGCCACGGTGCTCACCCTCGTCTACCTGGCCGTCGGAGCCACGCGCCAGCTGATCCTCAACCGCATACTGCGCACACCTGTCTTGCGTCCCGCCCGGCTGTCCGGCCGCCAGCGGGCAGCCGACCGCCAGCAACACCACATGTGCGCCGTGTACCGCCGCTCCCGGCACAGCGACGACGAGGACGAGGACCCCACCGTGTTCACGCTTTTCGGTGACGAGTCTCCGTTCATCGGCGCGGGCGAACTCGTCTACCAGTGGAACCCGCCGATGAGCATCCAGCTGCTGCGTGCCGACTCCGACGAGGCGCCGCTGCACGAGCGTGAGCATGCGGTGCCGCCGTTCAAGGCACATGAACTCGTCGAATACTTACGCGAGGCGGTGCTGCCGCTGAACGCCGACACCCGCGACGTCCGGCTGCCCGCCGAAGTCCGGGACCGCGTCTACGTCGCGGAGACCGATGTCGCCGTCGACCGGTCGCTGCTTCCGCATCACTTCACCCGCAACGAGTTGCGCTCCATCATCAACTCGCCGGAATCGAAGCAGCACCACTTCCTCGAGATCATCACCCCCGCCGACGGGTCCGAATTCGTCGCGACGGTCCTGCTCCACGTCAGCCTGCAGGGACGCACCCTGAGCCTGTCCACGGCAGCATGCGTGCTCGCCCACACGCCGCGCTCTTTCCAGCGAGGTGAAGAGTTCGGCCACCACGGCTCCGCGGCCGTCCTGTGGGCGGCCTTCAGCGAACTGCGCGCGCTGCCCACCGACATCCAGCACTCCTGGCGTCTGTTGCGGTACTTGTACAGGCTGGCCAAGGCCGCCGTCCTGCCCCGTGACCTCACCACGACCCCGATCCGCAACATCCTCATCGGCAGCCGCGTGAGCATACGGGAGGAGTCGTCCCAGACCTGGACCAAGGTCCAATTGGAGAAGAGCGACATCCTGGGACGCCTGAAAACCATAGAGCAGCGGCTTCTGAGCGCTGCCGGCGACTTCCTCCAGAGCCGGGACGTCGACACATCCGGATTCAACGACCGCGCACTCAAGATCATCAACAGTGGGATCTTCAACTTCGGTGACAACAACAGCTTCACCAACAATGCCGTAGGAGACGCGGCTCAGGTCAGCGTCTCCGCGAACCAACCCGCACCGGCCGACAACGGAGCAGCCACATGACCAGCAACAAAGGCATCATCAGCCGCGGCGACAACAACGCCTTCAGCACGATCGCCATCGGCGAGAAGGCGCAAGTCTCCATGACCGCCCCTGCGCCCTCGGCCAAACCCGCCGCCGAGGCAGACGTCCCTTGGGATCTCGGGATCGTCACCATACTCAGCGAGGAACTCCGTTCCGTCATCGACGCATTAAAGCTCCAACGGCACAAGACACCCAGCGGCCTCTACTTCTACCAGGGCGAACACACCGTCTCCGACGCCACGCTGCGCGTCGTGGCCACCCAGACCCAGAGCCAGGGTCAGCGGTCCACCATGGCCGCCCTGGAAAACCTCCGCCGCCACTACAACCCCCGTCTGTGGGCCCTGGTCGGCATCGCCGGAGGCATCCATGACGACCACGCCCGCATCGGCAACGTCATCGTCTCCACCGACGTCGTCTATTACGAGAACCGCAAGATCAATCCTCGGGGGGACACCCGCCGCCGCGGCGAACACCGGCAGGCTCCGGCGCACGTCGTCCACGCCGTGAACGCGTATTTCACCGACCACGGGACACCGGCACGCATCAACGGCCAGGTGGCTGCACACGCCGACCAGCAGTACGAGATCCATCCTGGAGTCATCGGGTCCGGCGAGGCCGTCATCGCCGACCGGGCCAGCGAGATCCGCACCTACCTCACCGCCTACCACGAGAAGGTCCTCGCCGTAGACATGGAGGCCGGCGGCCTCAGCCAGTACTGGCAGGAGAACTCGGTCCACGGCGCGGCCAATCCCGGCTGGATCGTCATCCGCGGCGTGTCCGACAACGCGGACGAGCACAAGGCCCACAGCCACCACGAGCTCGCGAGCCGCAACGCCGCCCACGTCCTCAGCCGCCTGCTGCCCTACCTCTGCTGAGCCGGTCCCGAGCACCGGCACAGCCACAAGAGAACTCCCCCGACCGGAGTCTGCCCATGAACGCCTTCCTGCTCGGCATCCTCAGCTCCCTCGCCACCAGTGCCCTCCTGCTCGCCCTCAGCCTCCTACGCGCCGCACGCCCATTGTGGTGGCTCACCGCCGCCTGTTCCTGGTTCACCGGCACGGGACTCCACCGCGTCTACCGCCGCCAGGCCTCCGCAGAGAGGATCATGCGCCAGGACCTCGCCCGCGCCCAGTGGGTCAAAGTCATGGCAGGACGCGGCAACATACTCACCCGCGAGGCCTTCGCCCCCCTGTGGGCGGGCACCCTGAGCCCCGCCTCCGTCCAGATCCTGCTGCCCGACCCCGACGCACCCCACGATTCCTGGCTCGACCGCCGCTCCCAGCATGTCGCCCACTTCGACCCGGGGTTCACCCCTGACCTCCTCAGAAGCCAGGTCCGGGCCAACATCGACTACCTCACCCAAGCCGCGCGCACACAATCCGCCATCCGGTTGCGCCGCTACAACCTCCCCCACACATGCCGCGTCATCGCCACCGACAAGGCCGCCTACCTCACCTTCTACAGCGACAACGCTCATGGCCGGAACTCGCCCTGCCTGTACGCCCGCGCCCCCGGCCTCCTTTACACCATTGCCCTCCAACAATTCGACACCGCATGGGCGAACAGCACCGAAGCCTCCCTCGGGCAGCATCCCTGACACCGGACCGCACCTTGATCACCGGCCGCCTCTCCCCCGCCCCACGGGCGTTGACAGGGGCGATCTCGACAGCGTCCGGCCGTCGACGAGCGGATCGTCCCGCACCGAACCGCCGCGCCCAGCACGTTGGCCCGCACCCGGAACGGAGCGTGGACGAGCGCTGCGGACTTGGTCAGTCGGATCAGCCCTTACCTGGCCTCGACGTACTCGGAGAAGTAGCGGTAGCCGGACAGCCCGGCGGTGGACGCGATGTTGACGATGTCGCCCTCCCGCCGGGCGGCCACCGCGGGGACGATCGCCCGCATTATGTGCCGGGCGCCGGACAGGACAGATCCGTGTCGATCACCACCGCCGTTCGTCCTCGGCGATCCCGTGCACCGCCTTCGCGAAGGCGCGGCGATCCCGGCTCCGTTGACCAGGCTGTCGACCGCACCGAATCGGCCGAGCGCACGCGCGGCGACCGGGACAGTTCGGCGGTGTGCGGGAGCTGGGTCTCGGTGCCAGCGGATGGATCACTTCGGGCCGGGTCCTCGGCGATGTCCACCAGGACGAGGTCAGCCCCCTCCCCGGCCAGCCGGGTGGCGCAGGCGCGGCCGAGTCCGCGCGCTCCGGTGACGTCCGCTGTCATGCCGTCGAGCAGTTTCATGAACGGCCCTTCACCCGGCGAGAGTTCGGGTGATGCTCTCCACCAGGGGCCGTGCCGCGTCGACGAGGTGCACGTGCCGGCCAGGGATCTCGACGTAGTGGAAGGCAGCCGTGGTGACGCCGGACCGCTCAAGGGCCTGGTCCGCGCCGACCCGGCGTCTCGTGCCGGTGTCCCGCGAACTGTTCGACCCGGGCCAGGAATTCGTCGTCGCCCAGCCACGGCAAGTGTCCTGTCGATCGACGACCACCGCGCGGCGTCCTCCGACTGCTGCCTGGGACGGGGCCCGGGGGATCACATACGCTGCGACCGTACGACAAGCCCCACGGGGCTCGACTTCATCGGAGGCGATGGCCCTGCTCACCCTGGATCTGCACCCCGTCTTCCGCAGTGATCGCGCCATCGACACGGCCCTGCGGCAGACCCTCTTCAAGGCTGCTGCCACCGGGGTCGACACGGTTCAGATCATCCCGGGCAAGGGGACGGGCCAGTTGAAGAAGCGGGTGCTGGCGGTGCTGGCGCAGAAACACCTCAAGAAGCTCTACGTCCGTGTGGAGACGGATCCGACCAACGCCGGCCGGATCCTGGTCCACCTCCGCTGACTCCGTCGGCCGACCCACCGGACACCGCGCCCGGCCCCGCTCACCAGGCAGCGCCGAACTCGACGTCCTCGCCTGCAAGCCCGCACCATCCGCAGCCGTCCGCAATTACTCGGCGCCCGTCGGCGGGTCAGGGGTGGGGGGGGACATCATCGGTGGCGGCGCCGACTGATGCGGAAGGCGAGCATGCTGCCCGCGGTGACGGCCAGGCCTACGCCGGTGACGAGATGGTCCGCGCCGGGGGCGGCCCCGGTCAGATGCCAGATCCCGGCTCCGATGAGGGTCAGGGCCCCGACGAAGAACGCGAACGCGCTGCCGAGGCGGAACCGGCCGAGTGCGTCGATGCGGGTGCCAGCCGGCAGGGCTGCGGCCTCCGGTGTCCGCCAGAGCGCGATGTAGTCGTTCGCGCCGGCGGTGACGTCGGTGCCTGCGGACGGCCCGTTGCCCGGGGCACAGACGAAGTAGGTCCGCGTGCCGGCATCGATGTCGGCGGTCATCGGCGGGCTGGAGCACCAGGCGATCGTCAATCGCAGCTGGTGCGTGCCCGCGGGGACCTTCAGGCGCAGGGTCTGTCCTCGACGGACCTTGCCCGCCGGGACGTCGTCGATCAGCACGGTGTAGCCGCGGAGGAAGTCCTGGTATCCGTCCTTGACCCTTGTCAGCTCGATGGTTCCCTGGCCCGCTGCCACGGGTGGGATCTCTTTGCTGTGGGGTGCGGGCGGGTCTTTCTCGTCGTCGATCTGCACGTCGGGCCTCGGGTCTCTCATCGGCTGTCGGCGCCAGAGCCTACGCGGACACTGAGGGTTTGCTCCGGTTGGTGCACCGGTTGGGGTGATCAGCCGCCCGTGATGGTCAGGAGCAGGCCGGAGGCGATCAGGCCGATCTCCACCACGAGGACGAAGACATGGGCGGGCAGCCGGTCGACGATCTTCTTGCCGACCCAGGCACCTGCGGTGCCGGCCGGGGCGAGGGCCAGGCCGATGAGCGCACTGGAGGCGGTCAGGACCGCGGCGGCGCCGAAGACGACCAGCTTGGTCAGGTGCATCACCACGGCGGAGGCGGCCTCGGTGCCGATGTAGGCGCCTCGCAGGAGCCCGCGGGCGAGAAAGAACGGGGCAACCATCGGGCCTACCGAGCCGACCAGGGCGGAGCCGAAGCCGGACGCGGCGCCGACGGCGGCGAACGCGGTGTCGTCCAGTCGGGCAGCGTGTGGCTTCCAGCGCCGCCAGACGACCATGACCAGCAAGAACACGCCGATGAGGCGGGTCAGGGCAGGCAGTGGCGCGGTGGCGAACAACAGCGCGCCGACGGCCGCCGCCGGGACGGCGCCGATCGCGAAGATGCCGACCAGGCGTCCGTGTACCTCGCGGCGGTTGAACCAGACCCGGCTGCCGTTGCCGGCCAGTTGGGCGACGGTGAGGACCGCGACGGCGTCACGGGTGCCCAGTACGGCGACGAACACGGGCAGGAGCAGCACCCCGCCGCCGAATCCGGCCACCGCCGAGAGGACCGCGGTGCCGAAGGCGGCGACGACGATGGCCATGGCCTGCAGTGTCTGCTCCACGCGGAGGATTCTTCCGGCTGCGGTGGCGGCCGGGCCAGGCGGGGGCTCAGCCCGCGGCGGTGCCCTGTGACCGGGCCATCGCGGTGCCCGCGAGCCGTGTGCGGCGAAAGACGGGCACGCTGCTGGTCTGTCTCTCTGCCCGTGGGAGCCAGGCCGTCCGAGTTCGCGTGGCCCCTGGCGGCGTGAGTCCGCGGAACTGCCGCCGTTCGGCGCTCAGCCCGCCGTATGCCCCGATCACGCCGCCGGAAGTCAGCGACGCGGGGCCCACCGGTCAGCCGGGCTGCCGGGCCGTGGAACGTCTGCCCGCGGCGGCACCCGTCAGGAGCATCAGCAGATAGATCAGGAGTGCGGCGCACGCCGGCATCAAGATGGTCCCGCCTGACTGCAGGCCGCCCAGCAGCGCTACTCCCAGGGAGGCCCCCGATTGCCGTCCCGCGGTCAGCACACCACTGGCGATCGCGGTGCGATGAGTGGGCGCCGTGGCCATGACCAGGGTGATCTGCGGAACCGTGGCCAGGCCGAAGCCCAGTCCGACCACGAAGAGGCCGACGCTCATCCCCACCGGCCCGGAGCTGCCGAACACCATCAAGAGCCCCGCACCCAAGACGCTGAGGGACAGCGCGATCAGCAGGACGCGCAGGGCGCCCAGCCGCGCGTTGACCCGGCCGGCCAGCAACGGCGTGAAGGTGATGGGCAGCGCGGCCGGCAGAAAGCTGAGCCCGGCGGCTACGGGCCCATAGCCGCGTACCTGCTGCAGATAGAGGCTGACCACGAAGACCAATCCGTAGTACCCGGCGAACAGCAGGAGGCCGACGCCGACGAACCCGCTGAATCCACGGCTGCGCACAAGGTCGGCCGGAAGCATGGGATACGCGTAGGTCTTCTGCCTGGCCACGAACGCGGCCAGCGCGACGCAGACGACCGCGACGGCGGCCCACACCGGCCGGCCCCAGCCCATCTCATGACCCTTCACCAGCGCCAGCGTGGCTCCCCCGAGGAAGACGGCGGCCAGTGCCTGACCGATCAAGTCCTGCGGCTCCCTTCGGATGCCGTCGTCGGGGGGCATGAATCGTGCCGACATCCACAACGCGCCGAGGACGACAGGGACGTTGATGAGGAAAATGCTTCGCCATCCGACCGCGCCGACCAGGGCCCCGCCCAGAATCGGCCCGAACGCCACCGGGCTGCCGGCGACGGTGGCCCAGACGGCCATCGCCCTGGCGCGGGCGTCCGGCCCCGGGTACGCCTTCGTCAGCATGACCAGGGTGGCCGGCATCAGCAGGATCGCGCCGAAGCCCTGCACGACGCGCATCGCGACCAGGACCGGACCGTTGGGCGCCACACCGCACAGCAAGGACGCCGCCCCGAAGACACCGACCCCCACCCGGTACACGGGGACCGCGCCGAACCGCGCGACAGCCGTGGCACCGGCGAGCACCAGACTCGCCAGGACGATCACGTAGGCGTCCACGACCACCTGCATCATGGCCAGGTCCGCGTGCAGGCTCGTCTGCATCGCGGGGATGGCCACATTGACCACGGTGGTGTCCAGGACGACCATTCCGTAGCCGAGGCAGGCCACCGCCAGTACGCGGGCGGGCCGGACCGCGCCGTCGCGGCGTTGTGCGGGGCCGCCGTCGGCCCCGACGGGATTCTTCGTGAACATCGTGTCGTGTCAGCTCCTACAGCAGTGCCAGACGGGTCAGATCGGCCACGTATTTCTCGATCAGTTCCATGGACAGATGCGGAACACCCCGGCCCCCGCCCACCCCGCATTCCCGGACCGCGGCGCGGAACCGTTCAGCGGGGACCAGCGCTCCCGTCACCGGTCTCGCCGGAGCGTCGTAGGCGTGGATCAGCGGCAGCAGGGAGTGCTTGCGCTGCCGCTCGGGCAGCGCCTTCAGCGCGATCTCGAATCGCGAACGCCACTGCCCGTAGTCGTCGATGCGGGTGATCGGGCAGCCGAGACCGATCAGCCAGTCGACGAACCGGTCGAGGGAGACGCCGTCGTCATGGTCGTTGACGACGTTGTAGGTCGCGAAGCCTTCCGTCACCTTCTCACCGAGCGAGGTGACCGCGGCTGCCGCGAAGTCCACCGGCAGGCCGCTGTAGTGGGCACGCGGGGGTCTGCCGTTGGCGTCCGCCGTGTAGAAGGAACGCGGTGCCACGCCGGTGGCGACGACGCTCAGCAGCAGGCGGGTGAACCGGTCCGGGACATTCAACTGACCGGGAAAGCGGCTGTGCGCGAGAATCATGTCCGGGCGGAACACCCCGACCGGCACCCCGCAGTGGTCGTGTGCCTCACGCAACAGCACCTCGCCCGCCCACTTGCTCGTCGCATACCCGTTCGCGTAGGCGTCATCGAGCGAACGCACCGGGCTCGCCGTGCGGATGTCGGCGTCCTCGCCGACCGACGATCCGTCCGGCAGCATCGCCACCGCGACCGTCGAGACATAGCTGAACCGCTTGCGGCGCTCGGTCAGCGCCAGGCGGATCAGCTCGGCCGTGCCCAGGACGTTCGGCTGGAACAACTGGGCATACGGCAGCACATGGTTGACCAGCGCGGCCGAGTGGACGATCTGGTCGACGGTGCCGGCCAGCCGGTCCCAGTCCGCGTCCCTGAGGCCCAGTCGCGGGGCGCCGACGTCTCCCGCGAGCACCTCCAGGTGCCGGCCGGCCAACCTCCGGTAGCGCGATGCGAGTTCCGGCGATCCCCCTTCGAACGCCTCGTCGATACGCCGCCGGGCCGCCGCGTCGTCACGTCCGCGCGCCAGGCAGATCAATCTCCCCTGCGTCACGGCCAGCCGTTCGAGCCACTCCAGACACAGAAAGCGGCCCAGGAAACCGTTCGCCCCGGTGAGCAGCACCGTCCGGGCCGGGCCGGCCACCGCCGGCAGCGCCGTGGCCCGAGCCAGCGTCCCGGCATCGATGAAGGCGTCGAGGGACAGGTCGGCGGCCCTCGCCCGCGTGCTGTTCCGGCCGTGTACCGAGCTGAAACCCGGACGCCCGGCTCCCGAACCGCGCACGGTGTCGACATATGCGGCCACGTCGGCCAGAGTGGCCGTCGGCCCGATGACGACCTGGATCGGCACCTCGATGCCGAAGACCTCCCCCAGCATCGTCGAGAAGGTGTGCGCGGAAAGCGAATCGCCGCCCGCATCCGTGAAACTGCGATCCGGTCGGCGTTCCGGCGACCGCAGCCCCAGGGCGACCTGCACGGTGGCCGCCACGGTGTCGAGCGTCGGCCGGCTGCCGGCGTCGACACGCACCCGCGCCAACAGACCCGCCCGGCGGGCCGCCATCTCCTCGTACAGGCCCTCCAGCCGCTCACCGTAACGCGCCCTGAGCGCGGGCCGCAGGTGCTTGCCCACACCGGACAGGAGCCCGTTCGACACGGAGAACCCGTCGGGTTCGAGGAGGAAGTCGCCGGGGATCTCGTACGGCTTCAGCCCGGCCTCCCCCGCGATCCGCCGGATCGACCCGCTGACAGCCGCTCGGACCTCGTCGGTGTCCCGCGAACCGATTCGCTCGTGGTCGGGGACGACCACCGCGAGCAGGAACGCCTGCTCGCTGCTGCCGTACAGGTAGATCTGCTCGATGTACGGACTGCTCGAGAACAGGGCTTCCAGGCGGGAGATCTCGACGAACTCGCCCTGGGAGAGCTTGACGACGTTGTTGATGCGGTCGACGTACACCAGTTGGTCCGGGGCGACCTCCGCCATGATGTCGCCGGTGCGGTAGTACCCCTCCTCGTCGAACGCCCGGGCGGTAGCGTCCGGTTGGCGGAAATACCCGCGGACCAGGCCCTCCGACTTCAGTCGCAGTTCACCTCGCGGGTGCGGCCTGTCCGTGCGGAAGTACCCCAGCTCCGGCACGTCGACCAGCTTGTAGTCGATCACCGGCGGACGCCTGACCTGCTGGTTCACCACCACAGGCCGGCCGGTCTCCGTGGAGCCGTAGCAGTCGGTCACCTTGATGCCGAGAACGGACTCCATGAAATCGCGCATCTGCCCGGACAGCGGGGCGCTGCCGCACAGCGCGCTGAGAACGCGACCGCCGAGAACCCGGTCCCGTACGTCCGCGCGGGCCGCGGCGCGAGCCGAATCGTTTCCCGTTCCCTGCCCCGCAAGCCGTCCGGCCTCGATCTCACAGAGCTGGAAGACCATGTCGCAGATCCGGGGAACCAGGCTCAGCACGGTGGGTCTCGCGAGGGAGATGTCCTCGAACAGGGTGGACAGGTCACCGCGCCCCACGAAGAACCCGATGCCGCCCGAAGCGAGCCCGGAGACCAGCCAGGAACGGCCGTTCGCGTGACTCATCGGCATGTAGTGCAGGACGATGGTCGGCAGCGGCGCGTCGTCGCCGGCTCCGGCGTTGGACATGCCACCTCGGGAGCGCTGCCACATCGCGGTGAGCATCGCTTCGGTGTACATGGCGCCTTTCGCCGGACCCGTACTGCCGGAGGTGTAGATGAGACCGGCCAACCGCTCGGGATCACCATGCGGAGAGACCTCCGCGGCCGGCAGTCCCTGGCCCTCCTCCAGCTCCCCGCCCAACGGCACCACGGTGACGCGCCCGCGCAGCCTTTCCACGACTGCCGCGAACATCTCGCGCTGGTCGTCGACCCGCTCGTCGTAGTCGAAGATGACAAGCCGTTCGACGGAGTCACTGCGCAGCACGACCTCCACCGCGATACCGGCCGACTCGACATCAGCCGCCAGGATCCGCGGCCGGGTCTCCGCCACGATGGACACGAGCGGTGCCGCGGACGCACCCCTAGGCAACGGAACCGACACCGCGCCCAGCACCATGCACGTGAGATCGATCGTCGCGTAATCGATACCGGTGAACCCCAGAACAGCGACGAAGTCGCCCGCCCCGAACCCACCCGACACACCAGCCGCCCAAGCCCGCGTCAGCCCGCCCACCCTCGCCCACAACTCACCATACGTGACGGCGTCATAGCGTGGGAGGAGCTCCAGACAGGCTCTACCGGTCGCGGGATCCGCGACCACCCTCCGCGCCCGCTGCGCCAACGCCGGCCGGTCCGCGTATCCCGTCATGGCGGCGCGGACGGTGTCGGCCAGACTGCCGTCAGCCCGCCCCATGGCCTCCGCCACCGTCGGGGACGGGATCGCCCCGGCGAACTCCGGGTCGTCCGCCCGCAGCGCCGCGACGCGTTCCGCGAGCCACCGCCGGTCGTCCTGGCGGGTCGCCGATTCCTGGTCGGTCTTCACTGCGGCTACTCGACGAACGCCCACGAAACCCCTCCGCCCTGCGACAGGTTGACCACGGGGGAATGCGCGGTACCCCGCACGAGGAGACCGCTGGCGCCCTCTCCGTAGAGGTACATCCCCAGGACGTAGTGGAACGGCACGACGTCCCCGTCCGGGCCGGGCAGTTCCAGGGTCGAGGCGTGCACCCTTCGCTGACAGGTCCAGCCGGGGACGTCGGGGCTCAGCAGTGCGCGGAGCTCCTCGGGCGTGTAGCGGTCGCCGATCAGGACCTCGTTGCCCCCGTAGGTGTAGCTGCGTTTGAAGACCAGCCGGTCCTTGTCCGCCAACGCCGCTTCCAGGGTGGCGGGGCACAGGTCGAAGGTGTGCGGCACGTACTGCCGTACGACCTCTCGCTCCTCCTCGTCGAGGAGCTCCTGGTACTCGGGGTCGCACAGCAGTGAGAACCAGCGCCGGTGCATCTTCAGTTCGCCCTCGAACAGGCAGGAGAACGTCGCCCCGCTGTCCCGCAGCGCCACCAGGAACTCGCCCTCGTCCGAGGTGTCCTCGACGGTGACCAGGCGGTGGACGAGTGTCTTCGCGGCCTCCGCCGGCTCCAGCCACGCGGAGGGGTACGTCAGCTCGTCGTGGTAGTGGATCTCGATGTCCGGGGCCATCAGCCGCAGGTAGCGCTGCAACAGCCAGTGCGGGCTGAAGCCGTAGGCCCGGTGTTTGGTCGAGTCGAGTATGACGAAGCGGGTGAAGCCGCCGCGCCGGCACTCGGTCATGTACAGATGCGCCTGCTGTCGGATCGGTGACACCCCGGAGACGGACCGGCCCAGCAGTTCGGCGAAGGCGTAGGCGCTGTAGTAGCCCTCGGTCGCACCGACCCCGGAGAAGTGGTTGATCTCGCAGAAGTGGTAACCGGAGTCGGTCGGGATGATGTCGGCCCGCAGCATCCGCAGGCCACGGGTGGCGACGGTGGGCCAGTCCATGTGAGCGGCCATCGTGGGCGGTACGTGGAACAGCGTCCGCAGTTCGTCCGGCGTCCGTGTGGTGCACAGGTGCCGCACCAGCTTCTCCTGGGCGCCGACCAGAGTGCGTGTCGCACGCGCGAGTGCGGCGTGGGTCGCCGGGTCGATACGGAAGTAGTACGGCAGCGACCGGAAGGCGATCCCGAGATCGTCAAGGAGCTGGTCGGCGCCGCGCGCGGCCATCGCGTGGTCCGGCGCCGCGCGTTGCGCGGCCAGGAACGAGCGGTTGTACTCGGTGAACATGGGCGGTCCTCAGGGCTGAGAGGTCATGCGGTCCGTACCTCACCGCGCGGTCGTAGGGGCTTCCCGCCGGACTCGGACCCGGCGGAACGCGTATCCGGCGGCCAGTGAGAGAGCCAGCGTCACAAGGATCAGCAAGGCGGCCAGGAACACGTCGTGCAGCGCCATGCCCCGGCCCTCGCCCGCCGTGACCAACCCGTCGGCCGCGCCGACGTGGTGGGCCTCCCTGACCGCCAGGAACGCCGCGAGACCGGCCGCCCCCACGGATCCGCCGAGGCTGCGCGCCATGTTGAACAGCAGGGACCCCGAGGATGCCTGGCGCGCGCCCAGTGCGCGGGTGGCCAGCAGCCCGAGCGAGGCGAGCAGCAGACCAGCGCCGACCGAGCGGGCCATCAGGGCCGCGACGATCACGAGGTAGGGGGGCGACGAACCGGCGAGGAAGGGCAGCAACGCGGCCACGGCGAACACACAGGCGCCGGTGGACGCCATCAGGAAGGTGTCGACCCGGCGGAGCATGACCGGCAGCCCGAGCGCGATCAGGAGTTGCACCATGCCGCCGTACAGCGTCACGGTGCCGATGTCCCTGACCGTGAAACCGAGCGTGGTCAGGTACACGGGTATCAGGACGAAGCTCGAGTAGACCGCCCCGCCGGCCACGACGTTGAACACGCAGCCGGCCAGGAACGGCCGCAGCCGCAGCAGACGCAGGTCGACGAGCGGGTGGCGGCCGCGCAGCTCGGTCACCACGAACAGCGTGAAGGCGGCCAGCGCCACACCCACGGCGAGGGTCAGAACCGTCGAGGAGAACCAGCCGACCGCCTGCCCGGTGTCCAGGGCGTACTGGGTGCAGACCAGGCCCGCCACGATCGCGCCGACACTCACCACGTTCACTCTCCTCGTCGGCGGCGACGCGTCCGTGCGCATCTCGCGCAGCGCGGGCAGGGCGAGCCACAGCGCGAACGCGCCCACCGGCACGGCCACGCAGTACAGCGCCCGCCAGCTGAGCCACTGCGCGAGCGTGACGCAGAGGACGGGGGCCAGGACGTAGGAACCGGTCACCATGATCGAGAACGTCGAGATCGCCTTCGGATGCTCGTCCCCCGGCAGCAGGACCACGATCGCGTAGTAGGCGAACGGCATGATCGCCCCGCTCGCCGCCCCCTGCACGACACGCGCGACCAGCAGGCTCTCGAAGCTCCACGCTCCGGCGGACAGCAGTGCGCCCGCGACGAACAGGCAGACCAGCAGCACGAGATACGTCCGTGGCCGGAACACCCGGGTCAGGTAGGCGCTCAGCGAGAGCGTGACCAGCTCGGCGGTCGCGTATGCCGAGATCACCAGCGAGCCCCTGGCCAGCGAGGTGTCCAGGGTGTCCTGGATGCTGCCGAGCGCCGTGCTGGACATGGACAGGTCCAGGACCGTCATCGCGGCCGCGATGACACAGCCGAGGACGGCGCGCCGCCGCAGCGCCCCGGACGTCCCGGCACCCGCCTGGGCGGATTCTCGTGACGGATCCGGCGGCGCAGCGGTCGCCGGCGGGTGAACGGTCCCCCCGGCAGGGTCGGTCGCCGTCATGACTCCTTCCCGCCGTCGCCGGCGCCGGCCGCGCCGAGGGGCTTGCGGCCCCACGCGCAGACCGTGATCGAGCGGATGTCGGTGAAGCCGGGGTCGGCGCACAGGGCGGTGAGCGCGTCGACCTCGGCCTGCGCCAGGAGTCCGGCACCGACCAGGTAGGCGCCTTCCTGTCTGATGTTGGCGGCGGCCAGTGCACCGTAGGGGCCGCTCTCGCCCAGGCGGTTGATCCTGGACGTGACGCTGATGTCACGCAGGCCGGCGCGCCCCAGTCGGGCCGGGATCGTCTGCGCCCAACCCGTCATGTCGGACCCCTGGGCGGCCCATCCCTCCTCCAGGGCGCCGAAGAAACGCCTGACCGGCTCGTGGACCGATCCCGCCGCCGGCATGCACATGGGGTCGCCGAGGACGAGCCAGCCGCCGGGCCTGAGCCACCGCACGGCCGCGCCCACGAGGGCCTCGCGTTCGGGCAGATGACAGAAGGTCAGGCGGGAGTGCACCAGGTCGAACGAGCCGGGCGCGAAGTCCATCGAGCGGATGTCCCCGGTGCGCGGTTCGAGGTTGGGGCATCCTGCGTCACTGACGTAGCGGGTGTCGATGTCGACGGCGGTGACGGCGCCGTCCGGGCACTGCTCGGCGAGCCAGCGGGCGACGGAGCCGGCGCCTGCCCCGATCTCCAGGCAACGCCAGTCACGGCCGAGCCCGGTCGCCCGTAACGCCGTACGGGTGTCGACGTCGCCCCATTCCTCGAGCAGCAGCAGTCGCTCCCGCTCGCCCGGGGTGTCCTTGTTCAGGGCACCCGAGGGGTAGTCGGTCGCCAGTTCCGCCACGGGGCTCATGACCGTGCTCCTGTCTCGTCCGGTTCCGGCGGGCGCCGGTGGCGCTGCCCGAGTTCGGCCTCCAGCGCCGCCGCGACGCGCAGGACGGTCGCCTCCTCGAAGGGCCGCCCGACGATCTGGAGGCCGATGGGCAGGCCGTTCGCGGCGAACCCGATGGGCAGTGACAGTGCCGGATGGCCGGTGACGCTGAACGGGATCGTCTGCATGTCGTTGGCGAGCTTGGGCGGCGGCCAGTCCTGCGGGAAGTCGCTCCACAGCGCGGCGGTGGTCTGGCCGCACACGGTGACCAGGACGTCGTGGCGGTCGAAGACCCCCTCGTCGAGCTGCCGGGTCAGCCGTCGCCGCATGTCGTAGGCGCGCATCAGATCGGCGGCGGCGATCCCGGCCCCCGGCATCACGCGCTGGTACGTGTAGCGCCCGAACGAGCGCGGGTGGCGCCGCAGGTCGTCCTCGAGGTTCGCGAACGCCTCCGCCGCGCAGATGATCCGGCCGCACGCGTTGAACACCTCGTAGGGCGGCAGGGTGACCTGCTCGACCTGCGCGCCCAGACCGTCGAGCACACCGAGCGCCTGTTCCGTGCCGGTGACGATCTCGGGCATCGTCAGGGGGTCCTCGGCGTACCAGCCCGGCGAACTGGCCACCCGCAGCCCGGCGACGCCACGGCCCAACGCCGCGGTGTAGTCGGGGACCCCGACATCGGCGGTACGCGGATCGGCCGGATCGGCGCCCGCTATCACCTGGAGCGCCGCGGCCGCGTCGGCGACCGTCCAGGTCAGCGGGCCGAAGTGGTCCATCGTCCGGGAGAGCGTCCAGGCACCGTGCCCGGACACCCGCCCGTACGTCGGCTTGAGGCCGACCGCGCCGCAGTGGAACGCCGGGCCCCGGGTGGATCCGCTCGTGTCGGAGCCCACGGTGACGCGCACCAGCCCCGCGGCGACCGCCGCGCCCGAGCCCGAGGACGAGCCGCTCGGCACATGCTCCTCACTCCACGGGTTGCGGGCGGGCGGCACGGGCAGGTCGAAGCTCGGGCCGCCGATCGCGAACTCGAACGTGGTCAGCTTGCCCAGCCCCACCGCTCCCCCGGCCAGCAGGCGGCGTTCGACCGTGCTGTCCGTGCGCGCCACGCGGCCGGCGCACAATCGCGAGGCGTTGGTGGTGGGCACGCCCTCCACGTCGAAGATGTCCTTCAGCGCGTACGGGATGCCGTGCATCGGACCGCGGTCCTTGCCCGCCCGCAGGTCCCGGTCGGCGGCCGCGGCACGCCGCAGAGCCGTCTCCTCCGTCACCAGGATGAAGGCGTGCAGGGCGGGGTCGAACCGGGCGATGCGGTCGAGGGCGCTCCGTGTCAGCTCGAGAGAGGTGAGCTCACCGGAGCGCAGCAGCGTGCCCGCCTCCTGGACGGAAAGTTCGTGCAGCGCTGTGCTGCGCTCCGTGCGTTGGTCAGCCACGGGGGGTCCCCTTCGCGTCGCCCGGCTTGTCGTCGCCCGGCGGGTCGCCGTGCCGGGCGTCGGCGCCGCGCAGCAGTTCGGCCATGGCGCGCAGTCCCTGATAGCCCCTCAGGACACCGCCCTTGAGGTCCGCGGGCACGTCGATGCCCAGCCGCGCCGTGAGGACGTCGAACTCCGCCTCGGCCGCCGCCGCGGTCACGTCAGCTGCCATGGCCGTCCGGTTCCCGCGGGCCCGCCTCACGCTGGGCGGCGAGCCAGGACTCGACCTCGTACGACTCCGTGGGGAGCGACTCGGTGAGCAGCCGTGTGCCGGTGGCGGTGACCAGGACGTCGTCCTCGATCCGCACGCCGATGCCGCGCAGTTCCTCGGGCACCAGCTCGTCGTGCGGCTGGAAGTACAGGCCGGGTTCCATGGTCAGCACGTAGTTCTCCCGCAGGACGCCGCCCGCGTACGCCTCGGGGCGGGCGTGCCCGCAGTCGTGCACGTCCAGACCGAGCATGTGGCCGAATCCGTGCAGCGACCAGCGGCGGTAGGCGATCGACGCCGGGTCCAGCGCCTCCTCGACGCTGCCCGTGAGGAGGCCGAGGCCCTTGAGGCCTTCGGCCAGCACGCGCGTGCAGGTGTCCTGGATCTCCGCGAAGGCCACGCCCGGGGCCATCGCCGCGAGCCCCGCGGTCCGTGACGCGTGCACGATGTCGTACACGTCGCGCTGAGCCGGGCTGAACGTCCCGGACACGGGCAGGACGCGGGTCACGTCCGCGGTGTAGCAGTTGGCGTTCTCGATGCCCATGTCCAGGAGCAGGATCTGCCCGGGGTCGACGGCGCCGTCGTTGCGCGACCAGTGCAGGATCGTCGAGCGGGGCCCGCCGGCCACGACCGAGCTGTAACCGACGCCGTTGCCCGCGGTGCGCGCGCGCCAGGCGAAGACGCCCTCGATGAACCGCTCGGACGTCGGAGCGTCCGGCCGCAGTCGTCGGGCGACGTCCTCGAATCCCCGGATCGTGGCGTCGACCGCGTCCTGCAGCTGGTCGATCTCCCACTCGTCCTTCTCCAGGCGCAGCTCGGACAGCACACTCGCCAGCAGCGCGTCCCGCTCGGCGTTGTCGGCGGTGACGGGCAGTGCGCCGGGCTGGAGGCCGCCGTCGAGACCGGCGTGGTAGCCGCGCAGGACACGCAGTCGCCGTGACGTCGCCACCGCGTCCAGCACCGCGGGCAGTTCGCCGAGGGGACGTGTGGCGATCTCCAGGATGGTGGACTTCTCCTGGGGTGAGTACCGTCGGCCGTGCCAGATCTCCCCGTCCATCCGGTCGAGGTACTGGGCACCGGACGCGGCGTCGGAGCGCGGCTGGGTGTACAGGACGGCGTCGTGACCGGTGGCCGTCGGGTGCAGGACGAGCACCGAGTCGGGTTCCTGGTCTCCCGTCAGCCACAGGAAGTCGCTGCCGGCCCGGAAGTCGTACGGCGCGCCGAAGGTGCGTGAGTGGATGTTGCCCGTGGGGACGACCAGGGTGTCTCCCGGGAAGGCCGCCGAGAGCTGGGACCTGCGCCGGGCGAGGTGCTTGACCTGGGGAACCGGGGTGAGATCGACCGGCTCCGCACGCCAGCCCGTCGCCATGAGATCCAGGAACCGCTGGGGGATCGCCCTGTCATGGCTTCCCGAGAGCTCTTCCCGTCCGATGTTGGCCAATGTGCTTCCTCTTCTACTGGGTTGGTCGGGTGGTGGTTCGGTTTCCACCGGGGTGGTTGTGCGTCTCGGTCACGAGGCGAGGGCCGCCGCCGTCAGAGTGCCCGCGCCCTGGCTGACCAGGTGAGCACAGGTGATCAGGTCGAGGTAGGCGCATCCGACAGAGGCGAAGACCGTCCGCCGCCGCGCGAACTCCTCTCCCCCGGGCCCCGCCAGGACGTCGAGTTCGACGGCCCCCGCGTGGCTCTCGCCTGCCTCGGCGACCGCCGTGCGCAGGTCCTCGACGATGATCACGCCGCTGCGGAGCAGGCTGTCGGGCAGCTCACGTGACCGGGTGGTGTGGGCGCCCATGCAGTTGACGTGCGCGTGCGCCGGCAGGTGCGCCGAGATCGGCAGCGGAACCACCGAGGTGGTCGCGGTCGACAGGACGTCGACGCCTCGGCTCGCCTGCTCCGCGGAGCCGCACACGACGACGTTCACCGGCCTGCCCCCGGCGGCGGCCGTCGCGGCGATGTCGCGTGCGAAGCTCTCGGTGCGGCTCGCGGTGCGGGACCAGATGCGGACCTCCGTGAGGCCGCGCACCGCCGACACCCCGAGGAACTGCTGCCGGGCCTGGACACCCGCCCCGATGATCCCCAGGACGCGGCTCTCCGGCGCGGCGCACCGGTCGGTCACCAGCGCCGTCACGGCCGCGCACTTGAGGTTGGTGACGGTGGCGCCGTCCAGTACCCCGTGGAAACGGCCGGTGGAGACGGAGAACATCGGTACGACGGAGGTGACCGTCGCGCCGCGGCCCCCTCCGGGCGATGTCACGATCGTCGCGACCTTGTTGATGTAGAGGTCGTGGTCGGGTGACACGGCGGGCATGGAGATGAACTTCGCGCCGGCCGCGTCCTCGACGGTCTCCCGCGGCGGGACCGACATGCGTCCCACGGCGCCGCTGCGCAGACTGTCGCGCATCGCCTCGGCCAGCGACCGGACGAGTTCCACGGACGAGGTGGGGGCAGCTGTGCGCGGACCCTCCGGCGCCGTCACAGAAACCCGTCCAGTACGTCCTCCAGGGTGTCCACGAACGTCTCGGTCATCGCGGCGGTCATGTCGCCACGCAGCATCAGCCGGATGCCGGCCTGGCCGCGGGGGACGACCGGGAAGAACATCGCCGAGCAGTAGTAGCCGCGCCGGTACAACTCGGTGGCCAGCTCCACCGCCCACTCGTTCTCGCCCACGGGCACGAACTTGATGTGCGACCCGGTGCCGCGGATCCCGCGGTCCTTCATGCGCCGGTCGAAGACGCCGACGTTCTCCGCCAGTTGACGCTGACGTGTGCCGAGCTCCGGGGAACGGTGAACCGCGATGCTGCCGAGCGTCGTACCGATGGCGGCGGTACGCAGACCCTGGGACCAGCCCATCGGACCGGAGCGGTACAGGAAGTCGAACAGGCGGGACGAGCCGGTCATCGCGATCCCGCCGGTGCTGCCGAACGCCTTCGCGATCGAGGCGACGATCATGGTGCGGTCGTCGAGTTCACGGAACACCGAGCGCGCGTAGCCCTCGCCGTGGGGTCCTTGGGTGGACAGCGCGTGGGAGTCGTCCATGTAGACGTACATCCCGTACTTGTCCTGGAGCGCCTTGATGCCGTGCAGGTTCGCGAGACCGCCGGTGGAGTAGGCGCCCTCGCAGACGTAGGCCACGCGCGGGTACTTGCGGCACACGTCCTCGAGGAAGTCCATGTCGTCGTGCGGGGAGGTCAGCACCAGCGACTCGTCGGCCACGATGGGCTTGAGGAAGTTCAGGGAGAAGTGCGCGAACCTGTCGAAGACGACGACCAGCGGATCGGTGCCGGTGAGGTGGCCGGACGCCATCAGGGGCAGTACGGCGGCGCTGAGCACCCCGCACGAGATCGACGGCAGCACATGGGCGCCGAACAGCTCCGAGAGCTCTTCCTCCAGTCGGCGCGCGGCCTCCAGCCGGATGCGGAACTCCGCCATGGCCAGCCCCGTGACGGCTTCCTCCCGCAGGGCGGTGACGCCCGCCTCGACCACCGTCGAGTGGCTGTTGAGCCCCAGGTAGGAGCATGAGGCGAGGTTGACGAACTCGTGCCCGGTGCGCACGTCGCGGAGCCGGTTCTGGCCGTTGCTCGCGTCGACACGGATGTCGAGCATCCCGTTGTCCCCGGCGAGCTTCCACGCCGCCTCGCTCGCCGGGACCATGCGCTGGTTGTTGCGGAACCGGTGGGGCCCCATCGACGTGTCGAACTCCGTGCCGGTCACTGGGGCTCCGGTGTGCATGAGTCTCCTTGTGTCGCGAGCGCGGAGGGCGGCTCGGCGGAGTCCGGGGACGCGGCCGGGGGCGCGCTCAGGAAGGCGCCCAGCCGCGCCAGCCCCTCTCGTGCCTTGGCCAGTCGTGAGTGGTGCAGATGCCAGACGTGGACCATGCCCGGCCAGACTTCGAGCTGGACCGGCACCCCGGCGTCGGCCAGTTTCGCGGCGAACCGCTCCGCGTCGCTGTGCAGCATCTCCCGCTCGCCCACCTGTATGAGCACCGGCGGGAAGCCATGGGGCTCGCCGTAGTGCGGGGAGACGTACGGCGTCTCGGGCGCGGTTCCGGCCAGGTAGGCCTGCGCGACGTCGTCGACCACGGACCGGGTGATCAGGGGATCGACGCTCTCCTTCGTCGTGAACGTCTCCCCGGTCCCGAGGAGATCCGTCCACGGCGATATGCAGGCCGCGGCCCGGGGCATCGGCAGCCCGCGGTCCCGGGCGGCGAGCAGGGTGGCGAGCAGCAGGCCACCGCCGGCGGAGTCGCCGGCCAAGACGATCGCGTCCGGTGCCCAGCCCTGCTCCAGCAGCGTCGTGTAGCACTCCAACGCGTCCTCGAGCGCCGCCGGGTACTTGTGTTCCGGCGCCCTGCGGTACTGCGGGTGCAGGAACGGGTGTCCGGCACTGCGCGCGGCCTCCGCGACCATACTGCCGTGGCTGCGCTGCGAGCCGAAGACGTAGCCGCCGCCGTGCAGCCAGAGGCCGATCCGGGTGCCGTCGGCCTCCGGCGGGGTGAGCAGGTAGGCCGGTACGCCGCCCAGCTCGCACGCGGACACCTCGATGTCCGGCGCCACCGGCGTACCCCACCGGTCGTAGAACTGACGGCCCTCGAAGAGGTCCTCGGGCCAGTCGTCGGCCCGCAGCAGGGTGAGCAGGGCCGTCAGCTCCGCCTGGTCCGTGTCGTCCATGCCCGGGGTCTCCGGGCGATGCAGCAGTGACATATGCGCCTCAGTCGCCGAGGGTGACCGGGCTGTGAGCCGCGAGTCCGGAGCTCACACCCTGGTGGTAGCGGTCGTGTTCCGGGGTGTTCACGTCGGGCACGCGGACCTTCACCTCCGGCATCGCGAGCCGGTAGTGGCGGTACCAGTTGTTCAGGTTCTGGCCGTCCTCGAACTGGAGCTCGATGTGGCGCAGGGGGCGCTTGCCGGGTTCGGCGGGGTCCGCCAGGCGCGGCGTGGAGCCGGCGTGCGCCAGCCCGCCGGCGACCTCGTTGTTGAGCACGACCATGAGCATCTCGCTGCTCAGATCCACGTCCACGGCGACCGCGTGCTCGGCGAGGATCACCTCGGCGTGCTCCTGCCGGACCGCGACGTTGTAGCTGTGCGGCATCAGCTCGACGAGGTCGGCCGGGTCGGTGCCGGTCAGGCGGCAGTACTCCCGGGTGTCGCACACGATGGGCAGGCCGCCCGTGATGTTCGTGTTGGGGCCGTAGACGTTGCCGATGAACGTCGTGGCAGCGTCGAAGTGGACACACTTGGTCGTCAGGAACTCACGCGACTCGGTGTGGTCGGAGTTGGGTGTGAAGCTGGTGTTCTTGTTGAACCCGTCCACGTCCATGCTCGCCACCTGGTCGTATCCCATGACGACCGGGGTGTGCTTCGCGACGTCGACCTCGGTCGCGAACGTGCGGAAGACGGCCTCGAAGTAGTCGCGCGCGGCCGCCGCGTCGGCCTCGCGATGGATGTCCATGCCGTGCTGGGCGAGCAACGCGCTCGCACCGTGGCAGACGGCCACTCCGGCGCCGTCCGCGACCAGCTTCACCAGGCGGGCGGTCAGGTCCGCGGGCACGGTGGTGAACCGGCCGTCGACGAACTCCACCTCGTATCCGGAGACGTCGACCATGGCGTGCTTCAGGATGTCCGCAGTCAAAGGGCTCATGATGTCCTCGCAGTTGTCGGTACGCCCTGTTCGGGGGCGTCCTCGTAGGTCGGTGGGGGTCAGCGGACGGGGCGCGCGATCCCGTCGTGCAGCGCGAGCATGCGCCTGGCTTTGAGGACGAAGGGCGGTGCGAGCACCCGGTCCTTGCTGACGGCGAAGCCGGCGTCGTCGGCCTCGTAGTCCTTGATCGTCTGGCGGTGGCCGTCCAGTTCGTCCGGGGCGACGGTGAACGTCTGGAGGATCGGGGCGACCTGTTTGGGGTGGATGGCCGCCTTGCCGGTGAAGCCGCACGCTTTGGCCTCCTCGCTCTGGGCACGGACCATGTCCATGTCCCACAGCTCGAAGGAGTTCCCGTCGATCGACGGGAGGCCGTAGCGGGAGGCCGCCACACACATCCGGGCCCGCGCGTGCGCCAGGTACGACGTGTCCGGCGCCCACATCTCGGCGACCAGGTCGGCCTGCCCGTAGCAGAGCCCGTCGCTGACCGCGGCGATCTCGAAGGCGTTCTCCACCGCGTCGACGGTCTCGATGAAGCTGCAGATCTCCGGCGGAGCCGCGAGGCCCGAGAGCAGCGAGCGGTAGATGGCGACGTCCCGGGCCGCGGCGATCTTCGGCGCCAGCACCGTCTGTACGGGAAGCCCGCCGATCTCCCCGCCGAGGCGGAGCAGCGTCTGGATGTCGAGGAGACCGTCCGGTGTCTCGATGCTGTTGACGCGCACCATGACACCGGTCAGACCCGTCCCGGTCAGGTCGATCTCACCCAGTCGCTGCCGAGCGGTGGGCTTGGCGTGCTTCGGCACCGAGTCCTCGAGGTCGAGCACCAGCGCGACCGAGTGGCGCGGCACGTTCTTGAGCAGGACGTCGGCGCGGGACGCCGGAACGTAGAACAGGCAGGGATCGACCTTCACGAGCGGGCCTCCCGTCCGAACAGCGCGTCCATCTTCTGCAGCGAGAACGTCTCGTAGCGGATCGGCTCGTACGTGGCCGGCCGCTCTCGCGTGAACTTCGGGAAGCACTCGATGACCGCGTCGTCGTTGGCCAGCTTGAAGAAGACGATCGACTGGCGCCGGCGCTCGACGAGCTTCACCCGGTGCGGGGTCGAGACGTACTCGTCGTTGGACCAGCGCGCCATGAGGTCACCGATGTTGACGATGAACCAGTCGCGCTCGGGGACGTCCACGTCGAGCCACTGCCCCGACAGGTCGCGCAGTTGCAGACCCGGGCCGTCCTCGGTGAGCAGCGTGATCAGCGTGCCGTCCGTGTGTTCGCCCATGCCCTGGTCGTTGAGGAACTCCTGCCGCGTGCCCGGGTAGTACTGGGAGCGCAACGAGTCGTTGGACCGGTCGGTGCGGACGGCGAAGAAGTCGCGCGGCAGTTCCAGGGCGATGGTCAGCAGCTCGGTCACCCGCGCGGCCACGGTTTCGCACGCGGTGAAGTAGTTCTTGAGAGCGGTGCGCAGCTCGGCGCCCCGCTCGTCGTCGGGGAAGGGCAGGTCCTCGGCGTCGTCGAGCACGAGCCGGCCGACGCTGAACTTCTCGACGTAGTCCGAGGGCATGCCCTGCTTGCCGGTGTAGGCGTAGGCGTTCTCCGACAGCAGTGCGCTGTATCCGTAGGGGCTGTAGTCGTTGTCGCCGCGAGCCGTGCTCGTGCGCATCCGCAGCGGGTCCTTCTCCTCGTCGGGCCGCCGGAAGAAGTCGAGGGACAGCTCGTAGGCCTCGTCGAACACGCGGCGGTCGATGCCGTGGTCCCGTACGACGAAGAAGCCGACCTCGGTGCAGGCGCGGGATATCTCCTCCGCGACCTTGCGCTCGTCTCCGTTCCGGGCTTGTTCGAGGCTGATCACCGGTAGTGCGGTCATGGACGTCTCCTGCCTCAGCTCTGTGGATCAGTGGCCGGACCGGCCGGATTGCGCATGGACGCCAGAAGGGTGCGGTCGAACTCGATGACCTGTCTCCCGTCCTGGTTGTGGCCCACCGTGTGGACGGTGATGATCCCTTCGCCCGGCCGGGAACCGGACGGACGTTTGGAGACGATCTCGGTCTCGGCGTAGAGGGTGTCCCCGACGAACACGGGGGCGTTGAGCCGGACCTTGTCCCAGCCCAGGTTGGCGACGGCCTTCTGGCTGACGGTCTTGACCGTCATCCCGTTCACGAGGCCGAACGTCACCAGGCTGGAGACGAGCAACTGCTTGAACGGGGTCTGGGAGGCGTAGACCTCGTCGATGTGGAGCGGGTGCTGGTTGAGGCAGAGCAGTGAGCTCCAGATGTTGTCGGTCGCGGTGATCGTGCGACCGGGGCGGTGCTCGAAGACATGGCCGACGACGTAGTCCTCGTAGCGCAGGCCCTCGTCCTCGCGGAACCGCCCGGGCTCCAGTTCGACGTAGGCCGGCAGTGTCGGTTCGTTCATCGGGCCACCCCTCTCGGTCCGGCCAGGTGTGGCACGGGTCCTGTGCTGTCCGCTCTGGCCCCGCCGCGGTGCAGGGCCGCCAGCAGCGCCTGGACCGCCGCGTCCCGAGGTGTCGCGCCCAGACCCACGCCCCACACCGGACGATCCGCGACCAGCGTGCGGGCGAAGCAGGCGTGTGCGGCGCCGGAGGCGGAACCGGCCTCCTGGGGCACCAGCTGGTCCACCTCGGCGCGCACGCCGGCCGCGCGGAGCGTCGCCAGCAGGGCGCCGACCGGGTCGTCGCCGTCGAGGTCGGCTCCCTCGAAGCCGGCCCACCCGCCCGTGTCGCAGTACTCGGCGCGGAAGGTGTCCCAGATACGGCCCGGTGCCACCTCCGCGCCGGTCGCGTCGGTGACGCGCTGGATGGCCTCGGCGAACTCCACGCGCAGGTCGACGGGCAGGTCGATCCCCCACCGGGTGCGCAGGATGTGCGCGATGCCGCCCTTGCCCGACTGGCTGTTGACCCGGATGACCGCCTCGTAGCTCCGGCCGACGTCCTGCGGGTCGATGGGCAGGTACGGGACGTCCCAGGGCAGTTCGGCGGCCGGTACCCGGGCCGCGCCAGCCTGGGCCTCCAGGTGGGTGAGTCCCTTGGCTATGGCGTCCTGGTGGGTGCCGGAGAAGGCGGTGAACACGAGGTCTCCGGCGTAGGGGTGCCGGTCCGGCACAGGCATCTCGTTGCACTCCTCGACGGTGCGGCGGACGGCCGGCAGGTCGGAGAGGTCGAGTTGCGGGTCGACGCCCCGGCTGAACATGTTCAGCGCCAGGGTGACCAGGCAGACGTTGCCGGTGCGCTCGCCGTTGCCGAAGAGCGTGCCCTCGACGCGGTCCGCCCCGGCCGCCAGCGCGAACTCCGCCGCGGCCACCGCGGTGCCGCGGTCGTTGTGCGGGTGGACCGACAGAATGATCGAGTCCCGTCTGTCGAGGTTGCGGTGCATCCACTCGACCTGGTCGGCGAAGACGTGCGGCGCGTGCGTCTCGACCGTGCTCGGGAGGTTGAGCGTCAGCGGCCGCTCCGGCGTCGCGTCGACGATCTCCGCGACGGTGTTCGCGATCTCCAGGGCGAACTCGGGTTCGGTGACGTTGAACGTCTCCGGGGAGTACTCGAACCGGACGGCTCCTTCGGCCCGGTCGGCCAGCCGCACCAGGCGTCGGGCGCTCTCCCGCGCCAGTGCCATCACCTCGGACGGCGTCATCCGGAACACGACCTCGCGCCACAGACACGCGGTGGCGTGGCACAGGTGGACCACGGCGCGGTCCGCGCCGCGGACCGCCTCGAAGGTGCGGTCGATGAGCTCCGGGCGGGCCGGCGTGAAGACCGTGACGGTGACGTCGTCGGGGATGTGGCCGCCGGTGACGAGCTGCCGTACGAACGCGAACTCGGCCTCGCTGGCCGAGGGGTATCCGACCTCGATGTCCTTGAACCCCAGGCGGACCAACAGGTCGAACATCTTTCGCTTGCGTCCCAGGTCCATCGGGTTGGCCAGCGCCTGGTTGCCGTCGCGCAGGTCCACCGAACTCCACAGCGGTGCGGTGTCCACAGGGCGGTCGAGCCAGGTGCGGGCGCCGGGCTCGACCGGCCCGGGCGTCGCGGGACGCCGGTATCGGTGGGCCGGCATTCCGGATGGTTGTTGAGAGTTCCACCAGGGTTTTCTGACGGGTCTTTCAATCGCAGATGACGGTGCCTTCATGGGGTCTCCCTCGGCAAACCAGCACGCTACTTCGGGAACGGTGCGACTCGGGCCTTTTTGTTGCCTCAGTGCCGCACACGCGAATTCCGGCGCAAAGAATTGTCGCCCTTAATTCAACGAAGGGGGGCGATAGCCCGCCCTCGCATTACGGCGAATCGAGCACCATCCTTTCTTCCATCGAAAAGGAGTTCCGCAGGCGTTCATAGGCCGCCGCCGCCACGGCCAGGTCCTCCCAGGCCATGCCCACGCTCTTGAAGAGCCGGGGACCGGGACGAGCCGTGTCGACCCGGCCCGCGACGAGTTCGGAGAGGTCCGCCGTGATGCAATCGGCCCCCAACTCCCCTGCGCCGACGGGGAGAAGGATGTCGCCGGCTTCGCTCAGGGCGACCGGCCGGCTCTCCACGACGAGGGTCGATCTGCGGACCAGTTCCGTGTCCACCTCGCGGGCGTCCGGCTCGTGCGAACCGACGGCCACCACCGTGGCGTGGTCGGGCACCAGCCGTCCGGGAAACAGCGGTTGCCGCGCCGTCGTGCAGCACAGGACGATGTCGGCGTCACGCACCGCTTCCGGGCCGACCCCGGTGGCGCGTACACCGGCGTCCCGGCAGCGGTCCAGGAAAGCGCTGATCCGCCCCGCGTCGCGTGCGACGACCCCGACATGACTCACCGGCCTGATCACTCGCATGGCCTCGACATGCCGCCACGCCTGCGGCCCGGTGCCGAACACGACCAGGCGTGCCGCCTCGGGAACGGCCAGCCGGTCCACGGCCACCGCGGAGACCGCGGGGGTGCGCAGCGACGTCAGGGCCGTACCGTCCAACAAGGCCAGCGGGAGCAGGGTTTCGCCGTCGAGCAGTACATACAGCCCCGCGATCCGGGGCAGGCCGACGGCCGTGTTGCCGGGTGCGACCGATGCGAGCTTCACGCCCGCGTACGGGCCCGACTCGGCGGGCATGAAGAGGAGTTGTCCTGCGCGGACGTCGGTCACGGTCCGTGGCACCGGGTCGCCGGTGGCCAGGACGCCGGACCGCAGGGCCTCCTCCACGGCCGTGACGGCCGCACGCATCGGCACCAGCCGGCCGAGGGTGCCCGCGTCGATACGCGGCAGTGAGCCGAGATCCATGTCCTTCACCCCTGCACCTGCGACGGCTGGGCGATGCCGAGGTAGGCCTCGGCGATCCGGGGATCGTCGGCGAGCTCGCCGATCGTCCCCTCGACCACGCAGGTCCCGGTGTCCAGGACGTAGCCGCGGTCCGCGACGCGCATCGCGGCCCGGGTGTTCTGCTCCACGAGCAGCACCGCGGTGCCCTGATCGCGGATGTCCCGGATCAGTCCCATCACGGTCGCCACCATGCCGGGCGCGAGCCCCATCGACGGCTCGTCCAGCATGAGCAGCCGCGGATCCGCCATCAGCGCCCGGCCGATGGCCACCATCTGCTGCTCACCGCCCGAAAGGCTGCCGGCGGCCTGGCCGCGCAGCTCGGCCAGTCTGGGCAGCGTCGCGTAGACGCGGTCGAGGCGTGCCGTGAGCTCGCCGGCGGACCGCACGAGATACCCGCCGAGCTGAAGGTTCTCGTGCACCGACAGCCGGCTGAAGACCCGGCGTCCCTCCGGTACGTGCACCAGGCCACGCCCGACGATCTCGTGCGGTTTCGCCCGCGTGATGTCCTGTCCTGCGAAGGTGATGCGTCCGGCGCTCGGCATCTCGAGTCCCGAGATCGCGGACAGCGTCGATGTCTTGCCCGCGCCGTTGCCGCCGAGCAGGGCGACGACCTCGCCGGCCGCCACGGAGAGGGTGAGGCCGTGCAGGGCCCGCACTCCCCCGTAGCGGACGTCGACGCCGGTGAGTTCCAGAAGGTCCGTGCGCTCAGACATGGCTCTCCTCACGGCCGGGCACGGTTTCGTCCGGTCCGGTGGCGACGCTCTCGTAGTCGGGGTCCGCCCCGAGATACGCCTCGACGACGGCCGGGTCGTTCCACACGCGGTCCGGCGTACCGTCGGCGATCTTCTTGCCGAAGTTGAGCACCACGACCCGCTCCGACACCGCACGTACCAGGCGCATGTCGTGCTCGATGAGTACGACGGAGGTGCCCAGCGCGCGTATGCGGTGCACCAGGTCCATGAGCGCGGTCTTCTCGGCCGGGTTGAGACCGGCGGCGGGTTCGTCGAGCAGCAGCAGGCGTGGCCGCATGGCCAGCGCTCGGGCGACCTCGACCAGGCGCTGGGCGCCGTAGGGAAGTTGCCCGACGGCCGCCGCCCGGTCGATGGCCCCGGGCACGCCCTCGTGCAGGCCTACGAAGTCCAGCCAGCGGTGGGCCTCGTCCGTGCCCCGGCGTTCCGAGCGGCGGTAGCGCGGGGTGCGCAGCAGCGCGTCGAAGACGCTCTGCCCGCCCCGCAGGTGAAGACCGGCCCGTACGTTGTCCAGCACCGAGAGCGTGGGGAACAGGCGCAGGTTCTGGAAGGTGCGGCAGACCCCGAGGGCGGCTATCGCCGAGGGCCGGGCCCGGGTCACATCGCGTCCCGCGACCCGGATACGCCCTCCCGTCGGCCGGTAGAAGCCGGTGACGGAGTTGAACAGCGAGGTCTTGCCCGCTCCGTTGGGTCCGATCACGGAGACGATCTCCTCGGACCCGATCACGAGGTCGATTCCGTCCACGGCCCGTACCCCGCCGAAGGCGACCTCCACCTGTTCGAGCGCGAGCAGCTCGGAAGTGGTCATGCGGCCTTCTCCGTTCGTGCGGATGCGGGTTCCGGCTCCGAGCGACGCGCGGTGCGGGCCGGCTCCCGGGAGGGGCGCGGCCACAGTCCCATCGGCCGGAAGATCATGACGGCGATGAGCACCACGCCGAAGGCGAAGTACCGGTTGTCCTCGACACCACGGAGCAGCTCGGGCACCAGGCTGATGCACACGGCTCCCACGACAACTCCTCGGGAGCTGCCCCGGCCGCCGAGGACCACGGCCATGAGAACCAGCGCGGACTGGATGAAGCGGAAGCTCTCGGGCGAGACCGCGGACAGCTGCGCGGCGAAGAGCACGCCGGCCAGGCCGCCCCACACCGCGCCGGCGCTGTACGCCGCGAGCTTGACGCGGTAGGTGTGCAGGCCCATGGCTTCGGCAGCGTCCTCGTCCTCGCGGATGAAGCTCCAGGCCCGGCCGAGCCGTGACCGGTCGAGCCGGCCCGCCAGGACCACGGCGGCCGCCACCAGGACCAGAACGGTGTAGTAGAGCTCCACCGGTTGGTCGAGGCCGGTGCCGAACAGCGTCAGACCGGGGATCCCGTAGATGCCCGACGGTCCGCCCGTGATGTCCAGGTTGTTCGCCAGGATGCGGATGATCTCCCCGAACCCCAGCGTCACGATGGCGAGGTAGTCGCTGCGCAGCCGCAGGGTGGGGAGCCCGATCAGGACACCGGCGAGCAGTGTCACCACGACGACCACCGGGATCGTCTGGACCAGAGAGAGCCCGTACTTCGTCGCGAGCACGCCGCTCGTGTAGGCACCCACCGCGAAGAAGGCCACGAACCCCAGGTCGAGCAGCCCGCAGTAGCCGACCACGATGTTGAGGCCGACCGCGAGCATCACGAAGATGGCGGCACTCGTCATGACGTTGAGCGAGTAGGGCGTGGCGATGAGGAACGGCGCGAGTGCCGCGGCCGCGAAGCCGAGCGGGCCCATCGCACGGTTCTCGGCGAGACGCCGGATCCCGAGGTTCATACGCGCTCCTGCTCACGGGCGCCGAGCAGCCCGGTGGGGCGAACACTCAGCAGGACGATGAGGAAACCGAAGGCGAAGACGTCACGCCATTCGCCGCCGAGCCAGTGCGTGCCGAAGGACTCCAGGAGGCCGAGGACCAGGCCGCCGAGCATCGTGCCCTTCAGGTTTCCGATGCCGCCGATGACCGCTGCGGTGAACGCCTTGAGGCCGATGATGAAGCCCATCAGGAAGTCGACCTTCCCGTAGAACACGCCGGCCATCACGCCCGCCGCCCCGGCCAGCGCCGAGCCCACGAAGAAGACCCGCGAAATGATCTTGTCGACGTCGATGCCCATCAGCCGGGCGGCCTTCTGGTCGAGGGCGACGGCGCGCATGGCCCGGCCGTCGCGGCTGCGACTGATCCAGGCGTCCAGGCCGAGCATCAAGGCGACGGCGACGCCCATCAGCAGCAGCTGCTGGGGGGTGAAGCGCGCGCCGAGGAAGGTGAGTGCCCGGCCGTCGAGGCGCAGGGGGTAGACCTGCGGACTGGGTCCGGCCATGATGCGGACCCCGTACTCGACGACGAAGGACGCGCCGACCGCGGTGATCAGCAGAGAGAGTCGCGGCGCCTTGCGCAGCGGGCGGTAGGCCACCCGCTCGATCGCCATTCCGGCGAGTCCGGTCGCCAGCGAGGCCGCGACGAGCACCACCAGCAGCGCGAGGACCGGGAGGGTGGCCGGGACCGTACCGAAGGCGCTGAGCAGCCACAGGCCGAAGAAGGCACCGAGCATGTACAGGTCGCCGTGGGCGAAGTTGAGCAGCCTGATGACTCCGTAGACCAGGCTGTAGCCCAGGGCTATGAGTGAGTAGAACGCCCCGACGAAGAGGCCGTCCCAGATGAGTTGCACCATGGACGCCGGCTACTTCTCGTCGTCCGCGAGGACGAACCGGCCGTCGCGCTGCCTCAGGACCACGAATCCGCCCTTGGACAGGGTGTGGTCCTTGGTGAAGGTCAGCGGCCCCGAGAACAGGGGGAAGCCCTTGACGTGCTCCAGCTCGGCGACCACATCGGCCGACCGGGTGGAGCCGGCCTTGGTGATGGCGTCCGCCGCGAGCCGCACGGCGTCGTAGGACTGGGTCGAGTAGGGGCCCGGCCGCGCACCGAACCGCTTGCGGTACCCGGCGACCCACTTCTCGCCGCCCTTGATCGTGTCGGGGGTCTGGGTCATGGTCGCCAGCACGCCCTCGGCGTTGTCGCCACCGGCGATCTTCGCGAGGGAGGCGCTGACGGCGCCGTCCGCCACCATGATCGTCCCGTCGTAACCGGCTTGCCGCAGCTGCCTGATGAGCAGCCCGCCCTCCTTGTCGTACCCGGTCCAGTAGACGAAGTCCGGCTTCGCGTCGAGCACCGCGGCGACGGTGGTGCTGTAGTCGCTCTCACCGGGGGTGAGGGACAGCGCCGCGACCTCCTCGGGGCCGCCCGGCTTCTTCAGGCGCGGGCCCATCAGCGTCGCGATGTTCTCGGCGTAACTGGTGTTGTCGTCCACCACCACGACCCGGTCGGACTTCGCGTCCGTCATCCAGGCCAGGGCGGCGTCGGCCTGCTGGGTGCCGGTCCCGTTGATCAGGAAGGTGCTCTTGATGCCCTGCTGGTACAACTCGTCGGAGTTGGCCGCCGGGATGATCATCGGGATCTCGGCCTTGGCGAAGATCGGCAGGGTCGGCAGCGTCGCGCCGGAGCAGTATCCGCCGACGGACACCGCGATCTTCGAGGTGACGAGCTTGGTCGCGGCGGCGACCGCCGTCTTCGGGTCGCAGGCGTCGTCCTCGGCCCGCAGTTCCAGTTTGCGGCCCAGGACACCGCCCTTGGCGTTGATCTCGTCGATGGCGAGCTGGGCGCCGTTCTTCATGTACGGGCCGATGTCGGCGCTGGTCCCGGACATCGGAGCCGTCATGCCGAGGACGATCGGACCGTCCTGTCCGGCGCTGTCATCGCTGCCGGCCAGCAGACCCTGACCGCATCCGGCCGTCAGCAGCCCGGCCGTGGCCGTCACGGCGGCCAGCAGTGTCTTCCTGCTCATGCGGACACATCTCTCTTTCCTGGTACGGCGTCTGACATTCACTGTGTGGGCACCGGGGTCGTGGCTCCGGCCGGGGACAGCCCGTGACGACTCGCCAGGTCCTTGAGCACCGCGGCCGTACGGTCGAGCGCGGCGGCGAGGTAGGCCGCTTCGTGTCCGTGGGCTATCCGCAGATGCCCCTCCGTGCCGAAGTGGGCTCCCGCGCCCACGAGCACGTCGCCCTGCACGCGCAGCGTCTCGGCGACCTGACGGCTGGGCAGGTCGAGGTGGTAGGCGATGAATCCCAGCGCCGTGGCCTGCGGTGGGACCAACGCGACCAGGTCCTGGTGTGCCGCGACCCAGTCGTCGAGCCAGGTCCTGCTCTCCCGGATCAGCCCTCGGTAGCGGTTCGTCAGGCGGGTACGGTTCCGCTCGGTCAGCGCGATCTCGGCGAGCGCCATGGAGACGGAGCCGGTGGACACGGTGGCGTACTCGTGCCGCCGCCACAGATCCGGGACGATCTGTGCGGGGGCGACCAGCCAGCCGAGGCGAAGACCCGGCATGCCGAAGGCCTTGGAGAGGCTGCCGACGCAGATCACCCGCTCGTAGCGGCCCCAGAACGTGGGTGTGACCAGGTCGGTGAGCAGTTCGGTGCCCCGGTGCACCTCGTCGGCGAGGATCCAGGCGCCCGCCTCGGCGGCGATCGCCACGATCTCGTCCATCTCCTGCTCGGTGAGGATCGTGCCGGTCGGGTTGTTCGGGTTCGTCAGGGAGATGAGCCGGGTCGCGGGGCCCACGGCCTTGCGCAGGGCCTCCAGATCGGGGCGCCAGCCGGCGGCCGCGGAGGACTGGATCTCCTCCACGCGGGCCCCCGCGTTCACGGCGCAGCCCCACACCTGGCGGTAGCCGGGTGCGAACGTGACCACGTGGTCGCCGGGGCGCACCAGGGCGTCGATCACGATGGAGTTGGCCTCCGCGGCGCCGACCGTGACGATCACCTCGTCCGGCTGTCCGCAGTGGTGCTCCGAGATGAGCTGCCGCAGCCGGTCCTGGCCGCGCTCGGGCGGGTAGTGCAGCGGGGTGTCGAGCAGCCGGCCGAGCGCGTCCTCGTCGCCCTCCAGGAGCTGTCGGACGGTCACCGGCTGACACCCGCTGTCGGCAAGGCTGTACCGGGCGGCGCCGTCGTCGAACGACTGCCATTCGAGGAGTTCGAACGGGGCGTAGTCCATAAGCACTTCCTCCGGCTGGGGCGGGGTGGGACCGGCGTGGGTGGGACCGGCGTCACCACGCACTGTCGGTCTTCTTCGGATCACGTTCGACGACCGGGGCGAGGACTTCGTCGATCTGCTTCATGAGGACGTCGTCGAGAGTGATCCCGGCGGCCGCCGCGTTGTTGCGCACCTGCTCGGGACGGGACGCCCCGACGATGGCCGCCGCCACGTTGGAGTTCTGCAGGGTCCAGGCGATGGCCAGTTGGGCCCGGGTCAGCCCGGCCTCGCGGGCCAGCGGGGTGAGCAGCTGCACCCGCTCCAGCACGTCGTCGCGCAGGAACGCGCCGACCCACTGGGCGCCGTTGGCGTCGGCCGCGCGCGAGTTGGCGGGCACCGGGCGGCCCGGCAGGTACTTGCCGCTGAGCACGCCCTGCGCGACCGGCGACCAGACCAGCTGGCTCAGGCCCTCCTGCTCGCAGAGCGGGACGATCTCCTCCTCGATCACGCGCCAGAGCATCGAGTACTGCGGCTGGTTGGCCACGAAGCGCTCGAGCCCCAGCTCGTCGGCGAGGCGCAGCGCCTGCCGGATCTCGTCGGCGGTCCACTCCGAGACGCCGATGTAGAGGACCTTTCCCTGCCTGATCAGGTCGTCGAACGTCTTGAGTGTCTCCGCGAGCGGAGTCTCCCGGTCGAAACGGTGGGCGTGGTAGAGGTCCACGTAGTCGGTGCCCAGCCGGCGCAGTGACCCGTGCACCGACTCCGTGATGTGCTTGCGGGACAGTCCCCTGTCGTTGGGGCCGCTGCCGACCGGCAGGCACACCTTGGTGGAGATCTCGACGGACTCCCTGCGCTGCCCCTTGAGGGCACGGCCCAGGACCTCCTCGGCCCTGGTCCCGGCGTAGACGTCCGCGGTGTCGAAGGTGGTGATGCCCACGTCCAGGGCAGCCCTCACACACTCGACGGCCGCCTCCTCCTCTATCTGCGAGCCGTGGGTCAGCCAGTTGCCGTACGCGATCCGGCTGACCTTCAGGCCGCTGTTGCCGAGCCTGTTGAACTCCATCAGTCCTCGTCTCTGGGCGGGCGGGTGATCAACTCGACCTCCACCCGGTTGTCGTTGAAGACGGCCCCGCCGCCCATGTCCGCGTCGCGTTCCTCGACCGTGGCGTTGACCCCCGAACCGCCGGAGAGCTTGGGCCAGTTGCCCTTGGGGCTCGATGCCACGCCGGGCCGGACGACGTCGTCGACGCGGGCGGTGGCCGTGAAGGAACCGCGGGCGTTGAAGACCCGCACCGGGTCGCCCGCCGTGATGCCTCGCGCGGCGGCGTCGTCGGGATGCAGGACGACATGCGTCTCGCCTGCCCGTCGGCGCAGCTTCGGCTTGTTGCCGAACACCGTGTTGAGGAAGAAGTGCGAGGCGCCGGACAGCAGCACCAGCGGGTAGCGGCCCGCCTGTTCGGAGTCCGAGACCTCTTGGGCGGGGGTGAATCCGGCCAGCGGGTCGAGCCCCGCTGCCCTTGCCCGCTCCGACAGGAACTCGACCTTGCCCGACGCGGTGGGGAATCCGTCCTTGTACGGGGCGAAGGAGGCGGGATAGGCGAGCCGCGCCCAGCCGTTCTTGCGCAGACTCTCCAGAGTGATTCCCTCCAGTGAGGGGTGTTCGGAGTCCAGCAGCTGTCGGGCGAGTTCCTCGTCCGAGTCGTACAGGCTCGGCTCCTTCAGGCCCATGTGACGGGCCAGCCGGCGGAAGGTCTCGGTCGTCGGCAGGCACTCGCCGGGCGGCGGTACGGCGGGCTCGTTCCAGGTGAGGTAGAGGTGGCCGTACCCGTCGTGCAGGTCCATGTGCTCCGGCTGCATGGTGGCCGGGAGCACGATGTCGGCGTAGTCGGCGGTGTCCGTCTGGAAGTGGTCCAGGACGACCGTGAAGAGGTCGTCCCGCTCCAGGCCGCGGCGGATCCGGTTCTGGTCGGGTGAGCTGGCCACCGGGTTCGCCCCGTACACCACCAGCGCCTTGACCGGCGGGTCGGCCGCTTCCAGCAGCCCTTCCGCCAGGCGTGTCATGGACAGGGACCGCACCGGGCGCTGCCGCAGGTCGTCCCGGTACAGCGCCTCGCGGTTTCCTCCGAAGTAGCCGTCGGTGGTGTAGTGCAGGCCGCCGCCCGGCAGCGCCCAGTCGCCGGTCACCGCCGGGATGCAGGCGAGGGTCCGCGCGGCCGCGCCGCCTCCGGCGTGGCGCTGGATGCCCTGGGCGATGCGGATCGCGGTCGGCCGGATCGTCGCCACCTGCTCACCGAGGTTCACGATGGTGGCTTCGTCCAGGCCGGTCAGCCGGGCGACGCGGGTGGGTGTGAACTCCAGGATCCGTTCACGGAACTGCTCCCAGCCGAGGGTGTGGCGCTCCAGGTAGGCCCGGTCCTCGGCGCCCATCGAGACCACCACGTTGAGCAGACCGAGGGCCAGCGCCGCGTCGGTGCCCGGGATGGGCGCGACATGTTCGTCGGCCCCCTGGGCGGTGCGTGTCCTGATGGGGTCGATCGCCACGACCCGGGCGCCGGCCCGGCGTGCCTGCTGGATCGGCTTCCACAGGTGGTGGCCGGAGCTGAGTGTGTTCGTTCCCCACAACAGGATGAGCCGCGCGTCGCGCAGGCTCTCCGGGTCCAGGCCCCGGCTGGTGCCGAGGGTGTATTCCAGCCCCGCGAGACCCGCGATCGAGCAGATGGTCATGTCGTGCTCGGACGCGCCGAGCACGTTCCAGAGCCGGTTGCCCGCCTTGCCCTGCAGTCCCTGCAGGAAGCCGAGGGTGCCGGTCCCCTGATAGGGCCAGATCGCCTCGCCGCCGTGGCGTTCGACGATGCCGGTGAGCCGCTGGGCGATCTCCGTCAGCGCTTCGTCCCAGGAGATCCTCTCGAACGTCCCCCGGCCCTTTGGGCCGACGCGGCGCAGCGGATGCAGGAGCCGGTCGGGAGAGCGGGTGTGCTCAAGGAATTGGTTGACCTTCACGCACAACGCGCCCTGCGTATAGGGGTGTTCGGGATTGCCTCGCAGTTCGACCGCGGTGTTGTCCTCGATCGTCAGCAGCCAACTGCAGCCGTCGGGGCAGTCGAGCGGGCACGCCCCCGGGATGGTTCTCGGCTCTGTCACGGTCTCTCGTTCCCTGTTGGTTGCCACCGGCTGTCGATTGCTCCGGGCGGTCGGTGCCGACCGCCCGGAGGAGCCGGCTCGTCGTCCCGGCCCTTACTCCAGTTCGAGTTCGATCAGCGCGGTGGCGTCCAGCAGCCGCTGGTGGACTTCCTCGTAGGTGTCGGCCTCGACATACACGTACAGCGCGTCCTGCTGCACGGCGTCGGGCACGGTGACCAGACGGGCACCGGGTTCGAGCACGACCTCGATGTCGAAGACACCCGGGCTCTTCCTGGCCGCGTCGAGCCCGCGCACGGCCTTGAGCACGCCCGGGACCTCGGGGCACACGGCCCGGTAGCCGGCGTAGCCCTTCCGGCGCGGCTCGATCTCGGGGCGCCGGCCCAGCGCGATCTCGATGGCCGCCCCCATCAGGTCGACGCCCAGCGAACGGGCGATGATCTGCGGCACCCGCTGGCCGGCCGGGCGGGGGTGCAGTTCGAGCAGCCGGGGGCCCCTGCTGGTCATCCGCATCTCCGCGTGCACGACCGCGTGGTCAAGGCCGAAGCCCTTGATGGTCAACTCGTTGGCCGCGAACGCCTCGGCGACGGTCTGTCCCGGGAATGCCGTGGGGGTGATGAACTCGACCTCGGGGAAGATCGGGCCGGGCATGAGTTCGGGGTTGTCGGAGATGTTGTGGAAGAGGATCTCCCCGCCGAACACCAGGGCGTCCACGGTGACTTCGAGGCCGTCGAGGTACTCCTCCACGACGAGGTCCGCGCAGTTGCTGAGGTTGAGCCCCACCTCGCGTGCCTTGGTGAAGGCGGCCTCCACCTCGGAATCCTGGTGGGCCAGGACGACACCCGCGCTGCCGGTCCCGTAGGTCGGCTTGATGACGACCGGGAAGCCGATCTTCTCGATGGCGCTGCGGGCCTCGTCCAGAGTGTGCACGAGGATGCTGGCCGCCGACGGCAGGCCGAGTTCCGCGAAGCGCTCGCGCATGGCGTTCTTGTCACGCAGCGCGGCGGCCATGGAGGGCGAAGGGCCGTTCAGTCCGAGCGTCTCCGCGACCTGGGCCATGACCGGCACCGCGCTGTCGAACGTCGTGATGACTCCGCCGACGTTCTGCTCCCGGCAGAAGTCGACCACGGCGGCGACGGTCGCGTCGAAGTCCGTGTAGTTCTCGACAGACAGCGGAAGGACCGCGTCGCAGAACTCCTTCTCCCAGGTCACGTCCTTCTTGATCAGGACGGTGCGGATACCGCGCTCCCGCGCCGCCTGGAACAGCAGCGGCTTGGACGGGCCGGCCGCTCCGAGGATCAGAAGCGTCCTGTCCTTGGGGGTTGTCGCCCCGTCTGTGACGTTCTCGGGCATGCGAAGCCATCCTTTCGATGATGACGAGATGAGGTACGAAGATGCCTTCAGGCCATGACACGGGTACGTCGCACCAGCACGGACAGCAGTACGGCCGTCAGCAGGGTGATGAGCGCCAGGGCAGCGAACATGGACCACGCGGGCGCGAAGGCTCCGCCGACACCGATGGCCGCCAACATCAGGAGCTGCACGATGGACGACGCGAACTGGATGCCGCTCAGGACCCGGCCGAGCACGGCCTCTTCCGTCCTGGCCTGCACATAGGCCGGGAACAGGATGCCTGAGCAACTGATCGAGAGGCCGAGCAGCAGCGAAGCGGGCAGCGAATAGCTCAGCTGCGTGATGAGGGAGAAGACGAGCATCGTGGTGGCGATGGCCAGCAGGGAGTGAACCAGCAGGCGCAGCTCGTCCGTGATCCGGCCGGCCAGCCGGGAGATCGCGATCCCGGCGAGCAGCGCGCCGCCGCCCCAGACGCCCTCCAGGAGCCCGAAACCGACCGGCCCCGCCCCCAGTCGCTCTTTGGTGAAGACCGGGAGGAGCGCGTTGGAGGCCGCCAGCACGCTCGGCGGCAGGATCGAGAAGACCGTGACCAGCAGGTGGACCCGGTCCCTGGCGATGCTCCGCGCCGCGACTGCCAGATCGTGCCACACACCACTGCGGCTCGATTCGGCGGCCACGGCGGGCGAGGCGGCCGCAGGGACGAGTTGCAGGGCGACCGCAGCCGCCAGATAGCACAGGGCAGCCGTGTACAGACCGATCCCCACACCGCCGCCGCCCACCAGGAGCCCGCCCAGCGCGGAGGCGGCGATACCGCCCACCTGGGTGGCGATCTGCCAGATCGCGTTGCCCCGCACCAGTTTGTGACGGGGCAGCACCTGGGGCAGCATGGCGCCGTAACAGGGCAGCGTCACCGCGTTGCCCAGCCCCAGCACCAGCGTGATCGCGTAGACGTGCCACAGCGTCAGTGACGTTGTGCTGTGCAGCACGGCGAGAGCGAACACCGCGCCGACCCTGGCCAGTTCGGCGATCTGCCCGATCCGACGACGGTCGTGGCGGTCGATCAGCACGCCGCCCTGCAGAGCCGCGAGCACGCTGGGGACGGTCATGGCGATGGCGAGCCCCGCGACCTCGGTGCTGTTACCGCCCTGGTCGATGAGGAGCCAGGCCGCCGCGATGAAATAGACACCGGTGGCGGCGACCGAGGAGAGTCTGGTGGCCAGCAGGGGGTAGAACCCGCGCGCCGCGACCTGCCGGCCGTCGTCGAGAGTGGTCACGCCGACGCTCCTTCGGCCAGGCGGGCCCGGAAGGCCGGCGAGAACCGGCCGGTGGCCACCTGCTCGGAGGTACCGGTCAGGGCGATCTCACCCTGCTCGCCCACCGAGACCTCCATGGTCCCGCCCGCCATCTCCACCACCACGTGCCCGTCGACCAGCCCGAGACGATGCGCGGCGGCCGCGGCCGCGCAGGCACTGCTGCCGGAGGCCAGGGTGTAACCGGCGCCCCGCTCCCACACCTCGATCCGGATCCTGCCCCGATCCACGACGCGCAGGAACTGGACGTTGGTCCCCTGCGGGAACTCGGGGTGCCAGGCGATCAGCGGCCCGAACTCCTTCGCGAGGCCGGACGAGACGTCGTCGAGCGGGACCACCGTGTGGGGGTTGCCGAGGTGGAGGTTGAGCACGTCGAGCCTGCGCGACCCCGCCGTCAGGGCCACCGGCGCGTCCGAGCCGAAGACCGGACGCCCCATCTCCACCCGGACCCGGCCCTCGGCGAAGTCCAGGATGTCCGTACGGGAGTCACCGGCGACGGTCCTGAGCACGAGGGAGCGCTGCCCGGCCTCGTCCTGCCGTGCCGGCTCGGCGCCGTAGTGCTCCGCCAGGTACAGGGCGAACATCCGCAGGCCGTTCCCGCTCTTCTCGCACGGGCTGCCGTCGGAGTTGAAGATGCGCAGCTCCACCGGCTCGCCCGGACGGGGGGCGGCCATGGGCCCGATGAGCACACCGTCCGCGCCGACCCCCGTGTGCCGGTCGCACAGCAGCCGCACCGTCTGCGCGGTGGGCGTGAACTCGATCCGCAGCGGATCGATCACGAGGTAGTCGTTGCCCAGTGCCTGGTACTTCGTAAAGTCGCTCATCGCGCTTGCCCTGTCCCCGAATCCGTTGCCGCGTGCCTGGTCAGGCCGGGCGGTCGGCCAACGCCGCCTCGTCGTGCTCCTCGCCGTACCACTTCTCGCTCCAGCGCGAGAACGCGACGATGACGATGTCCCGGTGACCGGGTCCGCCGTCCGCGGACAGGACGTCGGTGACGTCGTGGGCCAGCGCGCGGTCGTCGAGCAGCACGGCCTGGCCGGGGTCGAGGGTGCCGTTCCAGAACGGGGCATCCGCTCCGGGCTCCCAGAGCCGGGTCTCCCCGCCCGCCACGTTCTCCCTGCGGAAGACGGCGATCATGACGAACTCGTGGCCGTCGTGGTGCACGCCCTCGGGAGTCAGCGGGCCGGGCCTTTCGCCGTCCGCGCGGGTCCGGTTCTGGTGCACGTTGATCTGCCAGTCCTCGGACTGGTCGAGGCCGAGTTCCTTGGCTCCCACGGCGATCAGCGGAGTGAAGTCGACCTGGATCGGCTCGTAGCCGCGGCGCATTCCCCCACCGACGGAGTTGAACGTCTTGTACGTCGTGTAGTCACGGTGCGGCAGCAGCTGGAAGTGCCATGTGCCGTCCTTGGGCGTCAGCCGGTACTGGTCGAAGCGCTTGAAGCGGGTGCCGTTCCCCATGTAGTCGTCGACCGGAAGGTCGTCGTAACTGGCGAGGATGTCCGTTGAGACCTCGGGCAGGTCGATGACCGCGAATCCCTGTGCGTTCAGGGGCATGGCATAGCCTTTCGTGCGATGAAGACGGGCTGTGGCGATTCAGGCGGCAGCGACCGGCATACGCTCGTCGAGGTAGCGGGCCGATGAGTTCAGCCGCCAGAGCGTGCCACGGGCGATCGCCCTGCGCATGCGCTCGGATTCCGCGGCCGGCACCACCACGTTGTGGAACCACCCGGCGGCGTGCTGGGAGTCCACGGTGATGTGCAGACGGTGGTACACGATGCCGATGTCCGGCAGACCGAGCCGCTCCCACGCGTGGACGACCTGGACGAACCGGTCGGGCACCATCCACTCGGTCATACCGAGGAAGCCGACCGCCTCCGGGTAGTACTTGCGGAACCGGGAGAGCATGACCGCGAGGTTCCCGGAGAGCAGGGCGTTGGCCGTGAGGCTGCGCTCCAGCTCCTCCGCCCCGATCTCGAACACCTCGTAGATCTTGTTGAAGAGCAGGGTGTGCACCTGGTCGGGATCGCCATTGCCCATCTCGTCCCAGAAGTTCGTGGCGATCTCCATTTTGGCCGGCCCCGAAGTGCCGATCTGCATCATGGCGAGGAGATCGTCGAACCGCCCGTCGACCACGGACTCCTGCATCACGTAGTCACGCAGGTCGTTGACATCGGCCTGGTTGCGGATGAACTCGTGGTAGTACGGGTGCTTGAACACCCGGTGGCCGCGGGCCAGTTGCTTCAGCCAGGACAGATAGGCACGCGGTTCGTCGGGGGCCTGGTCGAGGAGCTCGGGGTCGATCCAGGCGTCCTCCGCCTGGGCGGTGGCCCGTTCGAGCTGCCGCGTCACCTCGGACACGAAGACAGAGCCCTCGGCGGTCGTGCCCTCCGGAAGCACGGTGTGCATCTGATAGATCCTGGAGAGCAGCAACTGCTGTGCGTACAGGGCTTGTTGGTCTCCCGTCAGGACCTTGTCGTTCAGCTGGTCCACTCCGGCCGTCAGCCGGTCCCGGTACTCGCCGGAAAAGTGCGCGTCGACGTCGGCGGCGTCACGCGTCAGCCAGCTGGACACCTCGTCGACGAAGGCGATCGGATCGTGCGGCACTGTGACATGGGCAGGGAGCTCACGGGTATCCATGGAGAGAGTCCTTGTGTGTGCGGTCACGCGGGTGAGCGCCGGTGCATGGATGCACACGCGCGCAGAATTCGACAAAGCCATTGCCCCGGAAGGGGATCGACGGGGCGGTCGCGCCCCGGAGAGAGAGCACCGAGTCTCGACATACCGGCCGGGGCCGGCCGACTCGGGGTCGGTCAACGGGGCATTCGGACAGGTGTCACGAGTCGCCCCGACCGGTCACTGCCAGCCGGCGTCATCTTCCCCGCTGTGGAGCCCGTCGGCCTGTACGACGGCGTCGGGAGCGCTGACCACGTGGCCGGCCTCGGCGGCGGCGCTGCCGGTGAAGGCCCACGAACTCACGCCCAGGAGCACGGCTGTCACAGCTGCCGTACCCGCCGCTCTCATTCGATCCATTTCACTGTCCCCGTTCATCAGATGTCGCGTCGTTCTTCCGAGATCGAGTCTGGGTCACGAGCGCACCGGGTTGAAGGGGGGACGGCGGGGGCAATGCGGCCATGTCCACTGGCGGTCATAGACAGCGCTTCACCGGTGGCGGGACTCACCGGACCGTGTCGAGACGGCGGAGCGAGCAGGCGTCGTCGAGCCTTCGGGCGCGCCCACTCACCAGTCGTAACCAGGCATGATCGGCACTTCGGCCTGTACCAGCTCCCAATCACGCAGCCAGGCGTGGCTGGCGCAAGCGGCGTTCCAGATGTCCAGCGCGGCCGCCTCCGCTTCCCTCAGCGAGGCGATCGCGAGATAGACGCCGATGACCGGTCCCGGTCTGGCACCGGAATGGAGGGCGACGTGCACGACATCGGCGATGCCTGCCGCGGCAGCGGTGATGGCTGCACGCGTGCGGCCGGGTAACCGATCACCGTGAGGGTTGGGCACCAGATGAATGTGTACGAGATACACGTAGGTCCTCATGGTGTGATCGACGTCGAGTGGGAACTTCCGGTAAAAATTCCGCGCGCCCCGGATCCGAACCGACCGGCTCCGCGGTCCGGCGCGCCGGGGATCCAGAGACCGTACTGCGCCCGGCGGCGGTGAGAGCCCTCCAGGCTTCCAGCACTCGCGGCGGTCGGACGCGACCGCTGTACCGGTCGAGTGTGCGGGACCCCCTCCAAGAGCCCGCCCAACCACCGGCCTTGGAGAACGACATCCTCCGGCCAGTCAAGCAGGCGTGGAGGAATACCGAGTCGAAACAGGGGATTCCCGTCAGCTCATGCGCCCACTGTAGGCCGCCACCGCGGGGTGGATGCACAGAAGTCGCCATGGAAGCTTGGCCTCAGCAGGGCGGCAGCCAAGCCGACTTGGGGACCTTGCACCGCTCCTGCCGGACCGTGTCGAGACGGTGGCCGACGTCCGCCGGCCGGTTGCGGAACGCGTGACACGGTCCCGGCGCCGCGTTCGTCACTGACCTTGTCGCTTTCCGGAAGCAACCGCCAGGGAAGCGGAGATTCCGGTAGGAGGGGCGGGACGCGGAGCCGGAGCATGTTCTCGATCCGCGCCGAGGAGCAGGTCATAGATCCTACGGCTGACATTCCGGGGCTCACATGGACAAGCCGGAAGGAGAGCCCATGACACCGCCGGCAGCTCGTCTAAGAGATCCCCAAAAACTATGACCGTGAGGTGATTCTCGGTTACTCTCGGGTTCCCGGGCTTGCAGGTCCGGGCATCGCAACCGGGGGGGATCCCATGCTGGCAGGACTCGGAATAGACTCATTAACCGAATCCGTCTATCGTCTGCTCTTGTCCGATCCAGCAGGGGGCGTTGATCAGTGGGCTTCACAGCTGAACGTACCCGTCAGCATAGTGCAAAGCTCCCTGGACCGACTGAGTGAGTTGGCGCTGGTCAGCGTATCCAGCCATGATGATGTGCGTGTGCAGGCCGTCCACCCCTTGCTCGGTCTGGAAGCGCTGCTCGCGCGCCAGCAGGCGGAATTGGTAGCCCGTCAGCAACAGGTCGAGGAAACCCAGGCCGCCGCTGCCGAACTTATCGCGTACTACACGCAAAAGCATTCCAGTTCGAGCGGCGGAGTGGAATACCTCGAGGGAATCGACGCGATCCGCAATTACATCGTCACGATTCACGCCAGGGTTCTCGAAGAGTTCCTCACCTTCGCTCCTGGTGGCCCGCAGACGACTGAGAACATGCGCGCCTCCAGGCCGCTGAACTCCAGAATGCTGGAGCGCGGTGTACAGATGCGGACCGTGTACCTCGAAAGCATTCGCCGTGACCGCGCCACGACGGAACATGCTCAGTGGCTTGAAAACCTCGGCGCCGAAATTCGCACTTCGCCCACCCTACCCAACCGGGTCATCCTCCACGACCGGCGGGCCGCACTCATCGCCTGCGATTCCGGCAACACAGGGGCCGGGGCGATCATCGTGACGAATGCCGGCATGCTCTCCCTGCTGCACACCTTGTTCGACCAGGTCTGGCAGACGTCCAAACCGCTCAACGTGCTACCGGAACGGGTCCCCGGCGAGCTGACCGAGCAACAGGCCGAAGTGCTCCGGCAGATGGGGCAGGGGCGAACGGACGAGGCGATCGCCACAAGCCTCGGAGTCTCCACCCGCACCGTGCGCCGCATCACGACCAACCTCCTGCAACTGGTCGGCGCCCAAAGCCGCTTCCAGGCCGGCGTCTACGCCGTACAACACGGGTACCTCCCGGCTGCACCGCAGTGAGCGCACAGTCGTATGCCGTCGTCCGTCCCACACGCCGTCACCGGCCCCTCCCCGTGCGGGTCGGCACCGGCGTGTAGGTGGTCTTCGCACGCGCTCGGGCGTGGGCCCCTCCTTCCCGTGCCGCGGTGGCCGGCTGGGACGTGCCCAGGACACCCACGGAGACGGGCCCACGCCGCTTCATCACGTCAAGAACCGTGCATGAGTCTCGGGCGAGGGCGAGGGCGAGGGCGAGGAGTTCATGATCGCTCGCGGGCCAGAACAGCGATGGCCGTCAGCAGCAGAAACGATCCGAGGACCAGCGTGGTGCTGATCTCCTCGCCGAGCAGAACGGCGAGGAGCGCGGCCGTGGCGGGTTCGAGGAGCACGAGCACGGCCGCGGTAGTGCTGGGGACCGTAGTGAGTCCGCTGAAGTACCAGCGGTAGGCCAGCAGGGTCGGCACCACGCCGAGGAAGACCAGCCAGAAGGTGGACTCGGCGGCGCCTTCGGCGCGGGGCCACGTTCCCTGCATCAAGGCGAAGGGCAGCAGGCACAGGGCTCCGGCGCCCCAGGTGGCCGGACTTTGGCTCGTATTGCCTGCCTGGCGGCCCCACAGAGTGACGGCACTGTAGCCGACGGCCGACAGCAGGGCCAGCGTGATGCCCACAAGCGGGCGGGGACCGGAAACCGGGTGTGTGACCAGGATCAACAGGCCGATCAGCGCGATCCCCATGGCGGCGGCACCGCGCCGGGTGAGCCGTTCACCCAGGATGAAGTGTGCTCCGGCGCTGACCAGAATCGGGCTCGCGCCGAGTGTGACCAGGGTGCCGAGGGCGAGTCCGGCCTCCTGGACAGCGCCGAAATAGGCCGTCTGATAGGCCGCCAGGGCGACGCCGGTGGGTACGGCGGTACGCCAGCAGACAGGCCTGACGGGAGCCGTCTTCCGGACCTGCGGCGCCAGCAGGATCATGGTCGCGATGGCGAACCGCCAGAACGACACGGCCATGGGGCCGAGGCCGCTGGTACGGAACAGCTCAGTTGCTGCCGCGCCGCCGGCTCCCCAGGCGACGGCAGCGGCTGAGACGGAAATGAAGCCGCGTCGGAGCGGCGTGAGGGCGTACGAGGTCATGGGGTGCGTCTCCACGATGGATCGCCGGAAGGGGGCCACGTCCGCGGGCAGCATCAACCGCCCCGCCGACTGGGCGGGGTCGAAACGGGTCGGTGCGGCGTCCGCTAGTGGACGGGCGGCGGCAGGATCATGGAACGCATAGGGGCAACCTTAGTAGGACCGGCCCGGCGCGCGGGACGACTTTCCCCGTGTTCCGAACCATGGCGTCAGCGGGAACACATGAACTCCCGACCGTCGGGGCCGGTCGTAGAGCCGTTCGCGCCGTAAGTTCCGCAGGCGCGGACGGCTTCGGGCGGTCCGATGGTGCCTCCCGTAGAGCGCTGGACGCCGGGCTGCGCGAGAAAAGACCGGTCCGAGTGTCATACGGATGTGCCTTCCGGAGCGTCAACGGCTCGTAGGAACAACCCAGTTCGACTTCCCCCGGGAGCATGCCGATGAAGCGCGCCGACGCCCCACCCTGGACGGTGGTACCGAGTGGACGCAGCACAGCACGCGCGACCACCACGGTGGGTGCGATCGCCGCACTGGCCTCCCTCGTCCTGACCGGCTGCACGGCAGACACCGATGCGGTCCAGCGCACCTCACCGGCCGCACAGGCCAAGGCGTCCACGGCCGACGAAGGGCTCACCGACGCGCAGGAGCTGCGGATCGCGGATGCCGAGCAGCGGCTGATCAAGCAGTGTCTGAACCGGCAGGGTTTCAGGTACTGGGAGGCGGAGCGGCCGAGTCTGGAGGAGAGCCGGACGCTCGGCTATGTGGCGGACGACGTGGCCTGGGCCCGCAAGCACGGGTACGGCAGCCGTATCGCGGCCAAGGAGGACCGCGCACGACTCGCCAACCCCAACCTCGTCTACCGCAAGGGCCTTTCGGACGAGCGGCGGAAGGCGTACGACGACGCTCTGGACGGCGGGATCAGCGCGCCGGAGATCACGGCGGAGCTCCCGAACGGCGCCACCATCCGCCGACAGATGGGCGGATGCGTGGCCGAAGCCGAGAAACGGCTGTACGGCGATCCGGTGGTGTGGTTCCGGGCCAACAAGATCGCCTCGAATCTGCAGCCGCTCTACGTCCCCCAGGTGATGCGGGACAAGCAGTTCGTCGCGGCGCTGCACGTCTGGTCCAGGTGCATGGAACGCGCGGGTCACCCCTACAAGGACCCGGGAGCGGCACGTCAGGCAGCGAAGGAACGGGCGTTGCGCAGCACGTCCGACAAGACGTTCGCAGCCGAGCGGCGGCTCGCCGTCGCCGATGCCACCTGCGCCCGCACCGCATCGCTGGCCGCCATCGGCAAGGAACGCGAGAAGCACTACGTGAACGCCTTGCGCGGCCGCTACGGCCAGGCGCTGGACACGAGCCGCCGTATCGAACGCGAGGCATACGTCCGGGCCGCGGGCATCGTCGGCCCCCGGACCTGACCCCACAGATTTCCACGCTGGTCCGGCAAGAGGACCAGTGCGCCTCGAACGAGGCAGACAAAAGGGAGAATCATGCGAAAGTTCGCAACAGCCGCCGCGGTCATCGGCCTGGCGGCGCTCGGTCTCGCGGTACCGGCCACCTCAGCTCAGGCCTCGGTCCAGGGAGCCGGTTGCAACGCCAAGTGGCCGGGCCGGGACGGGTACGTCCGTGCCTGGGCCGACCCCGACTGCCAGGGAACGCTGCTCGGTGCCACCCAGGGCAACGATGCAGACTGGTCCGACAACGTGGGCCCGTTCACCAGTGGTGACCAGAACCAGGCCTCGTCCGTCATGAACAGCGGAACGATCGGCGGCAAGGACGTCGTCGCCTTCTACTACTACCCGGGACAGAGCGACATCAGCGGGTACACCTGCCTCGCACCGGGCGAGAAGTACGCGGACAACCTGAGGGACAACGTCTTCCAGAAGCGCGACGGCAGCACCGTCGGCCCCGTGGACGACAACATCATGTCCCATGTGTGGGTCACCGCCTCCGCCTGCGCCTCCAACTCCTGGCTCACCTGACCTGCCATGTCACTCACGCCCGGGACAACGGGCGCGAACGAGGCGTAAGGGCGTCGTGCCGTTCCCGGTGAACGGCACGACGCCATACACCGGGCCCCGGGGATGCTTTTGTTCCCGGGGCCCGAGGTGTGTTCGCGGCGGCGTCAGTCGTCTCCGGCCGCCGTGGTGGTGATCCGGTCGGCGGCTTCGGCGTCGGTCATCAGCACCGTCCGGGCCGGGTGGAGGCGAGCCGCTGCCAGGTACGGCCCGTGCGGCCGCACGACGCTCCCGCACCAAGCCTTGGGACACGTTTTACGCGATGCGCGGAACTGCGGCCCACACCCTCCCTGTCTGACAGGGAGACGGGCCCGCCAGGGCCGAAGAGCGAGCAGACCGGGGCAGTTCGTGGGACGGCGCAAGAGCAGCATATGGATCGCATTCGTCACGGGTGTGACGCTGATGGGCGCGAGTGCCTGCGGCGGGGGCGGCAGCGACCAGGCGAGCGGGGGCGACGCGAAGGCGTCCGCACAGCCGAGCGCCAGCGCCTCTCCGTCACCTACGACACCCGCGGGCCCGCCGATGCTGCTGGAGACGATCACCCCGCAGACGGGAACCACGGTCGGCGTGGCCATGCCGATCTCGGTGATCTTCACGAACCCTGTGGCGGCCAAGGCGCGGGCCACAGTGGAAAAGCACATGAAGGTGAGTGCCTCACAGGCGGTGGTCGGCGCCTGGCACTGGATGGGCGACAAGCGCGCGGACTGGCGCCCGAAGACATACTGGCCCTCCGGCACGACGGTGAAGATCGACGCCGACATGACGGGTGTCAGCAACGGCAACGGACGCTACGGCGTACACAACTACACGCACACCTTCAAGATCGGTGACGACGTGCGCGCGGACGTCTCGGTGACCGGCCACACCATGAAGGTGACCCGGAACGGCGCGCCGGTGCGCACCCTGTCGATCAACGCGGGCAGCGCCGAATATCCGACGTGGGACGGCACGATGGCCGTCATCGACAAGCAGGAGAAGGTCCACATGACCTCCTGCAGTGTCGGGATCAGCTGCGACAAGGGCAGCGCCAACTACTACGACCTGACACTGCCCTGGGACATCCACCTCACCCAGTCCGGCACCTATGTCCACTACTCCACCGGAGACCCGAACCCGGGCAGCGGCAGCGCCCGTGGCTCGCACGGCTGCGTCCACCTGTCCCTGTCGGACGCCAAGTGGTTCTACGGCCAGGTCAAGCAGGGTGACCCCATCACCATCACCGGCTCACCCCGCGGCAAGGCCCCGGCCGACAACGGCTACGCCGACTTCAACCTGGGATGGGACCAGTGGCTCGCGGGCAGCGCCGCCGGCCAGGGGACGACCTCCACCCTGTGACGCGCGGCAGCGCCTGCGTGGAAGGGGCGATCTCGCAGCCGTGTGCGGTCAGCACACGGCAGATCAACTCGACACCGCCGAAGCGGCCCCGTGCTCGTCGACGAGGGCGCACGGCGCTTTCCGGCCGCCGCGCTGGAAGCCGACGTCGACCATGAACGACATTGCTGAAAATGGCGTCTACTTCACCGCGTTCATCAACGGTCAGGAATGCCGCGTTGCGTGGTATCCCCCTTCTGGCCCGCCGCCGGGTACGCCACACGGCGCGGAGGCGGTGTGCGTCGTCGGCGATCGGATCGTCATGGTCAGCCCGGATGGACAGCGGTGGGGCCTGCCCGGCGGTCGCCCCGAGCCGCATGAGCAGTGGGTCGACACGATGCGCCGCGAGGTCAGTGAGGAAGCCTGCGCCGAAGTGATGGACTGCCGACTCCTCGGATTCAGCCGGGGCGTCTGCGTGCGAGGCCCGGAGGAAGGGCTGGTGCTGGTCCGGTCGATGTGGCGAGCAGAGGTGCGTCTGGCTCCGTGGGACCCACGATTCGAGATGGCTCACCGCCGTCTTCTCCCGGTGGCGGAGGCATTCCAGTCCCTGGCCGTCCCCGACGGCCTCCGCCCTTTCTATCGCCGCCTGTTCGCCGAGGCTGCCGTCTCCCGCCCCGACATCCACGACTGAAGTGCAGGCCTCCGGTGCCCGTGGCGGGCCGGCAGCTGGATGGACGGTGGCAGTCGTTCGACCGCCAACCTCCAGCTCGCGCGCTGTTGACGCCGTACTCCCGTTGACCGCAAGAAGTTCGCAACGCCACCTACGCAGCCGAGCACTCCGCCCGGGGTTCGGTTCTTACCGGCAGAGCCCGCGTTGCCGCACGGGCCCGGAAGACAGGCACTGTGAGCCTGATCCGGGTCAAGCATCCTCAGACGGGTCGTCCGTCAGGTGGCCACCGAGCGGCCGTGTGACCACGAGACTGCGCACCTCGTAGGACATCTCGGCGGTCTCGGGTTCCGGCGCGGGGTGGTAACGGCCCGCGCACACCGACAGGTTGACGATGAGGTAGGCCTGCCAGCCCGAGCCGACTCCCCGTCCGTCGGCGAAGATCCGCTCGCCGTCGAGGGTCCACACCACACTGCGCCGACCGAAGGTCACGCCCAGATCGAGGACGGCTCCCGGACGCACCGCCTCGTGGCGGACATAACTCTGGCCCCGCCGTACATGATTGGTCAGCTCCAAAAGGTCAGGGTTGTCGGGGTGGTACTCGAAGACATCGACCTCGTTGCCGCCGTCCCGCCAGGTCCAGACGGCGGGCCAGGCCCCCAGCGCGGTGGGCAGCCGTACGGTGGTCTCCAGGTGGTCCCCGGTACGGACCATGAACCCCTCGGCGCTCCCCTCAGTGGTCAGCAGCCCTGCGTCCCACAGGCCGTCCGCCCTGCGCCGGGCCCTGAACGTGCCCAGCCGGGAGTAGGCGGGGTCGGCCGTGAGGTGATCCAGTTTGTTGTCGCCCTGGTTGGTGGGCCCGCCGTCCGGATAAGCCCAGGACCGGCCCGCGACCCACTGGCGTTCCGAGGAAAAATCGGCGCTGAACGCGACGGCACTCACATGCCCTCTCCTTGCTGTCACCAACGCCCCTCCCCGTTCCATCTCCTGACCCGTCCGCCGCCATGCGCCATCCGCCCACACCTGACGAGCAATTCAGCCTCACGGGTGAAACGCGTTCGCCCCTGGCCGCGCCGGCCGGAAGCAGCACCCGGGCGCGGTTTCCGCCGGGACGGACCAGCCGTGGCCGAAACGCTCCACACAGGACGCGGTGAGCACGGCCCGCTCCCGGAACAGGCGCTCGCGTACCAGCCCGCTCCCGGCACGATGCCTGGCCGGACCAAACCGGAGGGTCCGGGCCGAACCCACGGCTGGAAGAGATGCTGGTCCTGACGGGCCTCCACGAGGACGGCGCACATGCCGCAAAGGAGGTCATCGGACGCACCGTCCCGGCGGGCGGATGCCAGGCTGAGGCCACGGCGGCCCTGTCGGGAGCCCCGCGGAGGATCGGCGACCGGGAACTCGTCGGCGCGATCAACATCGGCAGTTGCCGCGACGCGCAGCAGGTTCCGCGGGTGGTGAGAGTCTTCCGTGCCTGATCACGCCGTATGCGGAAGTACGGCTACACGTACGCGGATCCGACCCGGGCCGCTGGAAAGGGCGCCGAGTCCACAGGCCCGACCACCGACGGACAGCTCCCCTGGGCGGACGCGCTCACCCCTCGTCCGGCGTCCAGGCGGCCACCAGGTCGAGGAGACCGGGGAAGCGAGCGTTGAGATCGTCGACGCGGACGTGACTGCGGCGCTCCAGGCCGTACTGGCGCTGGCGGGTGACGCCCGCCTCGCGCAGGGCCTTGAAGTGGTGGGTCAGTGAGGACTTGGGGCGGTCGAGACCGAACCAGCCGCACGAATGGTCGAACTGCTCTGATTCCAGGAGGAGTTTGCGCACGATACGCAGGCGCAGGGGGTCGCTCAGAGCGCCCAGCACCGTTTCCAGCCGCAGCTCCTCCACGGCCGGTTCCGGGAGCGCCTCGGGCAGTCCTGTGGGTTCCGGCAGCACTTTGATCGAAGGCACGGACAGCTCCTATTGCCAATTCCTATGTACGACTCCGATCGTACTGCATGCTATGTTCGAGAAAACTCGTACTTCACAGCTGGAGGAACCTGTCATGCCGGAAAGCCGAACAGCGGCCGTGAGGGAAGCGGGCGAACAGCACGCCGGGGCGGCCCTGGAGCCGACGACGCCCACCTGGTGGGTGTGGCTGGCCGCCTGGCCCGTGACCGCGGTCTTCGTCCTGTCCAACGCGGCGACCCCGCTGTATGTGCTGTGGCAGCGCGACATCGGGTTCTCCAAGGGCACCCTGACCGTGGTCTTCGCCTTCTACATCGTCGGACTCATCGGATCCCTGCTCGTCTCCGGTGTCGTGTCCGACCGGGTGGGCCGCAAGCCCGTCCTGCTGCCCGCGCTCGGCCTCGCGCTGGCCGCGTGCGTCATCTTCGCGACCGCCACCAGCGTGGCCGCGCTGATCGTGGCCCGGTTGTTCACGGGCATCGCCGTCGGTGCCGTGGTCTCCGCGGGCATGGCCGCCGTGACCGACGTCGCCGGACAGGGCCGCAAGCGGCTCGCCGCGCTGCTCGCCTCCTGCGCGATGGTCTTCGGGGCCGGGCTCGGGCCGCTCCTCGCGGGCATCCTGTCCGAGACCGCGCCCTCCCCGACCGTCACCGTGTTCCTCGTCGAGATGGTGCTGCTCGCGACGGCGTTCCTCGCGGTGCTGCGCATGCCGGTACGACGTCCTCAGGGACCGTCCAAGGGGACGTGGATCCGCGTGCCCGGCGTGCCCCGCGGCAACGGTCTGCAACTCGCCCTGGGGATCGCCGTGTTCGCCCCCGGCATCACGGCCACGTCCTTCGTCCTGTCTCTCGGCCCCTCCCTCCTCTCCGGTCTGCTCGGCACCACCAGCCGGATCGTCGCCGGAGCCATGGCGTTCGCGATGTTCCTGGCCGCCACGGGTGTGCAGTTCGCGGTACAGCGCCTGCCCAGGCACACCATCCTGACCGCCGGCGCGGTCAGCACCACCCTCAGCATGGTCACCCTGATCGTCGCCGTGCACACCTCGTCGGTCGCGGTGCTCATCGTTTCCGCCCTGCTGGCCGGCGCCGGCCAGGGCATGGGCCAGCTCGGCGGCCTCTCCCTGCTCAACTCCACCATCGCCCCTCAGCGACTCGCCGAGGCCAACGCCGCGCTCAACGTGGGCGGTTACATCCCGGCGGGCGTCCTGCCGGTGTCGGCGGGCTACCTCAGCGACGCGATCGGGCTGACGGACGGCGCGACGGTGTTCGGGGTGGTGTTGATGACCCTGGCGGTCGTCGGGGGGCTGGTGGTCGCCGCCGGCCGCCGCAAGGGGGCGGAGCCGGCCTGACCGCCGGCCCCGCTCACTGTCCCTCCGCCACGGCGGCGCATCACGGCAACGGCCGCGGTGCGCCGCCGCGCTCTGTGCCCGCCCCGGCGAAACGTCCTGACGCGCTCGCCGAGCCCGCCGCGGCGACCCAAGGCCGGCCGCCGAACGCCGCCAAGGCCGGAGCCCGGGGTCGCCCCAGCCCTCGGTCAGCACCCCGCAGCCCTCAGCCCGCACCCCGCGCCCCACAGCCCTCAGCCCACACCCCGCACCCCGCACCCCACAGCCCTCAGCCCACACCCCGCACCCCGCACCCCGCACCCCACAGCCCGCGCCCCACAGCCCTCAGCCCGCGCCCCGCACCCCGCACCCCACAGCCCGCACCCCACAGCCCGCGCGCCGTCGTCCTCACCGCGCACGGATCGCGCCGAAGAGCAGTTCACTCGCCTCGGCCCAGCGGTCCACCACGTCCGCCCTGTCGTGCAGGACGTCCGAGATGTGCTGCGTGCCGAAGAAGGCCGCGACCAACGACCGTGCGGCCGCCGCCGGCCGGACCTCCTCCCGCAGCTCGCCGCGCTCCCGCGCGGACACCAGCAGGGACTCCAGGAGCTCGGTCCAGTCCAGGTACGGCGTCGGCAACTGGGCGTCGATCTGCGGGCGTTCGATCTGAAGCCGAGCGCCCGCCTGCACGATGACGTCGTCCCGGAACGCCATCGCGGCCCGCGCGAGCATCTCCGCGACGGTGTCCATCGGCCCGTACCCCTCCGCCACCACCTGCTCCAGCAGGGCCGGCCACCGACCGTAGTGTTCCTCCACCACGGCGACCGCGAGGGCCTCCTTGGTCGGGTAGTGGAAGTACACGGCCCCCTTGGTCATCTCCACCCGGTCGGCGACGTCCTTGACCGAGGTGTGCCGGAATCCGTGCTCAGCGAAGAGTTCGGACGCAGCGGTCAGTACCAGCTGCTTGGTGCGGGTGGACCGATCCTGCTTGGGTTCCGGTCCCCGTCTCGTCACGATCTTCTTCTGGACGAACGGGGAGAAGGCCGGGGACGACTCTGACATGGTGCGGCTCCTCTGTACGGCGGCTTCGACCAGGGTGACGCAGAACACCCTCGGCAAGAAACCTTCTCGAAGGTATCTTTACGGAGGCGCCTCCCGTGGGGACGGGACGATAGCGGGCTCACTCCCGCCGGCGCGACTTGGGGAGGAACAGTAACGTGCACGCCGTACCACCGTTAACGCCGTACTCGCCCCCGGACACCCTGCTCCAAAACCCCTGGAGCGGGCTGAGTTTCGCGCACCCGGTGCCGCGTGAGTCGGTACACAAGTCCGCCACCGCGGAAGTACTGCTGACCGACGCGGCGCAGCTGGGCGAGGACCGGTTCGCCGTCTCCGCCGTCTGGCACCGTGACCACTTCCTCGGCCACCGAGGGGCCCCGTCGGGCGACCCCGTGCTCCTGGCCGAGACCGCGCGGCAGGCGGCCATTCATCTGTCACACCGCTTCCACGGCCTCCCCGAGGGCCACCCGTTCGTGCTCGACGAGGTCGCCGTGGAACTCGACGAGGCGCTGCCCCCGGTGGACCCCGCGCCGCTGGCGCTCGGTCTCGACATCCGGTGCCGCCGCCTCCCGGGACCCGCCCGCCGGACCAGGCTGGAGCTGGACGCCGAGGTGCACACCGCGCGCCGCCGGCCGGGGCGGGCCCGGGTCCGCTGGGAGGTCATGGAACCGCGCCGCTACGCGGTGCTGCGCAAGCGGGGCGGACCCCTGCCCAGCACGTCTGGTGAGCCGGCACCGCCCGACACCCTGCCCGTGCCGGCAGCCCGTGTCGGAGGGCTGCGGGAGCACGACGTCCTGTTGGCCGCGGACGCGACCCGCTCGGACCGGTGGTGGCTCCAGCTCGACCTCGGGCATCCCGTGCTCTTCGACCACCCGTCGGATCACATACCGGGCATGGCCCTGGTGGAGGCCTTTGGGCAGGCGATCACCCTTGCCGACGCACGCGGAGCGGGGGCCGCGGACGCGGGACGGCACGTGCGGACGCTGATCACCCGGTTCACCTCGTTCGGCGAGCTGAACCAGCCGGTGGCCATCACGCTGCAGCCCGACGACGACGGTCACGGTGGCGTCGGGCGGCCCTCCTTCGCGCTGCGGGCCGTGCAGGGAGACCGTGAACTGGCGTCCGCGCGCGTGGTGTGCACGACGCCCCGTGCCGACCGCAGCCCCGTGGGAGCGGCATGCTGATCACGGAACGGACCGGCACGATGACGGTCGCCCCCACGCCGAGCCACCTAGAAACGGCCGCACTGACCGTACTCGCCCGCCGCGACGCACCGCGAGCGGAGGAGCGGCGCAGGCTCACCTCCGACGTCGCAGCCGCCGTCTCGACCGCGGGCTTCCCGCGCCACTTCGTGCCGCGCCGCCTGGGCGGCGCGGCCGGCGAATTCGCCGAGCTGGTGGCCGCCACCGCCGCGGTCGCGGAGGCCTGTGCCGCCACGGCCTGGTGCTCCGCGCTGTACGCCGCGCACGGCCGGCTGGCCGCCTACCTCCCCCGCGAGGGACAGGACGAGCTGTGGGGCGGCGGGCCGGACGCCCGTATCGCCGCCGCGGTCGTGCCGCCGCAGGGCACCGCGACGGCACGGGCCGGCGACTGGGTCCTCGAGGGCGCGTGGCGGCCCGCCAGCGGAGTCGACCACGCCGACTGGGTCCTGCTGGCGTCCTGGACGCCCGGCGAGACCGGCAGGCAGCACAGGATCTTCGCCGTCCCCCGCGCGGAGCTGTCGGTGGTGGACACCTGGCACTCCTCGGGCCTGCGCGGTACGGGGAGCAACACGGTGACGGCCGACGCGGTCCGGGTCCCCGGCCGCCGTTCCTTCACCCTGGACGCCCTGCTCCGCCCGCAACCCGGTGCGGCCCGCTGCCACACGGTCCCCTATCCCATGGTCGCCGCGCTCATCTTCGCCGCTCCCCTGCTCGGCCTCGCCCGGCGGGCGCTGCGCGAATGGACGGACGAGCGCAGGGCCGCGGCGTCCGTGCACCCGGCCACGCCCACCGTACTGGCCGAGGCCTCGGCACGGATCCGCTCCGCCGCGCTGCTTCTCGGCGACGCCGCCGAGCGGGCCGACCACGGCGAGATCACCCCGCTGACGGTGGCCGAGAACCGCAGGGACGCGGTGACCGCGGCCGCGCTGTGCCGCGAGGCGGTGGACGCCCTCTTCCGCTCGGCCGGTCTGCGCGCGCAGTCGCCGGACCATGTTCTGCAGCAGGCCTGGCGGGACGCGACGGCCGTGGCGGGCCACGGCGCGCTCGATCCCGACGCGGCGGCCAGGGCGTACGCGGAGGCGGTGCTGGGCCGCGGGACGGGTGGCCCGTCGTGAACCGTACGGCGCCGACGGCCCCCGGCGACCTCACGGCGACGCCCGCCGCCGGCCGGCTTGGCGTGATCGCGTTCTTCGACGTCGACGAGACCCTGCTGGCCGCGAAGACCATGCTCGACTTCTGGGACTTCTGGGCCGGTTCGGGCATCTGGCCGATCCCTGCCCACGTGCCCGACCTGCGGGCCCGCGCGGCGGCGGGCGTGGACCGGGGCACACTGAACCGGGAGTACTACCGCCGGTTCGCCGGAGTCCCCCTCGGCACCCTGCGGTCGGCGGCGCGCGCCTGGTACGACACGCATCGCCGTGGCGCGCGGGCCTTCGTGACCGCCGGGATCGAGGCCGTCGAGCGGCACCGGGCCCAGAACCACGAGGTCGTCCTCGTCTCGGGTTCGCTGCGGCCGCTCCTGGAGGCCGTGGCGGAAGACCTCGGCGGGGCCGAGGTGCGGTGCGCCGAGCAGCTGGTGACGGACGAGGGCGTCCTCACGGGAGAGATCGACCGGCCGATGATCGGACAGGCGAAGGCCGATGCCGTCTCGGCCGTCGTGCACGCCCGCGGGGCGCGTGGCTCGGACTGCTACGCGTACGGCGACCACGAAAGCGATCTCGCCATGCTCCGGTCGGTGGGGCACCCGGTGGTGGTGGGCGGCTCCGCCGCGCTGGCCCGGGAGGCCGCACGGGCCGGGTGGGCGGTACTCGGCGGACAGGTGGGTCCCCGGGCCCACGGCCGCACCTCCGGGCCACCCGTTCCGGCCTCGGGAAACGGCTGATGTCCGGCCGGATTTCCTCTCCCGGAAAAATACCTTCGCGAGGGTATGTTTATGTCCTCATCAACACTGGAGGACACCCGCATGGCCAAGCAGGAAAGAGCGCGGCACACCCGCGAGAAGGTACTGGACGCCGCCGCCGAGGAGTTCGCTCTCCAGGGGTACAGCAGGGCCACGCTCAACGCGGTGGCCACGCGGACAGGGATGACGAAAGGAGCCCTGTACGGGCACTTCGCGTCCAAGCGGATCCTCGCCGGCACCCTGCTCTCCCAGTCCCACGAGGTGTGGGAGGAGATGCTGCTGACCCGGGACACACCCGGCGTCGCCGCCCGGACGGCGCTCGAGTCACTGGTCCTGGATCTCGCGCACCGGCTCAAGGCGGATGTCCGGCTGCGGGCGGCGCTGCGCCTGGCCACCGACTGCCCGAACCTGAGCCGCGCGGTACCGGATGTCTTCGAGGAGGTTCGGCGCAACCTCGTCGCCCTCATCCGTCGCGCGCAACAGGAGGGCGGGATGCCCCCGCATCCGCCCGAACTGGTCGCACAGTTGCTGCTGGCCGCCATGCACGGCGCGCTCCATGTGTCGTTCGGGTCGGCCGGGTGCGGCGGTGCGGCCGCCTGGGAGGCCGTGTGGCGGCTGCTCCTGGACGCGCTCTCGGGTGACCCCCGGCAGCTGCCGGAGGGACAGGAGGCGGAGGCGGCGGACAAGGTGCACGCCAGATGAGCAGTTTGTTGCGGATCCATTAAAAATACCTTCGGGAAGGTTTTTATGTCATGCTGAGGCTCCCCGACTCTGTGCGGGCGGCCTCCGCCCGGCACAGGACAGATCAACTCGCAGTCACCGGTCGACATGTCGTGAAGGAGGGAAGCTCATGAGCGTGCTGGACGAAAGGGTTGGGCCGTCGTCGCTCGACCGCACGAACTCCGGCAGTACCCAGGGTGATGCGAACCCCGAATGGGTTCGGCGCGCGACCGCCCACGCCGAGCATGTCGATGACTTCGACATGCGACATCTTCGGTATTTTCTGACCGTGGTCCGTGCCGGGACCGTTTCCGGAGCAGCCCAGGAATTGCGTATATCGCAACCGAGTCTGAGCCAGCAGATCAAACGCCTGGAGCACCGCATCGGCGCTCCGCTGTTCATCCGAAGTTCACGCGGGGTTGAATTGACCACAGGGGGACGGGCATTTCTGCGGGAAATCCAGAGCATTCCGGAGCAACTCCGGTCCGCCATCGCGGCCGCCGCGCCGTCGCCCCGCAGCTGGCCCGTGGGGGTCTGCGGCGGGGTGCCGGCCGAGGTACTCGCCGAGGTGCAGCACGGGCTCGCCGGACAGGACGCCGACTGGACCGCGAGCCGGGGCAGACCGCCCCTGCGCATGCGCTCGGTCGGCGCGGCGGACCAGCCGGAGCTGCTCCAGCACGGCGAGATCGCGTTCGGCATCGTGCGGCTACCGGTCCCGGTACCCGGTCTTGTGCGTGCCGTGGTCTGGGACCAGCCACTCGGAGTCGTCCTGCACGCCGACCATCCGCTGTCCCGCAGCACCGAGCTGACCTGGTCGGATCTCTCCACGCAGCGGCTTCTGTGGTACGACGAGGGCTGCGCTCCGGGTTATGCGGACAGCGTCCCAGCGCAACTCGCCGCGCTGGGCTGGAAGGCCGCGCTGCACCCTGTCGACCAGGACCAGCAGGCCCTGTTCGTGCACGCGCTCCAGACCGGTGGCGACCTCGTGGCCCTGCGCCCCCGGCTCGCCGTGCACAGTGCTCCCCAGCTCGTCTGGCGCCCTCTGCCCACCAGGGCCGCGCCGCGCGAACAGCTGGCGGTCACCGCGCTGGCGGGGACCCGCTCGGCCCACTTCCTGAGCAGGGCCGCCGCCCTGCGCGGCTGGCCCTTCCTCACCTGAGTCCTTTTTCCGTACCTCGCACCTCACCCTCTTTCCGCTCACACCTTTCTTTGGTCAAGCGGCCCGGATCCTCACGGATCCGGGCCGCTTTTTCGTTTCCGACGCGCGGAATATTTCATTCCGTTGAACGGCCGCGCATTACCCATAGGCTCAGCCGTATATCTGCCACGCGCTTTGCGTCTTGGACGCCGAACAGCGCCGGAATCTAAGCTCTTCAACGTGAAACCACAGCGTTTCGCCTTCACTTTCTGAGCAATCTCACCGGCAGTGCCGGATACAGGGGAGAAGCGTGATCTCGACCAAACTGACAGAGCTGCTGGGAATCGAGCATCCGGTCGTCTGCGCCCCGATGGGCTCCGTGTCCGGCGCGGAGCTCACCACCGCGGTCACCCACGCCGGCGGGCTGGGCCTGGTGGGCGTGAGCTACGGCGACGCGGCCTTCATCGACGAGCATGTGGCCCGGGCCGCGGAGAGCGGCGGTGTCTGGGGCGTCGGCTGTGTCATGTTCACCTTCGACGAGCGTCCGGGCCTGTGGGACAAGGTGCTCGGCTACGCGCCGCCGGTGATCGCCCTGTCGTTCGGCGACGCCGAGCAGGTGCGCCGGTACGTGGGTTCCGCCGCCGAGAGCGGCGCGCATGTGGTCGTACAGGTGCACGACACCGAGCAGGCGGCCGTCGCCCTGCAGGCCGGGGCCTCCGTGCTGGTGGCCCAGGGCGCCGAGGCCGGCGGCCACCACAAGAAGCTGGCGACCCTGCCGCTCGTGCCCGCCGTGGTCGACCTCGCCCAGGGCATGGTGCCGGTGGTCGTCGCCGGCGGTGTCGCGGACGGCCGGGGTCTGGCGGCGGCGCTGGCGCTGGGCGCCGACGGCGTGATGATGGGCACCCGGTTCGCCCTCACCGAGGAGTCGATGGGCACGGCCGGCTTCAAGGCCTCCCTGGTGTCCGCCGCCACCGCCGACACCGTCGACACGCGCGCCTTCGACGTGGTCCGCGGCATCCCCTGGAACGAGATGTACCAGGCGCGGTCGGTCGGCAACGCGTTCACCCGTGAGTGGACCGGGCGGGACGCGGAACTGGCGGCCCGGCGCGCCGAGGTGGAACCCGCCTGGGCGGCCGCGGTCGCCCGCGACGACACGGCACAGCGCGCCCTGTTCGCCGGCGAGGTGATCGGCCTCGTCCAGGACGTGCGGCCCGCGGCGAGCGTGGTCCGGGACACCGTCGCCGAGGCAGAAACGATCCTGCGCGGACTCGCCGGAAAGCTCACGCCCTCACGGTGAGCAGCACCCCATTCGCCTGAACGACCTTCGAAACACCGACCGGAGCCCTTCATGATCCACGTCCTGACCCTCACCTACCTCGTCCCCCGCGAGACCGTCACGGCCCATCTGCCCGAGCACAAGGCATGGCTGCGCGAACACGCCGACCAGGGACGCATCCTGCTCAGCGGTCCCCGCCCCGAGGGCGGCGCCGTGATCGTCACGGCCGACCTCGACGAGGCCCTCGTACAGACGTTGATCGAGAGCGACCCGTGGCACCGGCTCGGCATCGCTTCCTACGAGCGGATCGGCTTCGAGGGCCGGGGGGCCAGCCCCGGTGTCGTGACCGCCGCCGAGCCGGACGACAGCGTGCTGCTCATCAATGTGGCCACCACCGACGACGCACCGGCCAGCGTCGACGCTCTCGCCTCGGCCGTGGACCACGTCGCCGCCACCGCCGAGGGGTTCCGCGGCTCGCGTCTGCTGACGAGCGTCGACGGCGACGCCATCGTCAACCTCGCGGCCTGGACGGACCAGAAGCGGTTCGACGCCATCTTCGACGACCCGGAGTTCCAGCGCCGCTACCAGGCCTTCGCCGCCACCACGACCGGTGCCAAGTACCGCCTCTACCGCACGAGCCGGGTCATCACCCCCAACCGCTGACCCCGCCCGCAGTCCCGCCCCACAACGTGTCACACCTTTAGGAGAGACCCATGTCAGCCTCGAACTCCGCCGAGTACGACCTCATCGTCGTCGGATTCGGAGCCGCCGGCCTGTCGGCCGCCCTGTCCTTCGCTGAGACCACCGAAGGCCGCGAGCAGCCCGCGCGGATCGCCGTGCTCGAGCGTTCCACCGAAGCGGAACGCGGCGGCGCCACCCGCTGGACGGGCGCCTTCCTCCGTGTCGACCAGCAGCGGCGGCTCGACACCGACTGGGCCGAGCACGTCGGCCGGGTCTCGGGCGGCCTGGCCGACATCGACTACTGCCGCGCCGTCGAGCGGGAGACCCCGCAGACCCTGGCCTTCGTGGAGAAGCACGGCGTCGAGATCGCCTACGAGGACTTCCCCCTCCCCCACACCTTCGACGGGGGTACGCCGTCCATGGCGCCGCCCGCCAGCCCGCGCGGCGGCGGTGCCTCGATCGTCGAACACCTGGGCACCGCCCTGGAGAAGGACCCTCGCGTCGACATCCACTACGAGACGGAGGCCCTGCGGCTGACCACCGCGGAGGACGGCACGGTCGACGGCGTGGTGGTCCGCGGCGCCGACGGACGCACCCGGCGGCTGACCGGCCGGGCCGTGGTCCTGGCCTGCGGCGGCTTCGAGGGCAACACCGAGATGCTCACCCGCTACGTCGGCGACCGCGCCTGCGACCTCCCGCTGATCGCGCCGGGCATCGCGAACAACCGCGGTGACGCGCTGCGCATGGCGCTGGAACTCGGTGCCGACACCGCCGGGCAGTTCGACGGCATCCACGCCGAGCCGGTGGACCGCCGTACGACGAAGGCCGACTCGGTGCTGTACGGGTTCGCGGCGGGCATCTTCGTCAACGGCCGGCTGGAGCGCTTCTTCGACGAGGGCCGCGACACCTGGGACAACACCTTCGAGCACCTCGGCTACGAGATCTGGAAGAACCAGGACCAGGAGGCGTACTGGATCGCCGACGCCAAGACCTTGGCCATCCCCGGCATCATGAACTCGCTGCTCAGCGACCTTCCGCCGGAGCAGGCGGACACCCTGGAGGAGCTCGCCGGGAAGCTGGGTGTGGACGCCGAGGCGCTGGAGAAGTCCGTCGCCGAGTTCAACGCGGCGGTGGCTCCCGGGGAGTTCGACCCGACCCGCCCCGACGGCAAGCACACGGTCGGCCTCACCCCGCCGAAGTCCAACTGGGCCACCCCGCTGGACACCGCGCCGTTCATCGGTGTCCCGGTCACCGCCGCGATCTGCTTCACCTACGGCGGGATCCGCACCGACCTCGACGCCCGGGTCGTCACCCCCTCGGGCACCGCCATCCCGGGTCTGTACGCGGCCGGTGAGGCGACGGGCCTCTTCTACCACGCCTACCCGCCGGCCACGTCCGTTCTGCGCTCGCTCATCTTCGGGCGGATCGCCGCACACCACGCGGCCGCCGCCCAGTCCGTCTGACCCCACCTCACGTCAGTCACCTGGAGACTCCATGAGTATCGTCAACATCGACGTCACGCTCCGCGACGGCGGTTATCGCAACGGCTTCAACTTCCCGCTCGCCTACGCCCTCAAGCACGCGAGGCTCAGTGTCGAGGGCGGGTTCGACTGGGTCGAGATCGCCTACCGCAAGGGCTCGTTCGCCCCGATGCCCCACCTCGGGCTGACGGGCCGCGGCGACGACGAGTACATCGCCGCGGTCGCCCAGGAGATAGGCCCGCAGCGGGTGGCGGTGATCCTCCACCCGAAGAACATCACCCGCGACGACCTGCCCGCCATGTACGCGGCCGGGGCCCGTCTCGTCCGGGTCATCCTGCCCTCCGAGGGCTACGAGGCCGGCCTCGACTACATCCGCCAGGCCAGGGACATCGGCTTCACGGTGGGGGTGAACTTCGCCCGCATCACCCAGTGGACGGGCCGGGACGTGGTCGAGGTGGCGACGGCGGCCACGGACGCCGGCGCCGAGTTCGTCTACCTGGCGGACTCCAACGGCAGCCTCTCCCCCGTCGAGACCACCGACCTCACCAACCTGACCCGGTCCGTCACCGGCGGCGCGGTCGGACTGCACGCCCACAACAACCTGGGGCTCGCCCTCGCCAATGCCATCAGTGCCGTGGCCGCGGGCGCGACCTGGATGGACTCGTCGATCCAGGGCATGGGCAAGGGGCCGGGCAACCTGATCGCCGAGCAGTGGCTGGCGCACCTGGACCGGACCGATCCGGGGGCAGCCGCGCGGCTCGACCTGGCCCCCGTCCTGGAACTGGCGGACCTCCTGCTCGCCGAGATTCCCGAGGGCAGGCCCTCGCTGCCGCTGCCGGACCTGGTGCTGGGCCGCTACGACCTGTCCGTGGAGCACCGCAAGGCCCTGCTGGGCGAGCACGGAGAGGCCATCGCCACCGCGCGCACCCTCGCCACCGTCCGGTGATCCACACCGGACCGGACCTGCCGACGGCGGTCTTCGCACCGCGGACCGCCGTCGGCACGGCCCACGCCCTCGTCCTCGCCCCGGTCACCCCTCGCTGGGACGAAGGAGCGTTCTTCGCCCCCGTCATCCGGACCCTGACCGGCGCCGGACTCAGGGTGACCGTGGTGGACACGCTCTCCCTGTGGGACGAGGAGGTCGACTCGATGGCCTCCTTCGTCGCCCGCTGGCGCGCGCTGCTGCCGCGGTTCGGCCGAGTCGACCTGCTGTGCGGGAACGCGCTGGGAGGGGCGGTGGCGCAGGCCCTGCTTCCGTACGTCGATCCCGCCACAGCCGCCCTCCTCGTCTCGGGCCCCGCCCGCACGGACCCCCTGCTGGAGTCCCGCCTCACCGCCATCGCCGACCTGGCCTCCACCGGCGACGCCGAGGCGGCGCTCGCTCTGCTGAACCACCGAGTCCTGCCGGCCGGTCCGCCGGCTCTCGACACCGAGCCGGTCGCCCACGGCGCCTCCCGGCCCGGGAGCGCCGCCGGCACCGGGCCCCTCGCCGGTGGCCGCGGCACCCGGCCGCCGAGCACCACCTCCGGCGCCCGGCCCACGACCACAGGCAGCGGCACCCGAACCGCGACCGCCGACCGCGACGCCGAGCCCGTCACCGCCGACGCGGTCGCGGCTCGGAGGCTCGCCGCCGGAATGCGGCTGCTGTGCGGGATCGACGTCTCGCAGGCCGTGCTCGCGCACCGGGGTCCACTGCTCCAGATCGTCGGTGGCCGCTCCCAACTCGTCACCCGCCGGCACACCGCCGCCGCCCCGCACCACACGGTGCATGTCGCCCCGGAGGCCGGCATGCGCCCCCAATTCGAACAGCCCACCGAAGTGGCCGCGCTCGTCGAGGCCTTCCTGTGGGAGAAGGGAATCCGATGAAGTCGGCAACCGACCAGCCGCCCCCGAAGAAGAGCATCGCCGTCCTCCCCGGCGACGGAGTCGGGCCGGAGGTGGTCTCCGCCGCACTCGACACCGTGGACCGGCTCGGCCTCCCCCTGGAGTTCCGTTTCGGGGAGATCGGCTGGGAGTGCTGGCGTCAGGAGGGCGACACGGTGCCCCAGCGCACCTGGAAACTCCTGGAGGAGACCGACACCTGTCTGCTGGGCGCCATCACCAGCAAGCCGCTGCGCGAGGCGGAGGCCGAACTCGCCCCCGAACTGCGCGGCACCGGAAGGGAGTTCGTCTCCCCGGTGATCCAGCTCCGCCAGCGCCTGGGCCTGTACGCGAACATCCGCCCGGTCACCGACCTGGATCACGGCCGCTTCGACTTCACCGTCATCCGGGAGAACACCGAGGGGCTGTACGCCGGTTACGACCTCCACGGCCTCGACGGCGCCCTGTGGGACACCGTGCGCGACCACCCCAACGCCACCGCCTCCGGCCCCGAGGGGACCAGCGTCACGCTCCGGCTGCAGACCCGCTTCGGTATCGACCGCCTCCTGCGCTTCGGCTTCGCGTACGCCGAGGCGCACGGCCACCGCAGGCTCACCGTCGTGGACAAGCCGATGGTGCTGCGCCACAGCGGCAACCATCTGCGGGAGCGTCTGGAACTCATCGCCCGCGACCACCCGGACATCGAGACCGAGATCCTCAACGTGGACGCCGTCGCCCTGTGGATGGTGCGCAGGCCCGAACGGTTCGGCGTCCTCGTCGCCGAGAACATGTTCGGCGACATCCTCTCCGACCTGGGCGCAGGCGTCATGGGAGGCCTCGGACTCGCCCCGAGCGGCAACATCGGCGATCACGGCAGCTACTTCGAGCCGGTGCACGGCAGCGCCCCCGGCATGGCGGGCCAGGACCGGGCCAACCCGATGGCGATGCTGCTGACCGTCGCGCAGATGCTCGACCATCTCGGCCTGTCCGTACCGGGCGAGGAACTGCGCGGCGCCGTACGCGCCGTCGCACGGGCCCGTACGACCGTCACGTACGACCTGGGCGGTACCGCCGGCACCCGGCAGGTGGCCCTGGCCGTCGCCCGCGAACTGCCGGGCCGCGAGGGCGAGTCGGCGGTGACGCCCGCCGAGAAGAGGGAGCCCGTGGCGGCCGTCCCCATGGACGTCGTGGACCGGCTGGCCGCGCTGGACACCGCCTCGGTCTCCGACGCGCTGGACAGCCTCGGCATCGAGGGGGTGCTCACCGGTGTGGCCGCGCGCGTGCCCGGAGCCCGCACGGCCGGGCTGGCGTACACGGTCACCTACCGCCCCGTGAACACGTCCGACGGCGGCTTCCGCAACGCGGCGAACTACCTGGACGACGTACCCGCGGGCTCCTTCGTGGTGGTCGACAACGGCGGCAGCACCAGCTGCACCAACTGGGGGTCGCTGCTCACGTCCGTGGCACAGAGCCGTGGCGTGCGCGGCACCGCGGTGTACGGCTCGGCCCGGGACATCGCGGAGATCCGGGCCGCCGGATACCCGCTGTTCAGCACCGGAGCCACGATGGTGAGCGGCAAGAACCGCGTGGAACTCGCCGGGACGGGACGGGAGATCACGGCCGGCGCGGTCACCGTACGGCCCGGAGACGTGGTGGTGGCCGACGACAACGGCGTCCTCGTGGTGCCCGCCGAGCGGGCGGCCGAGGTGGCCGACCGGGCCGAACGCGTGGAGGGGACCGAGTCCGCCATCGCCGAAGCGGTGGCCAACGGCCTGCGGCTGGACGAGGCTCGTCGGCAATTCGGCTACGCCAAGCCCTGGGAGGGTCCGGCCGAGCGGTCCGCCCATGCGTGAGCCGACGCGACGGGTGGTGGACGTCCACTACCACGCGGGGCCAGACCTCTACCGGCGCCGCCTGACGACAGGTGGCGCCGGGAGGGCGTACGCCGCGGTCGACGGCTGGGTGGTGATCAAGAGCCATCTGGGGTCCACGGCGGCAAGCGCCTGGGAAGCCCGCCAGGAGGGCCTGCCCGTGTCCGGTGCCGTCGTGCTCAACGACCTCGTCGGCGGCGTTCGCCCCCAGGTGGTGGAACAGGCGGTCTACGCCCATGGACCGGACGCTCCGGCTCGGCTGGTCGTGCACTTGCCCACCCTGGTCGGACCCGCACACCGGTCCGCTCTGCGCCGAGAGCCGTTCCATCCGCTGCTGGACACCGACCGCTGGCGCGGCGATCGCGTGCTGGACGGCTCGGGCCGGCTGAGCCGGCCGGTGCGCGAAGTCCTCCGGGCCGCCCGCGACCTGCCCGTCGTTCTGGCGACCGGGCACTGCGACCGGGAGGAGACGCTCCGGGTGATCGACGAGGCGGTACGCCTGGAGCTGCCGCGTCTGCTGCTGACGCACGCCACCCATCCGATGTCCGGCCTCACCCCGGAGGACCTGTCCCGGCTGGCCGGACTCCCCGGTCTGTACGTCGAACTCACCGCACTCACCCTCCTGTTGGGCCACCGGGACGTCCAGCACCTCGCAGACGTGGTGCGCGCTCACCCGAACGTGGTGTTCAGCTCCGATCTCGGTCAGCCGGATCAGCCGGACCTCGCGGGCTGGCTGGCGGTGAGCCGCCAGTGGTTCGCGGAGGCGGAGCTCACGCCCGCCGAGGTCGAGGCCATCACCTCCGGCAACCCGTCGCGGCTGCTGACGCCCTGACCCGGCTCCGTCCACGCCACACCCCAGGGAGTACTCATGCACCTCCGCGTCCCGAACGCCGCCCTGCGCGCCGACATCCGCCGGCTGGGCGACCTGCTGGGCGAGACCCTCGTCCGCCAGGAGGGCCCCGAGCTGCTGGAACTCGTCGAGAAGGTGCGCCGCCTCACCCGTGAGGACGGCGAGGCCGCCGCCGAACTGCTGCGCGGCATCGAACTGGAGACCGCCGCCAAGCTGGTGCGCGCCTTCTCCACCTACTTCCACCTGGCCAACGTCACCGAGCAGGTGCACCGCGGCCATGAGCTGCGGGCCCGACGGGCTCGGGAGGAGTCGGCGCTGGCCCGGGTGGTGAGACAGAGCGCGGAGATCGCGCCGGAACTGCTCGTCCGCGCGGTCGCCAACCTCAACGTGCGCCCGGTCTTCACCGCCCACCCCACCGAGGCCGCCCGCCGCTCGGTGCTGAACAAGCTGCGCCGGATCGCCACCCTCCTGGAGACCCCGGTCATCGAGGCGGACCGCCGCCGCCACGACACCCGTCTGGCCGAGAACATCGACCTCGTCTGGCAGACCGACGAACTCCGGGTGGTACGCCCCGAGCCCGCCGACGAGGCCCGCAACGCCATCTACTACCTCGACGAACTGCACGCCGGCGCCGTCGGGGACGTCCTGGAGGACCTGACCGCGGAACTGGAGCGCGTCGGCGTCCGGATCCCCGACGCCACCCGCCCCCTGACCTTCGGCACCTGGATCGGCGGCGACCGCGACGGCAACCCCAACGTCACCCCCCAGGTCACCTGGGACGTCCTGATCCTCCAGCACGAGCACGGCATCAACGACGCCCTGGAGCTCATCGACGAGCTGCGCGGCTTCCTGTCGAACTCCATCCGCTACACCGGCGCCACCGAGGAACTCCTGGAGTCCCTCAATGCCGACCTGGAGCGCCTGCCGGAGATCAGCCCCCGCTACAAGCGGCTCAACGCCGAGGAACCGTACCGCCTCAAGGCCACCTGCATCCGGCAGAAGCTGGAGAACACCAAGACCCGCCTGGCCCGCGGCATCCCGCACGAGGACGGCCGCGACTACCTCGGCACCAGCGAACTACTCAAGGACCTGACCCTGATCCAGAGCTCGCTCAGGGAACACCGTGGCGGCCTGTTCGCCGACGGGCGCATGGACCGCACCATCCGCACCCTTTCCGCGTTCGGCCTCCAGCTCGCCACCATGGACGTCCGCGAGCACGCCGACGCCCACCACCACGCCCTCGGCCAGCTCTTCGACCGCCTCGGCGAGGAGTCCTGGCGCTACGCCGACATGCCCCGCGACTACCGACTGCGCCTGCTGGGAAAGGAACTGACCTCGCGTCGGATGCTCGGTCCCGCGCCGGTGGACGCGGCCGGGGAGAAGACCCTCGGGGTGTTCCAGACGGTCAAGCGGGCCCTGGAGGTCTTCGGGCCCGAGGTCATCGAGTCGTACATCATCTCGATGTGCCAGGGCGCCGACGACGTCTTCGCGGCCGCGGTGCTGGCCCGCGAGGCCGGGCTGCTCGACCTGCACGCCGGCTGGGCCAAGATCGGCATCGTGCCGCTCCTGGAGACCACCGACGAGCTCAAGGCCGCCGACACCATCCTGGAGGACATGCTCTCCGACCCCTCCTACCGGCGCCTGGTCGCGCTGCGCGGGGACGTCCAGGAAGTCATGCTCGGCTACTCCGACTCCTCCAAGTTCGGCGGCATCACCACCAGCCAGTGGGAGATCCACCGCGCCCAGCGCCGCCTGCGTGACGTCGCCCACCGCTACGGCGTGCGCCTGCGTCTGTTCCACGGCCGCGGCGGCACCGTCGGCCGCGGCGGCGGCCCCTCCCACGACGCCATCCTCGCCCAGCCCTGGGGCACCCTGGAGGGCGAGATCAAGGTCACCGAGCAGGGCGAGGTCATCTCCGACAAGTACCTCGTGCCCTCCCTGGCCCGCGAGAACCTGGAACTCACCGTCGCCGCCACCCTCCAGGCCTCCGCCCTGCACACCGCGCCCCGCCAGTCCGACGAGGCGCTCGCGCGCTGGGACGCGGCGATGGACGTCGTCTCCGACGCCGCCCACGCCGCCTACCGCAGGCTGGTCGAGGACCCCGACCTGCCGACGTACTTCCTCGCCTCCACGCCGGTGGACCAGCTCGCCGACCTGCACCTGGGCTCACGGCCCTCCCGCCGCCCCGGCTCGGGAGTCTCCCTGGACGGACTGCGCGCCATCCCCTGGGTGTTCGGCTGGACCCAGTCCCGCCAGATCGTCCCCGGCTGGTACGGCGTCGGCTCCGGACTCAAGGCCCTGCGCGAGGCGGGCCTGGACACCGTGCTCGACGAGATGCACGAACAGTGGCACTTCTTCCGCAACTTCATCTCCAACGTCGAGATGACCCTCGCCAAGACCGACCTGCGCATCGCCCGCCACTACGTCGAGACCCTGGTCCCCGCCGAACTCCAGCACGTCTTCGCCGACATCGAGGCCGAACACGAACTCACCGTCCGCGAGGTCCTGAAGATCACCGGCGAGGACGAACTCCTCGACGCCACCCCGGTCCTCAAGCAGACCTTCGCCATCCGCGACGCCTACCTCGACCCGATCTCCTACCTCCAGGTCACCCTCCTCAAGCGCCAGCGCGACGCGGCCGCCGCCGGCGAACAGCCCGACCCGCTGCTCTCCCGGGCCCTGCTCCTCACCGTCAACGGCGTCGCCGCGGGTCTGCGCAACACCGGCTGACAGCTTCCGCGCCCGCCGCCCTCCCCCGCGAACCGGAGTCCCGCCATGACGCACACCCCCGACCTCCCGCGCCGCCGAGTGCTGCGCAACGCACTCGCGACCACGGCGCTCACCGCCCCGCTCCTGGGCGGGCCCGCGGGCACCGCGCACGCCGTGCCACACCGCCCCCGGATCGGCGCGTTGGGCGACCAGTCCGCCGTCCGCACCTTCACGCTGGGCGACGTACGGCTCACCTATGTGGTCGATGCCGCCATGGAGTTGGACCCGGCCGGGTTTCTCCCCGCTGTCCCCGCCGCGTACTGGAGGGCCCATCCGGAAGCGCTCGCGCCGTCCGGCCGTATCGCCGCCTCGGCCGGAGGTGTCCTCGTCGAGCGGGGCCGACGGAGGCTGCTGGTGGACGCGGGGCTCGGCGCCAACGTGCTCCCGCCGGCACTCGGCGTCTCCCGAGGCGGTGCGCTGCTGCGCACCTTGCGGGCGCTGCGGGTGCCACCCGCGAGCGTCGACACCGTGTCCTTCACGCACCTGCACACCGACCACACCGGGCTCGGCTTCGTGAAGGGCCCCGACCAGGAACTGCGCAGGGCGTTCCCGCGCGCCGACTATCTCGTGGCGGACGCCGAGTGGGGGCCGTTCTGGAGAGGCGAGATCCCGGTCGGAGCCCCGTCGTGGGAGGGGTTCATGGTGCCGATGTCCCGAGTCCTGCGACGCTTCGACGACGGCGACGAGGTCTGGCCCGGTGTCACCGCCCTGGTCACTCCGGGCCACAGCCCCGGACACACCACGTACGTGATCGCGGCGTCGGAAGGACGGCGCGTTCTGATCCTCGGAGACGCCTTCCACACTCCCGCGCAGCTCACCCACCCCGAGTGGCCCTCCGGCCCGGACGTGCATGCCGAAGAAGTGCTCAAGGCCCGCGAAACCCTCCTGGCCCAGCTCCTCGCCCCCCGTACCTACGCCTTCGCGTTCCACTTCGGTGACCAGGCTTTCGGCCGTGTCGTACGGAATCACCGCACCCACGAGGTTCAGTGGCAACCGGTGCCGGCCCGGGAGCTCCTTCCCAGCCCGGTACACCTCTCGTGACGGCGGGCGTGCACGACACACGTGGCGTCGGAACGCTGATGCCCGCCGACGGGCATCGCCGGCGACGAGGGGACCGGCGACGGCGATCGTGGCGTATCGGGCTGCGACGTTCAGTCCTGGTGCGGTGATGACCGCGGACGCCGCGCGCCGGAATCAGCCGGCGGGCGGGACGACGACGGCCTTGCCGTGCACCGCGCCCTCTGATGCGCGGGCGTGCAGTGCCGGCAGTTCGGCCAGCGGCACCCGCTCGGCGACGGCGACGCGCAGTTCCCCGCGGTCCACCAGTGCCACCAGCTGCGCCAGCTGGTCGGCGTCGCTGCGGACGAACAGGTCGATGCCGCGCACGCCGCGCTCCTCGTCGCTGGGGGCGGGCATCCACACCGTCGTGTTGACCAGGACCCCGCCCGGACGGATCAGCGTGACGAGCGCGGCGAGTTCGGCCGGGTCGACCGGTGCGAGGTTGAGCACGACGTCGACCGGCTCGGTCACTCCGTCGATCACACTCGTGGTCGTGTGATCTATGACCTCGTCGGCACCGGCGGACTTGACCGCGTCGGCGCTGCGCGGGCCAGCCGTGGCGATCACGTAGGCAGGAGTGCTCTTGGCCAACTGCACGGCGTAGCCGCCCACCGCTCCGCCCGCGCCGTTGATCAGCACCCGCTGTCCGGCCGTCAGCTTGCCGTGGTCGAACAGGGCCTGCCACGCGGTGAGGCCCACCAGGGGCAGTGCGGCGGCGTCGGCCAGCGGGACGCTCTTCGGCGCCGCCGTGAGGATCTCGGCCGGGGCGATGACGTACTGCGCCGCGGCGCCGGGCTTGTCCATCGGCAGGAAGCCGACAACGTCGTCGCCGACCGCGGGTCCGTGCACTCCCTCGCCCAGCGCATCGACGGTGCCGGCTACGTCGATACCGGGGGTGTGGGGCAGTTCCACCGGGATGGGGCCGCGCATGAAGCCGCCGCGGATGTTGCCGTCGACGGGGTTGAACGACGTCGCGGCCACGCGGACGCGGACCTCACCGGGCCCGGGGACGGGAAGCTCCACGTCCTCGTAGCGCAGGACGCCGGGGTCGCCGTACTCGTGGAAACGTACTGCCTTCATTGCTGTTCTCACCTTCGCTGCGATCCAAGATGACAAGTTGCTTCGAATTCGAAGTAACTGGTGATGACAGTACAGCTGCTTCGAATTCGAAGCAAGTGGTGCCGGTCCAGGCCGCGGCGGCCGCGGGAGAAGTGCTGGGCGAGGTCACCGGGGAGGACCGAGGACGACGTTGCCGGACAGCTCCGCGGCCTCGGCGAGCAGCTGCAGGGGGATCTCGAAGCCCTCGGGGCGAGGTTCCCGAAGGTCCCGGCCCGCGTGGCGGAACATCTTCTCCAGCCCCCCGGGAGTCGAGATGAGCAGGAGGTCCGCCTTCTCGGAGGTGATGCGGTAGCCGTGCGGGATGCGCCGGGGCAGAAAGACGATGCCGCCCTCCCGCAGCTCGTGCTCCTCCTCGTCGGCCCACACCAGCGCCGAACCGGACAGCCGCAGGAAGACCTCGTCCTCGTTGTTGTGCACGTGGAACGGCGGCGCCTCGCCCTTGCTGACGTCGAAGCGGCCGACGGTCAGCTGCCCACCGGTCGCCTCGGCGTCGAGCAGGATGCTGAAGACGCTCCCGCCGATCCACTCCAGCTGCTGGTGGTCCTCACGTTGCGCGAGATGGGGGATGCTCATGGCCGGTCCTCGGGATCCGTGGGCGGCGGCGCCGTCCTCCTGTGCGCAACCCTTCGGCACTCCGCTGCCCGATCTCCATGGCCTGCGGTGCCCAGTCGGGTCCAACACTGCCCACACGTCGCGGAGGAGCCCGGTTCCAGCGCCACCCGTGGTAGCTGGAACGGCACGCCATACTCTTCGAATTCGAAGCAGTAGACTTCGGGGCATGCCTGATTCGCCGCCGTCGCTGGACCCCGTGCAGCTCGGCGCCTATTTCGACCTCGTCGAGGTGACCAGCCTGCTCCGGCACGCGGTCGAGCAGCAGTTGCGCGAGACCGGTGATCTCAGTTACGTGCAGTTCCAGCTGCTGGCCCGCCTCGGTGACTCGCCCACCGGCAGCCACCGCATGACCGACCTGGCCGACGGTGTCGTCTACAGCCGCAGCGGCCTGACGTACCAGGTAGGTCTGCTCGAGAAGGAGGGCCTGGTCGTCCGCGCTCCCTCACCGGACGACGAGCGGAGCATCACCGTGACCATCACCGATGCCGGGCGCACTCTGCTGGCGAAGGTGCTGCCCGGTCACATCGAAGTGGTCAGCGGCCTCCTGTTCGAGCCCCTTTCGCGCGACGACGTCGAGGCTCTCGCCCGGCTGCTGGCGCCGGTCCGCGACCACATGCGCTCGACGCCGCCTCGCTCGGCCGCGCCTCGCCGACGCAAAAGTGGAGCATAAGGACACTGACGCCCGGGGCCGGCACAGTGCGCGCGGCGGTCTCGTTCCCGCCCGGTCCGCCGATCCACCAACAGGGGCGATTGCCTGTGCCGGCCATGCTGTTTCCCTGAAAATAGCTCTGCTACTTACGTAACTGTCCGTCCCTGCCGGGCCGCGGAGGCATCACGGCACCCGAAAGAAGGAGCCCGGATTGGGAGCGGCTGGACTGGGGGGCCGGCTGGCCGCGGCACGAGCCGGTGCGCTGGTGGGCAGGGAGCCGGAACGGGCGGTCCTCGACCGGATGCTGTCGGGCGCGGCGGACGCTCCCCTCGTGGCGTACCTGCACGGGCCCGGCGGCATCGGCAAGTCCTCGCTGGTGCGTTACGCCGCCCGGCAGGCCGAGATCGCCGGCCGCCGCGTGGTACACGTGGACGGACGATTCCTGGACGCCGATCCGCGTCGGCTGGAGGAGGCCGCGGCCGCGGCGTGCACCGAACCCGGTGCGGTGCTGCTCATCGACACCTTCGAGCAGTGTCAGCCACTCGAGGCGTGGCTGCGCGAGAGCTTCCTGCCGCGGCTCGCCGACCACGCGGTCGTGGTGGTGGCCGGCAGGGTCGCCCCCGACGCCGAATGGTCGCTGGACCCCGGGTGGGCGCAACTGTTCACCGCTCTCGCCGTGCGGCCGCTTGACGCCGCGCAGTCCCACGCCCTGCTCGCCGCCCGGGGCGTTCCCGCCGAGCAGCGCAGCACCTTCGTCGCTTTCGCCGGAGGCAGTCCGCTCGCGCTCACCCTGGCCGCCTCCCTGCCCCCGTCCGCACCCGGCGCGCCGTGGGAGCCCACCGGCGACGTCCTCACCACCCTGGTCGAGAGGCTGGTGGGCGACCTCCCCAGCGCCGTCCACCGCCGCGCCCTCGAGGTCGTCGCGCAGGCCTACGTCACCCGCGAGTCACTGCTGCGGGCGGTGCTGGATGACGAGGACACCGACACGGTGTTCTCCTGGCTGCGCCAGCTGCCCTACATCGAGGCCACCTCCCAAGGGCTGCACCCCCACGACGCGGTGCGAGCAACGCTCGAGGCCGACCTGCGCTGGCGGGACCCCGAGCGCTACGACGACATCCGCGTCCGCATCTCCCTCGCGGGCTTACGGGCGGTACGCGGCGCCACCGAGGACGACGCGCCCTTACGGGTCGCGGAGTGGATGTTCCTCTTCCGCCACCAGGAGGGACCGGACAATCTCTACAACTACCGCATGCACCCGCACATCGAAGACACCCCGCTGCGACCCGAGGACGTGCCCGGCGTGCTGCGCATGGCCGAGGAAGCCGAAGGCCCGGCATCGGCGGCAGCGGTCGCGCACTGGGTGCGCCGCCAGCCGGAGGCCTTCCGCGTCCACCGCTGTACGGGCTCTCCCGCACCCGTGTCGTTCATGGCCGTTCTGCGGCTGGACACCCCCCTGCCCGAGGACCGGGCCGAGGACCCGGTGATCGCAGCGGTCTGGGACCTCGTGGAGGCGACCGCTCCCCTGGGGCCGGGTGAACACCTCGGCATCCGCCGCTTCGCGGTGCAACCCGGCGGGCAACAGCGGCCCTCGCCCCTGATGGAGCTCATCAGCCGGCGCACGATCGGCGAGGAGATGAGGACGCGCGGACGCGCGGTCACCTTCACCGTCTTCGAAGACGCCGACCGGTGGGGACGCTACCTCGCCGAGGCCGGGCTGCCGGAGGTGGCGGCCGTGGACCTCGGCGGGCGACGGCAGCACGTATTCGGCCGGGACTGGCGACGGCAGACAGTGGAACAGTGGGTGCAGCACCGGGCTCGCACCACGGTCACACCCGTGACGACCTGGCCCGCAACCGCCGCCACGCCCGGTGTCGGCGAGGACCGGCCGGGGCGCGACGCGTTCGCGGAGGGCGTGCTCGATGCCCTGCGTACCTGGCATGCTCCCCGCGAATTCGCGACCAGCGCCCTGCTGCACTCCCCTCTCGTGCCGCCGGGCTCACCCGACCCGACCGCCGACCTGCGCGGCGCCATCATCACCGCCCTCGACGCGCTGCCGATCGACCCTGCGGGCGTCAAGGCCCACGAGGCGCTCACCGCCACCTACATCACGGCCGCGCGCACCCACAGGGCGGCCGCCCGCCGACTCGGCGTGCCCTACGGCACCTACCGTCGCCACCTCGCCCTGGCCAAGGAGCGCCTCATCGAACACCTTCTGCGACGATCGGCCACGCCGTCCGCACCGACCCCGCCGCACTCGCCGCACTCGCCGCAAGAGTGAGGCGCACGGCCGCACCGCACCCGCACCCGCCCGTGGCGGAGATGGATGCGGCCGGCTTTCAGGTGGGCGGCGGACGGCCTGTACGGCGGTGTCGTAGAGGCCGAACATGTCGTCCACGAGGAGATCTCCGGCCCCATCCGTCACCACCATGCACGTCGCGCAGGACGACCTCCGCACGCTCAGCCACCCCAAGGACATCTGCATGTCGCCCGCCGGGGGACGAGCGAGGAGTGGGGCACCCTACGATGCACCAGGTCAGGCCACGCGCGCTCGCTGGGGCACGGTGCGCACCGGACGTACGCGGGGCACCGGAGCGGCTGGGGTACGGACGGGCCGGACGCGGTAGGTCGTCCTGGCCGGATCGACCACGGGCTCGCCGAGGCTGATCCTCGCGGAGGAGTACAACGCGTCGCAGTCGGCGGTGGGCAGGGCAACGTAGCAGCTTCCCCTGCCGGTGTCCGGGTCGAACGGCTGCCAGTAGCTGTACCTGCGGCGGCCGTCGGCGTGCACCGTCAGGAAGACGGGGGTGCGGGGATCGGACATGACGCGCAGCACCTCGGCGGCCGTGGAACCCACCGGCGTGGAGGGTCGACTGCGAAAGGGCAGGAGCGTCGTCAGACCTCCCTGGGTGCCGGACGTGGACTGCATCAACGGTGGCCTTTCTGCCGCGGGGACGCACGATCACCTACCCGGTGCGGGCGATCTTGATCTCGCTTTCTGCGCATTGTTCAGTACGGCACTGACATCGGCCTCGTGCGGTCCTCGGATCAGGGCCAGTCGCTGATCCGTTCGGTGCGCGCGGCATCCGAGAGGGGGACGCCGCCGTACCCCTGCTGAAAACCGCAGGACGGGGTAGCTGGAGTCCTGCAAGGTCCCCGCACGAAAGTGATTCCTGCTCCCATGGCGCACACACGAGACGTGGTTGAACTCATTCTCCAGGACCACCGAAGGATGGAGGATCTCTTTCGCCTGATGCGCAGCGTCGAAGCGGACCGGGCTGCCGCCCTTCGCGAATTCTCCGACCTGCTGATCGCGCACGCCCTGGCGGAAGAGGCGAAGGTCTACCCCGCCCTCAAGCGCTACAAGAAAATCGACGACGACGAGGTCGAACACGGCGAGGAGGAGCACGAGGAGGGCAACAAGGCACTCCTGGAACTCCTGAAAGTCGATGAGGTCGGCTCGCAGGAGTGGGACGAGAAGCTGGAAGAACTCGTGCAGGCCGTCACGCACCACGCCGACGAGGAGGAGCGCACCATCCTCAACGGGGCGCGCGAGAATGTGGCCATGGAGCGCCGTGAGGAGCTGGGCCAGGCGTTCCTGGAAGAGCGCGAGCGACAGCTCAAGGCAGGCTGCGGTGCCGTCGACAACGTGCGCCGCATCGTCGGCTCCTGAGCATCCGGGGCCCACAGGCATGCTGGTGCTTGGCGGGTTACCAGCGATACCAGCGTCCCTTGCGGCCACCCGTGTCCGCGGAGCGCATGACGAAGCCGAGCAGCCAGACGACGAGCACGATGACGGCGATCCACCACAGTGCAAGAAACACACAAACGATTTATCCCTACGTGACGATGAGCAGACAGCGGTGGTACCGGAGGCCCAGACGGCGGTCAGCGCCAGACCGAAGCCCGCCATCACGCGTGCTGCCGCATGTGTGGTGACCGATGCGGCGGTGGTGCTGCAGGCCACCGCCGGCAAGGACTGCGCGACGAGGAACAGGTTGCCGCGCTGGAAGACCATGGTGTCGGTGTGCAGGTGGTGCTCCCACAGCCCCGCATCCGCCTGTCGCCGCTGTTCGTCGTCCTCCGGTCTCGCCATGCGCCGGCTATGCCCGTGGCCCCGGCGGAACAACCGGCTCCCGCGGGGCTCACCGCAGCACCACCCGGCGTGCACCCCGCCAAGAGCGCTGCCGCCGGTCAGCCCGCGTCGAGTTCGAGCAGCCCGAGCCGGACGGCCTCACTGACCGTGCCGGCCCGGTTCTCGGTGCCGAGCTTGCGGTAGATCCGGACCAGGTGGGTCTTGACCGTCGCCTCGGTCAGGAACAGGGAGTTGGCGATCGCCCGGTTGCTGAGTCCCTGAGCGAGCAGTCGCACGACCTCGGTCTCCCGTTCGCTGAGCGCCGGTGCCGGGTCGGGAGCCCGGTGGACGAGGCGGGCCGCCGCCTCGGGGGCCAGGCCCATACCGCCGGCTGCCGCCGCGCGCACGGCACGAAACAACTCCTCGGGCGGACCGGCCTTGAGGATGTAGCCCCTGGCGCCCGCTTCCACGGCGCGCACGACGTCGCCACGACCGCTGTAACTGGTCAGCACGACGACGTTGGCCCCCGGCACGGTGGCGGTGATGCGGCGAGTGGCCTCGATGCCGCCGTGGCCGTCGGCCGGGGTGGCGGCGTCCGACAGACGCAGGTCCATGAGCACCACATCGGGCCGCAGTTGCTGGGCCAGGCGTACGGCCTCCGTGCCGTCGCCGGCCTCGGCGATCACCGTGAGGCCGGGCTCGCCCTCCAGCAGGGCGCGCAGACCGGCCCGTACGACCGTGTGGTCATCGACGATCAGGATCCGCAGCGCCTGCTCGGTCACGGTGTGCCGGCCAGGACGCGGTCGGCCGCGGGCAGCACGGCTCGCACGCGGGTGCCGTGGCCCGGGGCGCTGTCGACGGTGAGCGTGCCTCCCAGGGCGTTCAGCCGTTCGCGGGCGGCGGCCAGTCCGAACCCCCGGTCCGGACCGGCGGGTTGGGTGGTGCGCTGGTCGAAGCCCCGTCCGTCGTCGTGGACTTCGACGGCCGCCCCGCCGTCCTCGTAGGTGAGGGTGACCTGGACCTGGGTCGCCCGGGCGTGTTCGCGGGCGTTGGCGAGGAGGCCCTGGGCCACCCGCAGCAGCGTCACGGCCCGTTCGGTAGGCAGGAGGTGCGGCTTTCCTTCGGTGCGGAACGCGGTGCGCGGTGCCGTGGTGGAGGGCTGAGTGCCGGCGCACAGGCCGCGCAGGGCGGTTTCCAGGTCGTCCCGCTCCAGTGCGGGCGGTGTGAGGTCGCTGATGATGCAGCGGGTCTCTTCCAGGTGCGCGCCGAGGGCCTGGGAGACGGCACGCACCCGGCGCAGGGCGGCGTCGGGGTTGCGTGCCCAGTCCCGTTCGGCGGCTTGAAGGAGCATGCGGCTGCCCGCGAGTTCCTGCGCGAGGGTGTCGTGCAGGTCACGGGCGATCCGGGTCCGCTCGGCCAGTCGCCCGGCATCGCGCTGACGCCTCGCCAACTCGCCGCGAGTAGCGGCCAGTTGACTGTTCAGGCGCTGCTGGGAGCGGTACAGGACGACCGTGGCGCCCAGCGCGGCGAGCGGCGGCGCCACCACGTCGAGATCGGCGCCGCCGATGCGTACCAGCGTGGCGAGCAGCCCGGCCGTGATCGCGCCGAGCGTCACACCTGTCACCCCGCGCCCGGGCATCCGCAGCGCGAGCACCGCGAGTGGGACGGCGAGCCAGGTGTAGGCGAAGGCCAGTGGTACCGGAATCTGCCAGGCCGTCCAGGTCCACAGCAGCACCAGTGTCCACAGCCAGACCGGCCGTCCCGCCACGCCGAACCGGTCCCAGCGGGCCGGTCCGGCGATGTAGAGCAGGCCGAGGGCGGTGACTGCCGGTGCGACCTTCCAGCACACCTGGCTGTTCAGCTCGACGAGCCGCACGAGAGTGCCCGCGACCGGAAGCAGAAAGACGAGGTGGGGCAGGTGCCGCACGGCCGGGGACAGCCGACGGCGTGCGAGGGGGGTGGAGAGGGACACACGGGCTCCCTGCGGCGGGGGACGCAGTCGACAACGAAGCCAGAAGTGTAGAACGCGCCCTGTGTGTCCCGGGTAAAGCACCCTGTGCCGCGGTCACCGCCCCGGGTGCAGGCCCAGCCACCCAGGCGACGGGTCGCCCTTGACCTCGCCGAAGTACAGGGCGAAGGTCTGCTTCAGCCGTTCGATCCCGGCACGGTCCTCCATGAACGCCGGGAAGCCGTCGATGTTGGCGTTCGGGAAGTCCCACACGGGCTTGAGGCTCGCGTTCGGGGTGATGTCCTCACGGACCGACCAGCCGTTGAAGGCTGCCTTCTGACGCGCCTCGGACAGCTGCCAGTTCATGTAGAGCTTGGCCGCTGCCGGATGCGCGGCCTGCTTCAGGATGGCCGCGCGCTGCCCCCAGGCCATGAAGGGGGCCTCGTCAGGGAGCACCCACTTCACCGTTGTCGAGGCGGAGGCCGCGCCGCCGCCGCCACCGACGCCGATGATCTTCTGCTTGCCGTTGACCGCGGCGCCGGGAGAGTTGGTGCCGCGTGCGAACTGCGGCTGCTGGGCCGCGAAGGCGGCTACCCAGTCCCATCCGTAAGTGCGCTGGTAGAGGGAGTAGAGGTAGAGGACCGCGTCGTCGTCGTGCGGGTAGGAGGACGCGATGGCGTTCTTCCAGCGGGCGTCGACCAGGTCGGCCGGGGTTTTGGGGGCGTTCGCGCCGGCGGCCTGGATGTCGTACATGAAGCTGAAGGCGATGACCATCAGCGCCGTCCACGCGCCGTCGGGGTCCTTGAAGCCCTGGTGCACCTCGGAGAAGCCGGCGGGCTTGTAGGGGAGCAGCTTGCCCTGGCGCTTCCAGCGGGTGAAGTCCTGAAGGGTCTGCAGCTGGACGACGTCGGGGACCAGGGTGCCGGTCGCGAGCTGGTTGTCGACGCGGACGTCGTGGTACTTGCTGTAGTCGACGGCGACCGTCAGGTCGACCTTGGGGAAGGCGGCCGCCCAGGCGGTCCGGACGGCTGCGGCCTGGCTGTCGACGTCGCCGCCCTGGTAGAGGACGAGCTTGCCGCCCTCGGCCACGGCGGCCTCGTACAGCTCTTCCAGCGAGCGCCGCTCCTCTCGCACACCCGGCAGGGCAGCGGCCCCGGAGCTTCGGGCGCCCGGTGCGGCAGACGCCTGGCCGGCCGCGGCACCGGCGAGCGCCACGCCTGCACCCGCGCCTGCGGCGAGCAGCCGGCGCCTGCTGAAGTCCGTGGGCATGGTGGGGATCCTCTCCTCGTGTCCGACCTGTGATGTCGTCGGCGACTCGGGCTCGACGGCTCGGCAAGTCTTGCGCGACGTGGCCCTCTTGCGCGTCGCCCGAACGCCGGGACCGGATTCAACCCTTCGATGGACACGGCAGGGTGTTTCGTCCCCAGGTCACCGAGTTGTTGCCGCCTCGGAAGGGGGGATTGAACACGCACACTCCTCGTCACGGTGCTCGTCACCGCCCTGGCCACCACCCTTCTCGACGCCTCCTTCGGCAGCCGCCTGTCCGACGCGGACAGGAAGACGTCCACCTCGGTCACGCAGCTCTGCGACGGGACGGTCGACGCGGTCGAGGCCGCCCACCGCGCACAGGTACGGCCGGTGGCGAACGGGCCCGTCGTCCAGAGCGCGGCCTACGACTCCGGCTCCTCCACGACCACGGTCTCCATCACCTCGTACGCGCTCACCACGCACCAGGTGGCGGTCCTCGCCTCCAAGAAGAAGGAGGCCCGCGGACGCGGTCATCACCATCCTCGGCTCCACACTGATCTGCTCGCTCACCGGTCCGGTCGGCTGCGAGTGGGGCGTGCGGTTCGCGTCCCTCGTCGGCGGGTTCGTCGGCGCGCCGGCCTTCCAGTACCTGACCGACGGCTACCTGAACCGGAAGTGACCTTCTCAGGCCTCGACAAGCTGGACGAGTCCTACGTCGGCAGGGGCATCCGGGCCACGCTGCCGGTCGCCTACAACGGCGGCGGTTCCATCGAGCCGGTCATCGCCGAGAAGCGCGGCCGGCCGATCGCCGACGGGGTGCGGTTCCGCATCCCCTCCCTCGCCTCCGGCCGTGCCGTGCACGACGACCTGTACTCGGGCAACTACAACAGCCCGTACTACAACTGGGACGTCGCCGAGACCCCGCACATCAACGGGGACGGCGCCATCGGCTACCTGATCGGCCAGGGCAGCAGGTGCCTGACCAACACCGGCTGCGACGACCAGTTCCTGATCACTCCCCCCCGGCGGCACCTATATCCCGGACACGGTCTTCAACTGGAAGAGCCACATCTCGGTGTACGAGCACGCATAGGCCCCCGCGGCTTCGTGCCCGGCCCGGTGACCAACGTCACCGGGCCGGGCATTGTCGTCGCCTCGCCCGGTCGGTCATAGTTCGGCCAAGATTGTGTTTGAGGGGTTTTCCTGGGAGTTCCATTGGGTCGTCCAGAACGTCCGGTCGATCCGAGCGCCGGTCCGGTGCAGCTGTTCGCCCATGAACTGCGCCTGCTGCGGCAGAAGGCGGGCAGTCCCTCGTACCGCGCGATGGCCCACCGTACGGGCCTGTCGGTGTCCGCGCTCTCGCGCGCCGCCGCGGGTGAGCGGCTGCCCTCGGCCGCGGTGGTCCGCGCCTACGTGGAGGCGTGCGACGGGGACCCCGACGTATGGGAAGCGCGCCGCGGCGCGGCCGCCGAGGAGGCGGCGGAGACGCAGGAGGCGGCTGCCACCGGGTCCGGCGGAGACGCCACCTCGCCGTACCGCGGACTCGCCCGGTTCGAACCCGGGGACCGCAAACTCTTCTTCGGGCGTGAGCGGCTCGTCGCCGAGTTGCTCGGCCTCGTGTGCGAGCACCGGTTCGCCGCCGTGTTCGGCGCGTCCGGCAGCGGCAAGTCGTCGCTGCTGCGGGCGGGGCTGATCCCCGCCCTCCAGGAGGCCGCCGGGGAGCGCGGGCGCCCCGCGGTCGTCCGGATCCTCACGCCCGGTGAGCGGCCCGCGGCCACCTACGGCCACCTGCTGACACCCGGGGACGGCGCTCCCGACAGCTGGTTGATCGTCGACCAGTTCGAGGAGGTCTTCACGCTCTGCCGGGACCGCGCCGAGCGCACCCGGTTCATCGACCTGCTGCTGGCGGCCAGGGAGCCGGACTCCCGGCTGCACGTGGTGATCGCCATGCGGGCCGACTTCTACGGGCAGTGCGCCGACCACCCCGGGCTCGTCGACGCGCTGCGCCACTGCGGGCTGCTCATCGGGCCGATGTCCGCCACCGAGCTGCGGGAGGCGGTCACCGGGCCCGCGGCCGTCGCCGGGTTCATCGTCGAACGCGAGCTGACCGCCCGGATCGTCGAGGAGGTCATGGACCGGCCCGGCGCGCTGCCCATGCTCTCGCACGCCCTGCTGGAGACCTGGCGGCGCCGGCGCGGCCGCATCCTCACCCTCGCCGCGTACGAGGCGGCCGGCGGGGTCCAGGGCGCGATCGCCGCGACCGCTGAACACGCCTACGGAGCGCTGTCGGCCGGCGAGGCGGACATCGCGCAGAAACTGCTGCTGCGGCTGATCACGCCCGGCGAGGGCGCACCCGACACCCGGCGCTCGGTCACCCGCGCGGAACTGGACGACTGGGACGATCCCGCACTTCCCGCGGTCGTCGAGCGGCTGGCCGCCGCCCGGCTGCTCGCCCTCGACGGCGACTCCGTCGAACTCGCCCACGAGGCGCTCATCACCGGCTGGCCGCGGCTCGGCCGGTGGATCGACGAGAACCGGGGGCGGCTGATCGCCCATCGGCGACTCGGCGAGGACGTACGGGCGTGGCTGGATCTCGGGCGGGACGGCGGGGCGCTGTACCGGGGAGTGCGGCTGGAGCGGGCGGTGGAGCTGTTCGGGACGCCGGACACCGGATGGCGTCCCGTCCTCACCTCTTCCGAACGCGCCTTCCTGACCGCCGCCCTGCGGGCCCGCGACGACGAGCGGCACGCGGTGAACCGTACCCGGCGAAGAACCCGGCGGCTGATCACCGCCGCCGCCGCGCTGCTCGCACTCGCGCTGGTGATCGGGCTGGTCGCCTGGCAGCAGCACGACACCGAGCTGCGGGACGCCCGGGCCGCGGCCGCCCAGCGGGTCGCCGAGGTGGCCGACAGCATGCGCACCACCGATCCCCGCACCGCCATGCTGCTGGGTCTGGCCGCCTGGCGGATCGCCGAGCTCCCCGAGAGCCGGGCGGCACTGCTCGCCGCTCCGGCCCAGCCCGAGCGCGACGCGTTCACGGATCCCGGGCCGGGCGGCGGCAGCACCGAACGGTTCCTCGTCCGCTCGGGACAGGTCCTGCTGAGCGTCGGCGGCCGCTCCTGGCACACCTGGGACACCGTCACGCACCGGGCGATCGCCTCCGGTCGGCTGCCCGTCGACAGTCTGCGCATCGAGGCGGTGAGCCGCGACGGCAAGGTCCTGGCCCTCGACAGCGATGCGGGCGTACGGCTGTGGAACCTGGCCACCGGCCGGTGGACCGGAAGCACGGCGGTCGACGCGGGTGCGGAGATCGACCCTGGTGCGGCGATCGCCTCCGACGCGGTGATCGCCACCTTCGACGCCGCCGCCGACGACTACCTGCTCAGCTCCGTCAACGAACCGCGCGTCGAGCTGCGCGCCCTCGCGGGCGGCCGCCTGCTGTTCCGGGCGACGGCGGGATCCGAGACGAACGTGGCCACCACGGCGGACGGCCGCCTGGTCGCCGTCTGCCCCACCCGCGGCGCCGTCCGGATCCACGACCTCTCCAACGGCCGTACGCTGTCCGGTGGCTGGACGAAGCAGACGGGGGCGGGCAGCTGCGGCGACGACAACTCCCGTCTCGTCTTCGACTCCGCCGGCCACCGGCTCGCGGTGGTCTCCGGCGCGGACATCCGGGTCTGGGACATCGCGTCCGGCCGGAAGACCGCCGTGTTCGACGCACCGGCCTCCGAGTCCGTCGCGTTCAGCGCCGACGGCGCCTTCCTCGCCGCGGCCGGACCGGCACAGCTCACCGTATGGCGCCTGTCCGCGCCGGGCGCACCCGTCTTCCGCCACTCCCTCGACGGCCGCCGCATACGCGGCGACCTCGCCTGGGACCCGCACGGATCCGCACTGCGCTACCTCGAAGGCGGCACGGTCCACACCCTCGACCTGGGTCCGGCCGTCACCGCGGCCTGGCGGGGGACGGCACTGGCCGACGCGCTGCTCAGCCCCGACGGCCGTACGCTCGCCACCGCCGAACAGCGGCCCGGGGGCTACGTCTTCCGGCTCCTCGACCCCGCCACCGGCCGTACCCTGCGCACCCTCCCCACGGCGGCACTCCCCGTGCCCGCCGACAGCGCCGGGCCGGTGACGGCCGCGGACGCCCAGCCGATGATGACGTTCGGCCCGGACGGCACCACCCTCGCCTACGGCGTCTCCGCGCCGGACCGCGGCGTCTCGGCACAGCCGCTGACGCTCTGGGACGTCCGCCGCGCCCGCGTACGGACGACGCTGGACCTCGCGGCCGACTCCCCCCTGTCCGCCGCCGTCGAGCAGGTCGCCCTGGGCCCCGGCGGACGTCTCCTCGTGGCCGTCCGCGACACCGTCGCCGGCACGACGGACGCCGAGGTCTGGGACATCGCGCACCACCGCAGAACCGCCGACCTCGGGAACATCGACGCCACGGCCCTCGCCCTGCGCCCCGACGGGGGCCTGCTCGTCGGCGGCGACCGGATGGCGACCCCGCCCTCCGGCCGCAGCACGTCCCGGACCCTGGGGCTCGGGCAGGAGACGGAGGCGGTGGCGTTCAGCGCGGACGGCTCCCGGGTCGCGGTCGGTGACGCGTCCGGCCGGGTCGCCTTGTGGGACGGCAGCCTCGGCCACCGGCTCGGCGTCCTGCCCAACACCTTCCCGGCCCCCGTCGGCAGCGGCGCCCCGGAAGCCGTGGCCGCGCTCGCCTTCAGCCCCGACGGCGCCACCCTCGCCGTCGCGGGAGACTCCGGAAACCTCCAGCTCTGGGACACCGCGAACCGGCAGCCCCTCGGCAGCGGCCTCACCACACCCGGCGAGGCCATCACCTCCCTCGCCTTCACGGCGGACGGCACCTCGCTCTACGCCGCCAGCCTCCACTCCCCCGTCCAGCGTTACCGGGTGACCCCTGCTTACGCCGCGACCTGGATCTGCGCCCACACGGGCACGACGCTGACAGCGGCCGAGTGGCATACGTACATTCCGGACGCGCCGTACCGGGACCTGTGTCCGGGCAAGGGGTGAGGACTCCCCCGTCTGCGCTGTCGGTCATGGAAGACCATCAGGAACCCGGACCTGCGCACCGGCCGGCGGCGCCCTCGTGGTGCTCCCGGCGAGTGCGCTCGGCCCCGTCGGGCCACACGACGTCGACGGGGACGCCCGCCGCCCGGGCTTCGAGCACGGTGTCGGCGGTGCCGCCGCCTCTGCCGGTGGGCGGAGTGCCGTCCCAGACGGCGACGAGCCGGTCGGCGCGTTCCACGAGGACGTTGTTCGCCGCCTCGTACGCCCGTCGGCCGCCTGTCTCGATCGGCAGGACGACGATGTCGTGCGCGGCCTCGACCAGGCGGTCGAACACGGGCGCGTGGTCGGGCCGCACCCGGGTACGCCGGTAGTCCCGGGAGGGGATGACGACGGCCAGACGGCCGCCGACGGCGAGCACGGCCTCCGCGAAGAGAGAGTCGGCGCCCCTGGCGAGACAGGACACCCCGACCAGTTCCCCGTCGGCGGCGTAGGGCCGCAGGAGTTCGTCCAGGGCGGTGCGCACCAGGGCGGAGGTGTTCGCCGTGAGGTCGATGTGCCCGGTCACCGCGATGGTCGTCATGGGGCGCCCCTTTCACCGGCCGGCGGGCTCCTGGAGGGTGTACCCGTGGCGGAGGATCACCTTCACCGATCCCATGGCGACCGGACGGCTCTTCCACGCCGCGTTCGTCGGCCCGCTCGCCGGTCCCGGCGCCGACGAGGCCGAGCGATGGTCCCATGACGTACTCTCCGGCAGTAATCATCCGCAGAACCAAGGGAGTTGACGTGTCGACAGCAGTGGTCGTCGGAGCGGGTCCGGGGATCGGCAAGTCCGTGGCCGACCGGTTCGCGCGGGAGGGGTTCTCCGTCGCCGTGATCGCGCGCAGCCCGGAGACCGTGTCCCGGGTGGCCGCGGACATCGGGCGGGACGGCCGGAAGGTTCTCGCCCTCACCGCCGACAGCACCGACGAGGACTCGCTGCGGGCAGCGCTCGACACCGTCGAGGCAGAGCTCGGGCCGGTCGACGTGGCTGTCTACAACGCCGCGCTGATCCGCCGCGACGCCCCGGGCGAACTCGGCGCCCGAGGACAGCTGGAGGCCTGGGCCGTCAACGTCGTCGGCGCCCTGAGCACCGCCGCGCACGTGGCCCCGGGCATGGCCGCACGAGGACATGGCACGATCCTGGTCACCGGCGGGATGCCCCGGATCGACCCGGGTTACGTCAGCCTGGGGCTCGGCAAGTTCGGTGTCCGGACTCTGGTCGGACTGCTCGACGCGGAGTACGGTCCGGCAGGTGTCCACGTCGCCTCGGTGACGGTGCCCGGCGCGGTCGCTCCCGGTACCGCCTACGATCCCGACGACATCGCCGAGCACTACTGGCGGCTGCACGTCCAGCCGCGCGGCGCCTGGGAGCACGAGGTCGTGCACGGCGGTGTGGCCGCTCCGTAGGAGCCCTGTACACACCGGTCGGCCGGTGAGGTCAAGACCGTCTTTCCGGTCTCGGGCGGCACGGCGACGGGCGCCCTCGGGCACACTGCGTGTTTCGTTTCCCTGGGGCCCCTGATGAATTGTTTGTGAACTACGCAGCGCGCAGGAGGACCACCGCCGGACCCGCAAGCCAGTACGGAGCGTAAACACTTGTCCGTTGAATCATGGCGCGAACCGTACTGGCACTGCGCCATGGGCATCGCCGCAGAATGAAACGCACTGTTTCACGACTCGCGCATTCAATTGGGGGAGGGGACTTTCATGTCCCGCGAAAGACAGGGCGTTTTCTTACCCAGCCCCGGGGCGGCGGGGCACCGTTCATGAGCGCTGCGCTGGTCGACAGGTGCGGGCCGGTGCGTGTACTGCGCACACAGGAGACGAACCTGCGCTGCGGTTTCAACGTATGGGGAAATCTCGTCAGCGATGCCTGCGGGCCGCTGCGGGTCTACCGGACTGAGCCCGGCACCTTCCAGGGAGCCATCGTCACCGGCGGCTTCGGCGCCGTCCAGCTCGCCAGGATCCAGGCTGGACCGCATGCCGTGGAACGCACCGAACTGCTGGTCAGCAGAGCCACGAGCACCCCGCTCCACCTCACGTGCGTTCTGGACGGCGAGGTCCGGGTCAGCCAGGACGGGACCACGGCCCTCGCCCGAGAGGGCAACCTTTTCTCCTACGACAGCTCGCGACCCTTCACGCTGTCGATGCGGCGGCCGATCCACATGGTCAGCGTGAAGTTCGACCACCACCTCGTCGACCTCCGGGCGGGCCTCGAACACCCGCTGCGGGCAGCCACCTGGTGCGGGAGCAAAGGGGCCAGCGTGCTCCTCGCCGATCTGCTGCGCAGCGCGGCGAGCCACATGGCCGAGCTCGATCCGGCGGTCGCGGACCAGCTGGGCAGCAGCGTCGCCAGCCTGGTCGGCGCCGTGTGCTCGGAGAAGCTCGGCGGCGCGGACCAGGAGCCCTTGATGATGCGGCGGGCCCTGCTGCACCGGATCAAGACCTTCGCCCGCGCCCGCCTCGGCAGCCCCGAGCTGACCCCCCGCCACCTGGCCAGGAGCCACAACATCTCCCTGCGCTATCTCCAGTTGCTCTTCCAGAGCGAGGACACCAGCCCCGCGCTGTGGATCCGCAACGAGCGGCTGCGGCGCTGCAGGGACGACCTGTCCGATCCGCGTACGGCCCATCTGACCGTGGCCAACATCGCGGAACGCTGGGGACTGGACAGCGCCTCGCACTTCAGCAAACTCTTCCGCGAGCGCTACGGGGTGACGCCCCGTGAGTGGCGCAGGCAGTGTCTGCGCGGTCCCGAGTAGCGCACTGCGCAAATCCGCTATGCCGCATGCGTGTTCACGCCACAGCGGGCTGCGCCAGGCCAGGAGACTGAAGTCTGATTTCCCGAGCTGAAGGGTCCGTGATGCGGCATTTCCCTGCCGTTCAAGAACAGAAGTAGAACGGGAATTGTCAGCGACATTGAACGGGGGTTGGTCGTATGGTTTTTCCGAGGAGAATCGGGATAGTGGGAGGCGGTGCCTCCGCGGTGTGCCTGCTCGACGCGCTGAGCCGGCGTGACGAAGGCCCGGAATCCGTGGTTGTGTTCGATCCGTCTCCGCATCTGTGGCGCGGGCGCGCCTATCAGCCCGACGCGGCGACGCTGCGGGTCAACGCCCCGCCCGAGGACATGACCGTGCGCGCCGGCGACCCAGGGCATTTCGCACGCTGGCTGGCCGCACGGGACGTGATCCTGGGCCCGCGCGCCGACTACGTCGACGCCCGGTCGGGGATCGCCTTCCCGCCACGTGCCCTGTACGGCGACTACCTCGAACAGTGCGCCCGTGGCGCGCTGACCCGGCTCGCAGCCCTGGGCAGCCGTATCGCGCTGGTCCGCGAGGGCGTCGTCGACCTGGTCCGCGAGGACGGCACCCTCGTCGCGCACACCGCCGACCGAGGGACGTACGGCCTCGACCACGTCGTGCTGTGCGTCGGCACCGGAGAACCGGCCGACCCGCACCGGCTCTCCGGCCGGCCGGGGTTCGTCGCGGACCCCTATCCGGTGGTGCGGCGGCTGGCCGGCATCGGTGACCGGGAGCGGGTCGTGGTGCTGGGCAGCGGGCTGACCGCGGTGGACGTCGTCCTGGCGCTGACCGCGGCCGGACATCGCGGCCAGATCCTGCTGGCCTCTCGGCGCGGGGTCCTGCCCAGTGTCCGACAACGTCCCGTGGAGCACACGCTGCGGTACTTCACCGCGGCGCACTTCCGGGCGATGGCCGCGCGCGGCGAGCTGCTCACCCTCGCGGACGCCGCGGCCCTGATGCGGACCGAGCTGGCGGCTGCCGGGTCCCGTACCGATGCGATCGCCCGGGAGATCGTCTCGGGCACCACCGAGGATCCCGTCGCCCGGCTGCGCCGCCAACTCGGCCTGGTGGCCGACGCCGACCCGGGACTGCGCATCCTCCAGCGGGCGGTCCCGGACACCGGACCCGACGTCTGGCCGCTGCTGGCCGAGCACGAGAAGTCGGAGCTGCTGCGCGAGCACTACCGGACCATCATGAGCCTGTGCTGCCCCATGCCGCCGGCCAGCGCGGCCACCCTGCTGGAGCGGGCCGACCGGGGACTGCTGGAGGTCGTGCGCGGGGTGCGGCGGGTCACCGCCGGTCCCGGTACGGGCTTCGAGGTCCACGGCGACAGCGGTGTTCGCCACGCCGATGTCGTCGTCAACGCCGTGAGCCCGCCCGGGCATCGCGTTCCGCACGCGGCCGAGGCCCTGGTGGCCGCGCTCACCGGGCGGGGGCTGGCCGTGCGGCACCCGCGCGGCGGAGTCCAGGTCGACCGGGCCACGAGTGGGCTGCGGACGGGAGAGGAGACCGACCGGCGGATCCACGCGCTGGGCGATCTCGCTTCCGGCTCGCTCTTCTTCACCTTCGGAGTCCCCTCACTGGTGGACCGGGCGGTCGACATCGCCGAGGCCATCCACCGGGAGGCGGCGCACAGCGCCGTCGAAGCCGCGGACTCCGTCCAGGCCGTATGAGACCGAACGACCGCCGGACGACCTACGACCGAGGAGCCACCGCATGACCGACATCGCGACGCGGGAACCGGCCGCCTATCTCGCGGACACGCACACCGGGCTGCCACTGCCCACGGAGCCCGTCTTCGACTCCGTGGAGGACAGCCGCAGGCATCGCAAGCAGCGCCTGACCGCCGCCCTGCGGCTGTTCGGCAAGTACGGCTACGGGGAGGGCGTCTCGGGGCACATATCGGTGCGCGATCCCGAGCACGAGGACCGGTTCTGGGTGAACCCGTTCGGCGTCTCCTTCAGCCGTGTGAAGGTGCGCGACCTGATTCTGGTGGACGCCGAGGGCCGGGTGGTCGACGGACACCACCGGGTCAACCCCAGTGCCTTCGTGATCCACTCCGCCATCCACCGCGCCCACCCCGGCGCCACCGCCGCGGCGCACGGCCACACGCCGTACTCGCGTGCCCTCGGCGCCCTCGGCCGGCTTCTGGAGCCGCTCGACCAGGAATCCGCCGCCTTCTACCAGGACCAGGTCCTCTACGGCGACTACGAGGGCCCGTCCATCAGCCTGGCCCAGGGAGAGGACATCGCCGCCCGGCTGGGCGACAAACGGGCGATCCTGCTGCGCCACCACGGGCTGATCACCGTCGGCGGATCGGTCGACGAGGCGGTGCACTGGTTCTTCACCTACGAGGCCGCCGCCCAGGTGCAGTTGCTGGCGGCGGCGGCCGGCCGGGTGCGGCCCATGAGCCACGAGCAGGCGCTGGCGGCGCGCGACGGCTTCGGGGACCGGCACCTGGGCTGGTTCAGCTTCCAGTTGCTGTGGGACGAGATCGTCCACGAGCAGCCCGACCTGCTGGAGGAGTGAGGGCGGAGCCCGGGGCGGCTCTGCCGGGCAACGAGGCCGCTCCCCTTTCCGGGGAGCGGCCTCGTTCATGTGCCGAGCCCCGCCGACCGGGCTCGACGTCCGTCAGCCCAGGGACCGTGCGGCCGGCTCCGCCTGTCCGGCGCGCCGCCGGGCGGCGAGGGCGGCGAGGGGTACGGAGAGCGCCGAGAGCGCCGCGATGACGACGATCACCCAGGTGCCCTGGTGGTACCCGGACAGCATCCGGGCGGGCTCGGCGGTGTCCTCGTCGCCCATGCGCACGGTGACCACGGCGAGCACCACCGCGGCGCCCACCTGGTACCCGGTCTGCAGGATGCCCGCGGCGAGCCCCTGCTCGGACTCGTCGACCCCGGAGGTGGCCTGCACGTTGGCGGCGGTGAAGGCGAACGGGAAGCCGATGCCGATGAGCAGCATGCTCGGCAGGACCATCCACCAGTACGAGGAGTCCTCGCCGACGCGCAGGAAGAGCAGGAAGGCGACGGCGTACGCGGCCATGCCGCCGAAGACCGGCCAGCGCAGGCCGGTGCGACCGAGCCAGTTCCCGGCGCGCGGTGCGAAAGTGAGGATCATCAGACCGATCGGCAGGAAGGCGAAGGCCATCTCCAGCGGGGACCAGCCCCGGTAGGACTGGAGGTAGAGGCTGCCGATGAACTGGTAGCTCATGTAGGTGCCGAGGATCGCCGCGGCGATCAGGCTGGCGCCCACCAGCGACTTGTTGCGCAGCAGACCGAGGCGCAGCAGCGGCTGCGGGGCGCGTGACTCGATGACCGTGAAGGCGGCGAGCAGCAGCGCCGCGACGGCGAGAACACCGAGGGTGGCGCCGGAGGTCCAGCCCTTGGCGGGTGCCTGCACGATGCCGTAGACCAGCAGCAGCATGGCGGCGGTGACGGTGACCGCGCCGGCCGCGTCGTAGTGGCGCTCGGTGCCGTCGTGCGCGGGGTCCTTGGGGACCAGGAGCAGGGCCCCGATCAGGGCCGCGAGGGCGACCGGCACGGAGAGCATGAACGTCCAGCGCCAGCTGGCCTCGGTGAGGGCGCCACCGACCACCACGCCGATGGAGTACCCGACGGCACCGCAGGCGGTGTAGATGCCGACGGCCCGGTTGCGCTGCGGGCCCTCGGGGAAGTTGCCGACGATGATCGACAGTGCGGAGGGCGCGGTCAGTGCGGCGCCGATGCCCATCACCAGTCGGCCGGCGATCACCATGAACCCGCTGGTGGCCAGTCCCCCGGCGAGTGAGCCGACAGCGAGGACGGTGAGGCCGGCGAGGAAGACCCGCCGCTTGCCGAGCAGGTCGGACATCCGGCCGCCGAGCAGCAGGAAGCCGCCGAAGCCGAGGACGTAGGCGCTCACCACCCACTGTGCGGCGGACGTGCTCATGTCGAACTCGTCCTTGATCTGGGGGGTGGCGATGCCGACCATGATGTTGTCCAGCGCGTCGAGGGAGAACGCGCCGCACACCACCACGAGCATTAACCATTCCCGCGGCCCCCACCGTACGGCCGCTTCCGCGCCGCCCTTGACGGGTGACGCGCCGTCCACCGGGGCGTCGTCCGCGATAGTCATGAAACCGGTCTCCTTGCGTAGAGTTGGAGGGCAGGACAAAGCGGCCGCCCGTTTGCCGCCCCAGGGGACAGCGGCCAAGGCGACTTATGTACTAACCTATACATAAGAAGCTATCGAGCGGCCGATGCGCCGTCAAGGAGGTCATGTGGCCCGCACCGGACGCCCCCGCGCCTTCGACCGTGACGCGGCTTTGCACACGGCCATGCTGGTCTTCTGGGAACGTGGTTACGCGACCACCTCGACCACCGACCTGACTGCGGCCATGGGCATCAACCCGCCGAGTCTGTATGCCGCGTTCACGAACAAGGAACAGCTGTTCCGGGAGGCCATCGGGCTCTACGAGCGCACCGAGGCGGAGGCCTCCCGGCAGGCCATGGACCAGGCACCGACGGCACGCGAGGCCGTCGCGGCGCTGCTGCACGAGAGCGTCGACCGGTTCACCACCGAGGGCAAACCGCGTGGCTGCATGATCGTGCTCGCCGCCACCAACTACACCGCCGACCACGAGTCCGTCCGGGACTTCGCGCTGCGCTGCCGTGCCCGCACCAAGACCACCATCCAGGCCCGCCTGGACACCGCGGTGCGCACCGGGGAGCTGGCCGCGGACACGGACACGGACCGGATCGCCGCCTTCTACACCACCTTCCTCAACGGCCTGTCCCTCCAGGCCCGCGACGGGGCGGACCGCGCCCAGCTGCACGGCCTGGTGGACATGGCGATGGCAGTGTGGAACACCCCCTCCGGCCCCCTCGTCGGCGCCGTGTCCGCGAGCTGAGGGGCCCGGTGGTCAGCCGGCCGTCGTGACCTTCTCCAGCCACGACCGGGTGGCCTCGGGCGACTCGATGGCCTGCCACATCGCCGCCGGGTGGTTGAAGTTGGTGACGAAGGCGTCGGCGACCCGGGGGTCGGCGGTGGCGGCGGCGAAGATCTGGCCCAGATGCTCGGGCGGCGGCCCGATGTTGAGGTTGGACCAGGCGACGACCGGTTCCGCGATCCGCCACAGCGCCTCCGCCGCCCGTGCGGCGAAGTCCGCGTCGAACGGCCCGCCGGCCACGATCAGTTGGGCCAGCTCGAAGGCGCAGGCCGAGCCGAGGTTCGCGCCCTGCCCGGTCAGCGGGTCGTTGACCACCCAGGCGTCCCCGAGAGCCAGCGCCACCCGCCCCGACGGCAGCGTGGTCCAGCTCTGCCGGACCGTCGGGGTGAGGCCGCCCTGGATCACGTCACCGGGACGGCGGATCGCGAACTCGCCGTCCGTGATCCGCTCCCGCAGCTCGGGCGCGTGGTCCGCGACCAGCCCCAGCAGGGTCTTCTCGAAGCCGGCCGGGTCCGCCGCGTGGTCGTAGGAGGCGAGTTGCTCCAGCGGGCCGCCGGGCAGGGCCTCCACGACCATGCCGTGCGCGGGCCCGTCCGCGGTGAGGATCCTGGTGGAGAAGATCTCCCCCGCCTCGGTGACCTGGAAGTGGATCCAGCCCGGATCCGTGGGCGCGATGCCGTGGAACAGCCCGGCGGTCAGGACACGTTGGGGCGTGCTGTAGGGCGAGCGGTCCGGGTCGCGCGGGAACAGTCCGGTGGCCGCGGTGCGCCCGCTCGCCACCACCACCAGGTCGTGGTCGCGCGAGACCCGGTCGATCTCGGCCGCCTCCGGCCGCAGCACCTCGACCCGGCCGCCCCGCTCCAGGTAGTCGGCGGTCAGGCGGGGCAGGTAGAAGCGCAGATCGACACCGCTCGCGGGCGCGTCGAGAGCGCCGTAGAAGCCGATGCCCGAGCCCGCGGGTCCCACGAGGTTCACGCCCTGGGTGTCGTTCTCCGCTCCGTCCCAGTGCGAGACGCCCAGTTCGCGCTCCCGCTGCCGGGTGCGGCCGAAGCGGACCGGGAGGCTGAGGGGGCGGCCCGCGGCGACCTCCTCGGCGCTGCGCTCCGCGTAGAGCGTCGTGGTCACCCCGGCCTGCTGCAGCCGCAGGGCCAGGTGCAGACCGGAGATGCCTGCTCCGACGATGGCGATGTCTGGCATGGTGCTCCTTCGTGATCGGGCGTGCGAGGGGGTGGCAGGCAGGGGGCGCCTCAACCGAACTGCGGGAGGACGTGCTCGGCGAACAGCCGCAGCGAACGGCGGGCCCGGTCGGCGGGCAGACCGGGGGCGCGGCCGAAGAAGATGACCCGTTCGACGTCGCCCAGCGGCTTGATCCGGTCACGCAGCCCTTCGGCGACGACATCGGGCGGGCCGACGAGGAACAGCTCGCGCGGCAGGTCGTCCACGGACGGCAGGCCCGGGTTGCCGAACCACTCCTGGAACTTGTTCAGCAGGTACCAGTAGTGCTCCCGCACCTCCTGCCAGCCCTCCTCGGCGTCCTCGCACACATAGACGCCCGGGGTGACGATCGCCGTCACCCCGAACCGCGCCGGGTCGTGGCCGTTCTCGGCGAGGGTCCGCCGGTAGAGGTCGAGCACCTCCGGCGGGGTGCCGAGGTCGGGCAGGAAGCGCAGCCCATGGCGGCCGGCCCGGCGGGCGGCGGCCTCGCCTCCCCCGCCGATCCACACCGGCGGCCGGCGCTCGGGCACGGGGGTGACGACGACGTCGTCCACGGTGAAGTGCTCGCCGGCGTAGGAGAACGGCTCCCCGGTCCAGGCCCGGTGCAGGATCTCCACCGTCTCCTCGGTCCGGCGCCCGCGCTGGGCCCGCTCGACGCCGAGCGCCTCGAACTCCTTCTCCCGGTAGCCGGGAGCGAGGCCCAGCTCCAGCCGGCCACCGGAGAGCAGGTCGGTGACGGCCGCGTCCTCGGCGAGGCGCAGGGGGTGGACGAGGCTCGCCAGCAGCATGGCGGTGCCGAGCCGAACGCGTCGGGTGCGGGTGGCTATGGCCGCCAGCGCGGGGAAGAGGGAGGGCAGATAGCCGTCGTCGGTGAGATGGTGCTCGGAGAGCCAGACGGACTCGAACCCCAGGTCCTCGGCGTCGGTCGCCAGAGTCAGCGTCTCCTCGTACACGTCGGCCCAGGGCTGCCGCCAGCGCGCCGGGTTGCGGAAGTCGAGCCAGATCCCGAATTTCACTGTTCCTCCTGGGAGTTGGGGCAGGTCATCGTCATGCCTCCGAGAGGGCGCGCAAGCGACCGTTCACGGAGACCAGCGGGGGCCGTCGGTGCCGGCCGCCGGTGGCCAGCACCTCTCCGATGAGCACGGTGTGGTCACCGGTGTCGTGCCGGTCGTGCAGGGCGCACTCCAGCCAGCCCGGCGCGTCCAGCACCAGCGCCCCGGTGCGCGGTCCGGGCGTTGCCGTGCAGGTCAGCAGGGCCCTGGCCCGGTCCTCCGGGCCGCCGTCCAGGGCCTGGGCGAGGTCGACGCCGGCCACGTCGAGGATCGACACCGCCCACAGGCCGGTCGCGAGCAGCGTGCCGAGGACGTCGCAGTCTCGTCGTACGGCCAGGGAGACCAGCGGTGGTTCCAGGGAGGCGGAGGTGAAGGAACGCACGGCCACCGCGTCGTGCCGACGGTGGCCCTCCTCCTGTGCGAACGTGGTCACCACGCAGATTCCGGTGGCGAACGTACGCATCGTCGCGCTCAGGTCCAGGGACATGCCAGGCCTCTCGTTCGGGGCGCCCGCGGTCACCGCCGGGCTCCGGGCAGCCGGGCGGCCAGCACCGAGCGGCGGAGCTTTCCGGTGGCCGTCCTGGGCAGTTCGTGCTCCATCAGCGCCTCCACATGGGCCCCGTCGGCGCCGAACCGGCGCCGCAGCCGCTCCCGCACCAGCGCTTCCGCCTCCCGCGCGGGCACCCCCGCCCGGGGGCTGAAGAAGACCGCGAGGCCCTCAGGTCCCGCACCGTCCGCGGCACAGGCGCGGGCGACGGTGAACGACGGCCGCACACACGGCAGTTGATCCACCGCATCCTCGATCTCGTGGCCGTGGTACAAGGCGCCGTTCAGTTCGATGACGCCGTCGGCGCGGCCGGTCACGGTCAGCTCGCCGTCCGCCACGAAGGCCAGGTCGTCGGTGACCAGCCAGCCGTCCGCCGACCGCGGCGCCGGCCGCGGCACACCGCCCTCGAGATAGGCGTCGACCACCGGTACACCCGTGACCTGGAGTCGTCCCACGGCGCCGACGGGCAGCACCCGTCCGTCCTCGCCGACGACCCGCACCGACACCCCGGGATGCGGTACACCCACCGGTACATGGCGCCGGGGCGGGCCGTCCCCGGGACGGAACACGCTGTCCACGACACCCGAAGCGGTCTCCGGCATCCCCCATCCGGGGTGCACGGCGCCGGGCGGCAGCCCGTGCGGGGCCAGCGCGGCGACGAACCGCCGGGTGGTGCGGTCCCGTACCGCCTCACCGCCGTTCATGATGTACCGCAATCCGCTCAAGTCCCAGGAACGGTCCGGCTGTTCGTCGATCCGGTCGGCGACGAGCGCGAAGGTGCGGTTCGGTGCCCACGTGGTGTCGATCCGCTCGGCGTCGGCCAGGTCCAGCCAGCGCAGCGGGTCGGCGCGGACCCACTCGGTGTCGACATGAACCTGATGACAGCCGAGGAACACGTCCCGCACATGGAACATGACGATCCCGCTGACGTGGTCGAGCGGCATCCAGTTCAGGCTCCGGGTGGTCGCGTCCAGCCCGCGCGCCACGGCGGTGGCGTGCGCGCGGGCCAGCACATGACGGTGGGTCAGCGGGACCGCCTTGGGCCGCCCGGCGCTGCCGGAGGTGAGGGTGAGCACCGCCAGGTCGTCCGGCAGGGCCTCGACCGGCCGCCCCGGCCGGCCCTGCCGCAGCGCGCCGATCGGACCGAGGCGGCGCAGCCCCGGCGGCAGCGGCCCGGGGACATCGTCGGTGAGCAGCCACGCCTCCCCCACCGCGGCGACGGCCTCGCCGAGCCCGGCCTCGTCGGTGCCGGGCGGCACCGGCAGCGGGACCAGGCCACCGAGCACACACGCCCAGAAGGCGGTGAGCAGGTCGGCGGAGTCCGCCGTCCGCAGGATCACCGGCGCGCCGGGCGGGGGGCCGGCGGCGGCCAGTCCGGCGAGAGTGTGCAGCGCGTCGTCGTACAACTCGGTGTAGGAGCGGCGGGCCGCGGTGCCCTCACCGTCGATCAGGACCACGCCGTGCCCGGTGCGCGTGGCGCGCAGCAGGGCCTCGCCCAGCGTGTCGGCCGGTGGCGGGGGCAGCGGTCCGCCGTGCAGGACGGCGAGAGCGTCGGAGGCCGACGCGCCCCGTTGTCCATGGTCGTCGGCGCGGGATGCGGGGGCCAACGCGGCCGGATACCTCCCGTCGTCGGCGTGCTCGGGGCTGTTCACGCCACGATGCCCAGGCTGAACGGATTGAACGGGGTGCCGCCCAGCAGATGCGCCCCCGCCGACTGGAGCACCTGGTCCTGCGCGATCACGTGCTGCCGCATCGTCGTCAGGTCCCGCAGCCAACGATCCAGTGGTGAGGGGCGGTAGACGGCTGTCGTGGCCACCAGGTCGTAGAGCCGACCGACGATGGTGCGGGCCACCCGGAACGCGTTGACCCGCGCGAGCACGGTGTCCACCCGGTCGTCCCGGCCTATCTCACCGCCCGCCTCCAGGATCCGCATCTGCCGGCGCAGACTGCCGTAGACGGCGTGCCGGGCCGCCCCCAGTTCCATCTCGGACTCCGCGACGGCCAATTGCACCCGGTAGGTGTCGGCCCAGGGCGTGGCCGCGGCACGGTCGGTGCGGCCGACGGCCAGCTCCCGTACGTAGTCCAGGGCGGCCCGCGCCACACCCAGCGGCACGCCGGGCATGTTCCGCAGGATCGCCTCCGGCGTCGCGTAGGGGCCCTTCGCCCGAGGTGTGCCCAGGCTGAACGAGTGCCGCTCCGGGACGAACAGGTCGTGGGCCTGGTAGTCGCAGCTGCCGCTGCCGGCCAGACCGGTCGTGTGCCAGGTGTCGATGATCTCGAACTCCTCGCGGCGCGCGAGCATGATGCGCCAGTGGCCCGCTCCCCCGTCCGGCCCGGGCTCCGGCCGGCCGTCCCGGTGGACGAGACACCCGGCCACCACCCAGTCGGCGTGGGTGATGCCACTGCCGAACTGCCAGCGTCCGGTGACCCGGTAGCCGCCGGGAACCCGCTCGGCCCGGCCCAGCGGCAGGATCAGCCCGGCCGTGATGGTGTCCGGGTCGCCGAGTTCGTCACGGGCGACGGACTCGGGCAGGAACTGCGCGTACAGCGGGGTGTCCATGCCGATCATGGCGCACCAGGCGGCGGAGGCGTCACCGCGGGCGAGGATCTCCACCACTTCTGTCTGCTGCACGGAGTCGAGCCCCGGGCCACCCCGCTCGGCCGGCACGCCCATGCGGAAGACACCGGCGGCGCGCAGTTGTTCCACTACCGCGGCCGGCAGCCGGCGGGCCTGTTCGATCTCCTCGGAGGCAGCCCGCAGCACCGGGACCAACTCCTCGGCGCGGCTGAGAAGTTCGTCCGCCGTGGTGGGCGGGACAGCGGGGCGCGCCTCGGCGGCCGCCTGTGTTGTGACCATCTGCGTCAGTCCCCTGTCTCACTCGTGTCCGGTGGTGTCCCGCGTTCAGCGGTAACGCCCCGGTGCGATGGCATGGTTGGGGTCGAGGACCGCCTTGAGCCGACGGACCAGAGCGAGGGCTCCGGGATCGACGGCGAGGGCGTCACGCCGGTGGGCGTGGTCGACGTCCAGCCGGTACGGGGCGAAACCCGCGTCGGCGAACGAGGTGTGGAGCAGGTCCAGCGCGCGGTGCGCCCGCGCGGCCGCTTCCTGTTCGCGGCCGAACTTCATCGCCACCACGCAGTCGATGAGGTCGGAGCCGAGCAGGTGCAGGGTCGCGGAGAGCCGTACCCCCGTCGCGGCGGCCGCCTCCCGCAGCAGCCGGTCCGCCTGGGCGACGGCCTTTCCGGTGAACGGCAGCAGCGGCAGGAAGAACAGGAACCCGGCCTCCGCGTCCACCTTGTCGGCGGCCACGCCCATCTTGGTGCGGAACAGCTTGTCCGCGACGTCGGGGTCGCCGGCGTAACCGCGTTCCACGAGGCGGGCCGTCTCATGGTGCGGGTGGGCGGGATCGGTGGCGTCCGTGGCCGAGACCTGGGTGAACAGGCCCGAGCGGTGCGCCTCGGCGGTCAGGATGCCGGTGAGCGCCTCGACGGCCTCGGCGGTCCCGTCGACGGGCAGGTGCACCAGGAACTCGTCCGGGGTTCCGCCGTACGACAGCCCGGCCGCGGAGTCGTAGATGCGGGGGACGCCCCGGGTCAGCCCCTGGGCGACCCAGCGGCGTACGGCGTCCGTGGCCTCGGTGAGCGCGGCCGCCGGGAAGCCGAGGCGCACCACGCGCAGGGCCTCGGGCCGGGCGGGCAGCCGGATCACGGCGGCGGTCACCACGCCCAGGTTGGACTGGACGAACAGGGGCAGGGCCGACGGCCCCAGACCGTGCGGATACACCGGCGCGCTCCGCCCCGAGGACGGCCACCATCCCACCCGGACCGTCTCGCCGCCCGGCAGCACCACCTCCAGTCCGGCGAGATCGTCGGTGCGCTGGCCGCGCAGTCCGACACCGCGGTCGAGGGCGTTGCCCAGGACGCTGGTGGCGGCGGCGGAGACGGTGACGTTGACCATCCGGGGCGTGTGCGCGAGCAGCCGCGACAACTGCCCCTGGGTGACACCTGGTTCGACCACGGCCCAGCCGGCCTCCAGATCCAGCTCCCGCACCCGGTCGAGCCCGCCCAGGTCCAGCACCACCACGTCGTCCTGGGCCGGCTCCCGCGAGCCCAGCCCCCAGTTGCGGCCGGTACTGATCACGTGCAGGCTCCCGGAGTCGGGGGCCCGGGAGAACAACTCCACGACGTCACGGACCTGTTCGGGCCGGGTCGGCCGCAGTACGGCGGCAACGCGACGGGAGCGGAAGAGGCTCACGTTGGGACCGAGAAGCAGCGCCGGGTCACTGCCGCCCGCCGCGCGCAGGACCCGATCCTCGCCGAGGATCCGCGCGGCCGCGTCCAGGGTCTCCCCCAACGCGGTGGGCGCGGCCGACGAGGTGGGGTGGATGTCTGCGGAACTGCTCGGGCCGATGGGCGGTGCGGACATGGAAGGCCTCCTTGGAGGGCGGTGAGAGGTGTCGGCAGGCGGGTTCAGGGCGTCGTCGCCGGTGTCAGCGAGCCGTGCAGGAACACCAAGGGGTCCTGCGGCGGGCGTACCCCCGTGGCCAGTACCGTGCCGATCACCATGAGGTGATCCCCTACCGTGAAGGAGTCGGTGAGGGCGCACTCGAGCCAGCCTGGGCCGTCGAAGAGCAGGGCGCCGGTGTGCCGGCCCGGGACCGCGGACAGCGTCCTCAGCGCCTCGGTCCGGGACTCCCGGGAGCGCGCCAGCAGCCTCGCCGTGTCCGCCCCGTCCGCCGCCAGGATCGACACCCCCCACCTGCGGGTCTCCAGCAGGTCGGCGAGGAATGCCGAACCGTGGCGGAGCGAGAGCGCGACGAGCGGGGGGTCGTACGACACCGGTATCAGCGAGTTGACCGTAATGGCGTCATGGCGTCGCCCGCCGCGGACGCCCGGCTCGGGGGCCCACGTGCTCACCACCCCGACGCCGGTGGCGAAATGCCGCATCGCGGTGCGCAGATCGAGTTCCACGGCTCGCTCCTCCTCCGTACGCGAACGAACGCTCTCGGGGCGCTCCTTGCGGCGCCGCCGGGTGCCCCCTCGGCAACAGCAAGTTACGAGCGCAGACCGGCCGACTCTGCCGTCCCCGCGCATGCGCTCTGTCGCGTTCGCGTAGTCACGAGCGCACGGATCCCACGCGCTCGCGAAGTGCGCGGATGCGGTACACGCCGTGCGCGGCTGGCCGAGTACCGGGGCCCGGTTTCCGGTGACACTGCGACGGGCGCGGAGGAAGGGATGGCGACCGTCGTGCTCCGCGCCCGGCGGGACGCGTCGCTCCCGCGAACGGTTGATCCGGCCGGAGGCCGGCCAGAAGGGGGAAGCAGTGATCCGCACCGCAGCAGTGGTCGGTACCGGACTCATCGGAACGTCGGCGGGCCTCGCCCTCAGTCGCCGTGGTGTCCGGGTGCACCTGCTGGACATCGACGAAGGAGCGGCCCGGGTCGCCGCCGCCCGCGGGGCCGGCGCCTTCGGCCCACCCGCCGAACGCGTGGATCTGGCCGTGATCGCCGTACCGCCCACCTGCGTCGCCCAGGTACTGGCACAACAGCAGCGGCTCGGACTGGCGCACGCCTATACCGACGTGGCCAGCGTCAAGTCCCCCACGACGCCGGCGGTTTCGGGCGCCGAGGTGGAGGACTCCACCTATGTGGGCGGTCATCCCATGGCCGGCAGCGAGCTCTCCGGTCCGCTGGCCGCCCGCGCCGACCTCTTCGAGGACTGCACCTGGGTGCTGACGCCGGGCCCACGGACTTCCTCGGCCGCGCTCAACAGGACGCTGGCCGCGGTGTCGCTGTGCGGCGCCCTCCCCGTGGTGATGGAACCGAGCGCGCACGACCGCGCGGTGGCCCTCGTCTCGCACGCGCCGCACCTGGTGGCCACCCTGATGGCGGCGAGGCTGGGCGGCGCGCCCCGGGAGGCGCTCGACCTGGCCGGCCGGGGGGTGCGGGACGTCATCCGGGTCGCGGGCGGTGACCCGGCCCTGTGGACGGACATCATCCGCTCCAACGCGTCGGCCGTTGCGGAGATCCTCGGCGAGGTGATGAAGGACCTGGAGGCTCTCACCGGCGCGCTGAACGCGCTGGAGCTCTCCGCGCCCGACACCGAGGACGCCCTGGGCACGGTCAAGGAGCTGCTGCTGCGCGGCCGGGAGGGCTGGGAGGCCGTCTACGAGCCGGGTCGTACCGCGGCCGGCCAGGTGACGCTGACGGTTCCGATCGCCGACCGGCCCGGCGAGGTGGACCGGCTGATCGACGCCGCGCAGGGGGCCGGCATGTGCCCGGACGGTATAGACCTGTGCTGGTCGGAGGGGTCCGCGGAGCTCTCGGCGCGCCTGGCCGCGCCCCCGCTCACCGCCGAGTCCGTCCGCCACCGGCTCGCGGACGGCGGATGGCGGGTATCGGTGGCAGCCACCTCCTCCTGAACCGCCGGGCTGTACCGGCACCACCGTGAGGCCTCGGTCCCAGCAGCGGACCGGGGCCTCACGTACGTCTCGCCCCTTCCGTCAGCCGGCCGCCTCGGCGCCGTTCGGCAGCCCGTAGGCGTCGGCTATCAACTCGTAGGAGCGCACCCGGAATTCGAGGCTGTGCGAATTCATCGCCAGCATCAGCTCATCCGCGCCGGTCCGCTTCTGCAGCTCGTCCAGACCGGCGGTCACCTCGTCCGCGGTGCCGTACAGGGCATTGTCGAGCCAGGTGCCGAGAGCGGCCGTCTCCTGCTGGGTGAAGACGTGCGCCTCGGCCTCCTCCGCAGTCGGGACCAGCCCCGGCCGTCCGCTGCGCAGCCGCACGGTGGCGAGCGCCCCGGTGAGCGCCTGCCGCCTCGCCTCCCGGGCGTTCTCGCCCGCGAACGCGAAGACGCCGACCACCACGTACGGCTCGGCCAGTGCGGCGGAAGGGCGGAACGTGCTGCGGTACAGCTCCAGCGCCGGAAGGGTGTTCTGCGCGGAGAAGTGATGGGCGAAGGCGAACGGCAGCCCGAGCTGTCCGGCAAGGCGGGCGGAGAAGCCGGAGGATCCGAGCAGCCACACCTGCGGCTGGTCCACGGGCCCCTGAACGGGACCGGGTACGGCGTGCACGTTGCGGTACGGATGCCGGTCGGGGAAGTCGTCGCGCAGGAAGCCCAGGAGTTCGGTCACCTCGGCCGGGAAGTCGTCCGCCGCCCCCTGTACGGCGTCGGACCGGCGCAGTGCCGCCGCCGTTGCGCCGTCGGTACCGGGGGCGCGGCCCAGCCCCAGGTCGACGCGGCCCGGGGCGAGGGCCGCCAGGGTGCCGAACTGCTCGGCGACCACCAGCGGGGCGTGGTTGGGCAGCATCACCCCGCCCGAGCCCAGCCGCAGAGTTTCGGTGTGGGCCGCCAGGTGGGCGAGGATCACCGCCGGGCTGCTGCTGGAGATGCCCGGCATGGAGTGGTGCTCCGCCACCCAGTAGCGCAGAAACCCCCTGGACTCGGCCAGCCGGGCCAGCCTCTGCGAGGCCGACAGCGCCTCTTTGGCCGTCTTTCCCTCGCCCACGGCCACCAGATCGAGAACGGACAACGGAACGGGCGCGCTTCCCTGTGCGCCACCTCGTAAGGAATCGCTGATCGGCTCAGTCATGACCGCGGCAACGGGCTGCCGGCCCTGGGCTATTCCGTGCCGCGGATCGAGGTGGCGTGATCCAAGAGGGCCCGGCAGCTGGCTTCCGCCGCATCGCGGTCTTCTGTTCTCCCTGGCAGAAGGCGGGAGAGGGCGGTTGTCCCGGGAGTCGGCGGCGGTCCCCGAGCGTCTCACGCAGGGGGCGAGGTTGGCCGAAGATCATCCGCAGCAGCACCGGCTCATCGCCCTCGCACGGATTCACCAGCGGGATGGACGACAAGACCGACGCCCCAGCTTCCCAGAGCCGTCTCAGCCGGCGGATGCGGCCGCCTTGTCAGCTGAGGTGAAGGACGGTCAGGGCGGTGGTCCAGTCGGTGACGATGGCCTGCTGCGCGGCGGCGAGTGGGACCTGGCCCTTGCAGACCGCGGTGTGCAGTTTCGTCTCCACCGGGTCCTTCTTGTTGTTCACCCCGGCGCCCTTCCTGTGGCCGGGGTCGGCCGGCTCCACCCACAGGTTCCGCGGATCGTTCGGGTCGCCACCCAGCTGCAGGCTGATCAGGTGGTCGTACTCGGCATCGGCCATGCGGCCGGTGTAGCCGTAGGAGGCGGCGTTGAGCCTCTTCTCCTTGCCTGTCACATACGCGGAGGGGCGTACGCCGGAGGTGTAGCCGCCCTTGCGGCAGATCGTCGACTTCAGGTTCGCCTGGGTGACCGCCGGGGAGATGGCGCCGGGCGTGCACTGTGGGTCCTCTAGGGGTTCGCCGTGCTCGAAACGGTAGTGGCACGAGCCGGCGGCCGGCTGCTGCTGCACGGTGTAGTGCTTGTGCGGGCCCTCCCCCACCGCGATCGGCCGCCCTGATCCGGCTGGCGCGCCGGGCGCGGGGTTCTGGGTGTCGGAGGGTGTCGGCGTGCCGAGTCGGACGGACGAACAGCCCGTCACCAGGAGGCAGGCGAGCAGGACGGGCGGTATGGCATAGCGGATGGGAGGCATGACGATCCTTCACGGGCCGGCGACGGTTGAGCAGATGCTGCCCTACCGGCCCGGCACGGCATCGCGCGGGGTACCGCGTGAAGTGGCGGGCCGCTGGTCCGGCGCCTTCACCTGACGTCGCCGCCGTGGCGGACGGCGGACGGCGGACGGCCGTCACGACGAAGACGTGGAGCCCTTTCAACCTCAGCAGGGCTGCTGACGCGGCCGGCCCCCGGTTGGGCCGGGAAGAGTCCGGACCTGCCGGACGACTCCTCCCCTTTTCCCTGGATCGAGGATGTCGAGGACTTCCTGTCCGGTCTCGAAGACCAGGGTGACGTGGAAGTCTTCGGCGAGGGAGAGGAGTTCGGTCTGGGAAGACGGGTGGCGCTTCCGCTGCCTGTGCTGGGAGGGGTGCCAGCGGAGGAGTACTCATCCAAGTGAGACAGCGCTGACACGAAGCCACGCGGTTTCGACGCTCGCCGCACATCTCCCACAGGGCTAATGTCGGTCAAATGAGCGCAGAAGATGCGAACCGGCGCTGGACCCAGTCCATGCCCGAAGCCTACGAGCGTCACCTGGTACCGGTCTTCTTCCGTCCCTTCGCCTCCGACATGGCCACCAGGGCGGCGGCACTGCGACCGCGCACGATTCTGGAACTCGCCGCCGGTACCGGGGCGTTGACTTCGGCCCTGGTCACCGAGGCGCCCACGGCCTCGGTGGTGGCGACCGACTTCAACGAGGCGATGGTCACGGCCGGATCGGCACGGGAGCCGCGTGCCGACTGGCGGCAGGCGGACGCCCAGAAGCTGCCTTTCGAGGATGGCGGCTTCGATCTCGTTCTGTGCCAGTTCGGGGTGATGTTCTTTCCCGACAGACCCGCCGCCTACGCCGAGGTGCGCCGGGTTCTGGCCCCGCAGGGTCGGTTCCTGTTCAGCAGCTGGGGGCCGCTGGACTCGCACGGGTTCGGAGCCGCGTTCCAGGCGGCCCTGGAACAGTCCATGCCCGAAGCCGCGCCGCCCTTCCTCAGGGACGTGCCCCACGGCTACACCGATCCGGCCGTCGTCGCCGCGGATCTCGCGGCCGCCGGGCTGACCCTGGTCGGCAGCGAGGAGGTCACGCTGGAGGGCGCCGCGGAATCGGCCGCGTCCGTCGCCACCGGGTTGCTCACGGGCACACCCGTGAGCGCCGCTCTGCAGGCCCGTGAGGACGTCCAAGGCCTGCGAGCCGCCGTCACGCAGAGGATGACGGACCGTCTCGGGAACGGACCCGTGACGGCATCGATGACCGCGACCGTCTACCTGGCTCAGCGTCCGGCCTGACCTCCCCCGGCCGGGTACGGGTCATCGCGTGGGAAACCCGAAGGGGTCGCAGACCACAGACGCGTCCGCCGGTTCCCGGCGCGTGCTCGCGCTGCCACCTGATCCGGGCGTGCTCTCAGGGGAGGGCGTCATCATGCCTGTTGAGCCGGCGGCCGGGTACCCGGTGCGTGCACACGACGTTTGGTGGGCCGAGGAGAGGAAGCCGGACAGTGGCGGTGAAGGCGATGGGGTGGGCGCACTCGTTCCCCGTGTCCGAAGGAGTGCGCGTGGGCCGGGAGTGGACACGCAAGCGTCTGGAGTCGCTGCCTTGGACCGCCGCGGAGCCGGACACGGTGGATGCCATCGTGCTGGCGGTGTCCGAGCTGATCACCAATGCGCACATCCACGCTCACAGCGATGCACACCTGGTCCTCACCTGGGACGGTGACTGTCTCCAGGTGAGTGTCCACGACGAGGACCCGTCGCTGCCGCGGCAGCGTGAACCGGAGCAGGGCGCGGTCTCCGGCCGCGGGGTGTCCATCGTGCGCACGCTCGCCGATGAGTGGGGGACGAGGTGCCAACGGCACGGCAAGACGGTGACGGCATGTTTCCGTCCCGCCGACCACGCGGCCGCCAACGACCCTGAGGACCAGCGCAGTTGAGTTCTGCTCATCGGTGAAGCCCGCTGTGGAGGGCGGTGTCATGCATCTGGCACGAGGATCGAGTGACGACCCGTACGCCTGGCTCTGGATCCTTGGCGCTCTAGCGCTGTACGCCCTGATCAGCTACGGGCTGACATACCGGGCCCGTGTCCGGCGCGGTTCCCCGCATCCAGCGCGTGACGCCGTGCACGATCTCAAGGACCGGGAGGAACCGCAACCGCCTGAACAGCGGTTCGTCAGTCGCGTACTCATGCTGTGCGGCGCCGGACTCACCGGTCTGGCCGCCGCCCTGACCAGCGGGGCCGTACGGATCGTGGCAGTCGGAGTCACGGCCGGCCTGGCGGTGGTGGTGTGGGCGTACTACGACTACCGCACGGAGAGGCGCGCTCCGCGCAGCGATGAGGCGACGCCAGGGCGTACCCGGACGGGCAGGCCCTGATTCGTGAGGCGTGGGCGGACACTCTGACGGCAAGAGGAACAGGTCCTTCTTGCGGAGGCGCGGAGCCGCTCCTCATCGAGCCGTGCGGTCCGTTCGGCGATGACTCGACGGCGGTTTGTCGTGAGCGAGCGCCACGCCCTTCATCAGCGTCTGATCATCGCTTCGCAGAACGGGACCGCCTCAGGCGAAGTCCGCTGCGGTGATGCCGTCGGGATGTCCGGGTGGCCACTCCACCAACTCGATCCGGTAGCCGTCCGGGTCCGTGAGCCACGACGTCTTCGGGCCCTGAGGGCCGCCCGGGTACTGGAGGGGTTCCGGCACCAGGCCGGCTTCGGTCAACGTCTCGAGGGTGGTGGCAAGCGTGTCCACCTGGATCGCGAGGTGGTCGAAGCCGCTGCCCACGTCGACCGGTCCGTCGCCGGGGCGGTGGACCAGTTCGAGCGAGGCGGCCGGTTCGCCGGGGAACTTGAGGATCACGAGGCGAGTCCCGCCGCCGGTCTCGACTCTGCCCAGTTCGGCGTAGCCCAAGGCGGTGTAGAAACCGAGCGAGCGGTCGAGATCGGTGACGCGGTAGGAGACGAAGAGCGTCTTCACGCGGTCTCCTCCGGTCGACGCACGCGGTAGCGGAGGTGTGTGACGTCTCGGTCCTCGAGCCGTCGGACGAGGTCGAGTTCGATGTGACCGCCGCCCAGGTGGTCGAACAGCCGCCGCCCCTCCCCGAGGAGAACGGGAATCAGATGGATCTCCATCTCGTCCAGCTGCCCGGCTCGCAGAAGCGCTTGGGCTGCCTGTGCCCCATGGACCATGACCGGCCGGTCCCCCGCGGCTGCGCGAGCCTGACGGGCGCAGTCCTCGACATCGGTGACGAAACGCGCGTGGCCAGGGGGGACGTCCCCGTCCTCCACCTGGTGGGTGAGGACGAAGATCGGTACGCCGTCGTGGTGATCGCCCTGCCACCGCCCGGCGAGTTCGAAGGTCCGGCGCCCGGAGATCAACGCGCCGGTGGCCAGCGCCTCGCCGTAGACCTGGCCGCTCGGGCCGTCGGAGTTCCGGTCGTCGAGCCAGTTGAAGAGCCGTCCGCCGTCGCGTCCGAGCTCCTGCCCCGGCCGATCGTCCGGGCCGGCGACATAGCCGTCGAGCGACATCGACATGTACAGCCGAATCGGATTGCTCATCCTGATCTCCCTCTCGACACCGTGACCACACGGGATCCGGTCTTTCCTGATCCGCCGACGGTGCGGGCTCGTCACAGGTCAGACTTCAGGCGACGGGCAAACTCATCGGCCCGACGCGCCGGTTCGACAGCGGTGAGACGACCAGTTGCTCCGAGCCGGCGGGTCCCGGTCCATGTCCTGCTGGTGCGGCACTCCGGCACCTCCCTTACCGGGGCCAGGAAGCCGGGAATGTCAGCGGACCACAGACCACGGACCGCGTTCGATCCCGGACCGGTCGTGAAGGCGCATGACTTCGTCACTCGGTCACCGCGCGGTACGGAAGACTCCGGAGCGCTCCGAGTCTTCCGTACCGCGTGCAGGGCACCGCCGGCATCAGGCCGCCACCCGTGGCGTCCTCTCCGACGCCACGCCGCTCGCCACCATCCGCCGCCGTCGCACCGGGATGCCCAGCGTCGGGTTGGCGATGCCCCATGCCGCGCCCCGGCAGATCAATTCCTTGTAGCGAGCCGCGAAGCGGCCGGTCAGAGCCCGGTCCACGGCACGGTCGTCAGCCGTGACGAACTGGATCAGGCCGTCCTTGCGGCCGAGGGAGACGCACTGGTTGAAGTAGCGCAGCGGGACGTTCGGCAGCTTGCCGTCGGTCAGGCGGGCCGCGATGGAGTCGGCGGCCTGCCAGGCCATGGGGGTGCCGGAGGCGCAGGACATGCGCAGTGGCTTGTCGCCGGCGCCCAGGGCGTGGCCGGCGTCGCCGATCGCGTAGACGTCCGGGTGCGAGACGGACCGCATCGTCGCGTCGACCAGGATGCGGCCGTCGTCGGCGAGTTCGAGGCTGGTGGACGCGGCCAGCGGGTGTGCCGCGAAGCCCGTCGTCCAGACGGTGACGGCGACGGGGATGGTCCGGCCGTCCGCGGTCGTGACCCGGTCCGCCTCGACCGCGGTCACCGCGGTGTTCTCGTGCACCGTGATGCCGAGCCTGTCGACGACCTTGCGCAGATGCGTACGGCCCTTCGGGGAAAGCCAGTCGCCCAGTTCGGCGCGTGCGGCGAGGCTGATGTCGAGGTCCGGGCGTGCCTCAGCCACCTCCGTCGCGAATTCCAGGCCGGTCAGCCCGCCGCCCACGACGAGGACCGTCTCCCCCTCGGCCGGCTGGGCCAGCCGCTCGCGCAACCGGAGTGCGCCGGGGCGGCTCGCGATCTGGTGGGCGTGCTCGATGACGCCCGGGACACCGTGGTCGTTCCCGGCGCTTCCGAGCGCGTACACGAGGGTGTCGTACGGCATTTCCGCCGCGCCCTCTGCACTCTGCACGGCGACCGCCCTGCGGTCCACGTCGATCGAGGTGACCTTCGCGAGCTTCACCTCGACGCCCGTGCCGGCGAACACCTCGGCCAGCGGGCGCGGCTTGAGCTCCTGGCCCACGGCCAGTTGGTGCATCCGGACCCGCTCGACGAAGTCGGGCTCGGCGTTGACGAGTGTGATGGCGACGTCCTCACGGCGCAGCCGCTTGGCGAGGCGGCCTGCCGCGATCGCTCCGGAATAGCCGGCGCCGAGGACGATGATCCGGTGCTGCATTCGCTCACTCCTGTCCAGACGGGTCCGGTGCCTTCTGGCCCGGTCACGCCCCTTGAACCGGGCAGCCCCCGGATCCCTGACAGGAGACAGGAGTGACCTGCGTCACATTCGGGATCAGAGGGCTCCGGTCAGGACCGGAGGACCGAAATCGCCCGCCGCCCACCGCTGTGTCGCGCGCTCCAGCTTGTCCGGGTTGACCTGGCTGCGTACCGCGACGACGCCTTCCTGCGTCCGCTCCAGGCACATGACGCCGAAGACCCGCCCGTCGACCACGGCCACGACCGCGGGGCCGCCGTTGGCCGTGGTGGCGTAGAGATCGGGCGAACCGCCGACCAGCTCCCGCTTGGCCGGGGCCGGCTTGAACAGCCCGCGCAGGAACTTGGCCACCGCGTGGGCGCCGGCGACGGCACTGGCCCGGGCCGGCACCTTCCCGCCGCCGTCGCCGACCACGATGGCGTCCGAGGTGAGCAGCTTGATCAGCGGTTGGGTCTCACCGCTGGTCGCCGCGGCGAGGAACTCCTCGACGATCCGGCGCGCGGCCGCCTTGTCGATCTCGACCTGCGCCCCGCCCTGCGCCACATGCTTCTTCGCGCGATGGAAGATCTGCTGACTGGCCGCCTCGGTGAGCTCCAGGATCTCGGCGATCTCCCGGTGGGAGTACGCGAACGCCTCCCGCAGCACGTACACCGCGCGTTCGTTCGGCGAGAGCCGCTCCAGAAGGACCATCACGGCATAGGACACCGACTCGCGCTGCTCGGCCGTCTCCGCCGGTCCCAGCATCGGGTCGCCTTCGAGCAGTGGTTCGGGCAGCCACTGGCCGACGTAGGTCTCGCGGCGGGCACGGGCCGACGTGAGCTGGTTGAGGCAGAGGTTGGTGAGCACCTTGGTCAGCCAGGCCTCCGGCACCTCGATGCGCGCGACCTCGGCCCCCTGCCAGCGCAGATACGTTTCCTGTACGACGTCTTGCGCCTCAGTCGCGGAACCGAGCATGCGGTAGGCGATGGCCTCGAGACGAGGTCTGGCCGCCTCGAACCGGTCTACGTCACTGCGCGTCAGGGCCATGCCGGGATCCTATCCAGGGTCTGCGGATTCACGGCCACATGGCAGCGACGGCGGCATGCGAGGGACAGGCTCAAGGGTCTCCGCCCTTTCCCGCAACCAAAGGTTGCACATTCCCCGTGCGCTCGCTAGATTGACATGCAACCAAAAGTTGCAGAAGGCGGGCGGAGCGGACATGGAGTACGGAACGATCGAGCGGGAGATCCACATCGACGCCTCACCCGAAGTCGTCTTCGACGTGGTGAGCAGTCCCGAGCACCTGCGCGAGTGGTGGCCGGACGAGGCGGAGTTCCCGGCGGTGCCCGGCGGAACGGGGCGGATCGGCTTCGGGGACTGCTCGCAGGGCGGCACCTGGGTGCAGTTCACGGTCGTCGAAGCCGTGCCCCCGCGGCTCTTCTCCTTCCGGTGGACCCACGAGGAGGGGGAACCAGCCGCCCCGGGCAACTCGAACCTGGTCGTCTTCGAGCTCGAGCCCACCGGGACGGGGACGCTCCTGCGGATGACCGAGAGCGGCTTCCGCGAGCGGGGCTGGGGAGAGGCGAAGGTAGCCGCCACATACGCCGAGCACGTCACCGGCTGGGACTTCTACCTGCCGCGGCTGCCGGCGTACGCCGCGAAGGTCGAAGCCGGTGGTCAAGCGTGACGGTGGACGACGACCTCTGGTCGGCGGTCGGCGATCCGACCCGGCGCCGGATGCTCGACCTGCTGCTGAACGAGGGCAGCGGGACGGCGACCAGCCTGAGCGAGCACCTGCCGGTGACCCGTCAGGCGGTGGCGAAACACCTCGCCGTCCTCGACCGGGTCGGGCTGGTTCACGCCACCACCGCCGGCCGCGAGAAACAGTTCCGCGTCGATCAGGCCCAGCTCGCCCGCGCCGTCGCCCAACTCACCGACGTCGGCGCCGCCTGGGACTCCCGTCTCCAGCGCATCAAGCGCATCGCCGAGACCATCCAGCGCCGCAAGGACACGGATGGCGACAGCGCCCCCGGCACCGATACCGATACCGACGCCGACGCCGACGCCGACCAGAAACAGTAGAGAGGAACACGGAGATGGCAGACATCCTTCACCGCATCGGCATCGAGCACTCCTCGCCGCGGCAGGTGTACGACGCGCTCACGACCCTCGACGGCCTGTCCGGCTGGTGGACCGAGAAGACGTCCGGAAGGACCGACCTCGGCGGCGTGATCGAGTTCCGGTTCGGGCCGGGCGGATTCGACATGAAGGTCGCCGAGCTCGATCCGGGCCGGCTCGTCCGCTGGGACGTCGTGGACGGACCGCAGGAATGGATCGGCACCAGCGTGCAGTGGGACCTGCGCCAGGACGGCGACTACACGGTCGTACTGTTCAAGCACGAGGGCTGGCGCGAGCCGGTCGAGTTCATGCACCACTGCAGCACCAAGTGGGCCACCTTCCTGCTGAGCCTCAAGCAGCTCCTCGAGACCGGGGAGGGTGCCCCTGATCCGCGTGACGTCAAGATCAGCGACTGGCACTGACCCGGCGACGCCCGACGAGGATCACAGCGACCGCGATCAGCAGGCGAGTTGGGCGATGGTGGCCAAGCCCAACGGCGCGCTGGGATCTGATCCCCGCCCTGCCGGCCGCCTCCGACGCGCTCGGCACCGGCTGGTACGCCGCCGGCGCCGCCGAGGCCGGCCCGGCAAGACCGTCGCAGTCGTCGGCGACGGCGCCGTCGGCCTGGAAGGCATCGGCGGACACCTGGGCTACGTCGGCGTCAACCACGACGTGCTCCTCACGGAGCGGGAATGCGGCACCGCCCGGCGGCGTTGGAAGGATCGTCTGACATGACCGAGTCATTTAATTCGGGTGTCGACGGAAGGAGCTCCTCATGGCACGCAGCAGCACGCGGCCCGTCGTCAAGCTGACGTCGACGGCAGGCACCGGAGTCACGTACGTGACCCGCAAGAACCGTCTGAACGATCCTGACCGGCTGGTCCTGCGCAAGTACGACCCGGCGGTCGGCGGACACGTCCTGTTCCGCGAAGAACGCTGACATGCGCCCTCGTCGCCCGACGACGAGGGCCCAGCAAGGAGGCACCACCCCCGATGAAAGTACGTAAGTCACTGCGCTCGCTCAAGGCCAAGCCCGGCGCTCAGGTAGTACGCCGACGGGGCGTCACCTTCGTTCTCAACAAGAAGGACCCCCGCTTCAAGGCCCGCCAGGGCTGACGCGCCCCACGCCCCACGCACTACGGCCCGGTACCGCACTCGCGGTGCCGGGCCGTCGCCGTACCGGTCGAAAGGCCGTCAGACGCTCCAACCAGCCTCACGGCGCGGAGGCCGTCCGGTCCGCGGAGGACGCCTCGAAGCACTCCTTGCCGCCGCCGGTCGCAGGGGTGAAGCAGGCCTGCACGGATGTTCCGGGTCTGATGACGCTCATGAGGGTGTGGACGTAGGTGTCGGCCTCGCGCGGAGTGGTGACCCGGGCGGTGTGCAGGAAGCCGTGCCTGCCTCCTGTCCGGATCTGGACGCTGTCGTTCACGACGGCGCCCCACATCCGGGCCCAGCTCGTCCCGCATTCCCGGCTGTAGCGAATCTGGATCCAGGCGCCGGTGGCCGTCTCGTGCTCGGCGAGGGTGAGCGGCTCGGCGCCGCATCTCGTCGTGATCGGGTCCTTGTCCTGACAGGCCGTGTGCCTGCAGAGCGCCCCGGTCGCCATCAAGGGCGTGGCGGACGGTGGGGCCGCCCTGCGGTGCAACGGGGGAAGGTGGACGAGCACGAGCGTCGCGAGGACCACGGCACACAGGGACGTGAGTCCGATGACGACGTTCGCGCGCCGATGACCGGTCGGGCGTGCGCGTGGGTGGTCGGCGTTGCTCGCGACCGTGTCGCTCGGGCCGGTGACGGGCGGGAGGGTACGGGTTCGGACGGTGTCACGCGTTCGGACTGTGTCGCTCAGGGCCGCCCGGTCCGTGCGGGCGATGTCCAGGAGTGCCAGCGAGTGGTCGGCGGGTTCGTCGGCGAGACGGCACAGCTCTGTGACCGCGCTGCGCGGTGGCAGGCTCTTGCCGTTGAGGTAGCGCTCCCAGGACGACCTGCTGTACGTGGACACGTTCGCGAGTTGCGTGAGGCTCAGTCCGGTGCGCCCGCGCAACTCCCGCAGTACGGCGGCCAGTCGGGCGCCCGGCGGGGAGGGCGCGCCGGCTGTCATCCGCGCAACGCCTTCCACGAGCGCGGGCCCACCATCCCGTCGACGACAAGGCCCGCCCGCTGCTGGAACGTCTTGACCGCCCGCAGGGTCAGCGGGCCGAACATGCCGTCGATCCCGCCGGGTGAGATGCCTGCCCGGCGCAGCAGACACTGCGCCTCGGCGACGTCGGCACCGGTGGCGCCGTAGCCGATCTCGGTGTCGAGCCCCTTGTTGATGCCGGCCGACCAGCGGCCGTCGGTGCGGGTGATGCGGCAGGTGTAGACGGGCGGCGGGGAGGCCGCGGTGGTGCGGGGCGGGACGGTGACGGCCGCGGTGGTGGCATCGTCGTCAAGGCGCACCACGAGCAGCAGCGCCGCCAAGAGGGCTACGGCCAGGGCGGCGACGCCTGCGGCGAGGGCGAGGTGCGGGAGGTGGCGGGGTGCCGGCTGCGGGTGTGCGGAAGGGCCTGCCGGCAGCTCCCGATCCCGCTCCCGCCGCTCGTCCTGATCCGGGACCAGCTCCTGATCCTGGACCTGCTCCTGATCCTGATCCTGATCCGGGACCTGACCCTGATCCTGATCCGGGACCTGATCCTGATCCTGATCCTGGACTTGCGTGCCGGGCCGTGCGCGACGGCTGTCCCGGGCGTCGACGGCGATCTCGTGCAAGGCGAGCAGGGGGACGGGGTCCGTGCCGGTGATCCGGGCCAGCGACTCCACCGCCTCCCTCGGCGGCAGCGACGTACCGCCCAGATACCGCTCCCAGGACTTGGCGCTGTAGCCGGTCTTGGCCGCGAGCTGTCGCATCGTCAGCTCGCTGTGCTCCTTCAGCCGACGTAAGCGGGCCACCAACTGCCGTGCGCTGGGGTCCAGTTCCGCGGGCAGCGTCCTGGAACGCGGCATGTTTCCCCCAAAGCGGTCGTCAGCGTGGTCAGCGCGTGGAACAGAGGTCTCCTCCGTTGCTGCGCATTCTGCATGAGCACGCCACATCTGTCACAGGTGTCCCACAACACCGTCCCACTGGATGTCGTCGTCGCAGGTCAGCAGCGAGGTCGTCCCAGAAGACCGCCACCTCTGTCGCAGCCGTGGTGGTCGTGCCCGAGCGCCCTGCACCGTGGTCCCGCCACTTGCTCCGCCCGGCGGGACAAGTGCCGACCCCACAACCGAAAGAGGAACACATGCGACCGAACGCTCTGGGCAGGACCATCGCCGGCCTCGTCGCCGTTGCCGGCCTCGCCGCCGGCACTGTGGCGACCGCGGGCACCAGCTTCGCGGCGACCGCGACCACCGCGCAGTCGGCGGCGGCGGCCCGGCCCGCCGCCGTGGCCGCGACGCAGAACTTCGGTCTGACCGCGGCCGAGGCCAAGAACGTCCAGGACTTCCTCGCGGACTACTGGGGCTACACCGGCGCCATCGACGGTCAGCTGGGCACCAACAGCTGGAAGGCCTTCCAGCGCTGCCTCGCCACGTACTGGGGCTACACGGGCGCCATCGACGGGGACCCCGGCCCCAACACCATCAAGGCGCTGCAGCGTCTGCTGAAGGACGACTACGGCTACACGGGCGACATCGACGGCATCGCCGGGCCGGGCACCCGGGCGGCGTTCAAGCGCTTCGCCGCCTGACCCGTACGACCTGCCTGACCGGGCCGTTCACCGAACGACCGGCCGCGGCCCGTCCTTGCCCGGCAGGGACGGGCCGCGCGTGTGTTCACCAGGGCGCGGCCCCGCACCACGTTCGTCGCGCCGGACGAGCAACACACCACTCTCCCCTCCCGCATCCGAAGGAGAACCTCGCCACCATGGGAAGACTCGCCATCCTCGCCCGCCCCCAAGAAGCAGACCTGCCGCATCGGGACACGCACCGTCCCAGGACACCGTGGCGGATCCGCGTCGGGACCTTCGCCGCCACCGCCGCGATGGTCTCGGCCGGCATCGTGCTCGGTGCCGGTCCGGCGTCCGCGGCGCCGGCCCCGATCAGGCTGACGTCCGCGTCCTGCCCCCAGGAGATCGTGCAGGGCCAGGCGAGCGGTTGTGTCACGGAGTTGCAGAACCTCCTCAACGCGCACGGCGCCGGCCTGGTGGTGGACGGTCAGTTCGGGCCGGCCACGCTCTACGCGGTGCGTGAGTACCAGGCCGCCACGGCGATCGCCGTGGACGGGCGAGTGGGCCCCGCGACCAAGAGCAAGCTGTACGCGACCGGAGGCTCGGCCCCCGCCCCCGTCAACCTCAACTCCTCCGCCTGCCCCGCGAACCTGGTGCAGGGCGCCAAGGGCGGCTGCGTCACCGAGCTCCAGCGGCTGCTCATCCACCACGGGTACACCCTCGACGTGGACGGCGACTTCGGCGGCGGGACCGCGAGTGCGGTCCGCAGCTTCCAGTCCGCCCACGGTCTCACGGTCGACGGCCAGGTCGGCGCGAACACCAAGCGGGAGCTGTACGACACCGATGAGGCTGCGTCGACGGGGCTGGACCTGAGGTCGGCGTCGTGCCCGGCGAACATCGTGGAGGGGCAGAGCGGCGGTTGTGTCGCCACCCTGCAGTCCCTGCTCAACGGCAAGGGGCAGAGCCTCGACGTCGACGGCAGCTTCGGCCCGCAGACCCTGGCGGCCGTGAAGGCGTTCCAGTCCGCGAGCGGCCTGTCCGTCGACGGTCAGGTCGGTCCGAACACCAAGGCCGCCCTGTACTCGAACATCGGCGGTGGCGGCGGCAGCGGCGCACCCGCGCCGATCAACCTGAACTCCGCCTCCTGCCCGAACGAGATCGTCAAGGGCCAGCGCAGCGGCTGTGTCACCGAGTTGCAGAGCCTCCTCAACCACCACGGCGCCGATCTCGCCGTGGACGGCGACTTCGGTCCGCTCACCGACAGCGCCGTCAGGGACTTCCAGGCCGAGAAGGGCCTCTCGGTCGACGGCCAGGTGGGCCCGAACACGAAGTCCGCCCTGTACGGCGCGGTCACCCCGCCGTCGTCGCCCCCGCCCGGCGGCGGCTACGCCAAGATCCTCGACGTGGCGGCGGCCGAGGCCGGCACGGCCGAGGGCAGCGCCCGCGCGAACAGCTACGGCTCGGCGGTCGGCCTTTCGCTGTCCACCAGCAACTACGCCTGGTGCGCGACCTTCGTGAGCTGGGTGGCCAAGCAGACCGGGGCCACCTCCTACCGCAACACCTACGTCTCGGGCTGGGTCAAGCAGGCGCGGGCCGGCCAGTACCACCTCTCCGTTACCACGAGCCCCCAGCCGGGTGACATCGTGGCCTTCGACTGGGACGGCGGAAGCGATTTCACCGGCGGCCACGAGCACATCGGCATCGTACGGACGGTGTCCGGGTCGTCCTTCACCACCGTCGAGGGCAACACGAGCAACCCCAACGGCGGCGGCGACGGCGTCTACGTCAAGTCCCGTGCCACGAACAACGGATACGACGTGGTCTTCATCAGGGTCCGCTGAGCAACGGTGCCGGAGTCCAGCCGCCGGAAGGGCCCGACAAAGGCCGCGGCGGCCTGCCGAGACCGTCGGCATCGCGTACGCCGTGATCATGAGCGGTGGCTTCGGCCGGGCCTACGAGCGCTCACACAGCATGGCGTGGGCCGCCTGCGCGCTCGGCGCGTGGACGATCGTCGCTCCCTGGGCCGTGGCCGGCGACGTCAGCACCACCAGGACCCTCGTCGACAACATCATCGTCGGCATGATCGCCCTCGTGCCGGCCCTCATGGCCGCCGCGCCGGCCCGCCCGGAGGACCGGTCCTCAGGAGACCGCTCGGCCACGGGCGGCGGTGTCAGGAATCGTGCACCGCATCCCGCGCGCCCGCCGGTCGGCCCGGACAGCTCGGGACGACCGCGGGGTGAGAGCGCAGACACCGTCCTGCGGCCACCGTCTGATCTTCTGTGTTCACACACCGATGATCACCGGTGGCCGCACCTGTTCCCCGAGCAGCCCGGCAGTGGCGTTCTGCCATGCCCGGCCATGCACACCGGCTATGTACATTTGCACATAATCGGACGGATGCGGGAGCCGTGTCCTGCCCGCCCCTCCTCACGAGCCCCGCGGAGCCTCCCCTTGACAGACCCCGCCGTGCGCCGGCGCCGCCAAGCCCTGTACCTCTTCTTCTTCCTCCCGGGTATCGCCCTGTCCTCCTGGGTCACGCGCACTCCCGACGTGCGGGACCAACTGGACGTGTCGACCGCGGAGATGGGGCTGATCCTGTTCGGCCTGTCCCTGGGATCGATGATCGGCATCCTGTGTTCCGGCCGCTTCGTGGAGCGCTTCGGCACCCGGCCGGTGATCGTGCTCGGCACCAGCCTGATCATCTCGGCCACGATCGTCACCGGCCTCGGCAGTGCCGTTCCGTCGGCTCCGCTGGTCACCGCCGGGCTCTTCCTGTTCGGCGCCGGCATGGGGTCGGGCGAGGTGGCGGTCAATGTGGACGGTGCCGACGTCGAGCGCATCACCGGCACACCGGTTCTGCCCACTCTGCACGGCTGTTTCAGCCTGGGCACGGTGGTCGGCGGCCTGGCCGGGATGACCGCCACAGCCGCCGGGATCCCCGTCCACTGGCATCTCGCCGTGATCACACTCGCCGCCACCGGGATGCTGGTCCACGCCGCACGGGCTCTGCCGACCGGCGTCGGCCTCGGCACCCGGCCTCGGACGCCAGGCCCGGCCGAGCACACCGCGCCACAGGTCTGGAAGGACCGCAGACTCCTCCTCATCGGCGCCATCGTGCTGGCCATGGCCCTCGCCGAAGGAGCGGCCAACGACTGGCTGCCGCTGCTCATGGTGGACGGCCACGGCCTCAACGCCACAGCGGGCTCACTCGTCTACGTCGGGTTCGCCGCCGCGATGACGCTGGGGCGCTTCTGCGGCACGTTCTTCCTGATCCGTTTCGGGCGAGCCGCCGTCCTGCGCGTGAGCGCCCTCTCCGGTGCCCTCGGACTCGTGCTCGTGATCTTCTCCGACAACGTGGCCGTGGCGGCGGCCTCCGTCCTCTTCTGGGGGCTCGGGGCCTCGCTCGGCTTCCCGGTGGCCCTGTCGGCGGCCGGTGACTCGGGCCCCGACCAGACCGCGCGCGTCTCACTGGTCGCCATCATCGGATACATCGCCTTCCTCGTCGGACCGCCGGCCCTCGGCTTCCTGGGAGACCACTACGGCCTGCGTACCGCCATGGCCGCGGTTCTGGTGTTCGTCGCCTCCGCCGTCTTCATCGCCCCCGCCGCCGACACCCGCGACCGCGCCGCCGCGAGGCTGGACGTCTGACGCGGGGCTCGGCGTCCCGCGGCCGGCGGTGACCGTCCGGCGCGCAGCCCTGGGCAGGAGGAGCCCATACCGGTGGCTCGCCCCGGCAAGTAGGGTCCTCCATCGTGAAACTCGCGATCTTCGATCTGGACGGCACCCTCGTCGACCGCACCGGCGCCTTCGCCGAGGCCATCACCTCCCTGAGCCATGACCACGGCTACGGTCCGGAGATCGAACAGTGGCTGCTGACCGAACTCGCCGACCACGCCGAGCGGCATGACTTCGACCGGCTGCGCACCGCCTTCCCCGTCAGCGAGAGCGCCGATCATCTGTGGCGCGTCTACATCGACCGTATGGCGGCGTCCGTGCACTGCCGCCCTGCCGTCGTCGACAGCTTGGAGGGTCTCAAGGAGGCGGGCTGGAGCATCGGTGTGGCCACCAACGGCGCCAGCGACATCCAGCGGGCCAAGATCCACGCCACCGGCCTCTCCGACCTGATCGACGGGATCGCCGCGTCCGGCGACATCGACATACGCAAACCCGACCCGCGCCTCTTCGAACTCGCCGCCGCACGCTGCGGTACCCAGCTCACCCCCGGGGACTGGATGACCGGCGACAATCCCGAGACCGACATCGTCGGCGGCCACGGTGCGGGACTGCGCACCATCTGGGTCACCGGCCGCCCCTGGCCCGACGGACTGATGACGCCCCACCACACGGCCGCCGACGTGGTCGAAGCCATCGGATACCTGCTCGACCAGGGCTCGGCATAGCCGCGACGGCCGCTTCCCGGAAGCGGGAGCGGCCCGGTTCCGTACCCTGGCACGCATGCGGACCCGTCCCACACTCCACTGGACCCCTCCCCCTGACCTGCCACCGTCCACCACCGACCTCCAGCCGGTGGTGGACGCGCTGAGCGCCGGCAGCGTGCTGGTGCTCACCGGGGCGGGGATCTCCACGGAGTCGGGCATCCCCGCCTATCGGGGCGAGGGCGGAAGCCTGAGCCGGCACACGCCGATGACGTACCAGGACTTCACCGCCTCCCCGCAGGCACGGCAGAGGTACTGGGCCCGCAGCCATCTCGGGTGGCGTACCTTCGGCCGCGCCCGCCCCAACGCCGGTCACCAGGCCGTCGCCACGTTCGGCCGGCACGCTCTGCTCTCGGGGGTGATCACCCAGAACGTCGACGGTCTGCACCAGGCCGCCGGCGCCGAGGGGGTCGTAGAACTGCACGGGAGCCTGGCAAGAGTGCGGTGTCTGGCCTGCGACGCCATCACCTCACGCCGCGACCTCGCCGTACGGCTGGAAGAGGCCAACGCGGCATTCGAGCCGGTGGCCGCGGGCATCAACCCCGACGGTGACGCCGACCTCTCCGACGAACAGGTCGCCGGCTTCCGCGTCCTGCCCTGCGCGGACTGCGGGGGCGTCCTCAAGCCCGACGTGGTGTTCTTCGGCGAGCCGGTGCCCGCGCAACGGATCGCGCACTGCCGCCAGTTGGTCGATGCGGCGAGATCGCTGCTCGTTCTGGGCTCCTCGCTCACGGTGATGTCCGGGCTGAGATTCGTCCGTCAGGCGGCCCGGGCGGGCAAGCAGGTCCTCATCATCAACCGGGATCCCACCCGCGGCGACCAACTCGCCCACACCCGCGTCAGCCTCCCACTGGGCACCGCCCTGTCCTCCGTCGCGGACGCGCTGAACCTTCCCGTCGACGGACACACGGCCCTCTCGTCCGGGCCGGTGACGACGGCCGACCGCGAGAGCTGAGCGCGCACGACATACGCGTGGTCGGCCGTCGACAAGACCACCCACCAGCATGGGGGTGTGCCGGCGGGTGGTCCGGGGGACCATGGAAGTCGCAGCGCCTGCGGACGCCGCCAGGCGCCCCGAGGCCGACGCACTCCCTGTGCTCGCGGCCCGGCGGAAGGAGTACCGGCGATGGACGAAGCCGATCGGTCCTCCGAGGACCAGGGCCGGGCAGGCGCCCTTCGTCCCGACGTGCGGCCACCACAGCCGAGCGGGCTGCTGGACCTCCTCGGTGTGGCCGCGGTGCTGCTGGACGCCGAGGGGCGGGTCGTGCTGTGGAGTCCGCAGGCCGAGGAGCTGTTCGGCTACAGCTCCCAGGAGGCGCTGGGCCAGTACGCCGCACAGCTGCTGGTCCACGCGGAACAGTGGGACTGGGTGATCAAAAAGTTCGCCGAGGTCATGGAGAGCGGGAAGAGCTGGGGCGGCACGTTCCCCATCCGCTGCAAGGACGGCGCCACACGGCTGGTGGAGCTGCGCAACATGCGGCTCCTGGACGACCGCGGCGACTTCTACGCCCTCGGCCTCGGCACCGACTCACCCAGGCTGCGCCAGGTGGAGCGGGACCTCGCGCTGTCCACCCGGCTGGTCTCCCAGTCCCCCATCGGCATCGCGATCCTCGACACCGACCTGACGTACGTGACCGTCAACCCCGCGCTCGAACGCATCCACGGCATGTCCCAGGAAGAGCACCTCGGCCGCCCCTACCGCGCGGTCATGAGCGCCGCGGAGTTCGAGGAGTCCGAGGAGGTCGAAGCCGCGATGCGGCAGGTCCTGCGCACCGGTGTGCCGCTGGTCGACCGGTCCCCCATAGTGGGCCGCACCCGCGCCGGCCCGGAGCAGCACGCCTGGTCGATCTCGGTGTACCGGCTGGAGGACACCAGGGGGCAGGTTCTCGGGGTGACCGAGCTGGTCGTGGACGTCACCGACCGCTACCGGTCGGCCCGGGAGGCCACCGAGACCCGCCGTCGCCTGGCGCTGATCGCCGATGGGGCCGCCCGCATCGGCACCACCCTGGAGGCCGACCAGACGGCCTGGGAACTGGCGGACGTCTTCGTCCCCGAGTTCGCCGACGTGGCCGCCGTAGACGTGCTCGACTCCGTCCTCGACGAGCACCGCCCCGCCACCGCCGACGGCCCCGCCCTCTTCCGCGCGCTCGCCGTCAAGGCCGCCTACCCCACCGACGCCGTGACGGCCGCGGACCAGCCCGGCCGCATCACCTCGTACGACCCCGACCGCCTGGCGACCCGATGCGTGCGCACCGGCCGGCCCATCCTGGTCCCCCACACCGACGGACGCGACCTGTCGCACATCGCCCGCGACGAGCACGCGGCCCTGCTGCTGGCCCGCGCCGGCGTGCACTCCTACCTGGCCGTCCCGCTCACCGCCCGCGGCAGCACCCTCGGCTTTCTGGGGCTGACCCGCGCCCGGGACCCGCGCCCCTTCGACGAGGACGACCTGGCCATCGCCGCCGAGCTGGCCTCCCGTGCCGCGGTGTGCATCGACAACGCCCGCGCGCACCAGCACATGCGCAACGCGGCCGAGACCCTCCAGCGCAGCCTGCTCCCGCACACCCCGCCTGACCTGCCCGGTCTCCAGGTCGCGTCCCGCTACCGGCCCGCCCAGGCCGCCTACGAGATCGGCGGCGACTGGTACGACGTCCTGCCGCTCAGCGACGACAGAACGGCCCTCGTGGTGGGCGACGTCATGGGCAGCGGCATCGAGGCCGCCGCCGCCATGGGACGGCTGCGCACCGCGACGACCGCCTTCGCCGGTCTCAACCTCGGCCCCGCCCAAGTCCTCGAGCAACTCGACTCGATCACCGCCGGCCTCGATCAGTACATCGCCACCTGTGTGTACGCGGTCTACGATCCCCACCGCCGCGAGTGCCGCATCGCCAACGCGGGCCACCTGCCCCCCGTCCTCGTCCCCCAAGGCGCACAGCCCCGACTCCTCGACCTGCCCACTGGCGCCCCACTCGGTGTCGGCGGCGTCCCGTTCGAAACGACCACCCTCACCTTCGGCGTCGGCGACCAGCTGGTGCTCTACACCGACGGCCTGGTCGAAACCCGTGAGCACTCCATCGACGAACGCCTCGACAGCCTCCTCCACCTCCTGGGCGCACCGGCGTCCCCTCTGGAGGAAACCTGCGACCGCCTCCTCGCCGAACTCAGACACCCGGACGACCACGACGACGTCGCCCTGCTCATCACCTGCGCGAGACCGTTCGCTCAGCGTGGGCGTGAGGCGTCCTGAGACTCCGCCAACACCGCTTCACTGCACACCACCGCGGTGCGCCGGTCAGATGCCTGGCGTACGACCTCGTTCATGGCGGTGACGTGACGAATCCGGGCTGCGGGTGCGTCCTGACGTCCACCACGACTGATGCCCGGCGCTCCTCGGAAGGAACGCCGGGCATCATCAGGACCTTGCGATCAGGCGGGGCGAATGTTCTCCGCCTGCGGGCCCTTCTGACCCTGGGTGACGTCGAACTCGACCTTCTGGCCCTCCTGCAGCTCGCGGAATCCCTGGGCCGCGATGTTCGAGTAGTGGGCGAAGACGTCGGGGCCGCCGCCCTCCTGCTCGATGAAGCCGAAGCCCTTCTCGCTGTTGAACCACTTGACAGTGCCCTTGGCCATGGCCGTCTCCTTCGAGGGAAACCGGGCACGCACCGTGCGTGCCCGGGAGGTGATCGCCCTGGTCCGGAGAGGCGCTGAAACGCAGGAACGCCCGTGATGGCGATCACGGGCGAACAGAACTTCGGAACCACGACTGCTGATCACAACGCTATACCGGCAGGACGGCAGCCGCTAGCGAAAACGCGCCAGGACCGGAGTTCGGCATGTCGCCGAGTCGGGCTGATGGCAGGGCAGGGCCGCCTCGCGCCCGGCGGCGTGACCGAGAACGACCGGCGATCCGCGACTCCGACGTCGTACCCGACACGATCGGTGGCGACACCGTCTCACGGCCGCCGAGGGAGACGATGCGGAGCTACGTCGTTCGCCCGTTGGTGGCACCCGTCGTGGTGAGGAGGGCGACAGTTGTGGGGTGGGGGCCGTTGTTCGCCCAGTCCAAGGGAGACCAGCCTGTGCCGTGATCTTCCCGTGCATTCGGGTGGTGCCCTCACTGTCGGTCTGCTCCGGGCCCGACGATGCCGGCCATACCCCCTCGCTGGGCCGCGCCCGCCGCACCGTGTCAGTCGGCGTCGAAACGGCCACGCGCGCCCTCGATGTGACCCAGGTACTGGTGGGTCCAGCCGCAGATCGCGTCGACCGTGATGCGCAGGGCCCGGCCCGGCTCGGTGAGGGTGTACTCGACGCGTGGTGGCACGGTGGGGTGCACCTTCCGGTCGGCCAGGCCGTTGCGCTCGAGCATGCGCAGGTTCTGGGTGAGCATCTTGTGGCTGATGCCCTCGACCTCGTCGCGCAACTCGCTGAAGCGCAGGGTGCGCTCGCCGAGGGCTTCGATGATGAGGAGCGCCCACTTGTTGGCGACGTCGGAGAAGATCTCCCGCGCCAGCGAATCGGCACGCCTCAGATCAGCGTCCGCGGGCAGGTCGTTGAGCAGCTGCTTGGTCGCCATCAGGTTCTCCGGTCACCGAAAAGCGCGTTCGTCGAGGTCAGCCTTCACTCTCCTGCAGTTTCCCAGTAACCACAAGAGAGTGGACCTTCAGGCCGCTGGTATCCCGGCGGTGACCGTGAGGACCGCGCGGCCGAGGATGAGGCTGGCGATGTTGAAGCCCGGAGGGCGGGGCCGCTCCGCGCCGTCCTTGGGCTGCTGGAAGGCGCCCTCGGGCAGACCCGAGCCGGCGCCGTCGCCAGTTCCCTCGGGCCGTTCACTCACGCTCGCCGGGATGTCGGCCACCGCCCAGTGCCAGAAGCCGGAACCGGTGGGAGCGTCGGGGTCGTCCACCGTGACGGCGTAGCTCTTGGTGCCCTCGGGGGCTCCGCTCCAGGACAGTTACGGGGAGACGTCCTTGTCGCCGGGCACGCCGCGTCGGACAGGCGGGCGAAAGGGTCGTTGGCAGCGGCCCGGTGCAGGTCAGGGCGGTCGGCGAGCGGCTGGGGCCGGGCCGGGGCTGGACGCCTCGGTACACGGCGAGCTGGAACCTTTGCGGGCGAAGATGACCAAGCTCGCCGCCCTGGGCTGGCTGCTCAAGCGGGGCGACGGGCGGTTCACGGCACGCCGTGGGCTCGCGGGCTGGGCCCGTAACTGACGGGCCCCGCCGGCAATGAGGATCGCCCTCCTGCTGGAGCACTAACGGCCGCTGAAGAAGTCGGTGAGAGCGATGGCGACGGCCTCGGGCTGCTCCTCGGGGATGTAGTGACCGGCGTCGGGCACGATGACGCCGGTCACGTTCTCGGCCCACGGGCTGATGGAGGCCGCCATGTCCGGGATCGAGCCGTGGCTGCTGGAGATTCCGAGGACGGGCGCGGTCAGTCGCCGTTGCTCGAGCGCCGCGTGGTTCTTGCGCGCGGACTCGGCGGCATCCCGGTAGTAGGCGAGGCCGGCGCGCAGGCCGCCATCGACGGCCAGGGCCGCGCCGTAGTGGTCGAGCTCTGCTTCCTCGAACGCGTCGGGCGCGAGGGACTTGGTCTTCAGGAACCAGCTGATGTACTCCCGCTCGCGGCCGGCTATCAGCGTCTCGGGAAGACCGGGCACCACGTGGAACGCGAAGTGCCAGGTCTTGAACGCCAGAGCCGGGTCGAGAGGGATCGCTTCCGGCATGGTGATACCGGGAATTCCCGCGTCGAGCAGCGCGACCCCGTGCAGTCGGCTCTCGTAGTTCAGGGCGAGGGAGAAGGCGACCCAGGCGCCGATGTCGTGCCCGGCGAGCCAGTAGTCCCGCACGCCGAGAGCGTTCACAGCGGCCTGGATGTGCGCGGCGACCGTGTGCGTGTCGTAGCTGAGCTCCGGATGCTCGGAATTGCCTTGGCCCGGCCGGTCGATCGCCATGACCCGGAACCGGTCGGCGAGAGCGGGCATGACCTTTCGCCAGGCCCACCACGTCTGCGGGAACCCGGTGAGCAGGACGACGGCCGGCCCGTCCGGCCGACCGCCTTCGACGGCGTGCAGGCGGACGCCTTCGGCGTCGACCCAGCGGTGCGTGAATCCGGCCAGGTCATGCAGGGGCAGGGCGGGGACGGGGTTGGTCATGGGAATCCTCCATCAAGGCGGGTGGACCGTGATGTGACGCTAGCACGTCTTGAACTGATCGGTTCAAGATGGGAGGATGGGCTGCATGGCAGGCAAGAAGCAGTTCGACATGGACACGGTGCTCGACGCCGCGATGATCCAGTTCTGGCGCTCCGGCTACGCCGACACCTCGCTCGACGACCTGTCCCGGGCGACCGGCCTGAACCGCAGCTCGATCTACTCCTCGCTCGGCGACAAGGACGCGCTCTTCCTTCGCTGCCTGGATCGCTACGCCACGCGCTACGGGGACAAGTTCGACGCCGCCCTCTCGTGCGCGGCCGAGGACCCCGTCGCCGCCGTCCGTGCGTTCTTCGATGTCACCCTGGGGCGCATCGCCGACCCCGCCGTGCCCGACGGATGCCTGATGGCCCAGTCGGTCATGGCGAGTCCGGCGCTGAGCCCAAGCGTCGCGGAGCGTGTCAAAGAGTTGTTCGGCCTGCAGCGCCCGCGCCTGCGCACCGCGCTGAAGGCCGGCGGAATGTCCGACGAGAACGCCGAGGACTTCGCCGTACACGTAGCGGCCGTGAACCAGTCTCTCGCGGTGATGGGCAGGGCCGGGTCGAGCCCGGAGCAACTCCGGGCGATCGTCGGCGTGACTGTCGACGCGCTCGCGCGGGCGCTGCGCCGGTGATCAAGGTTCTCGAACCTTTGATCAGGAAAGGGGTCGCGTTCGCGTGCCATCGTCCCTGATCGGTGCCGCGCTGCACGGCTGCCAGACCGTGATCGCCCAGCGTCAAGTCGCCGCGAAGAGCAACGAGACCCCCGCCTTCGCCCCGCCGCTGGACCGGCTCGACCTGCGCGGCGTCGTCGTCACCGCCGACGCGACGCACACCCAACGCACCCACGCCGAGCACCTCATCACCGCCGGCGCACCACCGGGGCCGGGCACCGCCGCCGCGAGGTCCGCCGCTTGAAGGTCTGCACCGTCCAGCCCGGCCTGCTCTTCCCGCAGGCTGTCCAGGCCATGGAGATCAAGCGCCGCCACACCCACCGCAGGACCGGCAAGGTCCAGACGAAGACCGTCTACGCGGTCACCAGCCTGCGAGGACGCCTCGCGAGTGCGCACCGGCACCGCACCCCGTGGTCACGCACCCAGCCCGCAACCGCCCCGCTCGGACTCACAGCTTGAGAACGCATCGCCCCTGCCCTCACGCGGGCGACATTCTCGTGCACCATCGTGCGCTCGTCGTCGCCCAGGGTGCGATCGCGCAGGCCGGGGACGGTGCTGCCGGCCGGCCGGGACCACGAACGAGTGGCGGACGGTGACAGGTCCAGGAACTTCACCGTCCGGTCGAGGTGACGGACGGCCGGAGCGACCGGGTTGATCCACGTCGAGTACAGCCTCGGCCCGCGCGGGTCGATCTGGCGATAGCGTGATTTTCATGACGGCTGAAGACGAGGCGCTGGTCGGCGGAATGGTGAACGCGGGGGCGGTCTTCCGCCGGGGGAAGTTGGTGGAGCGACCGGCACCGCGCAACGCGCGCGCCCTGCATGCCTATCTCCTTGCACTGAAGGAGCACGGCTTCGACGCGGCGCCGACCCCTGTCGGTCTCACCGCGGATGGCCGTGAGCAGCTGACTTTCATCCCTGGCGACGTGGCTCTGCCGCCGTTCCCCAACTGGGCGATGACGAGTTCCGCTCTCGAATCGGTGGGGAGCCTGCTGCGGCGTCTGCATGAGAGCAGCGCGGCCGTCGCGGTCGACACCCGTGCCGAGTGGCCCCCGGACCTGGCCGACCCGGAGGGGGGAGGGATGTTGTGCCACAACGATGTGTGCCCGGAGAACGTCGTCTTCCACGACGGTCGTGCCGCGGCGCTGATCGATTTCGACTTGGCGGCCCCCGGGCGTGCCCTCTGGGACATCGCCATGGCCGCCCGCTATTGGGTGCCCATGCTTGATCCCGAGTCCGCGGCCGCTCTCCATCCCAGCGGGCTGGACGCGGCCGCACGGCTGCGGATTCTTGCCGACGGCTACGGCCTCGCGGTGGGAGACCGCGCCGAGTTGCCCGGCGTCATCGAGCAGGCCACGGAGGTCTGCCGGGCCTTCGTCGCCCGCCGCGTGGCCGGCGGAGACCCCGCCTATCTCCAGGCGTTGGCTGAGCGCGGTGGATGGGGACGCTGGGACCGCATGCAGACCTGGCTGGTGGACCGCCGCAAGACGTTCACGGCTGCCCTGCTGGACTGACCGGCTCGGACGTTCGAGGACAAACTCACCCCGCTACTGCTCAAGACGCCCAAGTGACCTGCCTGGCGCGTGGTTCAGGAGATCGATGCCCAGCCGAGTGGGGCTGTGCAGTGCTGCGTTGCGGAACCGGGTGGTGGTGATCAGCCCGGCTTCCCGCAGGACTGTGGCGTGTTCGCTGGCGCTGGAGGGGGCCAGCCCGGCGAAGGCCGCGAGCTCCCTCGTTGAGCAACCCGGGTGCTCGGCGACGAGCGTCAGTACAGTCGCCCGGGTATGTCCGAGGAGCGCGGCAACGGCCGGGGCTCCTGTGGTGCGCGCTTCCTTGGGAGTGAAGGCGGTCAGCAGGCGCAGAGGGTGGCCGTGGCCGGCTGGGTAGATGACGGCTGGCTGGGGCTCGGCGTCGTAGTGGATGGCCGGTGTCGTGGGCATGGTCGAGGGCACGAGCAGGAGACCTCGGCCCTCCAGGGGGAGGTTGTACTCGTTGTTGTCCCCGGGCGTGGCGATCTCCAGCACGGGGGCGTCCCAGCGCATGTGTTGCGGGTTGGCCTGGCTCAGCAGGTACTCCACACCGCCGTGCAGGACCTGCCGCATCCGCACCGACCGGTCTGCGGTGAAGGCGTCGATGATCTCTGACCAGTACGGGGCGAGGAGGGTCTCGAACAGGTCGCCGAGACCATCGCAGAGATCACCGAGGAACACGGGATCGGTGAGGCGACGCGTCAATGCCGGGACTCTCATGTCCTTGTTCTGCGGAAGGATCGTATCCAGTGCCGTCTGGATCCGAGGAGTCGGTGTCGCGCGTACCTGCTCGATGAGCTCCTCCGGTGAGCCGGCCTGCGGCGCGCCGATGAACGTCGGCGACCAGCCCACGGCCGGAATGAAGTCCAGTGCCAGGCGTGCGGGAGCGGACAGCTTTGCCAAGGAGTGCCGACGCCAGCCGCTCAGCCGGGCCGGTTGTCTACGGTCCTGCAAGGCCCGGGCAGCCTGCTTCAGTTCCACAAGCGGCATGGGCGCTTCGGCCACCCGTGTGCGCGCCAAGTCCTCAGCCGTGAAGTGAATGCGAAAGACCATGGTCCCCCCGACAGGGCGATGCACAGCGTTTGATGATCCTTCCGCTTTGTCGTTGTTCGGTCCAGGCCGAATCAGGTCGCGGCTTGGGTTGCGGGCGGGGCAATCTGAGTCGTGCCGGGCGGTCGTGATGTCACAGGGGGGAAGCCGCGGCCGTCCGGCAGCGCCTGCGCCACGCAGGTCAGGTGGGGGACTGTGGGGGCGAGGGTGACCGTGATGGGGACCTCTCTTCCGTGAGCGTCGTGTCGCTGCGTTCGCACCGTCTCGTGAGGCGTCTTCCTTGGTGTGCGGCTTCACGGCGCCCCGCCTACGCGTACGCGTACGGTCCATCTCGCGCCATTGCGGCCGCAGTCCAGCCAGATTCGTGGTGAGGAAGTACGCGGCACCGGCGGTGAGCAGCACCGGCACGAGTCCGACAGCGGTCACCGCCGCCCCGGCGAGCAGCCCGCCGAGAGGGATGCCGGCCCAGGCCAGCGAGTCACCGGGGGCGTTGACCCGGCCCAGCATCCGGCTCGACACCCGCTCGACGAGGACGGACCCCAGCACCGGGGTGACGAAGCCGGCACCGAACCCGCTGATTGCGAAGACGGCCGGTACCACCCCCAGCGGGGCGCAGAAAAAGAGGATCAGGAACCTCGGTGCCCCGGCCAGCAGGCATCCGGTGAGGTCCACCGGCCGCCGCCGCGGCCCCCATCACGCTGCCCGCCCGGCGACCGCGTCGCGCCGCTCGGCCGGGAGGAGGGCCGCCAAGCCCGCCGTCGACCCGCGCTTCCCGCACGGGCCGCTCGCGGTGCTGGACTGTGGGGGAGCTGGTGAAGTGGACGCTGCGCGAGTCCGGCCTCGGTGCGGCCAAGCTCAGCCGCCACGGCAAGGACGCCGGCCCGTTGTTCGTCCTCACGGCGGCTGCGGCTGGGCTTCACGGCATCCTGGCCGTGGCCGGCGTCTACGTGCCCGTCTTCGCCACCGCGGGCATCGGCGGGATGAGCGTGTACGCCGCGGTGTTCCTCGTGCTGGTGGCCGTGTGGTGCTTCGCCGGCAGGTTCTTCGCCACCCGTCCCGTCATCGCCGAGGCGCTCGCCCGCTGGGGCCACGTCCTGCTGCCCCTGGTCCTCGTCACCATCGGGCTGCTCATCCTCGTCGAAGGCGGCGCCTTCGGCCTGTGGTACGACGTGCGCACGAGCCCTGTTCGATCCCCGCCCTCCGGCAGGGTGTCACCTGATCGGCTTCAGGGTCTCCGACCGGACCCGGAGCGTCGTCCTCGCGGCCGCCTTCAGGTCCAGGTCGGCGCTCGCGCCACCGAAGGTCATCTCGGCCACCAGGGCCGCGGTGTTGCCGTCCGCCCAGGCACACACCGGATAGGTGATCGTCGTGTCGGCCTGCTTCCGAGTGAGCACCTCGCAGCCGATCCTGACGGTCGACCCCTCCGGCGTGACGTCTCTCGGCGGTACGGTGACCGTGACGCCCTCGGCCTCGCTGTCGCCCCTCAGCGCGGTGGCACGGGTCTTGTCCGCGTGCTTGAAGCGGCCGTAGAAACCGGTGACCACCAGTGCGCCCTTGCCGGGATCGCCGCCCAGGCTGTAGCGCCCCACGACGGCGTGAGTGACCTTGGCGTCCCAGATGCCGCTCGCACCCTTCTCCATCCTGCGGCCCACGGTGTCGGAGAGGTCCTTGGTGAGCTCGTACCGGTCGTCGAGCAGTGTCCGAGGCAGAAAAAGGGCGAAGTCGGCCTCGGGAAAACCGCTTTCGGCCCTCACTGCGATCAGCACAACCGTGAGCAGGATCGCCAGCACGGCCACGAACACCCCGGCGACGATCCCGACCACCAGGCCGGCCCGGCTCTTCTTCGGAGGCGGCGGGGGCGGAAGGATCATGGGCGGTACGCCCCAGGCGTAGGACGGCTGGGGCGCTGGAGGCATGGACACGCCAGGACGATACCGCCGGCCGGTAAGGGACGGTGCCGGTCCTCTTACCTTCCGGCCACCCGCCGCCCCGGTCCCGGAGGACCGGGGCGGCGGGTGGCCGATGTCGCCACGTCAGGGTGTCAGGGCGTCAGCTGCCAGCGGGCGATGTACCCGACGTCGATGGACGCCCGGTCCTGTACGCGCAGCTTCCATGTGCCGTTGAGCGGTTGCCCGGAGGCGTCGACGGTGAAGGTCTGGTCGACGTTGTCGGCGGAGCCCCCGCTGCGGTTGAGCAGGGAGTAGACGGTGCCGTCGGGGCCGACGAGGTCGACGGTCAGGTCGCCTCGGTAGGTGTGGACGATGTTGACGTAGACCTGGGTGGTCGCGGAGGCGTTGCCGTCACGGCCCGTGATGGTCACCGGGGACTCCACGGCGGCCCCGTTGTCGGGGATGTCCACGCGGGAGGCGTTGGCGTAGACGTAGGCGATCTGCCACTTGAAGGCGACCGAGGCGGTCGCTCCCGTGCTGTCGGTCACCTTGATCGTGACATCGCTGCTGCCGAGCGTGCTCGGGGTGCCGCTGATCAGACCGCTCGGGCTGATGGTCAGGCCGTCGGGGAGGCCGGTGGCCTCGTAGGTCAGCGGGGCTCCAGAGTTGGTGGTGTAGGCGTCCAGTTGGAGACTGACGACCTGGTTCACGCCGCTGATCTGGTCCGACACCGGTGCGAGGTTGACGCCGAGGGCGATGCGGTTGCCGACGTTGATCGCGGCCCAGGCGTCGGCGACGGCGAGGTAGGTGGGGCTGTAGGTGCCGAACAGGTCGCCGGCGGCCGCCAGGGTGGCGCTGCGGGCGCCCGCGTAGTTGGTCGTCGAGGTCATGTACGTCGTCAGCGCCCGGTACCAGATCGCTGCCGCGTTCTCGATGCCTATGCCGGTCACGGCGCGACCGTCGTAGGTCGGGCTGTCGTAGGAGACGCCGTTGACGGTCTTGGCGCCGCTGCCCTCGGAGAGCAGGTAGAAGAAGTGGTTCGCCGGCCCGGAGGAGTAATGGACGTCGACGTTTCCGAGGGTGGAGCTCCAACTGTCGCGGGAGGAGCCGTCCTTGGAGGGCTTGTCCATGTAACGCAGCGGGGTGCCGTCGCCGTTGATGTCGATCTTCTCGCCGACGAGGTAGTCACCGGGGTCGGCCGCGAGGTTCTCGTGGAACTCGACGGCCGCCGCGAAGATGTCGGAGGTCGCCTCGTTCAGGCCGCCGGACTCGCCCGAGTAGACCAGGCCCGCGGTGGCGGCGGTGACGCCGTGGCTCATCTCGTGGGCGGCCACGTCGAGCGCCGTCAGGGGGTGGGTGTTGCCCGAGCCGTCGCCGTACGTCATGCAGAAGCAGGAGTCCTGCCAGAAGGCGTTGACGTAGTTGCTGCCGTAGTGAGCACGGCTGTAGGCGGCGACACCGTCGTTGCGGATGCCGTTGCGGCCGTAGGCCTCCTTGTAGAAGTCCCAGGTGGCCGCCGCGCCGAAGGCCACGTCGACACCGGCGGTCTGGCGGTTGGACGGCAGACCGTCGCCCCAGACATCGTTGTCGTCCGTGAACAGGGTGCCGGTGCCCGAGGTGCCCTGGTTGAGGTCGTACGTCCGGTGCCCGGCGCGATCCGGGTCGACGAGCTGATACGTCGATCCGGACGGGGTGGTACCCAGCGGGACCGTGCCCACGTACTGGCCGGTGCCGGAACCGGTGTGCACCTTCTCGGCAGACAGGAGTTCCTTGCCGGTGGCGGCGTCGGTGACGACCTGGAGCTCACTGGGCGTGCCGTCCTTCTGGACGCCTTCGACGACGGTCTCCCAGGCCAGCACGGGTTTGCCGGTTCCGGCCCAGACGACCAGACGGGAGGCGTTCTCCACCTCGGCGCCTCGGACCTTCTCCTGCTTCGAGGCGGCGAGGGCCCTGTCGGCGGCGCCGGCCGCCGTGGTCCGCGGGCTGAGCGAACGCAGCGAGAGGGGTGCCGGGTTGGCCTTGGTGACGCTGGTGCGGCCGCCCTTGTCGTGGACGACCAGATCGCCGCCCAGGACGGGCAATCCGGCGTAGGTGCGCTCGTAACGGGTGTGCGTGGTGCCGTCGGCGTCCGTGATGACGTCCTTGACGACGAGCTTCTCCTTGGCGCCGAGGCCGATGCGCTGCGCGGTACCGGCCGCCGCGGACCGGGCGCTCTTGAGCAGCGCAGCGCGGTGGGCGGGGGTCAGCGAGGTCTGGACGGCGCCGGCCCGAGGCGTGGCGGCGATCTTCGTGGGTGCCGGGTGCGCCGGTGCCGCGGTGGCCGGGCCCGGTGCGGCCAGGGCGAGCAGCGAGCCCACGGCCGACAGTGCGAGGGCGGTGACATGTCTGCGACCCAGAAGGGCGTTCTGTCGCAGGGACAAGGACTTCTCCTTCGGTACGACGGCCGACCCGTGGGGGGGCCGTGGACGAGACGGATCGGCGGGGAACGCCGGTCCGGAGCGCTGCACGGCATGCGGGTGGAAGGAGGTGGGGGGTGATGGACGTGCGGCTGAGCCGCATGGTGGACCTGTCAAGAACCTGTGAACGTCCGGAGAAGAGTCGCACTGCGAGCCCGATTTTGTCATGCAGGCATCAAGTCAACGGCCTGAATTGACCTTGCCGGTGGGGCAAATTGGCACATGCGGCAGCGGTTTTCGGCCTCGCGGGGCGAGCGCCCGACCCGACGCCGGGCAGGTCACGAGACTCGCGCGTGCATACGATGATTCCGCCATGTCTGAGGGAAGGTCACCGTAAGTGCACAGAAGTCGTGTTTACGCCGTCATCATCGACACACCCGAAGCTGAGGCTGCCCAGGCGGCGGACTTCTGGTCAGCGGCTCTCGGCGTCACTGCCGAACCGTTTCCGCCCGCGCCCCAGTTCACCACCCTGCATCAGGCTCTGCCGGGACTGATCACTGCCGTTCAAGCGGTCGACGACGCCCCTCGTATGCACTTGGACATCGAGACCGACGACGTAGAAGCGGAGACCTCGCGCCTTGTCGCCCTGGGAGCGGAGCAGATTTCACGGTGGCAGGAATGCCGGGTGCTACGAGTTCCTGGTGGACAGTTGGTCTGCGTACTGCCCGTGGAAAGCGATCCCGAGGTCTTCCGGGCAGGGGCGACCGTCTGGCCGTAACGGTGTAGCGGGGTGCCGCGATCGGTCCGGCGCGACATCCCGCCAGGGAACTCCCGCAGGGGCACCCTCCACGCGCCCGCTCGCTACTCACCCGCCCGTGCGCGGTCCGACGCCGTCGCGATCTCCTCGTAGCTCCATTCCCTGTACAGGCGCTCCCCGTGGGCGTCGGTGATGTCGACGACCACGCCGGTCCACTCCTCGGCGGGCTGTTCGGGGACGAGTCCCAGTTCGTACGTCGCGTCCTGGAGGATGGTTTCCGTGACGCGTATGCCGGTGAGTCTCTCGGTCAGGGCGAGGACCGCCGCCTTGCGGTCGACGTCCGGGGCGCTCTCGTCGTGCTCTCCCTCGGGGGTCAGGGGGACGCCGACTTCCCGCAGCAGGGGGACCAGTTCATCGGGCGTGCCGCCGTCGCGCGAGGAGGGGTCCTCGAACGTCGTACGAAGCTCACCGTCCTCGAACCAGTGGAAGAAGTGCATGGGCTTGCCGCCGTTGGTCGAGTGCGACACGACCCGGCCGCCCCGCGACAGCCTCTCCATGCACCCGCCCACGATCCCCAGGCCCCCGTCGAAGCCGAGGACGAGGGTCCACTCGCCGTTCTCGCCCGGAGTACTGAAGGCGCCCGCGATGTAGGACTCGTCCCAGCAGTCGTCGCCCACCTCGGCGCGGTGAGCGTCGTCCGCCTCGATCAGCCCGGCCGTCCCCTCCCCGGTGCCGCGCGGTTCCGTCTCCATCGCGCGCAACACCTCGCGCGGGGTCCGCCCCTGTATCAGTGTCAGGGTGTATCCGCTCTCCATCGCATGGCGGAAGAGCGGCGAGGTGCGGATCCAGGCGTAGTCGTGCGCGGTCACCGAGTTCATACGGCGCAGTGTGCCTGACGCCTCTGACAACGGCCGGTCAGTGCTGGCTGATGTAGCAGCGAACAGCTGTTCCTTCAGGGCTGGTGTGGATGCGTACGAGGTCGGCGAGTGAGTGCACGAGCAGCAGGCCGCGGCCGCCGGGCTTGTTCTGGGCCGGTGGGCGCCGGCCGGCGAGTGGATCGTTCAGGTGTCCGTGGTCGCGCACCTCGCACACCACCTGGCCGTCATCGGTCCAGACCCGCAGGATGCCGGAACCCCCGCCATGCACCACGCTGTTGGTGGTCAGCTCGGCCGCGATGAGGGCCACGTCCTCCAGGCGGATGCCGGAAAGACTGAACCGCGCGGCCTGTTCGACCGCGAAGTGCCGGGCGCTCGGCAACTGGTCGGCCTGGAAGACGAGTTCCTCGGCCGCCTCCGGCTGCTCAAGGGGCTGGTTGTAGCGTGCGACGACATGCTCGGGGGCGTAGTCGGTGCTGGGCTGTTCCGTGCCGCCGGAGATGATCAGTGGATGGGTCGCGTACGCGTCGGTGAGCACCTGTTCGTCGAGGCGGTCGGCGTCGTAGGGACACAGAATGGTGACTTCCCGGCCTTCGAATGCCGGGTTGATCAGTGCCTCGTGCTGGACGCATGCCGGGTACTCCAGGGCGCTGCGGCCGGCCCAGATGGGCTCGCCGATGATCCGTACCCGCGTCCCGCGATGGGCGTCCGCGAAGGCGCGCAGCACTCTCGGGATGATCCGGCCGGGGTTGCGTCCCGCCTCGGTCATGTCGTGGAAGGTCACCTGCGCGGCGTCCTCGCCCAGGGCCCCCTTGAGGGCGGCGAGGTTCGGTCCGGGCACGGCCACCGCCACCGGCTCCCCGGCCTTGAGGCCGTCGCGGACGAAAGGCACCGTGCCGTGCAGGTATTCGTCCTCGCCTCGGTAGAACAGGGCGGGATGCACGAAGGGTTCGGTGATCGTTGCCGTCATCGCCCCATCACCTCGACAGCGAGCAGGTCCGGCCAGAACAGATCCAGAACGCGCTGCAGAGTGGCAGGCGGTTCTTCGAGCACGATGCGTCGCCCCTGCGAAAGGCCCTGGGCGGTCATCGCCAGGGCGGAAACGCCGGCGACGTCGACGAAAGTGACCGCGGAAAGTTCCAAGTGGCACGTCTCTTCGTCGCTCAGAGCAAGGTGGTACAGCGTCTTTTCCCAGGCCTGGCGCGTGAGCAGACTGACCTCACCGGCCGCCTGCCAACCTGGCCGGTCCGTCAGCGGGAGGACGCGCAGGGCGCCCGTCGGCGGGGCCGACGATGCCGACGGCACGTCCGCCTCCCTTGAACTGTCCACGCCGTCACCCCTGGTTGCCTGCTGTCTGACGTCCCAGTATCACCTACCCGCGGAGTGCAGGGGCGACCTGGTGGCAGATCGGCCTCCCGCCCCGCCTCTGGACCGCCGGCGCAATCGGACCCGCGTAAGGGGAGCAGAGGTGTCTTCAGTCCTCGGCGACACGAATGACCGTGCGGCCGGGGACGCGCTCTCGGGAGGTGAAGGCGGCGGCTGCTTCGGCGAGCGGCCGCACGGCACCGACGCGCACCCGCAGTCGGCCGTCCCGCAGACGCCGGGCGAGGTCGGCGAGGCGGGTGCGGTCGGGTTCCACCACGAAGAACAGGGCCTGTCCGCCGTCGGGGCGGACGGTGGGCTGATGGGCGACGCTGACGAGGGTGCCGCCTGAGCGCACGAGGGCGGCCGAGCGGTCGAGGATGTCGCCGCCGATCACGTCGAACACGACATCGACCTGACCCGTGTCCTCCCACCGGTCGGCCTCCAGGTCGAGGAACGCGTGCGCACCCAGACCGAGGACGGTGTCCCGGTCGGCGGAGCGCCCCGTGCCGATCACGCGGGCCCCCGCTTCGTGAGCGAGCTGGACGGCGATCGAGCCGACGCCGCCGGCGGCACCGTGGATCAGGACCGTCTGGCCGGTGGTGAGCCGGGCGTGGTCGAACAGGCCCTGCCAGGCGGTCAGTCCGGAGATGGGCAGTGCGGCGGCCACCGTGTGGTCGACGTCGGCGGGGAGCGGGGCGAGGTTGCGGGCTTCCACGGCGACGTACTCGGCGAGCGAGCCGTCGCGGCTCCAGTCGGTCGGTCCGAAGACCCGCTGGCCGACGGTGAGGCCGGTGGTTCCGTAGCCGAGTTCCGTCACCACCCCGGAGACCTCGTGACCGGGCACGCTCGGCGTACGGTCGCGGCCGGCACGGTCGGTCCAGGTCGCGGGCCAGTCCAGCTCGCCTCGGGTGAAGCCGGCGGCGTGCACCCGGACGATGACGTCGTTCTCGGCGGCATGCGGGTGGGGCACGTCCTCCAGGGTCAGCCCCGTGAGTCCGGCCTCACGATCCCGGACAGTGATGGCTCGCATGAGCGGTCCTTTCTTGTGTATGCGGGGGTGAGAAATGCGGGACACGGACACGTCCCGAACGGTGCCCGGTCAGCGCGGCCAGGGAGCGTCGAGGACGCGGTCCACCATGGACGTACGGCGAAAACCCGGAACGAAGTGTTCGAGGATATCCGCGTTGACCGTCCCGTAGGTGGTGTCCGGGCGGTTTTCCAGGCCGTCGACGAATGTCTGGAGGAATTCCTGCTTGAAATCACCGCGCGGATGAACGGCGACGATCTCGTCCATCCGGTCGCCTTCCAGCCCGTCCATCCCCCAGCCGACCGCGTCGGTCAGCACGCCGTAGTGCGTGGCGGCGACCTCGGGCTCCATGCGGCCTGGAACCCCGGGTGTCGTATGCAGGGCGATCGCCCTCCAGGCCACCTCGGCGGCGCTCCCGGAAAACCCATGGTCGAGCAGGAACGTCCGCGCGTGGTCGGCGCCGTCCAGTTCGAAACGCTGCTCCGACTCGGAGAACGGGATCAAAAGGCCCACGTCATGGAACATCGCCGAGATGTGGAGCAACTCGGGATCGGGCCGGAGATCCCTGGCCCGCGCATGCAGGGAACCGAAGAGGAATACCCGCCGGGAGTGGTGGAAGAGCAGGGCATTCGTCCTCTCCCGGAGAAACTCCGTGGCCTCCGCGACAGCAGGGGTATCGGGAATCCCCACCCCTGCGATGATGTCCGTCATGACGTCCCTGCTTTCCGGTGTGATGCGCTACGAGGGGACCGTGTGTCCGATGTCCACGGTGCCCACCGCACCGCCCTCGGCGCCGCCTCGGTCCGGCCATGAACCCCTCGAATCCGGTCATCCCAGGGTGGGCCCGTGACCCCCGCCCCGCACCGGGTGGCGATCCTGGTCTACGACGGCGTCAAGCTGCTGGACGTCGCCGGTCCCGCCGAGGTGTTCGGCGAGGCGAACCTGCTCGGCGCCGACTACCGGATCGCCCTGGTGTCGACGACCGGCACCGAGGTCACGTCCTCGATCGGCATGCGGATCGCCGTGGACGGCAGCACCGCCACGCAGCCGGACCCCGACACGTTCCTGATTCCCGGCGGAGACGTGTATCCCAGGACCCCCGTCACGCGCGACCTCGCCGAAGCCGCCAGGGGTCTGGCGGACCGTGCCGGCCGTGTCGCCTCCGTGTGCTCCGGTGCCTTCGTCCTCGGCGCGACGGGCCTTCTGGACGGCCGACGGGCGACCACCCACTGGAAGATCACCGGCGAACTCGCCGCCCGGCATCCGAAGGCGCACGTCGAGCCCGACGCCATCTATGTACGCGACGGCACTGTGTACACGTCCGCGGGCGTCACCGCGGGCATCGACCTCGCCCTCGCTCTGGTCGAGGAGGACCACGGCCCCGACATCAGCCGGCAGGTGGCCCGCTCGCTGGTGGTCTATCTGCACAGGGCGGGCGGGCAGTCGCAGTTCTCCGCGCCCCTGCAAGGTCCACCGCCTCGGTCGCCCGCGCTGCGCAGGATCGTCGACCTGGTCACGGCGGACCCGTCCGGCCCCTACTCCCTGGCCGAACTGGCGGGCCGGCTCAACGTCAGTACGCGTCACCTCACCAGACTGTTCCGCGAGGAGCTGGGCACCACACCGGCCCGGTACGTCGAGTCGATCCGCTTCGACATCGCGAAGTCACTGCTGGACCAGGGGTACACCGCCACGCAGACGGCGTCCATGGCGGGCTTCCCGAGTTACGAGAGCCTGCGCCGCGTCTTCGTACGGGAGTTGTCCATCAGCCCCGCGGCCTACCAGCGCCGGTTCGCCACCGCCCGGCGCGAACAGGCGGGGTAGTGGACTCACCCGAGCGGTGGCCGCCGCATGCCGTTGTCCCGGGACGTCGGCGGCACCCCGTCTCACAGGTCTTTGCGGAAGACCGTGGAGCTGTGCCGGACCGTCATCCCGGCCCGCAGATACAGGTTCAACGCGCCGGTGTCGGAGTGGGTCCCCAGGGTGCAGGTCCGCCGCCCGTGCTGATGGTGGGCGCGGAACGCGTGGAGGAGCAGGAGTCGGGCGATGCCCCGGTTGCGGTGGTCGCGGCGCACGGCGACCTGCTCGATCCAGCCGTCGTCGGTGTCCGGGAGGTTCAACGAGAGCACTGCGCCCACCAGTTGCCCGTCGGCGAAGGCCAGCGCCGACATCACGGGTGCGAAGGCGGGGCGTTCGACGGTGTGCCGGGCCCATTCCTGGTAGCTCTTGCGCCGCTGCTGCCATTCGTCGAAGGCGTCCTCGACGAGCTGGTGTGCGTCGTGCTCGTCTCCGGCCCGGAACGATCGAACCGTGATGCCCGCGGGTGGCTCCGGAACGACCGGCTCGCCCGGCATGGGGAACTCCAGCAGCCACTCGGTCGCCGTCGGCTCGTACGCGCGCGACCGCAGCAGCGCGACAGCGTCCGTGTCGGCGTCCGGGACGGTCTGGACGATGCGCGGACCACCCGCCTGCCTGGCCCGGGCTTCGGCCCAGGCCAGGAGTGCGCCGCCCAGACCTCGGCCCCGCTGCTCGGGGTGGACGTCCACCTCACAGCGGCGATTCACCCAGGCCCGGGCCACCAGCTGCCCTCGCCGGTCATGGATCAGTTTGGTGTCCGACTCCGGGATCAGGCCAGGTCGTGCGAGGTCCGCGGCGATGCGGCCGAGATCCGTCCGGGCCCGTCCGAACAGCTCACGCTCGCAGGCCGCGACCAAGCGATGTATGTCACCGGTGTCGTCAGCGGTGACCGGCCGCGCCCGGTATCCCGGCGGCAGCAGTGGCATGAGCTCTGGCAAGCCCGCCTGGTCCTGGAACGTCACGGGGCGCTCCCCGGACGAACGTCCTGGCGGCGGTAGAGGTCGCGCAGCAGGGAGATCTCGGCGCCGTGGTGGATCAGCTCCCTGTTCACGTGCAGGACCCTGTTCTCCATGGGATACCGCTCGGGTCCCACCCGGGGAGGATTCTCCAGCTCGGCGTCCGAGAGCGCGCGGACCCCCTCGTTCCATCGCCCGTACATCTCATCGAGCTGCTTCAGCGCCTCGTCAGCGGTCCCCGCGTAGGCGAAGGTCCGGGAGTCGACGTCCGGGCCGCCGAAGTACCACCCGACCCGGTAGCCCAGGCACGAGACGATGATGTGCGCCAGCCGCCAGGCAATCGTGGTCACCGGCGCCGGCACCGGCACCGCGTCCGGGGACGCGGAGTCCATCGTCCATCCCTCCGAGCCCTCCGGCATCGGTGCGGCCGACGTGGCACGCGGGCGGAGACTCCAGCAACCGCGCACCGGCTCCCAGAAGTACTCCTCATCGGTGAGACCCTCCAGCCGCGGCCGCAGGTTCGTGCGCCAGTGCCAGTCCAACTGCTCCGCCAGCCGCTCACTTCTTGTCATTTCGGCACCCTACCGATCACGCCTCATGCCTCATGCCTCATGCCTCATGCCTCATGCCTCATGCCTCATGCCTCCGAAGCATGGGAATCGGACAGGCTGTCGGTCACAGTGGACGTACTCGGTCGAGGGGGGAAGCCGTGGTGGGGGAAGGAAGACCGGTGGCGGACGCGGGTCTGTTCGGGTTGGAAGCCGTCGTCGTGGGGCAGCCGAAGCGTTCTCACTGGCGCAGATACGTGGGTCCCGTGCTGGCCGTGTCGACCGTGGACGGGGCCCTGCTCGCCCAGGTCACCCAGGTCACCCAGGGCGACGACACGCACTTTCTCCTCACGGCGGAGTCCGGCGAGTGCCTCGTCCGTATCGAGCAGTTCGGGCGGGCGGAGTTCCGCTTCACCGACGCCGCGGGCCGGGAGATCGGAAGCGCCGCCGCCCGGGGGTTCATCAAGACCTGGCAGTTGACCCTCGACACGGAGCGGGGTCGACGGCTCCTCCTCACGCGGCGGGGCCATCTGTCCATCGAGTGGCAGCTCACGGAGACCGATCCGCATCGGAATCCGGCGTCGGAGGTTCTCGGCCGGGTCACGGTGAGCACCGTCGACATGTGGATCGGGCTGGAGCAGTACCTCGTCGAGACCGCCCCTGGCCTCGATGTGCCGGAGCGGCGGACCGCCATCGCCTCGGTCGTCTGTCTGCACCGGCTCCGTCGGCCTCCGGGCGGCAGCAGCGCACCCGTATGAGCCGTAGGCACCACACGGCCACCGGACCTCCTGGCACCGCCGCCTTCCCCGCAGGGGGACGGCCCCGCAAGAGGCGTCCGTCACAGCGATGATGTGTCCGTCGCCTCGGCGGGAAAGCGGAAACGTGACCCAGGGAGGATGACGTGGCGAGCGATCGGATCGGACTGGCTGAGGTGCTGGCGGCGGCTGAGGATGCCGCGCCGCTGAGCTCCCTCGATGTCGTGGCGCGCAATCTGCGCGACCGGTTCGGTGCCCGGCACGTGTCCCTCCTGTTCATCGACATCGTGGGGCAGCGCCTGCTGCGGGTCAGCGAGGCGGCGACCGCGCCGCAGGAACGCCAGGACGAGCAGATCCCTCTCACCGGCGACAGCCCGTACAGCGAGGTCCTGCGCACCCAGAACGTGGTGCAGACCTCGAAGGGCGAGCAGGGCCAGTGCGTGCTCGCGCCGGTCACGAACCGGGGTGACACCATCGGCGTCCTGGAGCTGTTCCTTGCCCGGGCCGCCGACAAGGACGTACTGGAGCAGGTGGAGGAGGCGGCGCACGCGCTGGCGTACATCGTCGTCACCGACCGCCGGTTCACCGACCTCTACCACTGGGGCAACCGCACCACCTCGGTCAGCCTCGCCGCGGAGATCCAGCGCCAGCTCCTGCCCTCGGCCCCGTCCTTCGAGGCCCGCGAGTTCACCTTGGCGGGCGCGCTCGTGCCGGCCGCCGACATCGCCGGCGACACCTACGACTACTCGCTGGACCAGCACACCCTGCATCTGTCGGTCACCGACGCCATGGGCCATGACGTCGACGCGGCTCTCATGGCCACTCTCCTGGTCAACGCCTCCCGCGGTGCCCGGCGTGCCGGGGTCGACCTCGCCGAACAGGCCCGCCGGACCCACCATGCCCTTCTCGACCACGGCCGGCGGACCTTCGCCACCGGTCAGCTGCTGCGTGTCTCCCTGGACGGCACCGGTGCGCAGCTCGTCAACGCCGGTCACCCGTGGCCCCTTCGGATGCGCGAGGGCACGGTCGCCGAGTTGCCGCTGGCCGTGAACCTGCCCTTCGGTGTCGTCGGCCAGGGCGCGTACCGGGTGCAGGACATCGATCTGGACCCCGGGGACCGGCTCGTGCTGTACACCGACGGCATGCAGGAACGTCAGGCCGAGAAGGTGGACCTTCCCGGGCTCCTGCGCGATACCGCTGCCCACCATCCGCGCGAGGTCGTGCGCACCCTGGTCGAGGCGGTCTCCGATGCCTGCAACGGTCGGGTGCTCGACGACGCCACCGTCCTGTGCCTGGACTGGCACGGCCCTCGGACCGGCGGCCCGGCACGTGCCGGGGGCGGCGTCTGACCGAGATCGGCGTCTGACCGAGGTCGGCGAGAGGGGGCGCGGCCGAGGGGTCGCGCCGAGGGGTGGCGAGGGGATCCGATGGCCCGGTCTGCCATCATGGACGAAGCGGAACCTCGTTCCACGGACAGGACGGAACGCGGCCCCGCTTCGTACGGTGACGAGAGGAGCCTCGCGGTGAGCGACAGCCGCCAGGGCACGGAGAAGCCCGCCGCGCCCCAGCGCAAGGACGTGCGGCGCAACAAGCAGATCCTGCTGGACGCGGCCGCCGCCGTCTTCGTCACCGCGGGCGTCGACGCACCGGTACGCGACATCGCCGCCAGGGCGGGTGTCGGGATCGGCACGATCTACCGGCACTTCCCCACCCGGGCGGAGCTGATCGTCGCGGTCTTCCGCCACCAGGTCGAGAGCTGCGTCGAGGCGGGGCCCGCGCTGCTGGCGAGCTGCCCCACCGCGTACGAGGCGCTGGAGCAGTGGATCGACCTCTTCGTCGACTTCCTGGTGACCAAACACGGGCTCGCCGCCGCCCTTCAGCACGACAACGCCGGTTTCGAGACCCTGCACGCCTACTTCATCGACCACCTCGTACCGGTGTGCACACAGCTCCTCGACGCCGCCACGGCCGCCGGCGAGATCCACTCCGACATCGGTGGCCTGGAACTGATGCGCGGGGTGGGCAATCTGTGCGCCGGTGCCGAGAACGACCCCAGCTATGACCCGCGCACCCTGGTCGCACTCCTCGTCGCGGGATTGCGTCAGCCGCACCGGGCCGGTCCAAGTGAGCGGTGACCGTCGTCAGTTTTCGGCGGCGACCGCCCGCGGTTGCCGATAGGGCCGTACCGCGCGCCGCGCAATCGCGAACCGGTGGGTCTCCGAGGGGCCGTCGTAGATCCGGAACGGCCGCACCTCCCTGAACAGACGGGCCAGTGGCGCGTCGGCGGCCGAGATGCCGAGGGCTCCGCAGATCTGGACCGCCCGGTCGACCACCCGGTTCACCGCCTCCGCCACGAACGTCTTGGAGACCGAGGTCAGTTGGGAGGCGGCCGGGGAGGCGGTGTCCAGCTCCCAGGCCGTACGCAGGATCAGGGCGCGGCTCGCCTCGATGTCGATCTCCGAGTCGGCCAGCATCTGCTGGACCATGCCGAGGTCTCCGAGCGCCGAGCCGAAGGCCATGCGGCTCCCCGCACGTTCGAGGGCGACGTCCTGGGCGCGGCGAGCCGCTCCCAGCCAGCGCATGCAGTGGGTCAGCCGGGCGGGACCGAGCCGGACCTGGGCGCCCTCGAAGCCGCGGTCCACCGCGCCGAGCACCTGCCCCTCCCCCACGACGCACTCCTCGAAGACGATCTCGGCGTGTCCGGCGAAGAGGGACTCGTCGAGGGTCTCGATGCTGCGGACCAGGCGCATGCCGGGGGTGTCGGCGTCGACCAGGAACATGGTGGCGCCGCCCGGGTCGCCGGGGCTGCCCGAGGTGCGGGCCATGACGATGGCGAAGCCGGCTCCGTGGGCACCGGTGATGAACCACTTGTGCCCGTCGAGGCGCCAGCCGCCGGGAACCCGGGTGGCGGTGGTGCGCAGGGAGCGGGGGTCGGCGCCGGCTCCCGGGGCCGGTTCGGTCATGGCGAAGCAGGACCGGGTCTCGCCCGCGGCGAGCGGGCGCAGATACCTCTGCTTCTGTTCTTCGGTGGCCACCTTCTCCAGAAGGTGCATGTTGCCCTCGTCGGGGGCCGCGCAGTTCAGCGCCAGGGGCCCGAGCAGCGAGTAGCCCGCGGCTTCGAACACCGCCGCCTGGCCGCGCAGGTCGAGGCCGTGCCCGCCCCAGCGCCGGGGCACGTGGGGAGCGAAGACGCCCGCCTCACGGGCCGCCTTCTGCAGGGTCTCGCGCAGGGCCTCGGGGGCGTCGTGCACGGACCCGCCGCACTCGCGCTCCGCCGGTACGACCACCTCGCGCACGAACTCCGTGGTGGTGGCGACGAGTTGAGCGACTGCCGGATCGACATCGAACTGGATGGGCACGGGACCTCCCGCCGACGGGCGTACGGGCATCCGACCCGTCGCATCCTAGAAACTGTATAGCGTCTTCAGTATCTTGCCGGGAAGCAGCCGCCGACGGGAAGCACCTGACGACGGGAAGACGCGAGGAGCACCGCCCATGAGCCTGTCCGTGAGTACCGAGCCGGTCCGGATCGTCCGCCACCCCGACCGGGTCGTCGAGCTGAGACTGGACGATCCCGCCCGCGGCAACGCCCTGGACCTGGGAACGGCCGAGGCGCTGCGGGACGCGGCCCGCGAAGTGGCCGCGGACCCGGCCGGCGCGGTGCTGCTGCGGGCGGCAGGCGGCAGCTTCTGCGTCGGCGGTGACCTGCGCGCGTTCGCCGGCCGGGGCGCCGGGACCGGCGCTTACGTGCGCGCCGTGGCGGGCGCCGCGCATGCCGCGATACAGACCCTGTACGACCTGCCGGTGCCCTTGGTGACCGCGGTGCGCGGCGCGGCCGCGGGCGGCGGGGTGGGCCTCGCCCTGGTGGGGGACGTCGTCCTGGCGGCCCGGTCCGCGCGGTTCCGGCTGGCCTACACGGCGATCGGGCTCACGCCGGACTGCGGGGCGTCCTGGTTCCTGCCGCGCCTGGCGGGACCCCGCAGGGCGGCGGACCTGATCCTGACCGACCGGGTCCTGACCGGCGACGACGCCGAACGGTGGGGGCTGGTCTCCCGGTCCGTGGACGACGAGCGGCTGGACGACGCGGCGCACGCGACGGCTGCCGCACTGGCCGCAGGCGCGGGTGACGCGCTGCGAGCCGCGAAGGCCCTGTTGCGCGCGGGTGACGGGGACGGACTGCGCCATCACCTCGCCGAGGAAGCACGGTCGATCGCCGCCCTGGCGGACGGCCCGCGGGCACAGCAGCTCATGGCGGCGTTCCTCGCCGCGCGGGGCCGCCCGAAGGCGGACGGCGGCCGGGCCGCAGCTCGCCCATCGGAAAGTGTTTCTTGAGTCACTCTTCACTAACCCGCCCGACAAGGCGTAACCTCCGGGCAACACAGAACCGAGGAACCGGTCACCACAGAACCGGGGAAATGGTGTGGCGATGCAATCTGCTGCCGTGGACCTTCCGGACGCCTCCGACGAGCCCCTCACCGAGACTGTCGTCGATCTCGTCCTGCGCGGTATGTGGCGCGGCCGGCCGGAGTCCGAGCACCGTCCGCTGGTCGACGCCGGTCTTGCGATGGTCAAGGGGCCGGTGGTGCTGCCGACCGAACAGGCCAAGGCCACCGCCGCGCGCGTGCTGCGGGTTGCCGCCGGTTCCGAGCAGGAACGGCGCATCACCGCGGCGTACGAGGCGTTCCTGCCGGTCAACCGGAAGATCCGCGACGTGTGCACGGCATGGCAGTGCCGCCCCGACGGCACCGTCAACGATCACTCGGACGACGTCTACGACGCCGGGGTGCGCGAGTCGCTGGAGGATGTGCACGAGGCCATCCAGCCCGTGCTGCGCAGGCTGGAGCAGTCGCTCGCGGGCAGCGGTCGGTATCTGCCGGCCCTGGAGGACGCCCTCGACCGCTTCGACGACGGCGAGCCGCAGTGGCTGGCCTCACCGCTGTGCGACTCGTACCACACGGTGTGGATGCGGCTGCACCAGGAGCTGCTGCTCGTCCTGGGCATCAGCCGGGCCGAGGACGAGGCCCGTGAAGAGGAACTGGTCACCAGGAGCCGTGGGTGAGCGTCACCGACCGCGAGGCGGGCCCGCTCACACCGCCCGAGGCGGCCCCCGGCAGCACCGGCCGGCTCCTGGTGCCGTACGGCCAGGGACGGATCCGGGGTCTCGACGCCGACCGACTGGGCGCGCACGGCGCGGCGATGGACCGGCTGCTGGCCCTCGGCCTGCCGGTCGTACCCGGCCTCACCGTGCCCGCGGACGCCGCCGCGTCGCTGTGCGAGACCGGCACCGCCGAAGCCGCCGTGGAACTGGTCGAACAGCTCTCGGGGCGGCGCATCGGCGACCCGGCCCGGCCGCTGCTGCTGCGCCTGTCGGCGAGCGCGCCGACCGAGGTCGCCGGGCTGCCCCCCGACCTGGCCTGTATCGGCGTCTCCCCCGCCGGTGCCGACGCCCTGTGTGCCGTCATCGGAAGCGCGGAGGCGCTGTACGAGGTGTGGGCCGGCACCGTGCGCATGATCGCCGAGCACGCCCTCGACGTGCCCGCGGCGGTACTCGACGACGCCCTGCTGGACACGTCCGGGGCGCGGGCGAGGGTGGAGGTCCTGCTCTCCTTGTCGGCGGAGCACGGTTCCCGTCCCTTCCCCGACGACCCGGCACAGCAGCTCGCGCTGGCCGCCCGCGCTCTCCTCGGCCGGTGGGACTCGCCCCGGGCGAGAAGGTCCCGCCGTGCCCAGAAACTCCCCGCCGACCTGGCCCTCGCCCTGCATGTGCAGGCTCTGCGCATCGGCCCGGCGGACCACTCGGGCTACGGCACCGCCGTCAGCCGCGATCCCGGCACCGGGCGCTTCTCCCCCCAGGGCTCCTTCTTCCGCGGGGTGCGACGCAACGCCCCGCCGCCGCATGCCGGTGAACCGCTCCACCGGCTCGCGGGCGGCACCGCGCTGCTCGAACACTCTTTGCTCACCCTGGAACGCCATCTGCGCACGCCGGTGTCGGTCGACTTCGAGGTGCGCGACGACGAGATCTCCCTGCTCGCCGCCGCACCACAACCGCGCCCGCCGCTGCGGGCCTCCGTCTGCCTGGCCGCCGACCTGGCCCGCGAGGGGGCGCTCGGCCGCGAGGACGCCGTACGACGGATCAGTCCCGCGCAGGTGCAGGAACTGCTGCACCCCCAGCTCCGGCTGACCGGAGGCGAAGAGCTGCTGGTGAAGGGGCTGCCCGCCTCCCCGGGGGCCGCCACCGGCGCGGTCGTGCTGTCCAGCGAACGCGCCCTCGAACTGGCCGCGGACGGCACCCGGGTGGTGCTCGTCGCCGCCGAGACCAACCCCGCGGACGTCCCCGGGATGCTGGCCTCCGCCGCTGTGCTGACCGGCAGTGGAGGCATCGCCTCGCACGCCGCCGTGGTGGCGCGGGGCGCCGGCAAGCCCGCGGTGTGCGGCGCGGAGGGGCTGCGCGTCGACCGGGCCGCCGGGACGGTGAGTTTCGGTGAGCGCGTGCTGCGCGAGGGCGACCCGGTCTCGCTGGACGGCCGTACCGGCGCCGTCTACGCGGGGACGCTGAGCGTCAGCGTCGCCGGGCCGCCGCCCGAACTGTCCACCCTGCTGGAATGGGCGGACGAGGAGCGCCGGCTGGGGGTACGGGTCAACGCCGACACCGCCGCCGAGGTGGAGACCGCCCTCGCCCTGGGCGCGGAGGGGGTCGGGCTGTGCCGTACGGAGCACCAGTTCCTCGGCGAGCGGCTGCCGCTGATCCGCCGGGTGCTCCTGGCCGCCGATCCGGCCGCCCGCGACGCGGCGCTGGTGGCGCTGGAGCACGCCCAGCACGAGGACTTCCGCGCGCTGCTGGCCGCCGTGGGAGACCGTCCGGTGACCGTACGGCTGCTGGACGCCCCGCTGCACGAGTTCCTGCCCGCCGCCGGACAGGCCCTGGACGCGGCCGAGGAGCAGCGGGCCGCCGCACTGCGGGAGGCGAACCCGATGCTCGGGCTGCGCGGAGTACGGCTGGCGCTGCTGCACGAGCGGCTCTACCCGGCACAGGCCGAGGCTCTTTTCACGGCCTGGGCCGATGTCGCCGCCACCGGAGTCCGGCCGCGGCTGGAAGTGATGATCCCGCTCGTCAGCCTGCCCGAGGAACTGGCCGCCGCGGCCGCGTACGTACGGGGTGCCGCCGACGCGGTCGCCGCCCGCACCGGGGTGGAGGTCCCGTACCGGCTCGGCACGATGATCGAGACCCCGCGGGCAGCGCTGCTGGCCGGCGAACTCGCCGAGCACGCCGACTTCTTCTCCTTCGGCACCAACGACCTCACCCAGCTCACCTACGGGTTCTCCCGGGACGACGTCGAACGCCAGGTGCTCGCCTCCTACCAGGAGCGCGGGTTCCTGACCGCCAGCCCGTTCGCCCGGCTCGACCCGCACGGGGTGGGTGCCCTGATCCGCCTCGCGGCCGAACGGGCCCGGCAGGTACGGCCCGGCATCAAGCTCGGCGTGTGCGGTGAGCACGGCGGCGACCCCGAGTCGATCGCGTTCTGCGACGGCCTCGGTCTCGACTACGTCTCCTGTTCCGCGCACCGCGTCCCGGTGGCCAGGATGGCCGCCGCGCACAGTGCCCTGCGGGAACCGGGCGAACAGAGCAGGAGCGCACGATGACGACCACCGTGACCGACGGCACGGCCCTGTCGGACACCGAGCTGGAGGACCTGCGCGAGACCGTGCGGTCGGTGTGCGCGGACGCCGGCGGCACCTTCGCGGTACGCCGGCTGTCCGAGGAGGCCCCCGGCATCGACGCCGGGTTGTGGGACGTCCTCGGCCGGCAGGTCGGCCTCGCGGCCCTCGGTCTGCCCGAGTCGGTGGGAGGCGTCGGCGGCCTCGCCGGCATCGTCGCCGTCTGCGAGGAACTGGGCCGGACCCTCGCGCCGGTACCCCTGCTGTCCTCCACCGTGCTGGCCGGACAGGTGCTGGCCGGCTGCGGTACGGCCGACAAGGCTCTGGCGGAGCTGGCCGAGGGTGCCGTACACGCGCTGGCGGTGGCCGCCCCCGACGGGGCCTGGCGGGCGGACGCCGTGCCGGTGGCCGTCTCCTGGCAGGGCAGCGTCCCGCTGCTGGACGGCACCGCCCCGTTCGTCCTGGACGGAGCCGACGCCCGGGCGCTGGTGGTGGCCGCGGCCGGCGCCGACGGCGTGGACGTCTTCCTGGTCGACCCGGGTGAGCCGGGGGTCACGGTGCGCCGGGTGCCCACCCTGGACCTCAGCCGGAGTCAGGCCGTCGTCACCTTCTCCGGTTGCCGGGCCCGGGCCCTGACCGCCGGCGGCGAGGGCGCGGACGTCGTCTCCCGGGCCCTGGACGTGGCCCTGGTGGCGCTGGCCGCCGAGCAACTCGGCGGAGCGCAGGCCGCGTTGGACATGACGGTGGCCCATGTGCGCGACCGTACCCAGTTCGGGCGCGCGATCGGCGGCTTCCAGGCGGTCAAGCACGCCTGCGCCGACATGCTGCTCCAGGTCGAGGCCGCCCGGTCGGCGGTGGTGCGTGCCGTTCTGTCGGACGGCTCACCCGAGGCGCTGGCCGAGGCGGCTGCGGTGGCCCAGGCCTGGTGCGGCGAGGCGTTCGTCGCGGTCGCCGCCCAGTGCGTGCAGCTGCACGGCGGGATGGGCTTCACCTGGGAGCACGACGCACACCTGTACTTCCGGCGCGCCCAGTCCGACGCGGTCCTGCTGGGCGGCGCCGCACACCATCGGGAACGGCTGGCCGGTCTGCTGGGCTGGTGACGTGGAAGGCGGAACGGCATGACCACCAGACTCATCGACGAGTCGCTGTTCGAGACCCCGGAGGACCGCGGGGACCGCGGGGACCGCGGGGACCTTGGGACCCGGGAGTTCGACGGCGGGGATCCGCCGCGGCTCGTCGGCGCCCGCTGCTCCGGGTGCGGCACCGTCGTCTTCCCGCGGCAGGACTCGTGCCCCCGGTGTTCGCACGGGACGATGGCCCCGCACGTGCTGCCGGCGAGCGGGCGCGTGTGGTCGTGGACGCTCCAGGCGTTCCCGCCCAAGCCGCCGTACCGGCCGCCGGCCGGCGGTCATCGGCCGTACCACCTGGGCTATGTGGACCTCGGTGAGGTGCTGGTCGAGGCACGCCTGGCGGCGCCCCGCGAGGAGATCCGGATCGGTCTGCCGGTCCGGCTCACCACGGTGACCGCGTATCACGACGAGGACGGGACCGAGGTCATGACCTTCGCGTTCCGCCCGGAGCGGGACGACGAGCGATGAGCCGGCGCGACGACGTGTACGTGGTCGGCTGCGGGATGACCCGTTTCGGGCGCGACGAGAGCGTGACCGGGATGGACATGGCCCAGCGTGCGGTACGCGAGGCGCTCGCCGACGCCGGTGTCACCTGGGAGCACATCGGCTTCGCGGCCGGCGGTTCCGACGTGTCCGGCAAGCCCGACACGCTGGTGGGCCGGCTGGGCCTGACCGGAGTGCCGTTCGTCAACGTGCAGAACGGCTGCGCGACCGGTGCCTCCACCGTGCTGACGGTGGCCGACGCGCTGCGCGCGGGCGAGGCCTCGCTGGGACTGGCGGTGGGCTTCGACAAGCACGAGCGCGGCGCGTTCCACGTCTCCGCCGCCCGTTACGGCCTGGGCGACTGGTACGCCGAGACCGGCATGATGCTCACCACCCAGTTCTTCGCGCTCAAGACGCGGCGGTACCTGCATGAGCACGGGATCTCGGAGCGGGCGCTGGCGAGGGTCGCCGCGCGGGCCTTCCGCAACGGCTCGCAGCACCCGTTGGCCTGGCGGCGCAAGCCGCTGACGGAGCAGGAGATCCTCGACTCCGCCGAGGTCAGCCCCCCGCTCACCCAGTACATGTTCTGCTCGCCCGGACAGGGCGCGGCGGCGCTGGTGCTGGCGCGCGGCGACCGCGCCTTCGACCTGTGCGAACGGCCGGTCAGGCTGGCGTCGCTGGCCTTCCGGACCCGGCGCTTCGGCTCGTTCGAGGTGTTCTCGCCCTGGCTGCCGCCGGGACCTCATCGCAGCCCCAGCGTCGACGCCGCGGAGGCGGCCTTCCGGACGGCGGGACTGCGGCCCGGGGACGTACAGGTGGCCCAGTTGCAGGACACCGACAGCGGCTCCGAGCTGATCCACCTGGCCGAGACCGGGCTGTGCGGCCACGGCGAGCAGGAGGAGCTGCTGGCCGGCGGGGACACCGATCCCACGGGCCGGATACCGGTCAACACCGACGGCGGCTGCCTGGCCGGCGGGGAGCCCGTGGGCGCGTCGGGGCTCCGCCAGTTCCACGAGGTCGTACGGCAGTTGCAGGGCCGTGCGCCGGGGGCTCAGGTGCCGGGGGCTCCCCGGGTGGGCTTCACCCATGTGTACGGGGCGCCCGGGATCAGCGCGTGCTCGGTGCTCACCGTCTGATCGGCAGCGGCACCGCACCACGCCCCGGCACCTCAGCTCTGTGAAGCGGGTGCCTGTTCCGCGGCGACGATGCGCAGCGCCAGCGACCTGACCGCCTCCAGCACGGACCGGGACGGCAGCTGGGACAGCGGGCCGCCCTCCGCGCGCAGCGCGGTGACGAGCATGGTCGTGCTGATCAGGGTGCGGACCGCGAGGGCCTGTGCCGCGTGCCGGGCCTTCGCCGCGCGCGGGCTGCGTGTGGTGCCCTCGGGCAGATAGTCGTAGCCACGCTGGATGTGCCGCTGTTCGAACTCGTCCCGCAGCACCTTGACGCTGCCGTTGGCGGAGGCCACCTGGACCTGGTAGAGCCGGGCCTCGTCCGGGTTCTTCTCCACCCACTCCCACACGGCGTCGATGACGCGGACCAGGCCCTCCGCGTCACCCGGCTCGGTCTCCGGCCGGGCCGCCTCCACGACCGCGTTCAGCTGGTCGAAGACCCGGCGCATGGCGAGTTCGAGCAGCTCCTCCTTGCCGTCGAAGTGGTAGTAGACGGCGGTGGGGACCACCTGGGCCTCGTCCGCGATGTCCTGGACGCTGGTCTCCGCGAAGCCGTTGCGGCCGAACACGCGCACGGCGGCGGTGATGATGTGCTGTCGGCGCGAGGGTCGGTGGGCGGGCTGCTTGCCGTTCTTCGTGGTGGCCATGACCGCTCCCCGCCCTCGCCGCTGTGAACCCACGTCCGTGGTCCCTCGCACTGCCCAGTGTATCCAGTAACTGTGATCCCTGTTCGGCGCGATTCCTGCCGCACACTGGCATCCGGGACACCGGCGGCCCGGCATACTTGACAGCATGACGACATCCGGAACCCGCGCCGCCCACCGTCCCTCGCGCAAACAGTGGGTGATCGAGGCGGCCACGGAGCTGTTCGCCACCCAGCCGCCGGACGAGGTGACCGTCGCCGACATCGCCGCTCGTGCCGAGATGACCTCGGCCGCGGTGTACTACCACTTCTCCTCCAAGGACCAGGTCCTGGCGGAGACCATGCGGGCGTTCGCCGCCGCGCTGCGCGAGCAGTTGCAGACGATCGCCGATGCCCATGAGCCCGGCTCGGACATCGGCGCGTCGGTCACCGCGCTGCTGGCCTGGATGGGCGAGCACCGGTCCGCGGCCACCGTCTTCTTCGTGTCGTCGGCGGGCATGAGCCAGGACGCGGAGGCCCTGCGCCAGGAGAGCCGTACCGAGGTGCTGGACGAGTTGGTGCGGCTGATCCGCAAGGCCCGCGTGTCCATCTCCGACGCCGAGGCGGCCGTGATCGGCCTGGGGCTGCTGGCGCTGCTGGAGACCGCGGCGATCTCGCAGGTCCGTGGTGACGACGTGTACCGGTCGCTGGGGCACCGCTCGTTCGTCCGCGAGGTCGGCGAACTCGCTGAGCGGATCGCCGACCCGGCCGTCTAGACCGCGGCTCACACCAGCAGGCGAAGGGGCTTGCTCAGCAACTCCCCGAGCGTGCGCAGGTATTCGGCGGCCGGGGCCCCGTCGACGGCACGGTGGTCGAAGGTGAGGCTCAGGGTCAGCACCCGCGTCCTCAGCGGCTGGTCCCCCGCCCACTCGACGCCGTCCCTGAGCCTGCCCACCCCGAGGATCGCGACATTGCCGGGGTTGATCACCGGGGTGAAGAAGTCGACCCCGTACCCGCCGAGCGAGGTGACGGTGAACGTGGCCCCCTCCAGCTGTGCCGGGGAGATCCGCCCTTCGCGCGCGGCCCGGGCCAGGGCCCTCGACCGGCCGGCGATCCCGGTCAGCGGCAGCGCCACCGCGTTCTCGATGACGGGGACCATGAGGCCGCCCGGGACGGCCACCGCGAAGCCGAGGTGGATGTCGTCGAGCAGATGGATGCCGTCCTCCCGGACCGTCGCGTTGAGCAGCGGGTGGTCGCGCAGGGCCAGGGCCGCGGCCTTCAGGAGGAAGTCGTTGACGCTGGGCACCGGCAGGTCGCTGTCGGCCCACTCCTCCTTGAGCTGCTCCCGCAGGGACACCACGGCGTCCATCCGCACCTCGTAGCCGTGCGTCAGCTGGGCCATCTCCTGGAGGCTGGCGTGCATGCGGCGGGCGATGGTGCCGCGCATGCCGGTGAGCGGGATGACCTCGCCGGAGCGGGCGGGGGCGGGCTCCTCGGCTGCCGGGGCGACTCCCTCCAGATCGGCCCTGCGGATGCGGCCGCCGGGTCCGGTGCCGTTCACCTCGGAGAGGTCGATGCCCCGTTCCTTCGCCAGCTTGCGGACGAGCGGCGAGGAGGAGGCGCCGCCCGGCGGGAGGGGCGTGATGAGGTCGCCGGGGAGGGGTGCGGCGAGGGCGGCGACATGCTCTTCGACGTCCTCGGAGACGATCCGGCCGCCCGGCCCCGTGCCGCGTACGACGGTGAGGTCGACGTCGGCGGCCGCGGCGACGCGCCGGGCGTTCGGGGAGACCAGCAGCCGGTCGCCGGTGCTCATGGGGGCAGAGCCATCCGGCGCCCCCGCCGCACCCGGCGGCTGCTCCCCCTCCGCCAGCAGCCAGCCGATGAGAGCCCCGGCCGGCACCGTGGTGCCCGCGGGGACCACCGGGTGGAACAGTCCCCCCGCCTCCGCCTCGACGTCCACGTCGACCTTGTCGGTGGCCAGCCGCAGCAGCGCGTCGCCCTCCGCGACGGTGCCGCCGGTGGGCACCAGCCATTCGTCGATCGTGCCTTCCTGCATCGTCAGGCCGATCTTCGGCAGCAGAACCTCGACCGCCACGTCGGTCACGACCTTTCGAGCAGGCGCCGGCAGCCCTGGGCGATGCGGGCGCGATCGGGCACGTACGCCTTCTCCAGCACGGGCGAGAAGGGCACCGGGGAGAAGGGGGCGCCGATCCGCAGGACCGGCGCGTCGAGGTGGTCGAAGACCTCGTCCTGGATCTGGGCGGCGATCTCCGCGCCGAGTCCGCCGAAGGTGACGGCCTCGTGCACCACGAGGACCCGGTTGGTGCGGCGGACGGAGGCGAACATCGTCTCGGTGTCCAGCGGCTGCACGGTGCGCGGGTCGATCACCTCGATCTCCACGCCCTCGGCGGCCAGTTCGTCGGCCGCCGCGAGCGCCTCCCCCACCATGCGGCCGAGCGCGATCACGGTGACGTCGGAGCCCTGGCGCGCGGTGTGCGCCTGGCCCAGCGGGATGCCGTAGATCTCGTGGGGTACCTCGCCGGTGCTGCCGAGCAGGACCTTGTTGAGCATGACGACGACCGGGTTGTCGTCCCGGATGGCCGAGACGGTCAGGCCCTTGGCGGTGTACGCGTCGCACGGCATGACCACCTTGAGGCCGGGCACATGGGCCAGCCACGCCTCCAGGCTCTGGCTGTGCTGGGCCGCGGCGCCGAGGCCGGCCCCGGAGGCGGTGGTGATGGTGAGCGGCACGGACAGCGCGCCGCCGAACATGTACTTCATCTTGGCCGCCTGGTTGACGATCTGGTCGAGGCAGACGCCGATGAAGTCCATGAACATCAGGTCGACGACCGGTCGCAGACCCCGGGCGGCGGCTCCCACGCCGAGGCCGACCAGGGCGGCCTCGGAGATCGGGGTGTCGATCATGCGGCGGGGGCCGAACTCGTCGAGCAGGTTGTCGAACATGCGGAACACGCCGCCGTATCCGGCCACGTCCTCGCCGGCGACGAAAACGTTCTCGTCCTCGCGCATGGCCTGGGCGAGCCCTTCGTTGAAGGCCTTGACGTAGCTCAGCTTGCGGGCCCCGGCCTGCGGGGCGACGGCCGGTGCTTCGGTGATCGTGGTCATGGCGGTCATCCCGAGTAGACGTTGAGCAGCAGGTCGGCGGGGTCGGGCAGCGGGCTCGACTCGGCGTAGGCGATGGCGTCGGCGATCTCCTCGCGGGTGCGCTGCCATACGTCGTCCAGGTCGGCGCGGGTCGCGGTGCCGTCGGCGACCGCGCGGGCCTCGATCAGGTCGATGGGGTCGCGGGTCTTCCACTCGGCGACCTCCTCGTCCGAGCGGTAGGGGTGCCGCAGGCCCTTGACGCCCTGGTGGTCGAAGAAGCGGTAGGTCTTGGCCTCGATCATCATCGGCCCCGCGCCTGCCCGGGCCCGGGCGACGGCTTCGGCGGCGGCGCGGTGCACGGCGACCGCGTCCATGCCGTCGACGATCACGCTGGGCATGCCGTAGGCGGCGGCCCGGTCGGCGACGTCGGTGAGCAGCATGTGCCCGGACTGCGGGGTGAACTCGGCGTAGCCGTTGTTCTCGCAGACGAAGACGACGGGCAGGCCGAGGATGGCGGCCATGTTGGCGCCCTCGTGGAAGGCGCCGATGTTGGTGGCGCCGTCGCCGAAGAAGGTCACGGCGACGCTGTCCTCGCCCTTGTAGCGGGCGGCGAAGGCGGCGCCCACGGCGATCGGGACGCCCGCTCCGACGATGCCGTTGGCGCCGAGCATGCCGCGGGTGAGGTCGTTGATGTGCATGCTGCCGCCGCGGCCGAGGCAGGCGCCGGTGACCCGGCCGTACAGCTCGGCGTACATCTCGCGGAAGCCGACGCCCTTGGCGACGGCGTGGCCGTGGCCGCGGTGGGTGGAGGTGATCTGGTCGTCGTCGCGCAGGGCCGCCATGACGCCGGCGGCGACCGCTTCCTGGCCGACGTACAGGTGCAGGAAGCCGGGCAGCTTGCCCGCCTCCATGAGTTTTCCCGCCTCGGTCTCGAACAGCCGGATGCGCACCATCCGTTCGTGCAGGTCCTTGATGACCTGTGTGCTGATCTGCGGGCTGACCTGCGGGGTTTTCTTCGACGCTGTCGACGCTCGTTGAGCCATCGTCCGCCCCTTCGTCCGAGGGAGGTTGCCAAGCAATCGGACTTACTTGTGCTGGTCTACAGTAACCAGCTGGGGGCACCTTACTGAACAGCGTCTCTAATTACTACGCCCCGGCTCCAGGTCGCCGCCCCGTTCGTCCACCAACTCGACGACGTTGCCCTCCGGATCCGCCCAGAAGCTGATCCGCCGACCGTGCGCGCGGACCACGACAGGGTCCGACAGGGGCCGGGCGCCGGTGGCCGACAGAGCCGCCACCACCGGGTCCATGTCGTCGACATGGAAGGTGAGATACGACAGTCCCGGACGCCCCGCCGACCAGGGCGCCGCAGGTGCCGGCACCGGGCCCGACCGGGGAAGGATCAACTTCACGCACCCTCCGGAGGGCACCCGCACCCAGACCACCACCAGCTCGCCGCCCAGCCCGGCCGGACCCCCGACGGACCGCGGCACCCGTGAGCGGCGCTCGGCCCTGCAGCCGATCACCTCGCAGTAGAAGCGCTCCATCACCTCCAGGTCGCGCACCACCACACCCACCTCGAACGGCAGGGTCATGACCATCGCACCCACCCCCATGGGACGCCGAGCGGCGACTTCGACACTTTCTATTGACAGACCACACTAAGTCCTGTTGCAGTTTCGGACACAGCCCAGCTGTCGCGTTACGAAGCCGGTCACCGGCTCGCGGCTGGGAGGATTGTGAGGACATCGTGGTCCAGACCAGTTCCCCGGAGATTCGGGAATCAGCCGGCGGGCGCGGGTCACCGGCCCCGGCCCCGTCAGCTCCCTCGACCCCCGACTACTCGTCGTGGATCAGCCAGGACCGGTCCACCGACGCGGCGGCCGTGACGATGCGCCGGGAGGCGGCCGAACTCGTCGAGCGGGTGCTGGCGCACCACCGCGCCAACACGACACACGAGGCGGACGGCCAGTGGACGGAACCCGTCGCCCACTACCTCGACGCCGACCGCTGGCAGCGCGAAATGGACGCCGTGCACCGCAGCGTCCCGCTGCCACTCGCCATGTCGAGCGAGCTTCCCGGCCCGAACACCTACAAGGCGATCGACGTGCTCGGCATCCCGGTGCTGATCACCCGTGACCGGCAGGGCGCCGTGCACGCGATGATCAACGCGTGCCGGCACCGGGGGGCCCGGCTCCTCGAGGCCGGCTGCGGGGTGTCGAAGCGGCTCACCTGCCCGTACCACTCCTGGTCGTACGACCTGGCAGGGGAGTTGCGGGGCGTGTACGCAGAGAAGACCTTCGGCGAGGTTCCACGCGAGGGCCGCAGCCTCGTCAGGCTCCCCGCCGGGGAGCGCGCGGGCATCGTCTTCGTGTCCCTCGACCCGGCGGCCGAACCCGACCTGGACGCCTGGCTCGGGGATCTCCGGCCCCTGCTGGAGGGACTGCGCCTCGCGGACTGCCACCACTACTCCACCAGCGAGCTGACCAGCCCCAACTGGAAGGTCACCCTCGACGGGTACCTGGAGACGTACCACTTCGCCTCCCTGCACCCCAAAACGGTGTTCGAGACGAATCTGTCGAACATGATGGCCCACGACACCTGGGGCCCCCACCAGCGCATCGCACCGGCCCTGCGCCCCATCGCGCGGGCGGCCGAACTGCCGCCGGAGCAGCGCGATCCCGGGGACTGCGTCGGGCCCATCTACTGGCTCTTCCCGGGCCTCGCGATCGCCGGCGCCTGGCGCCAGAAGATCGCGGTCTCCCTGGTGCTCCCCCGCACGGCGACCGAGTCGGTGACCCAGCAGATCATCCTGCTGCGCGAACCGGCGGTCACCGACGAGGAGCGCCAGGCCGCCGACCGGTTCGGCGAGTGGTTCCACGAGGTGGTCCGCGACGAGGACTACGCGACCACCTACGGAGTCCAGCAGGGTCTCAAGGCCCTCGACGGGACCGACTTCGTCTTCGGACGCAACGAGCCCGGACTCCAGCACCTCCACCGCACCATTCACCAGCACCTGGACAAAGGCGCCTCAGCAGCCGCCAGAGCCACCAGGTGACCTACCAACAAGACTCGCGGGAGAACACCATGGTGGCTACGGGCAGCCTCGACGGACGTGTCGCGGTGATCACGGGCAGCACACGCAGCATCGGCCGCGCCATCGCCGAGGCCTTCCTCGCCGACGGCGCCACAGTCGTCGTCAGCGGCCGCAGCGAGGTCAAGGGCAAGCAGGCCCTGGAGGAGTTGGACGCCGGGGACCGGGCCGTCTTCCACCCCTGTGACGCGGGCCGTCAGGAGGACATCGAGGCCCTCGCCGACTTCGCCGCCGAGCGCTTCGGCAGACTCGACATCTGGGTCAACAACGCCGGCGGCAGCTCCGGCTTCGCCCCCATCCACCAGCTCAGCGACGAGGCCTGGCACGCGGCCCTCGACCTGAACATCAACAACTACTTCTACGGCACCCGCCGGGCCCTGCCGAAGATGCTGGAGGGCGGCTGGGGGCGCATCATCAACATCTCGTCGGTGGAGGGCAAGCAGGCCAACAAGCCCGCGATCAGCCACTACATCACCAACAAGCACGCCATCCACGGCCTGACCAAGGCGACCGCCTTCGAGTACGGCACCCAGGGCATCACCTGCAACGCCATCTGCCCCGGCGCCGTCGACACCGACCTGATGCGGGCCGCGGGTCCCGCCGCGGCGGAGGCCGAGGGCATCAGTTACGAGGAGTGGCTGGGCCGGTTCGCCGAGCACGCCGCCACCAAGGAGATCACCACCGTGGAGCAGATCGCAGCCGTCGCCTCGCTGCTGGCGAGCGACGCCGGGGCGGGCATCACCGGCACGCTGATCAGCGTCGACGGCGGAACGGCACAGTGGTAGGCGGGGCAGGGACGGGCGCGGGTACGGACAGCGGGAGATCTCGGTCATGAAGAGCTGGATCACGGACTGGCAGCGCAGTGAGCGGCTGCCGCACTACACCCGGGCCAACGCGGGCGAGACCCTGCCGGACCCCGCGAGCCCCCTGGGCTGGACCCTGGTCTGGGGGCGGGGCCTGCAGGGCTGGCGCAACGGCTTCGTCGGGTTCGGCATCTACCGCGACGAGGAAGTGGCCGGGCCCCGGCCGCCGTTCGTCGGCATGTTCGGCGGTCACTTCTATCTCAACCTGTCCCACATGCGGCTGTTCGGCATCCGCATGGGCCAGACCGCGGACCAGATCGACGCGGCCTTCGTCGGCCAGCGCTCCGACACCCCGGTGTACGTGACGCACCCCGACGACCAGGACGAGGAGCTGACCGCCAAAGCGGGCGCGACACTCCAGCGGATGCTCGGCCAGGCCGGCTTCCCGGAGGCCGACGCCGACCGCGGCCGGCTGCGCGCCCTGCGCCGCTCGCGCCCGGACCTGAGGGCACTGTCCGACGCCGAACTGGTCGCGCAGGCACGGTCGTTGCTGGACGAGGTGGAGACGACCTTCCAGCGGCACGTCGAGTCCTCGCTGCCCGCGTCGGTCGGACCGGCGATCCTCGGCCCGCTGTGCGCGAGCGTGGACCGGCCCGGGGCCATGCTCGACCTGATCGGCGGTCTGGGCGACGTCGACTCCGCCTCCCCGTCGACCGGGCTGTGGACGCTGTCCCGGCAGGTGGCGGCGTCGGCCGAGCTGACCGCGCTGTTCGACCGGGGCCCGGCCGCGGTGGAGCAGGCGCTCGACGCCGCGACCGGTGACGTGAAGGCGTTCCGGGACTCCTTCGAGGAGTTCCTCGCGGAGTCCGGCGACCGCGGCCCCAACGAGTGGGACATCCACGCGCTGTCCTGGGAGGCGGCGCCCGTCCAGGCGCTGGCCCTGGTCGACCGGATCCGGCACAGCCCCGACGACGACTCGCCGGCCGCCCGCCGCACGCGCCTGACCGAGGGGCGCGAGCGGACGGCACGGGAGGTCCGGGCCCTGCTGCCCGAGGAGACGCAGCCCCTGTTCGACGCCGGTATGCACGCCTCCCAGGTGTGGATCCCGGCCCGCGAGCGCACCAAGGCGAACTGCGTCACCGTCGTCAACGAGATCCGCATGGCGGTACGGGAACTGGGCCGGCGCGGCGTCGAGGCGGGGCTGTTCGCCCGCCCCGAGGACGTGATGATGCTGCTGGACACCGAGCTCGACGACTATGTCGCCGCGCCGGAGTCCTTCGGTCCCGTGATCGCGCGGCGGCTCGAGGAGTACGCGGGCCTGTTCGAGCTGGAGCCGCCGTTCTTCGTCGCCGCCGACGCGCAGACCGAGATCGACAGCTGGCCTCGGCGTGCCGAGGAGCGCACCCCGGCCGCCGTGGAGGGCGATGTGCTCGGCGGGGTGGGCGGCAGCCACGGCACGTACACCGGCAGGGTGCGGGTGGTCACCGATCCGGCCTCCTGCGAGGCGCTGGAGCCGGGCGAGGTGCTGGTCGCGCCGATCACCGACGCGGCCTGGACCCCGCTGTTCCTGGTCGCCGGGGCGGCCGTCGTGGACGTGGGCGCCCTCAACAGCCACGCCGTGGTGGTCTGCCGCGAACTGGGCATCCCGGCGGTGATCTCCGTCGAGGGCGGGACACGGCGGCTGCGGGACGGCATGGTGATCACGGTCGACGGAGAGCGGGGCACGGTCACCGTCGACAGCGTCCCGGTGCCGCTCGGCAGTTGAGTACGCCGCGGGCCCGTCACTGTCTCCCCATCAGTGGCGGGTCCGCGGTCATGACCGCGAGAGGAACGTGTGACTGGCATGGCTGAGGCAATCATCGTCGCCGGCTGGATGGACTACGAGTCCGGCGACCGCGAGGTGATGCTGGGGCATCTCGTCGCGCTGGGACATCGGACCCGCGCGGAGGAGCCGGGCTGTCTCGACTACGCCATGACGCCGGACCCCGGCGACGAGCGGCGCATCCGGGTCTATGAGCGGTGGGTCTCGCAACAGGCCCTCGACGAGCACTTCGAGACCGCGCACATGAAGGACTTCAGGTCGGCGTCGGCCGGGTTGACCCGGGTCGGCGTCTCGCTGGACGTCCACACGGTCGCGGAGTCCCGGCCCATGCGCTGAAAGACGGCGCCCCCGATGGGGGCGCCGTTTCGGATTCAGTCGCCGCCGTCTCGGTGTCAGTCACCCAGCCGCACCAGCATCTTGCCGACATTGCCGCCGCCGAGCAGCGACAGCAGAGCCCCCGGGGCGTTCTCCAGGCCGTCCACGACCGTCTCGCGTGCGGTGATCCGGCCCTCGGCGAGCCAGCCGGCGACCCGTTGTTCGAACTCCGGCCGCAGGTCGTCGTGGTCGCGGACGATGAAGCCGCACAGGGTCAGCCGCTTGAGGACCGCCTGGATCAGCTGGTTGATGTCCACGGTCCGCCGGTCGCCGCCGAACTGCGACATCATGCCGCACAGCGCGACCCGGCCACCGGTGCGCAACGCGTGCAGCGCGGCGGCGAGTTGCTCACCGCCCACGTTGTCGAAGTAGACGTCGATGCCGTCGGGCGCGAGGCGGGCCAGCGCGTCACGGACGGGCTCGGCGCGGTAGTCGGCGGCGTCGTCGTAGCCGAACTCCTTCACCAGCAGGGCGCACTTGTCCGGGCCCCCGGCGGTCCCGACGACACGGTCCGCGCCGAGCAGGCGCGCGAACTGGCCTGCGGCGGTGCCGACGGCCCCGGCCGCCGCCGACACGAACACGGTGTCGCCCGGACGCAGCGCCGCGATGCGGGTCAGGCCCACATACGCGGTGAACCCGGTCTGGCCGAGCAGGCCCAGCCAGGTGGGGAGCGGGGCGAGCCGCGGGTCGATGCGGCCGGCGCCGTCGGTGTCCGCCGCGTCCAGTACGGCCCGCTCCCGCCAGCCGAGTTGATGGCGTACGTAGGTGCCCGGTGGCACCGAGGCGCAGCGGCTCTCCTCCACGACGCCGAGGGCGCGGCCGTCGAGCGGCGAGCCCGGGGTGAAATTGTGCGTGTAGTGCTTCTCGGTGCTCTCCAGGCGCCCGCGCATGGACGGGTCGACGCTCATGTAGAGGTTCCGGACGAGCAGTTGGCCCTCTCGCAGGGGCGGCAGCGGGCGTTCCTCGACGGCGAAGTCACCGGGGTGCGGTTCTCCGTCGGGCCGGCGCACCAGGCAGACCGCCCGGGTGGTGCGGGGTGTCACGGGGTCACCGCTCCGGCTGCGGGGGCGTGCGGCGCCGGGCGAGGCGGCCGACCCAGCCGGCCATCTGGAGGTCGGCGTGGCGCAGTTGGCCCGACTGCCAGCGGGCCTGGAAGTCGAACAGGCCCTGTGCCCCGGTCGCGGGGTCGGTCACCTCGACGAGTCCGTCCTCGGTGAGCCGGTACACGTGCCCGGTCAGGGGGTGGATCACTTGCTTGGACATGGAAGCCTCACTCCTGCACTCGGCGGCGCACGCCGCGCTTGGTCACGGTCACCGGGCCCTGGACCCGGAGCCGGCAGGCGAGCCGGGTCAGGCCGTCCACCGGCCTGCGCAGGGACTCGATGCCCTCGCGTTCCAGCGGGTCCACGGGGGAACAGTTCTCGGCGCCCTCCTCGACCTGGACGAAGCAGGTGCGGCAGGTGCCCTTGCCGCCGCAGACGGTGGGCCAGCGGTAGCCGAGGCGCTGGGCGGCGGTGAACAGGTCCTCGTCGTCGAGGACGTCGAGCTCGACTCCCGCGGGCCGGACCGCCACCCGGTGGCTCACTTCTCCATCCACTGGTCGAGGGTCTGGTTGAAGTGGCGGATGCGGCTCTCCTGGTAGTTGGCCAGGGTGATGCCCGGCTTGCGCATGGCCTTCAGTCCCTGCTGGACGTAGGGCAGGTTCTCGCAGTCCTGGTCGAAGACGGGCCCGAGCACGCCCAGTTCGGGGATGTCGGCGAAGAGCATGTCCTCGGGCACCCAGCGGATCTTCGCGGGGGGCGGCACCTCGCCGGGCTGCTTCGGGGAGGACATGAAGATGATCTCCGCGGTGCAGGAGTCCGGGTCGAGACCGTTGGGCCGGAACCGGTAGATGATGTTGGACTTGGCGCCGCCCCAGGGGTTGAAGTTGGGGAACAGCAGGTAGTTGATGGCGTCCAGCAGCTCGGTGTCGGGAGTCTTCGAGAAGTCCTGCCGCGAGGTGGTCGCCAGCTGGGCGCGCATCCGCTCGGCGAGGACCTGGCGGGCGGTGCCGCCGGGCGGGATCGCCGGCAGTTCGTCGCCCTCCTCCATCACCAGGTCACGGCCCTGGGCCGCGGCGTAGAAGGCGCGTGAGTCGTAGAAGGTCTCCAGGACGTCCTCCTCGGTGACGGAGTCCGCCACGTGCGGGCTGGGCGCACCCTGGATGTTGATCATCCGGTTCCAGTTCGGCTGGTCCGCCATGACGTCGTACTGCGAGTTGGCGTCGGCGAGCCACGGCAGCATCTGCGGGTGGGTGGCGATCACATGGAAGGACTCGATGAACGCGTCCTGGGCGACCTTCCAGTTGCAGGGCAGCACCTTGGCGATGTGCAGCGACTTGTAGCGGTTCTCCAGCGGCCAGATGTAGTACTCGTCGAAGGTGCCTCGGTAGCTGTCGAAGGATTCGGCGTACGGGTCCATGTTGATGAAGACGAAGCCGCGCCAGGTGGCCACCCGGGCTTCGGGCAGGGCGAACTTCTCCGGGGTGACGTGCGGGAAGTCCCAGGCGCAGGGCGGGGTCTGCAGGGTGCCGTCGAGGTTCCAGGCGAAGCCGTGGAAGGAACAGCGGAACTCGCTGACGTTGCCGCCGCCGGTACGCAGTTTGCGTCCGCGGTGCAGGCAGACGTTGACGAAGGCGCGGATCTCGTCGGGGGCGGTGCGGACGACGATGAGGGAGTCGTCGCCGATCTCGTAGACCTCGTGGTCGCCGACCTCGGGGATCTCGCTCTCCAGACAGGCGAACTGCCACACGCGGCGCCAGACCTGCGTCATCTCGCGTGCGGCCCACTCGCGGGAGGTGAAGCGGGCGGTGTCGATGTCCTCGCTGCCGAGGTGGTCGTTGTGCTCGAACCGCAGGGCGGCGGGCACGGGGCGGCTGTCCTGGTCGAGGTAGTCCTGGACGCTGGGCCCCGGGCAGCGGGCGGCGGCCGGCTCCGATGTTTCGTCCATCATCTCTCCTCCGGCAGAAACTTTAGAGCGAGTGTAGTTACGCGAGAGGGCGGGGAGCAACACTCGCGCCACGAAGGAGACGCGCTCCGTCCCAGTTCAACCGTCGAATGCCCAGCAGATCCGGATTTTTTCGCGCACCACCTCTCCCCAAGTCAGCCGGGGTCGTGTCACACTCCGACCCACTTGAGGCTGTAGTGCCTCAAAAGTTTCTCCATGGTTTACCTCTTCCGGGACGGTCTTCGCCTCCCGGCCACGTCCCCGCCGCGTCTCTCGCTCCGGGGCGACACACCACGGGAGTGCTCAACGATGAGTTCCAGACCCCGTCGCGCGGTCCGCCGCGCCCTGACCGCGATCGTCCCCGTCACCGCGCTGCTGGCCCTGGCGGGCTGCGGCAACGGGACGACACCGGCCGCCGACTCCGCCAAGGCGGCCGCTTCGGACTCCCCCGGCCTGATCGCCGCCCGCAAGGCCCTGGCGACCTACTCCCAGCAGCCGGAAAAGATCCCCGTCACCCAGCCGGTGGGCAGGAAGATCCCCTCGGGCAAGAAGATCGACTTCATCCTGTGCGGTGTGCAGTCCTGCCAGGACCTGGCCAACTTCTTCACCGCGGCCGCCAACCAGCTCGGCTGGAAGGTCCAGCAGATCGCCACCCAGGGCACCCCGGAGTCCGTCCAGTCCGCCTACGAGCAGGTGCTGCGCGACAAGCCGGACGCCGTCGTCTCCTCCGGATTCCCCCGCGCGGTCTACGCCAAGCAGCTCGCCGAGCTGAAGGCGGCGGACATCCCGGTCATCCAGTCGAACGCCGACGACGTCGTGGGTGACGGCGTCTCCCTGCTCAAGAACGGGCCCGAGGACGTCGCCGTGCAGGGCGAGATGCTCGCCTCCTGGGTGGTGTCCGACAGCAACGCGCAGGCCGACACCGTCTACTTCGACCTGCCCGCCTACACCATCCTCAAGCCGGTCAAGGACACCTTCGCGGCCAAGTACAAGGAGTGGTGCGCGGCTTGTGGACTCGACACCGTCGACGTGCCGATCACCTCCATCGGCAAGGACATGCCGGACCGGGTGGTGTCATACCTGCGCTCGCACCCGAAGGTGACCCACGTCGTGTTCTCACTGGGCCTGCTCAACGTGGGCGTCCCGGCCGCGTTGAAGACGGCCGGCATCACCGGCAAGCACCTCGCCGTGAACGTCGGGGACGGACAGAACTACCAGTACATCCAGAGCGGCCTCAGCGACGCCGCGATGGCCCTGAACTCGCACGAGGCGTCCTGGCTCCAGGTCGACGCGCTGGCCCGGCACTTCACCGGTCAGTCCATGGACGTGGACCAGAAGGCGGTGCTGCCCAACATGCTGATCACCAGGGACAACCTGCCCAAGTCCCTCGGCGACTTCCCGATCGTCCAGAACTACCAGGCCCAGTTCAAGGCACTGTGGGGCGTGAGTTGAGCGGGCCGGTGTTGCGGGTGGCCGCCCTGTCGAAGAGATTCGGCGGCACCCGGGCCCTGACGGACGTCGACCTCGAGGTGGCGCCCGGTGAGATCCACGCCCTGATAGGGCCCAACGGCTCCGGCAAGTCCACCCTCATCAAGATCCTCGCCGGGTACCACCACGCGGAGCCGGGCGCGGTGGCCGAGCTCGACGGGGAGCCCTTCGACCTGAGCCAGGTCTCGGCCTCCCGGCACGACCGGCTGCGCTTCGTCCACCAGGAGCTGGGCCTGGTGGGCGAGTTGAGCGCCGTCGACAACCTCGCCCTCAGCCACGGCTTCGCCCGCACGGCCTTCGGCAACATCCGCTGGCCGGAGATGGAGCGGCGCACCCGGGCCCTGGTCGAGCGGTTCGGCCTCGGCATCGACGTCCGCCGGCCCCTGTCGACGGCCACCCCTGTCCAGCGCACGGTGGTGGCCATCGCCGCCGCGCTCCAGGGCTGGGAGGGCCGCCGCGGGGTCCTGGTGCTCGACGAGCCCACCGCGGTGCTGCCGCCCGGCGAGGTGGCCCGCCTGTTCGACATCGTGCGGGAGGTCCGTGACGCCGGTGCCGGCGTCCTGTACGTCTCGCACCGCATGGACGAGATCTTCGCGCTCGCCGACCGGGTCACCGTCATCCGCGGCGGTCGCCGGATCGCCACCCGCGCGGTCGCCGATCTCACCCCGCGTTCCCTGGCGGAGTTGATGGCGGGCGAGGAGATGGAGACCACCCACCGGCTCCCGCCCCCGCCCGTTGATGGCGAACCCGTGCTCCAGGTACGCGACTTGTGGGCCGGGCCACTGCGCGGAGTGGGCTTCGACCTGGCACGGGGCGAGCGCCTGGGCGTCACCGGTCTGGTCGGCTCCGGCCACGAGATCGTGCCGTACGCGGTCTGCGGCGCCCATACCGGTCGGGTGAGCGGCAGGCTCCGGCTGCCGGAGCGCGACGCGCGTTGGACCGAGGCCCGTGACGCGGATGCCCTGGGCCTGCCTCTGGTCCCGGCGGACCGGGCGAGTGAAGGGGTGATCGGCGACTTCTCGGTCGGCGAGAACCTCACCCTGCCGCTGCTGGACCGGCTGCGCGCCCGCTCCGGACGGCTGCGCCTTCGCCGTGAGGCCGCCCTGACGGAGGACTGGATCAGACGCGTCGACGTCCGTACGGCCGGCCGCACGGCCAGGATCACCACGCTGAGCGGCGGCAACCAGCAGAAGGTCGTCATGGCCCGCTGCCTCGCCCAGCACCCACCGGTGCTGACCCTGTGCGAACCCACGGCGGGTGTCGACATCGCCACCCGCCTCCAGCTGTACGACCTGATAGAGCGGCAGGCCGACGAGGGCATGGGCGTCATCGTGTCCTCCTCCGACACCCAGGACCTGCTCGCGCTGTGCACCCGCGTCCTGGTGGTGCGGGACGGCCGGATCGCGCGGGAGATCAGCGGGCGGGACATCACCGAGTCCGCGCTCGTGCACGCCATGGAAGGAACCGAGTGACATGACATCCGTCCCGACCCGGGTGGCAGCCACCCTGTCGTTCCGCAACATCGGCGCCGTGTACGTGTGGCTGGCGATCGCCGTGCTCTTCTCCGTGTGGGCGCCGGACACGTTCCCGACCCTCATCACGGTCAAGCAGGTGCTCAACGGCAACGCGGTGGCCGGACTGGTGGCGCTCAGTGTCGTACCGCCGCTGGCCGCCCGGGTCTTCGACCTGTCGGTCGCCTACACCATGTCCCTGACCAGTGTGCTGACCGCACATTTCCTGGTCTCCACGGGCCTCGGTCCCTTCGCCGCCATCGCCCTGGCGATGGGAGCGGCCCTGCTGGTCGGGGTGGTCAACGCCCTGGTGGTCGTGGTCCTGCGCGTGGACTCGTTCATCGCCACGCTCGCCACCGGCGCGCTGATCCAGTCCGTGATCACCATGGTCACCAACGACAGCTCGATCACGGGGGTGCAGCTGCTCGCCAAGCCGTTCGCGAGCCTCGCCCAGCTGGACGCGGGCGGCATCACCCTGCCGGTGCTGTATCTGCTGCTCGCCGCTCTCGCCATCTGGTTCGTGCTGGAACACACCGCCACCGGGCGCCGGTTGTACGCGACCGGGTTCAACGCCGACGCGGCCCGGCTTCAGGGGGTGCGCACCGACCGGCTGCGCGCGGTGACCCTGGTGGCCTCCGCCCTGCTCTCCGGTTTCGCCGGTGTCGTCTTCGCGTCGTCGGTCGGCTCCGGGTCACCGACCGCGGGCACCCCCTACCTGCTGTCGGCGTACGCCGCCGCGTTCGTCGGGGCGACCCAGCTGCGCGCGGGACGCTTCAACGCCTGGGGCACGGTCCTCGCGGTGCTGCTGCTCGGCACCGGCATCACCGGGCTCGGGCTCGCCACCAGCGCGCAGTGGGCCGCGAGCCTGTTCACCGGCTCCGTCCTCATCGTGGCGCTGGTCCTCACGGGCGGCCGGATCGCCCTGCCCACCGTGCTGCGCCGCCGGACCGCGACGCCGCCCGACCCCGAACACCCCACAAGGAGAAGCGATGATGAAAGCCGTTCAGTACCTGCGGGTGGGGCACGCACCTGAGGTCGTGGAGGTGCCGGTGCCCGAACCCGGCCCGGGCCAGGTGCTGTTGAAGGTGACGGCGGCGGGCCTGTGCCACTCGGATCTGGCGGTGATGGGCTGGCCCGAGGAGGTGTTCCCCTACGCCCTTCCGATGACCCTGGGCCACGAGGGCGTCGGGACGGTGGCGGCGGTGGGCGCCGGCGTCACCGCCGTGACGGAGGGCGAGGCGGTGGCGGTGTACGGCCCGTGGGGCTGCGGACGCTGCCACCAGTGCGCGGAGGGCAAGGAGAACTGCTGTCCGCACGCCGCGGGTCTCGGCATCCTGCCGCCAGGACTCGGACGGCCCGGCGCCCTCGCGGAGTACATGCTGGTGGACTCGCCGCGCCACCTGGTCCCGTTGCACGACGTCGACCCGGTGCAGGGGGCGCCCCTCACCGACGCCGGGCTGACCCCGTACCACGCGATCCGCAGGTCACTGCCGAAGCTGCGGCCCGGCAGCACGGCGGTGGTGATCGGCGTCGGCGGACTGGGTCATCTCGCCGTGCAGCTGCTGCGCGCGCTCACCCCCGCCCGGGTCGTCGCCCTCGACATGAGCGAGGACAAGCTGCAGCTGGCGGGCAAGGTCGGCGCCCACGAGACCCTGCTCTCCGACGGAGAGGCGGCCGCACGGATCCGGGAGCTCACCGGCGGTGCGGGCGCGGAGGTGGTCCTGGACTTCGTCGGGGCCGAGGCGACCGTGGCGGTCGCGGCCGCGTCGGTGGCGGTGGAGGGCGATGTCACCGTCGTCGGCCTCGGCGGGGGCACGCTGGCCGTCGGCTTCGGCGGCGGGCTGCCGTTCGAGGTGTCGGCCGCCTTCCCCTACTGGGGCAGCCGGACCGAGCTGATGGAGGTCCTCGAACTCGCGCGGCAGGGGCTGGTGTCCGCCCATGTCGAGACGTTCACGCTGGAGCAGGCACCCGAGGCGTACGAGCGCCTGCACGCCGGGGACATCAACGGGCGTGCGGTGGTGCTGCCGCACGGCTGAAACGGCAGCGAGGGGGCCGGCGCCCGATGGCGCCGGCCCTCTACGCCGTGTCCACCATCCGCCGTACACACCGCCTGAGCACCGTCAGGAACTCCGGCGTCCGCCACGGCCCCACGTCCACGCGCCCGGTGTCGTCGACGCCGAGGTCCTGCACGTCGTAACGGCCCCTGCAGTGGCCGAGGGTGAAGTAGCAGACCTCGCCCGCACCGTGGCGCTTGAGGTACAGCACCGGCCGCGGCGCGCTGTCACGGGCGGCGGTGTCGCCCTCGGCGAAACCGCGGCACGGCCCCGTGTACTCGGCATGGAGCAGCACTTCCAGCTCGCCGTGCAGCTCGCACACGTACAGCTCGTCGGTGACCGTGAACGGATCGATCCCGGCGACCAGCGGATGGTCGGGCCGGGTCACCCGCACCTTGTACGGCTCGATCGGCGGGTGGGCCAGGAACTGGCTGCCGAGCACCTTCGCCAGGTCCCCGAGGAGCCGGGGGGTGGTGAACTCCCGAGGTCCGTCACCCTTCGACGGCTCGATCACCGCGTTGGTGCCGTGCAGGGCCAGCCAGCGCCCGCCCCGCTCGACGAACCTGGTCAGCGCGGCCCGCTGCGCCGGACGGGGCCGGACGTCGCAGGTGTAGGTGACCAGCAGATCCGCCTGATCCAGAGCGGGGAGACAGTCGTAGTCCTCGTAGACCCTGGTACGGACCCGGGGATGGTCACCCAGCATCCCCAGCAGCCCGAGTCGCGCGTGGTCGAAGTCGTGCCAGCGGCCGCCGCAGACCAGTACGGCGTCCAGGCGGCCGGCCGGGCCCGCCACGGCTCAGTACTGGACGCGGGTCAGCAGCCCGCCGTCCACCACGAGGTTGACCCCGACGCAGAACGAGCCGGTGCGCCCCAGCAGGAACGCCACCGCCGAGGCCACGTCCTCGGCGGTGCCGTAGCGGCCGATCGGCAGCTTGCCGAGGACCTCCTCGTACACCTCCGGCCGGCTCGTGCGGATGGTCTCCCAGGCGCCGCCGGGGAAGTCGATCGGGCCGGGCGAGACGGTGTTGACGCGGATGCCCTTGGGGGCGAGGGAGTGGGCGAGCGCGGAGGCGTGCTGGACGACGGCCGCCTTGAGCGCGGAGTACGAGTTCGCTCCGGCGGGGCGCGCGGTGTCGGAGGCGTTGGTGGTGCCGATGGCGACGACGGCGGCCCGGTCGGAGGCCTCCAGGTGGGGCAGGGCCGCCTCGACAAGGCCCGCGAAGGGGATCAGGTCGCCGCGCAGGCTGGCCTCCCAGGACTCGGGGCCCTTGACGTTGCCCGCCGACACGTTGGACACCAGCAGGTCGAGGCCGCCGAGTTCACCGGCCGCCCGCTCGACGAAGCCCGCGAGGGCGGCCGGGTCGGTGACGTCGACCGGTTCCGCGAACACGGTGGCGCCTTCGGCCCGCAGTTCGGCGGCCGCCTTGGCCAGCCCTTCCTCGCCCCGGGCGCACAGGGCCAGCGCGCAGCCCTCGGCGGCCAGGGTCTCGGCGATCGCCCGGCCGATGCCCCGGCTCGCACCGGTCACCAGTGCCTTCGCGCCTGTCAGTCCCAGATCCATCGATGTCACTCCTTTGTGAGAAAGCCCCGTGGAAACCTGCTAGTTGCCGGGAAGCTGTGAGAACGGCGCCCGGTCCGTCCGTGGCTCCGGCGGCAGCTTCAGGACGTGTTCGCCGATCAGGTTGCGCTGGATCTGGTCGGTGCCACCGGCCAGCCGGTAGCCGGGGGCGCCGAGCAGATGCTGGGTCCACGCGAAGGTGCCCGGCTCCCCGGTGTCGGCGCTGATCCGCGCCCCCATCAGCTCGGCGGCCACCTGGCCGGTGCGGGTGAGCAGCTCGGAGGCCATGAGTTTGGTCAGCGAGGCCTCCGGACCCGGCCGGCCGCCGGCGGCGCTCGTCCGGGCGACGCGGTCGACGGTGGCCGTGCGCAGGGCGGCGCGGACGTACAGGTCGGCGAGGAGCTGGCGGACCAGGGGGTCACCGGTCCGGCCGAGGGAGCGGGCGAGGGCGAGGACGTCCGGGAAGGTGCCGCCCTTGCGGCGGTTGCCGCTGCCGGAGGCGGTCCGCTCGAAGGCGAGGGTGGTGGTGGCGACCTCCCAGCCCTGGCCCGGCCGCCCGATGCGCAGCCCGTCGGGGACGCGTACGCCGCTGAGGAAGACCTCGTTGAAGGAGGCGCCGCCGCTCATCTGGCGGATGGGGCGCACCTCCACGCCGGGGGCGTCCATCGGGACCAGGAAGGCGGTGATGCCGGCCTGTTTGACGACGTCCGGGTCGGTGCGGGCGAGCAGCAGTCCGTAGTCGGCGAACTGGGCGCCCGAGGTCCACACCTTCTGCCCGTCGATCACCCAGTGCTCGCCGTCCTGACGGGCGCGGGTGCGCAGGGCCGCGAGGTCGGATCCGGCGCCGGGTTCGCTGAAGAGCTGGCAGGCGAGCCGGTCGGTGCGCAGGAACGCGCGTGCGTGGTCGCGGCGTTGCTCGTCCGTCCCGAACAGGGAGACGGCCATCGCGACCAGGCGCACGGTGACGCTGATCAGCTCGGTGGACGGCGGCACCTCGAAGGCGGCCTCCTCCTCGGCGAAGACCGCCACATGCGCGGCGGTCAGACCCGCGCCGCCCTTGTCGGCGGGAAGCGTCAGCGCCTGGTAGCCGGCGTCGAAGCGGGCCCGCTGGTAGGCGCGGCAGCGCTCCAGCAGCAGGCGTTCCTCGTCCTGCGGGAGGTTGTGGAACACGGCGAGGTCGGCCTCCGCGGCGGACTCCGGCGGCCGCGCCGGTTCCAGCACGGTGGCCAGCCACTGCCGGACCTGCCGGCGCCATGCGTCCGGATCGGGCTGGGACATGGCTCCTCCTCACATACTTACCAGACGACAGATTGAGTAACGGTACGAGAGACGCAGGTCTCCTTCACGGCTGAAACGTGCGGGAACTGCTTCGTCTGGGGTCAGAGTGTTCCGTACTTTCTTGATAAACGCTACAGTCTCCGCATCCCTCTCTCCCGTCGGCATCGGGAGAGAACCGAGGAGCCGCCGGAGGAGCCATGTCGCTGCTGCCACTCGACCGCCGCGCCCAGGAGACACCCGACGAGCCCGCCCTGGCGGACGACTTGGGCGTGCTCTCCTGGGCGGCCCTCGCCGACCAGGTGGCCCGGGCGGCGACCAGGCTGCTGGAGTTCGCGCCCGGCCCCGACGACCGGATCGCCGTCCTCGGAGACAACGCGATCCCGACGCTGGTGACCCATCTGGCGGGCCTGCGGGCCGGGGTGGGGACCGTGGCCACGTCCCGGAACCTCACCTCGGGCGAGCTCGTCGACCAGATCATCGACGCGGGGGTGACCGGGATCGTCGCCGGACCGGCCGGCGCGGGTGCCGCCCTCGACGCGGCCAGGGAACTGGGACTGCCGATCGTGGTCCACGGCACCCCGGCGGCCGGGCACGCCTTCGACTGGGACCTGTGGCTGGCCGCCGCGCCCGACGACCGCACCCTCCCCACGGACCGGCCCGCCCGGCCCCCGCTCGTCTACACGTCGGGGACCACCGGACGGGCCCGCGGCACCGAGGTGCGCTGGGTCAGCGGCCCGGTCGCCGACAGCACCGCCTACCTCGCCGCGATGTCCGCCCGGCCCGGCTTCCCGCCGGGACCCCACCTGGTGTGCGGCCCTTTGCAGCACAACGCGCCGCTGACCTCGCTGCGGCACCTGGCGGCCGGTCAGCCGGTGGTCGTCCTCGGCAGATACGACGCGGAGTCGTTCCTCAGCCGGGTCCAGAGGTGGCGGGTCTCCTCGACGGTCATGGTGCCCACCCACTTCCAGCGGCTGCTCGCCCTCCCGGAGGACGTCCGCGCCCGGTACGACGTCTCCAGCCTGCGCCAGGTCTCCCACACCGGCTCCGCGTGCCCGCCGGACGTCAAGCGCGCCATGATCGCCTGGTTCGGTCCGGTGCTGACCGAGTCGTACGGCGCCAGCGAAGCGGGAACCGTGGCCCGCATCAGCAGTGACGAGTGGCTGGCCCACCCGGGCTCGGTCGGGCGGGTCCGGCCGCCGTTCGAGGTGCTGGTCACCGACGACGACGGTCGCCACCTGCCACCCGGCGAACGCGGGCTGCTGGCCTTCCGGGCACCCGAGGACCAGGGCGTGCGCTACCACGCCGACCCGGACAAGACCCGGTCCGCCTACCTCTCCCCCGGCGTCTTCACCCTCGGCGACATCGGCTACGTCGACGCCGACGGTTACATCTTCATCACCGACCGGGCCGCGGACGTCGTGGTCTCCGGCGGGGTGAACCTGTACCCGGCCGAGAGCGAGGCGGTCCTGCGCCGGCACCCGTCGGTCCTCGAAGTCGCGGTGATCGGCGTGCCCAACCCGGACTTCGGCGAGTCGCTGCGGGCGCTGGTCGTGGTCGCCGGGGACGAGCCGCCGACCGACGCACTGGACCGGTTCTGCCGGGAGCACCTGGCCGCCTACAAGTGCCCGAAGTCCTACGAGATCGTGCCCGAGCTGCTGCGCAACGCGATGGGCAAGCTCGACAAGCGCGCGATGCGCCGCCCCTACTGGAGCTCGGAACGGACCATCGCCGGCTGAGCCACCCCCTGTACTGAAGGATCATCCATGACTGAACTCCTCCTCGTCCGGCACGGCCTCCCTCTGGCGGGCGTGTTCGACCCGGGGCTGTCGCCGGAGGGCACCGCCCAGGCCGAACGCCTCGCCGCGTGGCTCGGCCATGAGGACCTGGACGCCCTGTACGTCAGCCCGTTCCGACGGGCCCGCGAGACCGTGGCACCCCTGGAACGGCTCACCGGCATGACCGCGACCGTCCTCGACGACCTGCGCGAATGGGACACGGACGTCACCCAGCCCTACACCCCGCCCGAGCAGATCGGCACGGGCGACCCCCGGGCGGCGGCGCTCGCCGAGGGACGCTTCGAGGACTTCGTGCCCGACCTCGACTGGGACGCCTTCCGCGCGCGGGCGGTGCGCGCCATGGACACCATCCTCGACACCCACCCCGGCGGGCGGGTCGCGGCCGTCTGCCACGGCGGCATCACCAACACCTACCTGGCGACCGTGCTCCGCCTGCCGACGATGTTCTGGTTCCACCCCGGCTACACCTCCGTCAGCAGGGTGCGGCGCATGCCCGGCGGCCGGGTCGTCCTGCACTCGGTGAACGAGACGGCCCACATGATCGCCGAACGCGCCGTCGACCCGGTCGCCTGACCCCGTAACCACCCCAGGAGGTCCCGGCCATGCCCGGATCCGTCATCGTCGCCGGAGCAAGGACACCCATCGGCAAGCTGATGGGCGCGCTGAGCAGCCTGTCCGCAGTCGACCTCGGCGCCCACGCCATCCGCGCGGCACTGTCCGCCGTCCACCTCGACCCGCGGGCCGTGCAGTCCGTCGTCATGGGCCATGTGGTGCAGGCCGGTGCCGGTCCCAACCCGGCCCGGCAGGCCGCGGTCCGCGCGGGCATCCCCTTCTCCGTCCCGGCGAGCACCGTCAACAAGCTGTGCCTGTCCGGTCTGCACGCCATCGCCCTGGCCGACCTCATGATCTCCTCAGGCCGGCACGAGGTCGTCGTCGCGGGCGGTATGGAATCCATGTCCGGCGCCCCGCACCTGCTGCGCGGATCACGCACCGGCTGGAAGTACGGCGCCGCCTCGCTGGAGGACGCCCTGGACCGCGACGCCCTCGTGTGCGCCTTCGACGGCGTCTCCATGGGCACGGCCACCGAGCGCTACCAGCAGTCGTACACCCTGACCCGCCAGGAACAGGACGAGTACAGCGCGCTCTCCCACCAACGGGCCGCCCACGCCCAGCAGTCGGGCGCGCTGTCCGAGGAGATCGCCCCCGTCACGGTGACCGGACGCCGGGGCGAGACGGTGGTGGACACCGACGAGGGCGTACGGCCGGACAGCACCGCCGAGACCCTCGGGCGCCTGCGGCCGGCCTTCTCCGACACGGGCACCATCACCGCCGGCAACTCCTCGCAGCTCTCCGACGGCGCGGCTGCCGTGGTCGTCATGAGCGCGGAGCGCGCCCGACGCGAGGGGCTGACACCACTGGCCGAGATCGGCGCCTACGGCACGGTCGCGGGCCCCGACCCCTCGCTGCTCGTCCAGCCGGCCGGAGCGGTCCGCGACGCCCTGGACCGCGACGGACGGCTGAAGGCCGCCGACCTGGACCTGTTCGAGATCAACGAGGCGTTCGCCGGAGTGGCCCTGGCCTCCGTACGCGAACTGGACATCCCCGTGGACAGGGTGAACGTCAACGGCGGGGCGATCGCCCTCGGACACCCGGTCGGCATGACCGGAGCCCGGCTGGTGCTGGCCCTCGCGACGGAACTGCGGCGGCGCGGCGGCGGCAGCGGAGCGGCGGCCCTGTGCGGGGGCGGCGGCCAGGGTGACGCGCTGTTGCTGCACGTACCGACGCAGGCCTGAACCCCGGAGCGGAATCACCATGAACGACCAACTCCCCCCGACCGCCCTCACCGTGGCCGCCCGCACCCTCGCCGCCGACGACGTGGTCTCCCTCACCCTGCGCCGCCCCGACGGCGGAACGCTCCCCGCCTGGACGCCGGGCGCCCACATCGACGTACTCCTGGACGCCGAGGAAGGCGACCTGGTCCGCCAGTACTCCCTGTGCGGAGACCCGGCCGAGCACGAGTCCTGGCAGATCGCCGTACTGCGCGAGCCACAGAGCCGCGGCGGCTCGGCGCACGTCCACGACCACCTGCGCGAAGGCGCCACCGTGCGGGTCCGCGGACCCCGGAACAACTTCCCGCTACGGCCCGCCGCCCGCCACCTGTTCATCGCCGGCGGCGTCGGGATCACGCCCATCCTTCCCATGGTCGAGGCGGCCGAGGCCGCGGGGGCGGACTGGAGTCTGCTGTACGGCGGCCGCACCCGGACCTCCATGGCGTTCCTGGACCGCCTCGCCCCGTACGGCGACCGGGTCCTGATCCGTCCGCAGGACGAGTACGGCCTCCTGGACCTCGCCGCCCACCTCGGCGTGCCCAAGGCGGGGACCCTGGTGCACGCCTGCGGACCCGAACCCCTGCTGCGGGCGGTGCAGGAGCAGTGCGCGGGCTGGCCGTCCGGCACGCTGGGCGTCGAGCGGTTCGCCCCGGTCACGACGGCCGAACCCGGCGCGGCGGCCACGGCCTTTGAGCTGGAGCTCGCCCGATCCGGACTCACCCTCACCGTGCCGCCGGACCGTTCGGTGCTGGAGACCCTGGAGGAGGCCGGCGTCGACGTCGACTTCTCCTGCCGGGAAGGCACGTGCGGCACCTGCGAGACCGACGTACTGGACGGCACACCCGACCACCGGGACTCGCTGCTGACCGAGGACGAACGGGCCGCCGGCGACACCATGTTCATCTGTGTCTCCCGCTCGCGCGGACCGCGCCTCGTCCTCGATCTCTGACGCCGCTCACCTCACGCTCACCCTCATCGGAAAGGACGGACCCCTGATGGATCCCGTCACCCGTCTCGGCGTCGTCGGCTGCGGCCTCATGGGCTCCGGCATCGCCGAGGTCGCCGCCCGCCGCGGCATCGACGTCCGTGTCGCCGAATCCACACCGGAGGCGGCCGAGGCAGGCCGTCTCCGTATCACCGCCTCCCTCGACCGGGGTGTACGGCACGGCAAACTCAGCGCGGAGCAGCGCGACCAGGCCCTCGCCGCGCTGTCCTTCACCACCGACCTCGGCGACATGGCCGACCGTCAGTTCGTCATCGAGGCCGTCGCCGAGAACCGCGACATCAAGACCGGCGTCCTGCGCCTCCTGGACAAGGCGGTCGAGGACCCGGCGGCGGTCCTGGCCACCAACACCTCCTCGATCCCCGTCGTCGATCTCGCCGTCGTCACCGAGCGGCCCGAACGGGTCATCGGACTGCACTTCTTCAACCCCGTCCCCGTGCAGCAGCTGGTCGAGGTCGTCCCCGCGCTCGTCACCGGCGCCGACACACTGCGGCGCACCCGCGACTTCGCCGAGCAGTTGGGCAAACGGGCCATCCAGGCGCCCGACCGCTCCGGTTTCGTCGTCAACGCCCTCCTCGTGCCGTATCTCCTCAGCGCGGTACGGATGGTGGAGTCGGGCTCAGCACGACCGGACGACATCGACCGTGGCATGGAACTCGGGTGCGCCCACCCCATGGGCCCGCTGCGCCTGCTCGACCTCATCGGCCTCGACACCGCCCAGGCCGTGGCCGAGTCGATGTACGAGGAGTACAAGGAGCCGCTGTACGCACCTCCCGCGCTGCTGCGCCGGATGGTCGCCGCGGGTCACCTCGGCCGGAAGAGCGGCCGCGGGTTCCACACCTACGAGTCCTGACGTTCCATCAGGTCTGCGAGACCTCGGCCGCTTCGGAGCCTTCGCGGCGTATCCGCTCGACGCCCCAGACACCGAGCGGCTCGAGCGCCTTGTTGAGCGTGTGCCCGTGCTCGGTGAGGGAGTACTCCACGCGGGGCGGCACCTCGGCGTACACCTCCCGGTGCACGAGGCCGTCCTCCTCCATCTCCCGCAGGTGCTGCGTCAGCATCTTCTCGCTCACCCCCGGTAGGCCACGCCGGAGCTGAGCGAAGCGGCGTACGCCATGGGCTTCGAGTTCCCAGAGGATCAATCCCTTCCACTTACCGCTCACCACGTCGAGTGCGGCGTCGATGCCACAGATGTAAGGCCCGCACCTCGGCGCCCTGGCCATCGCTTGTCCCCTTACTAATAGGTAAGTACCGCAGAAAATAGTGGGTACTTCCGACGGTAGCGGCGCTCTCCAAGGATGGAGGGGTGAACGAACAACAGAACTCCACCACCGGACGAGACAGCGCTGTCACCGTGATCGGGCTCGGTCCGATGGGCCGGGCGATGACCCGCACCCTCCTCACCGCCGGCCACCCGGTCACCGTCTGGAACCGCACCCCCGGGCGCGCCGAAGGCGTCGTCACCGGCGGAGCGATGCTCGCTTCGCCCCCCGGCGAGGCGGTCGAAGCGAGTGACCTCGTGATCCTCAGTCTCACCGACTACCAGGCGATGTACGGCATCCTCGGCAGCGCCACCGCGTCCCTCGCCGGCCGCACACTGGTCAACCTGAGCTCCGACACCCCCGACCGCACACGTGAGGCGGCAGCGTGGGCAGCGGACCACGGCGCCGACTTCCTCACCGGAGGTGTGATGGTTCCCGCGCCGATGGTCGGTACGGAGGCGGCCTACGTCTACTACAGCGGACGCGAGCAGGTGATGGAGAACCACCGGGCCGCGTTGGCACCGCTCGGAACGCCGAAGTACCTGGGCGGCGACCCGGGCCTCGCCCAGATGATGTACCAGGCCCAACTCACCGTGTTCCTCACCACCTTGTCGGCGCTGATGCACGCGACCGCGATGCTGGGCACGGCAGGCCTGAAGGCGTCGGAAGCGCTGCCGGAGCTGCTCTCCACCACCGACTCGATCGGCGACATGCTGCGGGCGGGCGAGGAGAATCCCGGCACCGCGCTCGATGCCGGGCAGCATCCCGGCGACCTCAGCACCGTCACCATGATGGGTGCGACATCCGACCACATCGTCGAGACCAGCACCTCACTCGGCCTCGACCTCGCGCTCCCGCTGGCCGTGCAGGCCCACTACCGGCGCGCGATCGAGAACGGGCACGGCAGCGACAACTGGACCCGCATCATCGACAGCATCCGAGGACCCCGCTGACCGAGCACGAGCGACGGCCACGTGCGCGGGAGCAGTGCGGAGCCGAACGTGGCGATGACAAGGTGAGGACCATACCGTCGCCCCCAATGGCGGAGAGCCCGGCTCTGGTTCCGGGTGGACGCAGGTTCGCGATCCTGCCCGCGCCACCTCCGCCCGCCTTCCCCGCACACGACGTCCCCCTCAGCCGTCGCGCCCGGCCCCGATGAGGACGAACGCCATCGTCGCCGGTCGGCCGCTGCGGTTGCGCCAGGCGTGCCGGGTGCCGTTCTGGATCACGATGTCCCCTGCCGAGAGCGGGGTGCAGTCGCCGTCGTCGAGTTCGAGGACGATCTCGCCCTGGAGCACGATGCCGTAGTCCACGGTCGGCGTCGTGTGCATGCCGTCGGGCTCGATGAGTTCGGCGATGCCGGGTGAGTCGGCCCGTTGTTCCCCGTCGAAGGCGACCGGGTCGAAGTCAGGGTCGGTGAACGCGGACTCCGGCGGGAAGGTCAGGACGATGAACCGGGTACCGCCGGGCGCCGGAAGCAGGCTGGTGACCTTGGGTGTGGGGTCCTCTCCGGTCGGGCTGACCGGTTCGCCGGGGTCGGTGGCCCAGGGCAGACGGGAGATCCAGCCCGGCAGGCTGGTGAACTCCCGGCTGCGCGGGACGGGGCCGTCGCTGACGACGACCGATCTGCCGTTCTCGTCATGACCGGTGACGACTCTGCGCATGATCTCTCCTCGTTCGCTGTGCCGGGGCCGCCGGACAGTCGGTCACACGTGTCGGCCGCCGCCGGCCGCGGTCGGTGCCTCCAGGGCGTTGGCCCAGGCGTCCAGCACACCGCCCACCGTGGAGGCGGGCGCCCGCAGCAGGGCGGACGCCGCCGTGCGGACGAACAGCTGGTGCCGGTCGTCCGTGAGGTACTCCACCGGGGACTTGCCATCCACGCGGGCGAGCAGCAGCGCGGGCAGCAGTGAGGCGGCCCGCGCCTCCAGGGCGGCTCGGGGTTCCCAGTCGACCTGCCGGACGTACTCCTCGGCCAGCACCCGGGCGGACCGCAGGAGTTCGGCGCGGCTGCCGGGCACCACGAGACTCTTGAGGAGCAGGTGGTTGACGCAGAAGGCCAGATCGAAGGCCGGGTCGCCGTACCAGGCGCATTCGGCGTCCAGCAGCACGGGCCCCGACGGGCCGACGAGGATGTTCTTGGGGCTGACATCGCCGTGCACCAGGGCCAGGCGGGTGCGGGCCGTGCGGTCGGCGAGGCTCCGGAGGGTGCCGGCCAGGCCGGGGTGCGCCGCCGCGGTGGCCAGAAGGTACGGCTCGATGCGCAGGGCGTGGAAGTTGTCGTCCGTGGCGAACTCCGCGGCCAGGGCCGCTTCACCCGCGCTCGCCGCGTGCAGGGCGCCGAGCACCTCTCCGACGGCCGCCGCGGTCGTCACCTCCACCTCTCCGGCCAGGAGTTGGGCCTTCCACATGGGGTGGCGCTCGGCGGGCAGGTACGCCATCGCGAACAGACCGGCCTCGGGATCGTGCGCCAGGAGGTCGGGCACGCTGTCCGGCCGGTGCTGGGAGGCGAAGCGCATCCACGCCCATTCGTAGGCGTTGCGCGAGACCGGTGCCTCCCACTCGGCCGCGACGCGCAGCCGGGCCAGGGCCCGCTTGACGCACAGGGACCGCCCCGGCAGGTCCACCCGCCACAGGTCGGAGGAGACGCCGCCGGCCAACGGCGTCCAGCGCGCGGTTTCGCCGGGGCGAGCCAGCTTGTGGGCGGTCAGGAAGCCGGACAGCGCGGGGTCCGGACTCTCCGGCGCCGGGGTGGGGTTCATCGCCGGTCAGCCGATCCGGTGGGCCGCACGGCGGGGTCGTTGCAGGGATGCGCCGGGGCCTCGCCCGCCAGGACGCGTACGACCTCTTCCGCGGCGCGGCGGCGCAGTTCCGTGACCGAGGCGTCGGAGGAGAACGCGACGTGGGGGGTGAGCAGCGCGCCGGGCTGGTCCAGCAGAGCTGCGGGTACGTGGGGCTCGCTCTCCAGGACGTCGAAGGCGGCTCCGTCCAGCTGCCCGCCGTCCAGCGCCTTGATCACGGCGTCGGTGTCGACCAGCCCGCCGCGGCTGACGTTGACCAGCAGCCCGCCGGGCTTCATCAGTGCCAACTGGCCGGCGCCGACGAGGTGATGCGTGCCGGGGGTCAGCGGCACGTGGAGGATCACCACGTCGCTCCGGCGCAGCAGCTCCTCAAGGCCCACCAGCTCGACGCCTGGGGTGTCCTTGGGCGGGTGGGGGTCGTGGGCCAGTATCCGGCAGCCGAACGCGCCGAGCTTGCGGGCGGTGGCGCGGCCGATCCGGCCGAATCCGACGACGCCGCAGGTCAGCGTGGACAGCCGACGCAGCCGGGCGCCGGCGGGGTCCCAACGCCCGGTACGGACCTCCCGGTCGAACACGGCCAGGCCCCGCGTCCAGGCGAGCACCATGCCGACAGCATGGTCGGAGACCTCCTCGACGCAGTAGTCCGGCACGTTGGTGACCCACACGCCCCGCTCGGTGGCGGTCTCCACGGCGATGTTGTCGAGGCCGACGCCGAGTCTGGCCACGATCCGCAGGTCCGGTGTGGCGCCGACGGCGGTGGCGGACACGGGAGCCCAGCAGGTGAGGATGCCGGCGGGCCGGTGCTCGGCGACCAGCTGTTCGACGCTCTCGGCGGAGGCGGGTTCCGCAGGGCCGGACACCAGCCTGTGGCCCGCGCCCTCGATGACGGATCGCTCGACGGAGTCGTCGGGCCAGGCGTAGTCGGTGAGCAGCACGGTCTCGGGGCGGCTCGGTGGTGTCATGGCAGATCGTCCTCGCAGAATCGTACGGCCGTCGCGGACGGCCGGCTTGGCGCCCGGTCGCGTCCGGTCGGCAGGGTCTTGACATCACCCGGAACGGCGGCCGTCGGCTTGTCCGATGGCCTGCGGCCGCCATGGATACGGGTGGAGTGTGTCGCTGGGCTCGGGCGGATGTCGGCGGCGCGCTCCGACTCGTGGTCGGAAGTCGCCACCGCTGGGCCCCTGGAGCTGGGTCGCGAGATGCCGGGGCATGTCGAATCACTTTGTCACAGCCACGCGATGCTAACGATAGCACTGCGGGTCTGCGAATCGTCAAGAACGCAGCCCACGGCAACCCATCCCGTCCCGCACGGGCCGCGCCGCACGGGCCGCACCCCGCGTCCCGCACCGAAGTCGTCGCACACCCTCACCACCGGAAAGCGGCGGCATCCCAGGAAATTCGCGCGGACGTCTTGACGCGCCGTGCACTTCCCTTCATGGTTTCTGCCAACCCCGACCGTGCGGCCGAAAAGTGTCCGCACAAGGTCCGGTCGTCGAAGACGCCATAGCCACGGACGTCCCCGACGGGCTCTTCACGGCTGAATTCCGCATGCGGTGTCCGACCGCGCGGTGGCCGATCGCCCGCATTCCGTCAGACGGCGCCGATACAGCCGTCGCCGACTCGAGTCCGTGTTCAGCTCACCGCTTCTCGTCATCGCCGTGCGATCTCCGCCCGGCGATGAATCCGCCGCGGCCTGCCGTGGCCCATTCCTCATCAGGAGCCGCTATGACTCACGCAGCGCAAGTCGACAGCAGTGCAGTGCCCGTCGAAGAAACCCGGAAAGGCAGCCGGCCGCCCGTCTCCCGGACCATGATCGGTGTGGGCTTCCTGCTGGTGGTCCTCTCCTACATGGTCAACGCGATGGACCGCCAGGTCTTTCCGCCGTTGCTGCCCGACATCCGTACCGAGTACGGGTTCTCCCTGGAGCAGGGCGGGCTGCTGGCGACGAACTTCACGCTCGGCATGGCTCTGGCCGGCCTGCCCGCGGGCTACCTGCTGGACCGTTTCCGCCGCAAGACCGTGCTGCTGGTGAGCATCGCGATCTACTCCCTCGGCACGATGGCCACCCCGCTGGCGACCGGCTTCGCCGACATGACCCTGTACCGGGTGGTATCGGGCTTCGGTGAGGGCATGCAGTCCGCCGCGATCTTCGCCGCGATGGGTGCCTTCTTCGCGCAGCGTCGCGGTCTCGCGTTCGGCGTGATCGGGGTGGGCTACTCCGTGGGCGTCTTCATCGCCCCGCTCATCGGTGTCGAGCTCGCGAGCACCCACGGCACCTGGCACTCGCCCTTCTACCTGTTCGGGACGGCCGGGCTGCTGATCGCCGCCGCCTCCCTGCTCCTGCTGAAGACCGGCCTGACCGAGCACTCCGTCGAGAAAACCGTCTCGACCAGCACCTGCGACCACATGCCGGCCTCCGCCTACAACCGCAACACCGTCGCGCTGGCCGTCCACTCGGTCGTCAGCGGCGTGGCCATCTACGGCTTCCTCGGCCTCTACCCGACGTACCTCATCACCTCGCTGCACTACTCGGCCGGGCAGGCCGCGCTGGCCATGAGCTTCCTCGGTTTCGGCGGCATGACGGCCGTCTTCGGCGGCTGGCTCGGCGACCGCGTCAACCAGCGCAACCTGCTGATCCTGAGCCTGCTGGCCGTCTCCGCCATCAGCGTGTGCATCTACGAGACCCAGGCGGGGGTCGGCGTGCAGTGCGTGTTCGCCTTCCTCATGGGCGCCTTCGGCCTGGGCTTCATCTATCCCAACAGCAACAGCGTGATGCAGCGGGCCGTCCGCCCGTCGCAGATCGGACGCGCTTCCGGTCTCTTCGTCACCAGTTACTACGGCCCGGCGGCCTTCTCGGGCCTGCTCTTCGCCGCCCTGGTGAACTCCTTCGGCTGGGACCGGGCCGGGCTCCTCCAGGTCACACTCCTGCCACTGGCCGGAGTGGTCGCCCTGACCTTCGTCCGTCCGGGGCAATTCAACAACGCGGCCCGCTGACGGGGCGCGTGAACGTGGGGGGGGGGGGGGGGGGGGGGGGGCGGGGGCCCCCCCCCCCCCCCACCGCCGGGTGGTGGAGCCACGAAGCCCGATAACCCCCCGGGGGCGGGAACCCCAACCCCGAGAGGCGGC
>NZ_JBIAUQ010000009.1:328803-332146 GCF_042893155.1 Streptomyces sp. NPDC001668
CCCCGCGGGGGCGGGGCGCCCCCCCCCCCCCGGCGCGGGCGCAACCACCCCCCCCGCCCCCCGGGCCGGGGGGGGGGGGGGGGGGGGGGCCCGGGCCCCCCGCCCCCCCCCCCCCCGCCACGTTCACCTGCCGAGGATTGAGGACCCTCGCTCGACGATGACAGCGGGTCGCGACGTACCGCACTCGGCTGTCCGTCCCGTATGCGGGGAGTACGACCATGAGCATCTCCCGCCCAGGTCCACCAGCTGCTCTGTGAAGCGGTGGGGGACGGAGATCCGCATGAACCACGTCGTTGAGGGAGACCCGGACGCTCCGGCCCTGCTGCCGGCCCCCGCCCAGGACGAGTCACGGTGGGGGTGCGAGGACGCGATCGGCCTGCTCAGCTCGGAGTTCCGGGTGTTCGCGATCGACCTGCGCGGGCAGGGCCGGTACAACCTGAACACCCGGGGAGCCGATGTCGAGCGGTTCGTCGACCTCGTCGTCCAGCGCCCCACGATCGTGGCCGGGAACTCCTCCGGCGGCGTCATCACCGCCTACGTGGCCGCGTATGGCAGGCCGGGCCTGGCGCAGACCCCCGGTCCGATCTTCGCGCTGTGGGCCAAGTGGCTCGGCCCGCAGTGGTCCATCGGCGACTGGGCGGGCATGGTCGATGCCGCCCCGCGCGAGCTGCCGGCGTTCCCGCACCCCGGGATCGGCTTCATGACCGGCGAGGGGATCCCGAAGGTGGCGCCTCCCGCGATCCTGGACGACATGAGCCCGCGCACCCCGTGCTCGTCCTGTTCAACGGCATGGGAGCCACCCCGCTCCTGGAGCTCTGCGGCTTCAACGCCGAGGTGCACCGGGTGCTCGCCGACCGCGGGGTGGCCGTCGCGCGCACCCTGGCCGGCAACTTCGTCACCGCTCGACATGGCCGCCATCCCGGTGCAGCATCTGAGGGAGTACGGCCCCGAACGGGCGCAGGCGTGGGTCACCGGCGCCGCGAACGCCGGTTGCGACCACGCGTCGATGCTCGCCCAGGTCAGGACGCCGGTGCTGCTCACCCGCCACTTCCACATGACCGACCCCGGCACCGGCCGGCTGATGGGGGCCATGACCGACATCCGGGCCGCGCAGGCCCGACGCCTCCGATGGCACAGCAGTACGCGGACATCATCACGGAGTGCTCAAGACCCTGCTCTGACCTGGCCCGGGACCCGCGCCCGGGTCGTCAGGCCCCGGGCCGCCCTCAGCGGCTCTCGGCCACGACCGGGTTGCGCAGGACGCCGATGCCCTCGATCTCGACCTCGACCTCGTCCCCGGGGCGGATCGGCCCGACACCTGCGGGCGTGCCCGTCATGATCACGTCTCCGGGCAGCAGCGTCAGGTGACGGCTGAGATAGCCGACGAGGTCGGGCACGGGGAGCATCAGGCCGGCCGTGCTCGCCGATTGCCTGACGCGGCCGTTCACACGGGTCGTCAACGACAGCGCGGACGGGTCGAGTTCCGTGGCGATGACCGGCCCGAGGGGAGCGAAGGTGTCCTGGCCCTTCCCGATCAGCAGCGTTCCGTATCTGCTTTCCCTGCGTTGGACGACTCGGTCGCTGACGTCGTTTCCGCATGTGTAGCCGAGGATGTACTCATGAGCCTCGGACGGTTTCACATGGCGGGCTTCCTTTCCGATGACGACGACCAACTCGCCCTCGAAATGAATGAGTTCGCCGTCCACCGGATAAACGATGGCCGCCCCCGTCCCCACGACGGCCGTGCTCGGCTTCATGAAGCACACGGGAACGTCCGGAATCTCGCGGTCGGTTTCGTCGACATGTGAGGCGTAGTTGTACGCGAACCCGAAAATCCGGGGTCTGTCGACCGGAGCGAGTATGACGACGTCCCGCACTTCGTCGACGTGGCCCGCAGGGCTCGATCCCGTGAAGGGATCGCCCTCGAATCGGGCGATGGTGGCGTCACCCGGTTCGAGTTCTCCGTAGTGACACACACCGCCGACGGCATACCTGACGATCCGCACGGACACCTCCGCACTTGGGCAGCCGCGGGCGGCTGCAAGGCCCAAACAGCAGTGCTAACGTTAGCACAGCGGGCATCATCTGCCCCTGCGACTCCCCTTCCCGATCACGGAGCGCGACACGAGTGCTATCGTTGGCATACGGAACGTGACGGCCGTGGGACGCGCCAAGCCGGAGGGGACCTTTACGTGATCACGACCAGGGACATCGCCGAACGCCTCGGGATCTCCGTCTCGACAGTCGGCCGGGCACTGGCCGACGATGCGCGCATCAGCGAGGAGACCAAGTTCCGGGTCCGCCGGACGGCCTCCGAGATGGGCTACGTCGGCAACCGGGCGGCGCGGATGATGCGCGGCGCGTCCAGCAACGTGGTCGCGCTGGTGATCCCGGACATCCGCAACAGCTTCTACTCGACCATCGCGCACGAGCTCTCCAAGAACATGCAGGCCGAGGGCTACCAGCTGATGCTCTCGGAGACCGACGACGACCGGACGGTGGAGCTGCACCACCTGCGGGAGCTGTCCGCGAACCGGGTGGCGGGCGTCATCATCGTGCCGACCGCACGCCCGCACAGCGAGTCCGTCAAACTCCTGCGCGCCCTGCCGCACCTGCAGTTGCTGCGCCGCCACCCCTCACTCGGCTCCCAGTGGTTCGGTGTGGACGACCACGAGGCGCTGCGCCGGGCAACGGCCCACCTGGTGGCACTGGGCCATACCGGCATCGCGTACCTGGGCGGCCCGGAAGAGCTGCCCACGGGCGCGGAACGTCTGCGCGGGTTCCGCGCGGCCCTGCGCGAGGGCGGCCTTCCGGACGAGGCCGGGCGCACCGAGCTGGGGCCGCCGTCGTCCGTACAGCACGGGCGCGAGGCGGTACGGCGGCTGCTGCAGGGGCCCGCGGCTCCCACGGCGCTCGTCCTCGGATCGGTCCAGCTCACCCTGGGCGTCCTGGACGAGTTGTCCACGCAGGGCGTCAAGGTGCCCGGCGAGTTGTCCGTGGTCGGGTTCGGGGACGAGCCCGGCTTCTCCTGGTGGGGTCCCGGGCTCACCACGGTCGGCCTGCCGATCCAGGAGATGGCGACCGGCTGCGCGCTGTGGCTTCTGCGCCGCCTCAAGACCGAGCCGGGCAACGACGGCCCGTACACGTCGGTCTCCCCCGGATCCCTGGTGCTGCGCGGCAGCACGGCTCGCCCCGACGGAACGGCTCCGTCCCGGCCCTCCTGAGCCGATCGCGCCGTGAGCCGCGAACGGCCTGGCGGGTGAATGTGGAGGTGCCCGGAGCCCGGAGCTCCGGGCACCTCCACAATGAACCCCAACAGGTAGGCCCGCAGCGCAACCCTATG